>JBDHVW010000012.1:0-130942 GCA_039809865.1 Vulcanimicrobiota bacterium
TCAACGCCAACGCAGACGCTCCCAAGACCAACGGCCACGACGCCAAATCCGAACCCAGGGTCAACGCCAACGCGGACGCTCCCAAGACCAACGCCAATGACGCCAAGTCCGAGCCGAAGGTCAATGCCAACGCCGACGCGCCCAATTCCAACAGCAACGACGCCAGGTCGGACGCAAAGGTCAACGCCACCGTCGACGCCCCCAAGACCAACAGCAACGACGCCAAGCCCGAGCCGAAGATCAACGCCAACACGGAAGCGCCCAACGCCAAATCCGAACCCAAAGTCAACGCCAACGCGGACTCTCCCAAGACCAACGGCCACGACGCCACCGAACCCAACGTCAACGCCAACGCAGACGCTCCCAAGACCAACAGCAACGACGCCAAGCCCGAGCCGAAGATCAACGCCAACACGGAAGCGCCCAACTCCGAACCCAAAGTCAACGCCAACGCGGACGCTCTCAAGACCAACGCCAATGACGCCAAGTCCGAGCCGAACGTCAATGCCAACGCCGACGTGCCCAATTCCAATAGCAACAACGCCAGGTCGGACTCAAAGGTCAACGCCACCGCCGACGCCCCCAAGACCAACAGCAACGACGCCAGGTCCCAGTCCACGGTCATCGCCAACACGACCGACGCTCTCAACCCCGAGTCCACTGTAAGCGCCAATGCGGACGGCCCGAAGATGGTCAGCCAGAACGCGAAATTGGAGCCCACTGTCGTCGCGAACGCTGATGCCCCGAGCAGCGCATCGTCCGACACGAACGTCGTGGTCCAGCCCGGCGGCTTCGAGCAAGCCCTCCGCGGCGAGAATGCCGAAACCAGGCCGGCACTGCAACTGGGCTCCGTCGAGGCGACGCCGGACGTAGCCGCGCCCGAGGCCTCGCCCGCGGTCCCGGTTGCGCCGGTAAGCGAGACGATGCCGAGCGAGAAGTCCGACGAGAATCGCGACGATCAGCAGGGTAACCCGGAGCAGCAACTGGCCAGGACCCCGCCCACCGAAACCAAAAAGGAAAGCACCATCCAGGCAGCCCCGCAGCCCGAAAAAACCGATGACAAGCCGGCGGCCCAGGCGACGCAGACGCGCTCCGAGAGCCATACCGAAGTGCGCGCCGATGGGAGCGTATCTCAGACCACGCGCACCACCGTCGAAAGCAAAGGCCAGCAAGGCGAAACCCGTCATGCCGAAACTGAATCCGAGACGCAGATTATCGCGCAGCCCAATCACGAGGAAACCAGGCCCGAACCGAAGGCAGAGACGCCCGCCCCCGAGCCCAAGAACGAAAGCCCCAAATCCCCCGAGGTCACCAAACTTACCCAGACCCCTAAGATCGAATCCAAGCCACAGATCCCGGAAAGCCCGAAACAGGAGCCCCAGGCAGAAGGTAAGCCCATCTCACTGGAAGCTCCAGCCGAGGGCCCGGCCGAGCCGCAGCCCGTCACGGCACAGACTCCGACACAGACCCCGGCACAGACCCCCAAAGTCGAGCTGCCCGATCTCAGCAAAACCCTGCTGCCGCAGACCGAAACGCCTGAGCCCACCCACCTGGCCGAGGCCTTGCTGCCCCGGACTGCTCCAGCCCTCGTCGCTCCGCCTGTGACGAACGTTATCTCCGAGAACCCTCGCGAATCGGCCAGGCTCGAGCCCGTCGAAACAGTCGCCAATGAGCGTGCCCAGAAGACGACTCAGCTAACCGGGACGCAGCAAGTCACGAGCAGCAACACCACTCAGAAATCCACGACGGACCCGAACCAGAACGCCAACCAGGGCAGTGGGATGAAACAGCAGGTCGACGCCAGCCTCCAGGGCAAGAACAACCAGGAGCAGGGCGGCCGCGACCAGCGCGAAGGCTCCCACGCGCAGGAAAACCGTCAGGTAAACCAGAGCCCTGAAGCCACTGCGCCCGCCCCCGGCGCCGCCGCCAAGACCGGTCAGGCCCAGCGTTTCGAATTCCCGGCCGAAGCCGACCTCGCACTCAAGAAACTCCAGGGTGTCGGAGCGTCGGGGCAGAACCTGGGCGAGCTGGCCAGCAGGCACGCCGCTCATAGCATCAGCTCGCTGCTCAAGCGCGCCTACAAGACCAACGACCTGAGCGGCCTGGACGAGGAGAGCGCTATGAACGCCCTCGGCATCGTCCTCAAGCTGGGCGGCGAGTTCACTTACGCCCACTCGGCCCGCGTTCTGGACCTGGCCATGGGGCTGGCCGACGAGTTGGGCGTCAATGACTTCCGCACCCGCAAACAGATCCGCCACGGAGCACTGCTCAAAGACATCGGCCAGGTCGGTGCCCAACTGAGTCAGGTCAGCCAGGACGACCTGAACCAGATCGGCGACTTCGTCGGGTCGCAGGTCTCCAGCAGCTCGATGCGCAAAGCCGGTCTGTTGCATGACATCGGCAAAGTGAAAATCCCGAACGAAATTCTCCACAAGGCTGGCAAGCTGACCGAGGAAGAATTCCAGATGATGAAGCAGCATCCGATCTTTGGCGAGGAAATCGTTCACCCGATCGCGTCGCTGCGTCATCTCTGCCCGACCATCCGCGGTCATCACGAGCGCTGGGACGGCAAAGGCTACCCCGACGGCCTCAAAGGCACGCAGATCCCGCTGGCAGCCCGCGTGATCGCGGTCGCCGACGTCTTCGACGCCCTTATCAGCCCGCGCCCCTACAAGCCGGGAATGCCGCTCGAAAAAGTGCGCGCCATCATGCTCGAGGGCAAAGGCACCCATTTCGACCCGATGCTGGTCGACGCGTTCATGCGGGTCATCGACGACCGTTTTAGCCGCCAGACCGCGTGACCTCGAAGACCTGAATTCAGGATAGCAGTCAGACCTTATCCATCACTGTATTTTTGGCGCCCAAAAGTTAATTTCATGTAAACGAGTCCTCGCTCCCGGTCCTCGTTTCCGCAGCTTTCTTCCTGACAACTCGTCTGGCTTGTCTGGCACGCTCCTTCTTTCGTAGGAACCTCTTTCGGTCACGGGCTTTGGCCCAGGCAGAGCCTGGTAGAAAGTCTTTGGCGTGCTCACCATGGAAGTGACAGGAAC
The DNA here is from genome assembly GCA_039809865.1 of Vulcanimicrobiota bacterium. Lineage (GTDB taxonomy): Bacteria > Vulcanimicrobiota > Xenobia > Xenobiales > QWHO01 > QWHO01. The sequence goes on from JBDHVW010000012.1 coordinate 3,051, forward strand.
CACACTCAAGCTTGAGATTCTCCAGCGCGTTCGTACCACCCCGACTGAGAGGAGTATCGTGATGGACGTGCAGGGCACATCCGAAGCGTCCGCATGACTCACAGCGGCCGCCCGAACGGGCGACCAGCGCTCGATAGGTTTCGAGAGGGATCTTCCGCCGGCGAGTGGGACCTTTTGCCGGAGCGCACGCGCGAGCTTCGGGCTGCCCCGCCTGCGGCACGGCAACCCCGAGCGCCTCGGGAGAGCATCCCAAGCCGGGCAACCGGCAGCCTTCCCTGCCTCCGCCGGTGCCGACCTCTCCCCTGGTCCCCAGCGGCTCTTCAGCCTTCGACTCAAAAAGTGTCTGCTGACCAACCACCTCGATCGGCTTGAGCTTTTTCATCGTCATCTCAACCTGTGAGGGAGTGGCCGGAAGCAACCCCTGACTCGACTGATACCAACCAGCGCCGGTCGCTCCATCCACGATCATGACCACAGGCAATTTGGCCAGCGCTCGAGGCTTGGAAGCCGACAACTTGCTCTCCGCCAGCAGCATCAGGATCTCGCTGCGCGAGACTCGGCGGTTCAGTTGTCGGCGAATCCGCACCTCGGCTTGCTCGTAGCGAACGAACTGCTCCGGCGTCAGCTCGATGATAAGTCGAATCTTGCGACCCGTGGCAGGAGGAGGGACCGATTCGTTCGTCATGACCGCTTCCTCGGTGATCAGAGGAACAGGCAGCACGGCAGGGCGCGTCTGCTCGGCGCGAAAACTGCTGCGCCCTTCCGGGCTGAAAGAGGTCAGGGGTGTAAACGGAATGAGTTGGGGAGCAGCATTCTGCTCGGTGCGAGAGAACAGCCCACCTTCGTCGAGCGGAACCGAGTGCGGCTCCAGTGTCTGGCCATCTCCGCCGACGCCATCCGTGCTCCCGGGCGAAAACTCGAGCTTTGGCTGAGCGGCAGCCACGCTCGCATTGAAAGCGCGCGGGCTCATCACGACCTCTTTAGCGACCTCATCGGTTGATCGTGTCTGAGCGAAGAGGGCCCACTGCCGTTCGTTGGCCGGGGTAGCCACGCGGGTGAGCTCGCGCATCTTTCCCCAACCCAGCTTGCCCGTGCGAAAAGCTTCACGGAGGACTGGAAGCCCATCCAGAGAACGACTCACCCTGAGGAGTTCGTTCGCTTTTTGACGGCTCAGCCCCAGGTGCTCCACGGCATATTGAATGATGCTCACGCACCCGGGCAAGCGATAAGACTCGCTTCTTTCACAAGCTAAGAGAGCGAGACCGACCCGGAAAAAGCTGGTATTCATCTGCTTGACGACCTGTTTGGCGTGCTGATGCAACTTTGGGGCCGGTAGCTCAAGAAGACATTCTAGTGTATCCAAACGATGGTTCCCCCATTTCTCTTTTCTGCGCGGCGTATGTTTCGTTTAAAAACCTGGCTTAGCCTTTCGAACAAATGTGCTTTTTTTAACGATAAAAATTCCGGCACGGAATCGAAAACTGGGACAGAGACGTCTAAATTATTGGATCGCAGCTACGAACAATGCATCCAGGCGATCGAGGTCAGGCTTGACGACCTCGAGACGAGGGACCACGGTGCCCAGACGCTCCACCTCGGCCCGGAGAAAGGCCAGAAAGCCTGCCTCAACCGACCCGGTATCCTTTTCCGAGCTCGCCTGCTTGCGGGCGAGAAGGTCGTCCACCGTCGACTCGAGATCGGTGGGCAGGACGGCGCGCAGGCCAGAGAAGGCCACCGGAGGAAGCCCCCCGTGGAGATCGAGCCAGCGTGCGGCCAGAGTGGGCCGAAGGCAATAGAAGCAACGCTTCAGATTGACTTCCGAGCCGGTCAGGTCGCGCAGTGCGCCTCGAGCCATCTGCAGGTAGTGAAAGCCCAAAGAGCGAGGGCAAAACAAGAAGGGAAGAGCGGCGCGCAAATCGTCGAGGCCGGACCGATAGACGATGGGAGAGGTCAGCCACTCGAGAAGTGCGCCGTTGGACTTGACCAGCAAGCCCATCGCTTTGCGCAGGTCCCAACCATTCAGATCGAGATCGCCCGAGATCGGAACTTCGATCACATCCCTCTTGTGCTCGACGCGAAAGCTCAGGTAGTGATCCGTGGGATGAACATAGAGAAAGCGGACGTCAAAGTCGGAGTCGGCCGAGGCAAAGCCCCAGGCACGACTGCCCGACTCGCAGGCATACAGGATGCGCACACCGCGTTCGCGCTCGAGCGCCTCGAGGTAGGAGGTCAGCGGCTGTGACTCAGGCGCACTTCCACCGCGCAGGGGGCACACATCAGATGGCGAGAACGGCCATCCTCCACCCACTCCACGCGCGAGGCCAGCTGCTGGCATCGGTGGCAGCGCTTGCTGACAGGCTTCTGGAACAAGCGTCGGAATGTGCTGGCGAGCGGGAACGGAAAAGTAATCGATTCCCAGTGGTAAAAGACGTACGCCCCCGCCCCCAGCGGGCCGAAACAAGCCAGCACGAAGAACCAGCTCACGCCACGGCGATGGCGGGCCCAATCGACCAACAGGAGCAAGTTCGGAAGGAAGAAGATCCAGGGTCTCACCGGGGGAGGTTCGCGGCGAAAAGCGCGAGAACCTTTGGATTGATGGAATGCCCTCCCCCACCGGGCACGCCCACGTTCGTGGATGAGCTCAAGCGCGGCGTCAACCCTTTCAACCTGGGAGTCGGCGCAATCACGGCCGTCGCATTCGGATTTCTGAGCGGCGGAGCCGCTCTGGCGGGGTGGCTTCCCTACTCTCCTGTCCTCGTCGCTTCGGTCGCCGGAATCAGCCTTTTCGTGCTGGTGACCGTGCTCCACACGCTCGCCCACGCCGGGATGGGGCTCGTTTTCGAGCACGGCCTGAAGGCATACTGCCGGGGCGATTACCGCACCGCCAGGCGCTGGCTGCAAGCGGCCGGGTGGAAAGGCATGGACCACTACGATCCACAGGGCGTGGCCCTGGCCGCTCTCAACGAATGCCGCCAGCAAAGTTGAGTACCTACGAAGAAGTCTTCGCGCATGAAGCAGTGCCTGGAGCGCTCGGCGACACCACCCTGAGCGAACTGAGAACCATCGCCGAGTGGCTGCAAATCCCGCCGGGCGGCCTTCTGATCGACCTGGGATGCGGGCCCGGAGGTCCCGGTCTCTGGCTGGCCCGGCACTGGAAAGCTGTACTTCTGGGAGTCGATCTGGACGAAGTGTCTCTCGGGGAAGCGCGACGGCGCGCTGCGGGCTACCCGGCGACCTACCTGCGCGCTGATCTCCACGCATCCGGTCTGGAGGGGGGGCGCGCCGATGGGCTCATTTGCCTAGACGTCATGCACCTCAGTCCCGATGTGAGCGAGGCGATGCGCCTCCTGAAGCCCGGCGCCAGAATGGCCGTCACTTTCGTCGCCAGGGAGCACGAGGCGAACAGGCTCCCCGGAGCCCTTCTCGAGCAACCTACGCAAGGTTGGAAAGAACGACGACGGAAGCTTGTCCCGGATCAGGACCTGACTGGACTGGAACGGCGACTGGTCGTGCTCAGACGTCCAGGCGAATGCCGCGACCGCGGACTGTGACCAGGAACCGAGGGTGGCTGGCGTTATCCTCGATCTTGCTCCGCAGAGAGCGCAAGTGAACGTCAAGGGTCTTCGTCTCATCCGGACCCGAGCGCCAGATCTGCTCGAGCAGGTCGCTCCGCTTGACCAGCTGGCCTGGACGCGCCATCATGTAGGCCATCAAGTCCGTTTCGCGGGGCGTGAGGTGCACAGGCCGACCCTCGATACAGAATGTGCCCGTGCGCTCATCCAACTCGAACGGACCGACGACCAGCAAGCGTGGCTCGCTGGACTGGCTCCGGCGCAAGAGAGCACGCACCCGATATTCCAGCTCTCGCAGATTGACCGGTAGCACCAAGAAATCGTCGGCACCGGCTTCGAAAGCCTGAAACCGATGCTCGTCCTGAGCGTTCAGACTGATGAGAACGATGGGAAGCCCGGGCTGCTTGGCGCGCAACTGGCGGCAAAGCTCCAGCTCGTTGACTACGAGCACCGCCAGGTCGGGGGCACGACGGTCCAGAACCGAAGCCGCGTCGACCTCGTCACCATACACCTCGACCTCATAGCCCGCCTGGCGAAGCCTACCGGCCATCAAGCCGTCGGCGAGCATCCGGTCCTCGACGAGGGTAATCAAAGCCATGATACTGATAGAAGTTTTCTAACACCCGCACCCGCTTCCCTCAGATATATGTACCAGAACGGACGTGCTTGCATTTTTATTCGCCAACATGTATAAACATACAATGAACGTTTGCATCGTAGGCGCTTCGGGCTATACGGGCGGCGAGCTGATTCGCTTGCTGCTACAGCATCCGCACGCACGGATCACAGGCCTTTATGGCACCGCTGACAAAGACTTGTATGAGCTCTTTCCGAACCTGCGAAATTCTATCCAGGAGAGGATCCGACCGTCCGACCAACTGCCCGGAGACGCCCAGGTAGCTTTCCTGGCGGTTCCCCACGGCCAGGCCGCTCCGATGGCAAAGAGGCTGCTCGAGCAAGGTCTGAGGGTGATCGACCTTTCCGGCGATCTCCGCCTGAAGGACGACGCCGAGCACCTCGAGCACTATGGCCCCCAGCCTTCCACCGAGCTGCGCCGGGAAGCGGTTTACGGCCTGCCCGAAAGAAACCGCGCCGCAATCAGGAGCGCCCGGCTGGTTGCCAATCCGGGCTGCTATCCCACGGCTTCCATCCTGGCACTGGCCCCCCTGGCGCACCTGGCCGAGGGGCCCTTGATCGTGGACGCCAAGTCGGGCGTCTCCGGAGCAGGCCGAGGGGCGACCGCCACAACCCACTATTGCCACGTCAGTGACAACTTCCGTCCCTACAACCTCGGGGTCCATCGTCACCAGCCCGAGATCGAGCAGGGAGTGCAGGCGAGCGTCTTCTTCTCGCCGCATCTCGCCCCCATGACCCGGGGAATCCTCGCCACCTGTTACGCCCGGATCAAGCCGGGACAAGACCTGTTCGAGCTCTACCGGCAAGCCTATGCCAACGAAACCTTCGTCCGCGTCCTCGAAAGGGAGCTACCCCAGACGAAGGCCACTTACGGCTCCAACTACGTCGATCTGGCCGTGCGCTATGACGAGAAGCGCCAGTTAGCGGTCGTGGTCACCGCCCTGGACAACCTGGTGAAAGGCGCCGCCGGACAGGCGATCCAGAACCTCAACCTCATGTGCGATTTCCCTGAAACTGCGGGCCTTCTGCAGCCCGGCATCTACCCCTGAAAGGAACTATCCAAGTGCTTTTCGACGGCAACATCACCTCACCGCAGGGCTTCCAGACCGCTTCGCTGGCCTGTGGCATCAAGGAGAGCAAGGACGACCTGATGGTGCTGCTCTCGGACAGCGCCGCCAGCGTGGCCGGCATGTTCACGACCAACAAGGTCAAAGCACCGCCGGTGCGCTACAGTCAGGAGAAGGTCAAAGGGGGCGTGGCGCGTGCCATCATCGTCAACAGTGGAAATGCGAACGCCTGCACCGGTGCCCAGGGGTTCCTGGATGCCAGGGAGATGGCCACTCTGACAGCGGACGTCCTGAAGCTGCCGGAGGCCCAGGTGCTGGTGGCCTCCACCGGCATCATCGGACAGATGCTCCCCATGGAAAAGGTTCGAGCCGGGATCCGGCTGCTGCCCGAGAACTTGACGCGGGATGGAGTGCGGGCCTCGCAGGCAATCTGCACCACGGATGCCTTCCCGAAGACTGCGGCCGCCCGATTCGGGAACTACACCATCGGAGGGATGGCCAAGGGCGCCGGAATGATCCATCCCAACATGGCCACCACTCTCTGCTTCCTGACCACGGATGCGCCCATCAATCCGCTCAACCTCCAGACCGCACTGAGAACGGCCATCGACAAATCGTTCAACTCGATATCGGTGGACGGCGACACCTCGACGAACGATTGCGCGCTGTTGCTGGCCAACGGGGCAGCCGGTGGCCAGACCGACCTCAAGCAGTTTACCCAGGCCCTGACCCTCGTGGCCCAGAGCCTGGCCAAGCAGATCGTCAAGGATGGCGAGGGCGCCAGTCACCTGGTGGAGATCCAGCTCGAAGGTGCCCTGAACGACGCCGAGGCCAAGCAGGCCGCCTTCTGCGTCGCGAACTCCCTGCTCGTCAAGACGATGCTCTACGGCGGCGAGCCGAACTGGGGACGCATCCTGGCCGCTCTCGGGCGCGCGGGCGTGGAGATGGAGGAAGAGAAGACCAGCGTCTCCATCGGGGGTGTCCCTTTGATGAAGCGCGGCGCGGTGGTGACCGGCACGTTCGACGCAGCGGTCGCGGTCATGCAACAGCCCGAGTTGGCGATGCAGATTGACCTCGGGCTGGGCGAGGGGCGAGCCACCATCTGGACATGTGACCTGAACGAGAACTACGTCAAGCTGAACGGGAGCTACATGTCGTAATGTCCAGCAGCAATCGGCTTGTCGTCATCAAGTTCGGCGGCAGCGCGCTAAGTAAGAACGAGCTGGGCACACTGGCCGAGGATTTGCGGGCTCTCCAGCAGCGCGGCGATCGGGCGGTGCTGGTGCACGGCGGGGGGCCCGAGCTCTCGCGCCTGCTCCAGACGATGGGCCATGAGGCCCGTTTCGTGGAAGGGCTGCGGGTCACCGACGAAACCACCATGGAAGCCGCCGAGATGGTCCTGGCGGGCAAGCTGAACAAGTATCTGGTCAGCCTGCTTCGAAGCTGCCGTGCGGTCGGTTTGACGGGCGTGGACGGGCAGCTCCTGGAGTGCTCTCACCTCCGCCAGGATCTGGGCCTGGTCGGAAAGATCGAGCAGGTCAACACACCTCTCCTCGAACTCCTGCTGGCCAATGGCTACCTGCCCGTCATCGCCCCCATCGGCCTGGGTCCAGACGGCGAGCGGCTCAACCTGAACGCCGATACGGCGGCCGGGGCCATCGCACGAGCTCTGCAGGCCGAGCGGATTGTCTTCCTGACCGACGTCCCGGGTGTCCTCAAGGACGGAAAGGTAATCCCGGCACTGAGTTACCAGGAAGCCGAGCACATGATCGCCAACGGCATCGCCACCGGAGGGATGATTCCCAAGCTTCGTTCTTGTCAGGAGGCGGCCGTCAGCGGCGTTCCAGCACAGATCCTCGGAGCCAGCTCATCTCTCCTAGATGGACTGGCGGGTCGGGAGGGCACGCTGGTGACGAAAGGGAGTCCAACGTGATCACCACCTGGGAAAATCTTTCCGACGACGAGCCGCAGATGAAGACCGAAAACAAGCCCACCAACACCGACTACGTCCAGCAAGCCGACGAGTGCCTTTTCGGCAACTATCGCCGTGCGCCGCTGGCGTTCAGCCACGGCTTCGGCAGCCGCCTCTTCGACGTGGAGGGGAAAGGCTATCTCGACTTCATCGGCGGTGTAGCGGTGAGCTCGCTCGGCCACGCCCACCCCCGGCTCGTGGCCGCCATCTCGGAGCAGGCCGGACGCTACTTGCACGCTTCCAATCTTTACCAGCTCCCCGAGCAGATCAAGGCCGCCCAGATGCTGATTCGCCTGTCGGGCCTCGAGCGCGTCTTCTTCTGTAACTCGGGCACCGAGGCCAACGAAATGGCCATCAAACTGGCCCGCAAGAACGCTCTGGAGAAGGGCCGCGGACCGAAGATCCTGACGGCCAACAACAGCTTTCACGGGCGCACCTTGGGCTCCCTGGCGGCCACCGGCAATCCCGCCTACCACGTCGGTTTCGAGCCGCTCCCGGCCGGGTTCGAGTTCTGCGCCTACAACGAGCTGGCTGACTGGCAGCGCGCCATGTGCCCCGATGTGGCCGCAGTCCTGGTGGAGCCTGTGCAGGGCGAAGGCGGGGTCATCCCCGGCACCCTGGAATTCCTGCACGGCCTCGAATTGCTGTGTCGAAAGGCGGGAGCGCTGTTCATCCTGGACGAGGTCCAGACCGGCGTGGGGCGCACCGGCACGATGTTCAACTACCATTCCCACAGCTTGATGCCAGACGTGGTGACCCTGGCCAAGGGCCTCGGGGGCGGGGTGCCCATCGGGGCCGTGTTGGCCACCAGGGAGGCCGCCGCGGTCATGGGCCCGGGTACCCACGGGTGCACCTTCGGCGGCAACGCTCTGGCGACGGCAGCGGCGTGCGTCGTGCTGGAGGAGGTGGAGCCGCTGTTGCTCGACCTCGAGGAGCGCAGCAAACAACTCGTGGCCGGCCTCGAGAAGTTGCCGCACGTGACCGAGGTTCGCGCCGCGGGCCTGCTGATCGGGGTCGACCTGGATATCGAAGCCAAACCGATCGAGCTCGCTTGCCTGGAGAAGGGCTTGCTGCTCAACTCGGTGCGCGCCAAGACCCTGCGCCTCGCCCCGCCCCTGGTCGTCACCGAGGAAGATTGCCAGATCGCCCTGTCCATCCTGAAAGAGGTGCTGGAAACGTGACCGGTCACTCCCCTCTCCCGACATGACGCCCCGCCAACGCGAGCGCGCCATCCTGGCCCTCATTACCGAGCAGCCCGTGGAGACGCAGCAAGATCTCGTGGTCGGGCTCGAGGAACGCGGGGTCGAGGTGACGCAGGCCACCATCAGCCGGGACATCAAACGGCTGGGGTTGTTCAAGCGCCCCCTTCCGGATGGCCGCTATCGCTACGCCGCGCCGGAGGTCCCCAAGACTTCACCCGGCGAAGTGGGAGGCTTCGTGATCGCCGTCGAGCCGGCCAGCGCCATGCTGGTGGTGAAGACCAGGGTCGGGCGCGCCAGCGCGGTCGCCATCGCGATGGACGAGAACCCGCCGGCGGGCGTGGTCGGCACCCTGGCGGGAGACGACACCGTGCTGGTCTTACTGGCCAGCGCCCAGGACTCGCAGAAGGTGCGGGCTGAAATCGAGAGGAGCTACCTGTGAACAAGGGCGTACTGCTACTGGAGGACGGCACCCGTTTCGAGGGTGAGCTGTTCGGTCACCCCGGACCCGCTTTCGGCGAGATCGTCTTCAACACGTCCATGTCGGGCTACGAGGAGATCCTCACCGATCCGTCCTACCGGCGCCAGGTGGTGGTCTTCACCAACCCGCAGATGGGCAACTACGGCATCACCCTCGAAGACGGCGAATCCCGCCGGCCCTGGGTGGAGGGCGTGATCGTCCGCGAGCAATCCCCGTCACCCAGCAACTGGCGTAGCCGTCTCAGCCTTCGCAAGTACCTCGAGGAGCATCGCGTCGCCGGCCTGGCCGAAGTGGACACGAGGGCGCTGGTGCGCCACATCCGCGACCACGGAGCTCAGCGCTGCGCCATCGGCCCGGCCGGGCAAGACCTGATGGAGGCCCTGAAGGCCCAGCCGAGCATGGTCGGCCTGGGCCTGGCCGAAGAGGTGACCTGCGAGCAGCCCTGGCGCATGGGCAAGGGTCCGCACCGCGTGGCGGTGCTCGACCTGGGCGTGAAGATGGGCATCCTCAAAGAGCTGGCGTCGCGGGATCTGGAGCTGGAGATCTACCCGGCCGGTACGAAAGCCGAGGCCATCCTGAGCACCAGACCGCACGGACTGGTTCTCTCCAATGGACCCGGCGACCCGAGCGCGCTGACGCACATCATCCCCGAGGTGAAGAAGCTCGTGGAGAGCGGTTTGCCCACCCTGGCGATCTGCCTGGGTCACCAGCTCACCGCTCTGAGCCTGGGTGCCAGGACGTTCAAGCTCAAGTTCGGCCACCGCGGCGGCAACCACCCAGTCAGCTGCTCGCACACCGGCAAGGTGGAGATCTCCAGCCACAACCACGGTTTCGCGGTCGACCCCGACAGTCTGCCCCCGGAGCTGGAGGCCACTCACACCGACCTTTACGACGGATGCCTGGAAGGCTTCCGCCATCGCACGCTGCCCGTGCAGTGCGTGCAGTATCATCCCGAGTCGAGCCCCGGCCCGCGGGACTCGCTCTACCTCTTCGACTGGCTCAAGGAGCAGCTCCATGCCCAAACGCACTGACATCCACAAGATTCTCCTGATCGGCTCGGGACCCATTACGATCGGTCAGGCATGTGAGTTCGACTACTCCGGCACCCAGGCGGCTCGTGCGCTGAAGGCGCTCGGCTACAGCGTCGTGCTCGTGAACTCCAATCCGGCCAGCATCATGACCGATCCCACCCTGGCCGACGCGACGTACATCGAACCGCTCACCCCCGAGATCGTCGAGGCCATTTTGCGCAAAGAACGGCCCGACGCGCTGCTCCCCACACTGGGTGGCCAGACAAGTCTCAATCTCGCCCTGGCGCTGCACGAGAAGGGCGTCCTGGAAGAGCTGAGCGTGGAGCTCCTGGGAGCCAATGTGGAGGCCATCCGGAAGGCCGAGGACCGCGGGCTGTTCCGCGAGTGTCTCAAGAAGGTTGGCGTGGAAGCCCCACGCTCTTTCTACCTCGACAACCTCGATCAGCTCGAGCAGGCCAGGAACGAGATCGGGGTGCCCTGCATCCTGCGGCCAGCCTATACCCTGGGCGGGGGCGGCGCCTCGCTGGTCACCCAACCCGAGGAGTTCGAGCCGTTCGTGCGCAACGCGGTGCGCGCCAGCCCCATGGGCGAGGTCCTCATCGAGCAGTCTTTGCTCGGCTGGAAAGAATACGAGCTCGAGGTCATGCGCGACAAAGCCGACAATGCGGTGATCGTGTGCTCGATCGAGAACCTCGATCCGATGGGCGTGCACACGGGCGACAGCATCACCGTGGCCCCCGTGCAGACCCTGACCGACCGCGAATACCAGGTCATGCGACGCGCCGCGGTGGACGTCATCCGCGAGGTGGGCGTCGAGACCGGGGGCTGCAACATCCAGTTCGGCGTGGACCCGAGCCGTGGCCAGATGGTGTGTATCGAAGCCAATCCGCGCGTCAGCCGCAGCTCCGCGCTGGCCTCCAAAGCCACCGGCTTCCCCATCGCCAAGATCGCCGCGCAACTCGCGGTGGGCCTCACCCTGCCCGAGATCACGAATGACATCACCGGCTGCACCCCGGCCTCCTACGAGCCCAGCCTTGACTACGTGGTGGTGAAGATCCCCCGGTTCGCCTTCGAGAAATTCCCCGGCGCCGTCAAGCGCCTGGGACCGAGCATGAAGTCGGTAGGCGAAACCATGGCGATCGGGCGCACGTTCCTGGAAGCCCTCCAGAAAGGCTACCGCTCACTCGAGCAGGGCTACGACGGGCTGGACGATCGCCACCGCGGCGAGTACGACGGGTCCGAGGAAAAGCTGACCATCCCCACTCCCGAGCGTCTCTTCTTCGTCAAGTACGCTCTCCAGGATGGAATGAGCGTGCAGAAGGCCAGCGAGTTGTCCGGCATCGACCCGTGGTTCGTAAACCAGCTGCACCGCCTGGCTCACCCGCCCGAGGACCCTATGCAGCGGCAGCGGATGGGCCTGGAGCCCACCGCGAAGGTCAATTACCTGGCCGTGGATACCTGCGCCGGAGAGTTCCCAGCGCGAACGCCCTACTTTTACTCCAGCGCCGAATCCAGCGGCGACTGGACCCCCCTCGAGGGACGCAAGGTCGTCATCTTGTCGAGTGGACCCAACCGTATCGGGCAGGGCGTGGAGTTCGACTGCATGTGCGTGCAGGCCGCTCAGGCTCTGCGGGCGCGCGGCCTGGAGGCGATCCTGGTGAACTCCAACCCTGAGACCGTCTCCACGGACTATGACATCTCCAGCCGCCTCTACTTCGAACCGATCACCAGGGATAGCGTGGCTTCCATCCTGGAGCGCGAGCAGCCGGAAGGCGTCATCCTCCAGCTCGGTGGCCAGACACCCCTCAAGCTGAGCCACCACCTGAAGGCGCCCATCCTGGGCACGCAGCCCGAGGCGATCGATGCCACCGAGTCGCGCGAGCGCTTTGCACAACTGGCCGAGGAGCTGGGACTGAACATCGCGCCCGGAGGCATCGCGCGCAACATCGCCGAGGCCCGAGTCGTCGCCAGGGAGCTCGGATATCCCGTGCTCCTGCGCCCATCCTATGTCTTGAGCGGCAGCGCTATGCGCGTTCTGCTCGACGACGCGGATCTCGAGCGCTGGTATCCCTGGGCCGAGAAGGCGGCCGAGGGCCACGAGGTGCTGCTGGACAAGTTCCTCGAGGACGCGCTCGAAGTGGACGTGGATGCGCTGGCCGATGGCACCGACGTCAGGCTGATCGGGGTGATGGAGCACGTCGAGGAAGCTGGAATCCACTCGGGTGACAGCGCCTGCAGTATCCCTCCCCGCGCGCTCAGCGCCCTGCAGATCGCGCAGATCGAGGAAGACCTGCGCACGCTGGCCAGAAAGCTCGGGATCGTGGGGCTGATGAATGCGCAGTACGGGGTGCGCGGAAGTCGTCTCTACCTGCTCGAGGTCAACCCGCGCGCGAGCCGCACGGTGCCGTATCTCTGCAAAGCTTTCGGAATCGACTTCGTGGCGCTGGCGGTGGACCTGATGCTGGGCCGGAAGCTTTCCGACCTGCCGCCCTGGGACCTGAACCTCCCCTACTTCGCCTTCAAAGAGGTCGTGCTGCCCTGGAAGCGCCTCGAGGGGATGGATCCTCTGCTCGGGCCGGAGATGAAGTCGACCGGCGAGGTCATGGGGATCGATACCGAGCCGGGCGGGGCCTATCTCAAAGCGCTGCTGGCCAGCGGCCACCGCGTCAAGTTGGGCGGGCGCGCGTTCATCAGCGTGCGCGACGAGGACAAACGCGCCGTGGTGCCTCTCGGGAAGCGCCTCGTCAAATTGGGCTTCACCCTGCTGGCAACCGATGGGACCGCGGATGTGCTGCGCAAGTCCGGGCTGGAGGTCGAGGTCATCGGCAAGCTGGGTGAGCCCGATCACGCCATCGCCCGCATGACGCGGGGCGAGATCTCGCTGGTCCTGAATACGCCGAGCGGCGCCGAGCGAAAGCGCGACGCCGCCGATATCCGTATGGCCGCCGTGGCCTGCGAGGTGCCTCTGGTCACGACCCTGGAGGGAGCCCAGAACGTGGTGGAGGCCTTCGAGCGGTATGCGCGCGGGCCCCTGGAGGTGCGAAGCCTCCAGGAATGGCACCGCATGCGCACACCGGTCGCCGTCTGACCTAGTAGGTGAGCACCACCGGCAGCAGGCTGCCGGGAGCGTCGGGGGCGGTAAAGGGCGAGCCCGGCAGGGGGCTGAGGTTGCCGTTCTCGTCGACGCGGAAGCCATTGATCCGGTCGTTGAGGAAGTCGCTGACATAGAGCAATCCGCTGAAGAACGGCTGCGGGTAATAGACGACCTCGGCCCCGCCATTGGCGATCGGGAAGCCCGGGAGCTGCGTCAGGGTGCCGTCGAACCCGGCCTCGAAAGCGTTCAGGGTGTTGTTCGCGCCATCGCCGACGTAGACGTCGATGCCCTGGAAGCCCATCTGGTAAGAGATGGCGCCGGGCGTGGAGAAGGCAACCTGTCCCCCGGGGACCGCGGACACAACCCCGTCAGCGCTGACATTGAACGTCTCCAGCGCGCCGCTGCTCCCGTTCACGAACAGGTGCTCCTCGACCGGGTCGAACTGCAGCCCCGTGGGACCCTGAGCCGTGGGGGTGGCGCTCGCGAACGTGACAGCGCCGCTGCTCGGATCGACCTGATAGGCGAAGACCTGGTCGCCGCCGGCGTCCGTGAACAGCAGCAAAGTGCCTGCCCGGTTGAGGATGACCGACTGCGCCTCCACCAACCCGGGAACGACCTGAGGGAAGCCGGCGACCTGGGTCAGACTGCCATCGTCGTTGAAGGCGAAGGCATTGATCGTGGTTTCGCCCAGCACGTACAGGAACTTGCCGGCCGGATCGAAGACGCTGTGCGAGTCCTGCTCGCTGGCGATCGGGAAGCCCGGCAGCCGCGTCAGAACGCCGCTGGCAGGGTCGATGGAGAAGCCGTCCAGGACGGGCGCGTCCACCAGAGAGGCATAGACGAACGGCAGGCTGGGATGCCGGGTGAAAGCGTTCACCCCGCCGCTCGTCGCGATACTCGACGTCAGAGCCAGGGAGCCCGTGTCCGTATCGACCGTGAAGACGCTGATTCCGCCCGCCGCGGGGTCGCGGTTGGCGCTCAACAAGTAGGTCGCCGTCGTCCCAAAAGGCGGGGGCGGAGGCGTGGGCTCGATCGGACTGCTGGAGAACGTATCGTCGTTTCCTCCCGTGCAGCCGTAGAGCCCGAACAGAACCAGGACCAGGAGCAAGAGTTTTCTCATTTCGTCACCACCACAGGTACAAGATATCCTGGACCTCCATCCGCCTGGTAGGGCGAGCCAGGGACGGGAGCCAGGTTGCCACTCGCATCGGCCGTGAAGCCGTGAATGGCGCTGTCGATGAAATCCGATGTGTAAATGAACGGACTGTTGGGGAAGCCTGACACGCCCGACGCGCCGGCGGCGATCGGCAGGCCAGGGAGCTGGATGAGCGAGCCGTCATCCCCCAGTTGGAAGCCGTTGAGGACTTTGTTGACGGTATTGCCGACGTAGAGGTTGCCGTTCTTGAAGCTGAACTGAAACGCCAGCGCGTCCGGCTCGGCGAACTTGACCGTGGCACCGGGAATGGGCGTGAGGGTGCCGGTCTCGCTGATCAGGAACCCGTGCATGAATCCGTCCGTCGTCGAGACGTAGAGGAACTGTCCGGACGGGTCGACGTCGATGCCCAGCGGGTTGAGCCCGCCGGTGGGCGTCTGGCCTACGATCGAGAGGGCACCGGTCGCGGGATTGAGGTTGAAGGTAAAGACGTCGTCCGTGCCGCGGTCCGTGATATAGAGAAAGTGGTTGTCGAGGCTGACGGTGGATTGCACCGCGTCGGTCATCCCCGGCACGACCAGCGGGAAGCCAGGAAGGCGCAGCAGGAAGCCTGTGTTCGGGTTGACGACAAAGCCGTCCACGTCGTTCTGCCCCACGACATACAGGAATCGACCGGTCCGGTCGAATCGGGGGGCATTGTCGTTGACGGTACCGAGGGGAAAGTTCGGCAGCGGCGTGAGCTTGCCGGTAACCGCGTCGATCTGCAGTCCGATGAGATACGTAAGATCGTCCACGCCGGCGTAGAGGAACGTGTTGTTGGGGTGAACGGCCAGGGCGTGAACCGGGAGCGCCAGGGCGAACGGCGAGCCGTTCACGGGCGAGAGAGAACCATCGTCGGCGTTCACCCGGAACACATCCACGCTACCCTCGAGGTTGCGATTGTTGGGGGCCAGGAGGTACCTGAAGGTTTGCGGGAGCACGGGCTCGGGCGGTGAGGGCGGAAGGAGCTCTACGGAGACAGGACCCGGAACCGTGATGTCGGAACCTCCGCAGCCGGGCAGGCCGAGAAGGAAAATTGCCAGCAATGCCACCAAGATTGTTGTTTTGCGCATGAAATCTCCTTCGCGAAAGAGAACGCGTATTCGACGGTGCCCGGGAAGTCCTGCGTGTCGTCTATAACGGACGCCGCTGGAGGATAACTGCCAATGTATTGGACCCATCGAAATTTCTACCGATCGACCGTCTCGTGCTTATGGGCCACCCCGCCGTCGCTGAGGGACAGAGCTACGACTTCGTCGTGCGGCGGGTCACCAATCCGCCCGCCTGGCCCGACCGGTGAACGACCAGCTCCCCGGTCCCTCCATCCGGGCCCGGCTGGGACAAACCGTGGTCGTGAGCGTCAAGAACGAGCTCGACGAGGGATAACTGGAAAATGGACGGCGTCGAGTTCGTCTCGCAAGGTCCGATCCCGCCGGGTCAAACCTTGGAATACCGATTTGAGGCCGAGCCCGCTGGCACCCACCTGCGGCATTCTCACGCGGAGGTGCAGTATGGCGATGGGATGATCGGCTTTCTCATCGTGGACGATCCGGACGACCCCAGCCGGGCCCGGTATGACGCGGACGTGCTGGTGCTGATCAACGATTGGTTCCACCAGCCGGGACCCGAGATGCTGGCCGCCATCATCGCGGGAGGTAAGCGTCCCGCCATGAAGATGGACGAGCCGGATGAGGAAGAAGCCGGACATCGGCGACGTGCCGTTCGAGACGTCTCTGGTCAACGGCAAGATCGAGGAGGTTTTCACCGTCGACCCGGGGATGCGCCTTCGGTTCCGCGTCGCCAACCTGGGCTCCACCTACCAGATGCGCTTGTGCTTCCAGGGCCACAAGATGGAGGTGGTGGCCACGGATGGGGTGCCCCGTACTCCGAAAGTGGTCGACAGCTGCCTGATCGACCTGGGCGAGCGCGTCGACGTCATCGTCACCATGGACCAACCCGTCGGGAACTACTGGTTCTACGCGGACACGCTGGAAGACAAGCCTTTCAGCGGCACGAGGGCCACCTTACGCTACGCGGGCGCCCCTCTGACCCGACCCCCCGAGGCGCGGCCCGAGTGGGGCGAAATCCTGCGTTACGATCGCCTCACCACTTTCGGGGGTGTGCCCCTGACGGCGCCCGACGTGGTGGGCGTGCACACCCTGGGCCCAAGCACGCGTCCTTATTTCTGGACCTTTGACGGGAAGGAGTTCGAGCTCCCGAAGCAATCGTTCCACAGCGGCCCGCATCCGGAGGTGCGGCAGCTCCCGGTTCAACAGGGTCAGGCCATGCGGCCACAATGATGAGCCACCCCTGCCACACGCACGGGCGTCATTTCCAGCTTCTGCGCCAGGGTGACTCCAACCAAGGCGACTTTACCGGGGGCAACCCAAGAGCCACGCGGTCATCCGGTGGACGGAGAGCAATCCGGGCGACTGGTTCTTCCACTGCCACGTCGAGTGGCACCTGGCCAGATCAGCTCGAGGGAAGACCGGACTCGACGAAGGCGCGGTGATCGCGCTCGGCCTGGTCGGCCGCCTGGCGAGCCCATTCGGCCACCGCGCGGTCGAAGCTATCCGATTTGCCCAGATACCCGGCGATGGGCGCTGGATCACCCGCGCGCGCATGGGCGCGAGCCAATCCGTGTCCGCACAGGGATCCAAACGAAGCCAGGCGGGTGTTGTTGACCCCGGTGAGATCGGGCGAGATCTTCAGGTCGCGCAGTTGGCGGAAGTAAAAATGACGGTTGGGAGAGCTGGTCCAGCCCAGGAAGAGATCGCTGGCGGCCTGCATCAAGCGCTGGCCGCAAACAACGCGCTGACCCTGGTTGGCATAGCGCGGAGGCCGATTCACGAACGGGGCCAGCACGCTCGGACGCGCCTCCTTGAACTGAAGGAGCAGAACCTGGTCGTCCTCGGCCACCAGCAGGGCGACGGCGCACAGCGTTCCCACGCTGCCCACCCCCACCACCTTCATGGCGATGTCCATCACCTGAAACCGCTCCAGCAACTCGCGCCGATCATCCTGAAGCGTGGACAGGTACTGCTCGAAGAAGCCCCGCACCTGGTGCTCGAACTGCTCGTGATTGTCGGGATGGTAGAGCTTGGGAGGCAGGTCACGGAAACGCAGCCGCCCGTCGCGGCGCTCGAGCAGTTTCGTCACGGCCTTCCGGGTCTCCGCATAGGCGCGCCGCACCATCCGCTGACGGTTCTTGACGGCGCCCGGGTCGGGGGCGTTCGCGAGGACCTCCTGCGTGGTGATCCGGGTATACCAGACGTCCAGCACGGGCATACGGGCGAACTCCTGCAGATGCTCGCGATAGGCCCTCACGGTTCGCCGCGCGGCCCGCTGGCAGCTCTGCGGGTCCAGCTCGAGGCTGCGACCGGCCAGCACCACACTGGTCGCCAGACGCTTGACATCCCACTCCCACGGGGCGGGAAGGGTCTCGTCGAAGTCGTTGATGTCGAAGACCAGGTTGCGCTCGGGCGTGCCGAATCCGCCAAAGTTCATCAGGTGGCAGTCGCCGCAGGACTGCACGTAGAGGCCGGTAGCGGGAGTGTGCGAGAGGTCCTCGGCCATCAGGAACGCCGAGCCGCGCATGAAGGCGAAGGGGTCCTGACCCATGCGCTGATGCCGCAGGGGGATCAGGGACTCGATGCGCCCCTCGTCCGATTGGAGCAATCGCTGCACCGGGTCGCGGGCGGGGAGAGAGAACTCGGCGTGCGCCGAGCGCGGCACTTCTCGGCGCAACTCGCGACCCTGCTCGATGCGCTCGGAAAGTTTCTGACGGGTCGTACCCAGGTGAACGGCGTTCATGCGAGCGGCTTCGCGAGGGACGGCGTCGCTCCTAGCAGAGTTGAGCGAGCAGATCGTCGAGCAGTGCCGACTGGTGCACCTCCAGGGAGCGCAGCTTGCGCGCCACGCGACCCTTCCAACTGGTGGCCGGCCAATCCAGCAACCCGGAAAGGCCGCCGAGGATCTTCCGGCGGTCCTCGGGCGAGCTCTGGGCCTGGAGGTGGTCGACCAGCCGCAGCAGGCCCCCGGAGCCCTCGTAGGCCTTCTCGAGCACCGGCCCCGAGGCCAGGAAAGCTCCCAGCACCTGTCCGATCTCGAACACCGAGGGGACCGGCGGAAAGCGGCCCGCCCAGGCCGTCCAGAGGCAGAATTGCCGGGTTTTCTGCCGGGCCGGACCGAAGGGAGCCGCCGGACGCGACAGCTGCTCCAGAAGGCGCACCGGCTCGCGCAGGCCGTCAAAGATCAGCCAGTCGGCCTGGGGAAAGCGCGCCAGGCACTGCTGGCGGAGCGGGCCGAGCCAGGCGTCCAACTCGGTGCTGTGCTCGAGGGCTGCGAGCTGGCGCAGCCGGGTCAAACCAGCGATGGGGCGGGCGTGGGAGCGATCGAGCGTGGCGTCGAGCATCCACTCGACAAAGAGATCGTGCAGCATGGCCAGAGCGCCTTCGCGCGCCGACCCCGCGCTCCTACTCTGGACAGGAGTTGACGGGTCGGAGATAATCCTTCGCGTATGAAAATCCAGGTAGAATTCGTCGACCTGTCGGGGCGCAACCGCTTCTCGCCGGTCGAGTTGGAGGACACGCAACTCCCTCCCAGCTTCGAGGTGGACACGACGATGCACTTCGGCGATCTGCGCTTTCAGGTGAAACGCGCCGAGCCGGCCGACTTTCGCAAGACGGGGTGCCTGCGCGTCGAGCTGTGGCCGATCGACTCGATCGAGCTAGACCAGATCTTGTGCAGCATCCCCTCGATCGCGGAGGCGCTGCCGGAAATCCGCCCCCCCTGGGGACCGGGCTGTCTGGTGCTGAACGAGGACGACTGGCGGCAGATCGAGCTCGTGTCCGCGCACCGCCGGGACGAGGTCGAGCGCGAGCTCGCGGGGGTGCGTCGCATCTTCGCCGAGGAGCGGCACGGAGAGGGTTTTCGAACGCTGCACGTCCGCAAATTGGAGCACCCCATCGAGAAACTGACCGTCCGGGAGCTGGAGGCAGCCTTGCCCCCACGGGAGCGGTTCCTGGGGCTGACGTTCCGGGACGCCGAAGGTCGCGTGCCCGACGGCTTTGCCTGGACGACCGAGCGAGGGACGGTGGTGTACGGCGAGGCGCGCGACGGCCAGGTTGTCACGGCCTGCCTGGAGCCACAGGGCAACGAGCCCGGTTTAAGCGGGCTTGCCGACGTGTTGCTGGTGGATTGGTGCGCCGCCCGGGTGGTAAACCCGGACGACCTGGAGGGCTACGAGCCGGGCTACCGTTCTATCCGATGAAGAACGGGCTGAGTTGCGGCTGACCCATAAAGGCCGTCTGCAGCGCCAGGGGGAGCCCCAGACCGAGACCGGCGGTGTTGGGCGCGGCGAACTGACCACCAAAGTTGCTGGTGAAGAACCCGAGGTCGAGCCCCGTCGAAAGTCCAAAGCTGCCGTTGCCCAGGTTCTGGGAGAAGAACGGGCTGATTCCGGGAACCTGTCCGAAGGACGCGCCTCCGAGCCCGAGGTTCTGGGAAAAGAACGGACTGATACCGGGAACCTGTCCGAAGGAGGCGCCCCCCAGCCCGAGGTTCTGGGAGAAGAACGGGCTGATGCCCGGGACCTGCCCGAACGAGGCGCCACCGAGCCCGAGGTTCTGAGAGAAGAACGGGCTGATGCCCGGGACCTGTCCGAACGCGGCGCCACCGAGCCCGAGGTTCTGCTGGAAGAACGGTTGCACCGGGAATTGCTGGGAGAAGAACGGGCTGATGCCCGGGACCTGCCCGAAAGCGGCGCCACCGAGCCCGAGGTTCTGCTGGAAAAACGGTTGCACCGGGAATTGCTGGCCGAAAAAGGGACTGATGCCGGGAATGGCACCGAAGCCAGGTCCGAAAAATGCGTTGCCGCCGCTCAGGGCCGACTGCGCGCCCAATCCGCCGCCCAGCGCGCTGAAGCCGCCGCCCCCGAAAGAGCCGAAGCTACCACCACCCAGGCCGCCAAAACTGCTCATCGCACTGAGGCCGCCACCAAAGCCGCCAAAGCTCTGTCCGCCGAAGCTGCCCAGACCTCCACCGAAGCCGCCGAAGCTGCCCAGACCTCCACCGAAGCCGCCGAAGCTGCCCAGTCCGCCGCCGAGACCACCAAGACTCTGGCCGCCAAAGCCGCCCAGACCGGCCAGGCTCTGGCCGCCCAAGCCCTGAGCGCCACCCGCGCCACCGCCGGCATTGCCGCACTGGTGCCCACCGCCTCCGCCCTGGCCCGGTTGACCAAAGGCCGTGGGTTGACCGCCGCCATACTGGCTCCACCCGTTGGAAAGCTGCTGCATCGCACCGATCAGCTGCTGCAGCAGGGGCATCAGCCCGGCCAGCGAGACTCCGCTGAGTCCTTGACCGCCCTGGGCTCCGAAGAGGCCCAGTCCGCCAGAATAGGCATAGGGATTGCTATACAGTCCGCTCGTGTAGAGCGAATTAGCACCGGAGATGGCCATGAGGTCAGTCCCCCTGTTGCGAGAATTAGGATTATGACGAGAGTTCGACTCGTCCCGGGTGAGCGCCCTCCACAAGTTACAATCCTTTAACATCGGCAAGGATCTGTTAACCTGGACAGCCAAGGAGGCGAAGGTGTCCGAGCCCATCACCATCGTCACGCCCGAGATCACGCTGGACCCGCTCCCCGAGGTGCAACCGGACCACAGCATCTGCTGCAAGACCTGCGGCCACGCTCTGACCCATCGCACCAGAGCCATCGAGGTGAGGGGCTGTCACGAGCACACGTTCCGCAACCCGGCCGGTTACTCGTTCCACCTGATGTGTTTCTCGGACGCCCCCGGCTGCCTGCGCGTCGGCACCCCCACCCTGGAGGCGACCTGGTTTCCCGGCTACGCCTGGAGCTTCGCGCTGTGCGCTGGCTGCCAGGGACATCTGGGCTGGTGGTACAGCACGGGGGACGAGCTCTTCGTGGGGTTGATAGCCACCCGGCTGGTGCGAGTCGCCTGAGGTTTACTCGCCGGGGCGTTTGGGCAGGCGAATTCCGCCGACGACCAGGTGCTCGGGGCGCTCCTCGAAGCGTTTCGAAGTCTCCGGCTCGAGGCGCGCCGGGCAGGCCTTCTGGAACTCGTCCGCCGACACCAACCAGCGGTCCAACCGGCCGACCAGCACGCGCTGCGAATCCTCCAAAGCGCCGTTCTGATTGTGCACCAGGATGCCCACCGTCAGCACGCCGGCGCCTGCCAACCCGAGGGCGAGCCCGACCTGCCATCCGCGCAAGAATCCCATCGCCACGCCGCCTAGAATGCCAGACCCCCCGAGCAAGACCCCGCCGACCGCTCCCAGAACCGCCCGGTTGTTGTAGCTCTGCGCCGAGCGCAGCAGACCCGCGCGAACCTCGTCGGGCGAGCCCGGTAGAGCGCTGAATCGAGCGAGAAAGTCCTCGTTGGCCGCGTGCGTGTCGTGGCAATCGCGGTAGGGGTCGCTCACGCCCAGCTCCTCCAGGGGATGGGCCTGCGGCCGGCGCGCGGTCTGCTCGCGGTAGCGCTCGGCGAGCTCCGTCAGCTCGGTGCGGGTCACGTTCATCAGGTCGCCAATGTAGCGCAACCTGGCGCCCGCGAGATTACAAACGTGTTACTCGAAGCCCAAGACGCGGGCGAGCATATTGCCCATCCAGGCCGAGAATCCACGCTCGGGCTTGTTCTTGTCCGAGATCGCCTTCAGCTGGGCCATCAGCTGGGCGTTGGTGGCCGGATCGATCGCCAGGTTCTTGTCCTTGAGGTAGAAATCCACGATCGCTTTCAGCTCGCCGTCGTCGAGCCAGACGCCGTGCTCCTCGCAGCGATCGAGCCAGATGTCGCTGACCAGGAAATACTGGTAGCGGTCCATCACCACTCCGCAGACCGGGCATTTGGCGGGCGCCTCGAGGTCGATCCCCTCGGTTTTGTCCTTGAGCAGGATCGGTGCCAGCTGCGAAGCCTCCACCCGAGAGAGGTTATCCTCGGTGCGCATCATCTGGCCGAGCTCGTCCTCCTGGTTCTCCCAGAACGAGCCCTCGCACTTGGGGCACATGTCCACGTTGAGGTGGTCGATGGGCAACTCTTGCAATTCGGTCTGGCAGCGCGGGCAGGTCTTCATAGCCGCCCCTCCTTCCACCGAAACCGAATTTGCCCTCTAGGGGACCGGGTGGCCCGGATTGAGCCCGGTAACGACCGCGCCCGCCAGCGAGAAAGCGCCCTCCGAGCGGAAGCGCACCTGCACGGTCTGGCCGTCGAAGTCCATCATGGGGAACCGGTGAACCTTCCAGCCGTGCGAGTCGCCCTGCAGCCGGGTCACCTCCCGCCAGCGATCGCTTCCAGCTACGGCCACCTCGACGGTCACCGCCTCGTAATGCGGCTCCAACCCGTGCTTACACTCGAAGTAGAGCGTCGTGTCGCCCGAGTTGGTCAGGTCGATCGGGCGCGACGTCAGAGCCCCCTGCCCGCTCAGCACGCCGGGACGCCCCGGCTCGTCCGCGGCGGTCCAGCTCCCGCTCTGCTCCCAGCCATCGTTCTCGAAGAAGCACTGCGAGGCGGGAATGTTGACCGTGCTGACCGCCGGCTCCGACCGGTTGCCGACCTTGTCGATGAGTTGCAGCCCGATCTCGACCGGACGCGTCTTGGAGGACGGCATCAGGTGCGCCAGGGTGCGGTAGGGCGTGCCGGCGGGCGTGGAGCGGGCCGCCTCGAGCAACACGGGCTCGGCCTCGGCCGAGGGCTTGAACGTAAGCTCGTAGGCCGAGGGCTGACCGCAAAAGCCGTCGTCACCGGTAGGCGTCCAGCCCACCATCACCTCGGCCGGCCGCGGACCCACGCGGAAGTCGGGCGGCGGAGCCGGGGGCAGCGCGTCGTTGGCGATAGCGTTGGCGGCGTTGAGGCGTCCCCCGCTGGCCGTAATGTGGGCGAAGGCGGGCACCTGATCGCTGCCGTAGAGCAGGCGGTCCTTGAGCTGCTGGTTGCTGATGCCGGGATAGGCGCTGGCCACCAGCGCCGCCACACCCGCTACGTGAGGACAGGCCATCGACGTCCCGCTGTAGCTGGCGTAAGCGTTGCCCGGCACGGTGGAGAGGATCTCGTGGCCCGGAGCGGCCAGGTCCACCGTGGTCTTGCCGTAGTTGGAGAAGAACGCGATCTGGTCGTGCCGGTCGCTGGCCGCCACGACCACGCTGTTGGGGATGTCGAAGCCGCTCGGATAGGTCGGAACCTTGTCGTTGTCCGAGCGGTCGTTGCCCGCCGCAAAGATGTGCAGCGCCGGCGAGCTGGCGAATGCCTCCTTCAGAAAGACGTTGTAGCCGTCGCCCGTCCACGAATTGGAGGTAACCCGGGCGCCGTTCTTGCTGGCGTAATCGAGAGCGCGCAGCACGGTGGCCGCCGAGCAGGTGTCCCCGTCGTCGGGGAAGATTTTGACCGACATCAGCTGGCCTTCCCAGTTGATGCCCGTGACGCCCAGGCCGTTATTGCCCACGGCGGCGATGGTGCCGGCGCAATGCGTGCCGTGCGGACCGCCCGCTTCTCCCCCACCCACGTTCCGGGTGGCGTCAAAGCCGTGGACGTCATCCACGAAGCCGTTTCCGTCATCGTCGATGCCGTTGCCGGGAATCTCGGCCGCGTTGGTCCAGAGGTTCGCCTTCAGGTCGTCGTGCGCGAAATCGATGCCGGTGTCGAGCACGGCCACGATGGGGCCGCCCTCGCGCTGGCCGGTGCTGATGCGCCACGCTTCGGGGGCGTGGATGTCCTTACCCGGCTCGGCCTCGTTGGAAAGGCCCCACATCCGAGGATCGAGGTCGTCGGGACGCACGTCGGCGCGGTGGTAAAGGTGATTGGGCGCCGACCGCTCCACCCGCTCGTCGGCAGCGAAATCCTGGCCCGTCTTGACGAGCAACACCTCGTTGCCGGCAACCTCGAAACGATCGAGCACCTCGAAGGGCATCTCCTCGGCCTGGATGCCGGGTTTGAGCTGCACCAACAGCTCGTTGGGAACGCGGGGGGCAAGGTCGATTCTCATGCGTGGGACTCTACCCCACCGGCCTTGCCGGAACGTTACCGGGTTATTGCCAATCTCCGATCAGCTCGAAGGCGGCCCACTTGTCCGGGCTGAGGCCCTTCCCGGCCAGCTTCGTCTGCGCGCCGCGCAGAGCCTCGGCCTTGTTCTTCCCCGCCAGCAACTGGGTATAGAACTCCACCATCAGCTCGGTGGTGGCCCGGTCATCGACTTTCCAGAGGCTTGCCAGAATGGAGCGGCTGCCCGCGATGCTGAACGCCGTGGCCAGCGTGGCGATGTCGCTGCCGCTCAGGGGGTCCTTCTCTCCCAGGCTGGTCTGGCAGGCCGACAGCGTGACCAGCGACACGTTCTTCAGCTCCAGCGCGTAGATGTCGCCGCTGGTCAGCTTGTCATCACTCCCGGCCATCAGCAGATAGCTCTCGTTGACGTCGAAGCTGTTCAGGAACCCGTGCGTGGCGAAGTGGATCACGCTGGCCTTGACGGGCGTCAGGCGCGCCTTGGTGGCCTGACTCTCGTAGTAGGTCTCGCGCTGCGCAAAGAGCGGCGCCAACTGCTCCACCTCCGCCCGGGCACCCGGCAGCGAGCTGTCCGGGTTGGCCAGTGCCAGCAGGCTCTGCTTGCTGCCCTGGTTCTGGTCCAGCGCCATGTTGAAGACGTCGCCCGAGGTGGCGACGACCAGCGACTTGCTCTGCACCAGGTAACCCTGGGGGCCCTTCAGGGCAGCGAACGGCAGATAGTAGAGCGGCCCGTTGGGGACGACGACCAGCATTTCCTTGTCCGCCAGATCGGCCTGCAACGGGCCGATCAACGCGTCGTAGAGCTCGCCCAGAAGGCCGATCTCGGCCTGGCCGCTGGTGATGAGCCGCCGGAGCTGGCGCACCTTCGCCTCCAGGTCCGCCTCGCCCAGGTTCGATTCGTAAAGCTTGAGCTCGGTGCTGCTCACCACGAAAATGCGCAGGTTCTTGGGACTGAGCGAGTACTCCACCAGCAGCGCATTGGGAGGCAGGCGCTTCTGGAGCGTCGCCAGACTGGCGGGCTTCACCGTGAGGAGTCTTTCGAACTCGGGCTCGCGCTTGCGCAGCTCGTTGATCTGCTTGTAGAAGTCGGCTTTATTGTTGGCCGCGCGCGTGCGCAGCTGGGACGCCGCCGACTCATCGCCGCGAGCCTCGGCGGCGCGAAGCTCGGCCTTGATCTCGTCGCCCTCGGTGCGATTCTGCTCGATGGAGCGCAGGGTCCTGGTCACCTGCGGGTCCGAGCTCTTGACCCGGGACAGGTCGATGCCCGACATCTGCCGGCGCGCGTCCTTCCGGGCGCTCATCTCGGCCGCCTCGGCCGTTTTGCCCTGCTTGATCAGAACGTCGGTGAGCGTGTTCATGAAGAGCTGCGTCTCGGGCTTGCGCAGCATCCGCTCTTTGCCGCGGTAACTGGCGCCAGACTCCACGAGCCACTCGTCGAGCAGCGCGACCGCCTCGGTCAAGAGCTTCTCGGCGCCGGGAAGGTCGCCGGTGCGGGCCATCCGGCAGCCGCGCAGCCCGGTGGCGTAGAACCGCCCGAAAGGGTACTGGGCCTTGACGCTCACGGCGTCGGCCGACTGCAGGGCCCGATCCACGGCCGCCGGGTCGACCTGCAGATCGTTCAGGGCCGCGTGATAGCCGATCTCGTTCAGGCAATCGATCTGGTCGATCTGATCGCCCGCCCGGGCAAAGTCCTCGGCCGCCTGCTGCAGCTCCTGGATGCCTTGATCAACCTTCTTCTGGAAGACGTGAAAACGTCCCAGGCTGCGGTGGTGCTCACCCCAGAACATGTCCAGCTGGGTCAGCTTGAAGCCCCGCGACGACACTGGCGCCAGGTCTTTGGCGGCGATGTCGAGGTAGTTGCCGGTCTCGCGGATCAGGTTCTCGATCTGAGGGAAGAGCGAGAAGGCGGAGGCCATCTGGGTGCGCATCCGCATGCAGGCCCAGAACCACTCGTAGTCGTTACCCGAGTCGGCCAGGCTCCTGTCCATCAGGACCAGCGCGGCCGTGTAGATCTGGCCGGACATGCCGCCCCACTCCCCGGCGGCCGCCTCGTTGTGCTCCATGTAGAAATAGAAGCTGTATTCCCAGGCCCGATAGGCCCAGTACCAGCTCCAGGTCGTGGCCCGCATGACGTCGAGAGGCCAGTAGGGGTCGGCGGCCGTGGGCCGGAGCCGATTGCCGATCCCCAGGATGCGCTCGCACTCGCGCGCATAGTCCTGGGTGGCGGGAACCCCCTCGCGGTCGAGCCGGATGAGATAGTCGAAACTTTCGCACTCGGACAGCCCCAACGCGGCACCGGCGGTCTTCAGCTTGGAAGCGATGGCGCGGGCTTCCTGGTAGCACTTCTGAGCACGGCCCACGCTGCCCACGCGATAGCAGGCGATCCCTTCGATCAGGTTGACGCGCATGGCTACTTCGGGCTCGAGCTTCATGGCCCGCAGCTCGCGGCTCATCTCGAACACCGTGCCCAGGTCGTTGCGCAGCTGGGCCACCGCCATGCGGCGCAGCTCGAGGAGCTGGATCTCGTGCGGATCCTTGGTCTTGGCCAGGGCTTCTTGATAGACGCCGTCCGCCAGATCGTAGATCCCGCGCTTGGCCATGAAGTCGCCCTCGGGAGGAACCGCCAGAACGGGAAGGGTGAGCAACAGCAACAGGCATGCCAGAAAGCGCATGGGGGGGAGGGTTCCACGCGGGTCCGGCAAACGCCTGGGAGATGCTTACACGGGTCAAGATCTGCTGTATGGCCTCGGTGGAGGAAGCTCGTCAGGCCGTGTCCCAGGGCGCCTCGGCGGTGGGTCTGGTGGCCCGCATGCCGAGCGGTCCCGGTCCCATCGCCGACGAGCTGATCGCCTCGATCGCCGCCACCGTGCCTCCGGGCGTGGCGACCTTTCTCCTGACCTCCGAGACGGAGCCAGAGGCCGTCGTGGAGCACGTCTTGCGCTGCCGGGTCAACACCGTGCAGCTGGTGGATCGCGTTCCGCACGAGGTCTATCGGGCGCTGCGCACCGGCGCTCCCAGCGTGAAGATCGTCCAGGTGGTGCACGTGTCAGCACCCGAATCCGTGGAAGAAGCGGTCGCCTGCTCGGCCCAGGTCGACGCCTTGCTGCTCGATTCGGGCTCCTTTGCCGGCCCGGTCAAGGAGCTGGGCGGCACGGGCCGCGTGCACGACTGGAGTCTGAGCCGGCGCATCGTCGACTCGGTGCCCTGTCCCGTGTATCTGGCCGGGGGGCTGCGCCCCGCCAACGTGGCCGAGGCGATCGCGCAAGTTCGCCCCTTCGGCGTGGACCTGTGCACCGGTGTCCGCACGAACGGCAAACTCGACCTGGAAAAACTGAGGGAGTTCATGCGAGCGGTCGGATGAGCCAGGACGATTTTCATCAAGACCTCGAGGAGTTCAAGGGGAACATGGCCGAGCGACGCTTCGGACTGCTGGATCGGCAGCCCCGAACGCTTGCAGAGGCAGGCGCGGAATTCGATCCGACGCCTGAACGAGTTCGTATGCTCGAAGGAAAAATGCGCGATTTTCGGAGGCGCGGCGACTAGAACGATGAATGACGACGACTTCATTCGTGAGCTCCGGCGCGAGCTCGAGGGCATGCCCGAGCTCCACCGCAAGGTGATCGAGCAGCGATTCGGGCTGCTCGATCAGAAACCCCAGACCGTCGAAGAGGTGGCCGAGGCTCTGAACCTCCCTCGCGCGCGGGTCCGGATGCTCGAGACCAAAGTCCTGCGCAAGCTGACGGAATTCAGGAAGCGCCATGAGTAGCCGGAAGATCGTCCTCGGGCTCCTCGTCCTCGCGTTGCTCGGCGTCGGAGCCTGGCTGGTGATTCCGCCCCAGGCCCTGCTGGCCCCACGGCCCGAGTGGATCGTGGTGGAGGGGCCGGTCAACGCCTGGCACGACTACCACAAACTGGGAGGCGAGGCCGCCAAGAAGAACGCCGACAAGCCGGCCGTGGCCGAGCAGCTCGTGAAGGCCGCCAAGAAATCCCAGTCGCAGCGCTTCTACAAAGCGCCCGCCGTCTCGCCGACCGAGGAGATCTACAATTACCGGGACGAGAAGGCCCTCGGCCAGCTGGCGGCCGAGCAGGTCGGGGTGCTGGCCGCCCAGGGCCAAACGGAGAAAGCGCTGGACCTCGCTCTGGCGGGCTACAAGATGGGCACCGACCTGGCCGAGCCGGGTTCGGACCTGACTCCCGTGCTGGCGGCCATCGTGGTGCGGCGCGAGGTGGCCCGACCCCTTCAGTCGCTCCTCCCCGAACTGAACGCCGACCAGGCGAAAAGAGCGCTGAGCGCCATCACCGCTCTCGATCTGCAAATGCCCGCGCCGGGCGTCGTGCTCACCTGGGATCGCGACGCGCTCGCGCGCGGGCTCGAAGACAGCCTCAAAGCCGAGACGCCTCCCCTGCCCGGCCTGCGCACGCGCATGCTCAACTCGATCCAAGACCGCATCCAGCGCCAGACGAAGCTGCTGAGCGAGGCCATGGACAGCTGGGACCCGGCCCGGGTCCAGGCGGCCCAGCAAGAAGCCAACGCCATCCGCACCGACTCGCGCTACCTCAAGGATGCCGTCCCCTCGCTGGATACCAACCTCTCGGCCGCCCTGCGCCAGTTCTATCTCGACCGGGTGGGAGGGGCCGGCCTGGAATGCCAGGCGGCGCTGGCGGTCTACCGGAGCGAGCACGGCAAACTCCCGGAGAAGCTCGAGGAAGCTCTCACTCCTCCCAACGATCCCCGCACGGGCAAACCCCCCCGCTACAAGCTGGAGGGCCAGGGAGCCATCATCGTCTACCCCGGCCCGGATGGCACCGACGACAACGGTTACCAGCAAGTCGATCCGGAGAAGCCGAACGGGGACAAGGGCGCCGACATGGTCTTCCGCTTTCCGTAGCGATCTACGACTTTAGTCCCAGGGGGCCTCGGCCCCCTGACTGACGCGGCGACCGACCCCCCTGGTCTATGCTGGCAGCGGATGAAGCGATGGCTGCTGATACTGCTGCTGGCCTTGAGCGCGCACGCCCAGGAGCTCACGCTGGACCAGGCGCGCGATCTGGCCGTGCAGAACTCCAACGTGCTCCGCGAATATCGAGCGCGCAAAGCCGAAGCGGGCTACCAGGTGGACGAGGCCTACACGCTCGGCAATCCGACGCTCGGAATCACGGCCAATACCAACTACCTGACCCCGACGGTCCAGGTCCCGTTCGGCCCCACGCCCATTCAGGTCACCGAGAACCTCAATTACAGCGTGGGCATCACGCTGCGCCAGGCGATCTACACCTTTGGCCGGCTGCACTGGCGCACGCAGGCGGCCCAGCTGGCCGAGCGGGCCCGCGAGAACGAGTTGCGTCGCGAGCAGAACCGGGTGCTCGAGGAGACCACGCTGGCCTACCTGGAGGTGCTCAAGAGCCAGGAACGGGTGGGAGTCGCGCAGGCCAACCTGGACGCCCGCCAGGAGAGCCTCGACAACGCCCGCAACCTGCTCAAGAACGGAGCCGTGCCCCGCTTCGACGTGGTGCGCGACGAAGCCGCGCTGGCCAAAGCCCAGGAGGCGCGCCTGGAGTCGGGCAACCTGCTCACCGTCACGCGCGCCACGCTCTTCTCGCTCGTCGGGTTGCCCGACCAGAGCCAGGTCCTGCAGGCCCCGTCGGGCGACGATCCTCCCCCCACGGACCTGGGAAGAGCTCAGGAGCAGGCGCTGCAGACGCGGCCCGAGCTCTCGGCCCTGGACTACTCTGTGGAGGCGGCCCGGGCCCGGGTCGAGGCGGCCGCCGCCGAGGACAACCCCACGCTGGCGTTCGAGACGAACTACCAGCGCCGCAATCCGGTCGCCTTCAACAAAGCCGACCAGTGGGTCAGCGGGCTGACGCTGACGATCCCCCTC
This sequence comes from Vulcanimicrobiota bacterium, assembly GCA_039809865.1. Lineage (GTDB taxonomy): Bacteria > Vulcanimicrobiota > Xenobia > Xenobiales > QWHO01 > QWHO01. The sequence goes on from JBDHVW010000012.1 coordinate 33,187, forward strand.
TTTGACGGGGGCCTTTCCGACGCGCGCACGGGCCAGGCCGAGGAAGTCGTCAAGCAGCTCCAGGCGAGCCGCGATGAGATCGCCCGCCAGATCAAGCTCGAGGTCGAGCGGCTCTATTCTGACCTGAGCACGCGCTGGGAGAAGGTGCAGGTGGCCGAGAAAGGCCTGGCCCAGGCCGAGGAGGCCGCCCGGGTGGCGCGCCTGCGTTACCAGGAGGGAATTTCCATCAACGTGGAGCTGCTCGACACCGAGACGGCTCTGACCCAGGCGCGCCTCGATCGGGTCAACGCGCGCTACGACTACCTGGGGGCGTGGGCGCGCTGGCGCCGGGCGACCGCGCAACCCCCGTTCGTGGAGGCCTCTCGTGAAGCGCAATAGCCTGATGATCGCCCTGATGGCGCTGAGCCTGAGCTGCGGAGACGGCGGGCAACTGCCCGAAAATGGCTATTCCGGGGTGGTGGAAGCGACCACGGTCAACTCCTCGTTCGAGGTCACCGGACTGCTCGCCCGGCTGGAGGCCCGGGAAGGAGCCACCGTCGAGAAAGGGGCCTTTCTGGCCGCTCTGGACGGCGACCGCCTGCGCGCCGAGCAGAAGGCCTCCCAGGCCCGTCTGGCCGCGGCCCGAGCCCGGCTGGCCAACCTGAAAGCCGGGGCGCGCGCCAGCGAGCTGGCCCAGGCCGAGGCCCGCGTCGAGCAGGCTCGGGCCGACCTGCTGCAGGCCGAGAACGGAGCGACCGACGAAGAGCTGCGCTCCGCCCGGCAGAGCGCCGAGGCGGCCCGTCAGCGCTGGCAGCTGCAGGGCAGCTATCGCCCTCAGGACGTAGATGCGGCGCGGGCTGCCCTGACGGCCGCCCGCGCCAGCCGTCAGACGCAGCAACGCGATTTCGAGCGCTATCAGCGCCTGGAGAAAGAGGGCGCGGTCAGCACCCAGCAGTTCGAGCAGCGCCGCAACACCTACGATCAGGCCGTGGCCGCCGAGCGCCAGGCACAGGACAACCTCTCCAAGCTCAGCGCCGGACCCCGCGCGGAAGAGCGAGAGTCGGCCCGGGCCGAGTACGAGGCCGCGCAAGCGCGTTACCAGAACCTGGCCAACGGCACGCGTCCCGAGCAGGTTGCCCGGGCGCGCGCGGTCGTGCAGGAGCGCGAGCAGGCCCTGGAGCTGTTGCGCGAGGGGTCGCGTCCCGACGATATCAAAGCCGCCCAGGCGCAGGTGGACGAGGCGGCGGGCTCCCTGGCCGCGCTGGAGATCAACCTGGCCCGCACCAAGCTCTATGCCGACGCCAGCGGCGTCGTGCTGTCCACCAACAACTGGGAGATCGGTGAGAACGTGCCTCCCGGGGTCCCGGTCGTGACCGTGGCCGAGCTGCGCCATCCGTGGGTCACGATCTACATCCCCGAGCCCGAGTTGACGAAGTGGAAGCTCGGCCAGAAGGCGCGCGTGAACGCCGACGGTCTCAAGTCGCCACTGGACGGAAAACTGATCCGCATCTACGAGAAGGCGGAGTTCACGCCCAAGTTCATCCAGACGCGCAAGGAGCGGGTCAATCTCGTCTACCGGGCCAAGGTCGAGGTGGACAACGTGAACCTGGAGCTGCGCCCGGGGATGCCGGCCGACGTGGAGCTGATCCCGTGATCGTGCAGGTGCGCGAGCTCGCCTATCGTTACGGCGAGGCTGAGGCTTTGCGGGGGCTGAGCTTCGAAGTGCCCGAGGGTCAGGTGTTCGGCCTGGTCGGACCGGATGGCGCGGGGAAGACCACGCTGCTCAAGCTCATCGCGGGCATTCTGCCGGTGCAGACGGGCGAGCTCCTCGTGCTGGGCGAGAACGTCGGCCAGACGCAGGTGCTGGTGCGCCAGGCGATCGGCTACATCCCACAGCGGTTCAGCCTGTATCGCGACCTCACCGTGGAGGAGAACGTCGAGTTCACCGCGCGCCTCTACCCTCTCAAGCCCGACTTTGCCCGCCGCCAGCAAGAACTGCTCGAGATGGTCGACCTGGCGCGCTTCAGGAAACGCCTGGCCGATCAGCTCTCGGGCGGCATGAAGCAGAAGCTGGCGCTGCTCTGCGCGCTCATCCACGAGCCCAGCCTGCTGCTGATGGACGAGCCCACGACGGGGGTCGACCCGGTCTCGCGGCGCGAGTTCTGGACGCTCGTCTTCGAGCTGCAGCGCACCGGGTTGACGGTGGTCGCCTCCACGCCCTACATGGACGAAGCCGAGCAGTTCGACCGGGTCGCTCTCATCCATCAGGGCAAATTTGTCCGCATGGGCACCACCGGGGAGATCCGCGCCAGCCTCCCGGGGCACGTGCTGGAAGTGGAGTGCGACAAGCCCTTCCAGGCGCGAGGCGTGCTGCAGGGCTACGAGGTGGAGCTGTTCGGCGACCGCATCCACGTGTTCATGGAGAAGCCCTCCCCCGAGGAAGTCGTGGAGCGTCTGAAGACCGGCGGGATCAGGACGACGCGAGCCGAGCTCGTCCCCTACTCCATCGAGGACGTCTTTCTGCGGGTGACCGCGTGAAATACGCCGTGGACGTCAAAGACCTGACGCGCCGATTCGGCGACTTCGTGGCCGTCGACAAAGTCAGCTTTCAGATCGCCGCCGGAAGCATCTTCGGCTTTCTGGGGCCGAATGGAGCGGGGAAGTCGACGGTGATCCGGATGCTGCTGGGCATTCTGCCCGTCAGCGACGGCGAGGGCACGGTGTTGGGACGCGATATCCGCACCCAGGCCGACGCCATCCGCTCGCAGGTCGGCTACATGGCCCAGAAGTTCTCGCTGTACGAGGACCTCACGGTCTGGGAGAATCTGCAGTTCTTCGCGGGAATCTTCCTGGTGAAGGATCCGGGGCGGCTCGAGCACCTGCTCGAGCTGCTGCGTTTGAAAGACTACCGCAAAACCCTGGCCGTGGCTCTGCCCGGCGGGATCCGCCAGCGGCTCGCGTTCGCGGTCGCGCTGGTGCACGACCCCGAGATCGTTTTTCTGGACGAGCCCACCGGAGCGGTCGACCCGGCCCTACGCCGCTATTTCTGGGAGATCATCGTGGACCTTTCCCAGAGCGGCAAGACCGTGATGGTGACCACCCACTACATGGACGAAGTGGAGCGCTGCGACCAGATCTGCTTCATCTACGGAGGCCGGCTGATCGCCCAGGGCTCGCCCTCCGAGCTCAAGCGCGAACACGTTTCGGGGCACATCTACCAGTTCGAGCCGACCGCGCGACTCGAGGCGCTGCACGCGCTGGCGCGGCTCCCCGACGTGCGCAATCCTTTCCCCGCCGGCTCGGCCGTGCGCTTCCAGTCGGAGGCTTCGCTGGCGGACCTTCAACCTCGGGTGCAGAGCTATCTGAAAACTCCTCTCGCGCAGGTCCGCCCCACGCTCGAGGACGTCTTCATCTCGCTGGTGGGAGCCAAGAAGTAGATGTGGCGTCGTATCCTGGCCGTCATTCGCAAGGAGTTCATCCAGATGCGCCGCGACCGGCTCACCATGGCCACGATGCTGGGCATTCCGCTCATCCAGCTCACGCTGTTTGGCTACGCGATCAACACCGACGTCAAGCACATCCCGATGGGCGTGGTCGATTACTCGCGCACCGAAGCCAGCCGACAGCTGATCGCATCGTTCACGCAGTCCCACTACTTCGATCTCATGCTGGTCGCCGACAGCCCCCGCGCCCTGACCGACGGGATCGACCGCGGCAATATCAAGGTCGGGCTGGTGATCGACCCGAACTACGAGAAGGATATCCGCCTGCGCCGGCCGGCCCGTATCCAGGTGCTGGTGGACGCCTCCGATCCCCAGGTGGCCACCAGCACTCTGGCCAACGCCCAGGGGATCGGCCAGGCGCGCTCGGTGGAGCTGCTGCTGCAAAATTTGCGCCCCGGCACCGAGTACGGCGTCAACGGGATGCCCGTCGACGTGCAGGTGCGCGCCTGGTTCAACCCCGACCTCGTCAGCGCCAACTACATCGTGCCGGGTCTCATCGGGATCATTTTGACGATGACCATGATGATGATCACCTCCATGGCCATCGTGCGCGAGCGCGAGACCGGAACGATGGAGCAGCTCGTCACCACGCCGGTGCGCCCCATCGAGCTGATGGTGGGTAAAATCGTCCCGTACGTGGTGGTCGGCTACATCCAGGTCACGGTCGCCCTGCTGGTGGGGGTCATCCTGTTCCGCGTGCCGATCCGCGGCAGCCTGCCGCTCCTCTACCTGCTGTGCCTGCTCCAGATCGTCAGCTACCTGGGTCTGGGGCTGCTCGTCTCGACCATCGCGCGCTCGCAACAGCAGGCGATGCAGATGAGCTTCTTGATGTTTCTGCCTACCATGCTCCTGTCGGGCTTCATGTTCCCCCGCGAGGGAATGCCCGTCCTGGCCCAAAAGCTGGGATTGCTGCTGCCGCTGACCTACTTCTTGCAGATCCTGCGCGGCATCATCCTCAAGGGCGTCGGCATGGACTACCTCTTCCGTTACATCTGGCCGATGCTGCTCCTGCTTTGCGCCATCTACGCGCTGGCGCTGTTCCGCTTTGGAAAACGCGACTAGCGATTCGGGTCCTTGTCCAGCACGACCAGGAAGTTGGCCGGCCCCTGGGTGACCGTCTGAATCGTGTAGCGCAGCAGCTCGGGATGCGTCAGGTTGTTCACCGACGCGCCGTTCTTGAGCACCTTCTTGAAACCGGTGGTGGAAAACGGACCGCTGGTGGGCGGGCTCCACTGGATCGCCTCGGGAGCATCGGCCGTGTCGATCAACGCCTCGTTGACCGTCAGGCTGACCGTCGTCCCGTTGGGGCCGGCCAGGGCGTAGGTCTGAGGAGTGCCACTGTTGGGCAGATTGTTGACCCATCCGGTCGGGAAGCCCTGGGCGCCGTCCTTGACCAGCCAGGCAAACTCGGGCACCCAGGTGCCCAGGACGGGCAATTGCGAGCCGTTCGGGTTGGGGCTTACCCGGGCCACCCACTGGTAGTTCGTGCTGCTCGCGCTGGCGTCGGCCAGGGCAAAGCTCAGCGGCTTCCAGACCCAGTTGACGGTGGCCACGGGTAGATAGCCCTTGCGATCGCCGTCCGGGTCGACGTACACGGTGGCGCGGTACATCTTCTTCAGCGAGGAATCGGACTTGGGCACCTGAGCCCACCAGAACGAATTGGAGTTCTCGACCCGCAGCGTATACTCGACGGTGCTGTCGGTGGTGCTGACCACCTGTTGCGAGGCACCGAACATGTAGGGCTTGCGGGCCTGCCCTCCCAGCTCGGGCTGCATCAAGTTGTTGAGCTGGGGTAAGAGCGAGCTGGAGGGCTGCGTATAGCCGGTCATCCAGGCCATGACGTCCCACGGGGTATCGCCGCGCAGGCCCATCCAGCAGTCGGTGTCGCGCTCGTCCGGCTGGTCGTTCGTCGTCATGCGCGGATAATGGGTCCAGCGGTTGGCCACGCCCGCGTGGTGGGGCAGGAACGTGTTGCCCAGGTAATAGTATTCCTCGCCCGGATACTGGTCCTGTGTGGACGGAATCACGTCGTCGGTGTTGTTGAACACCACGAAGTGCTGATCCACCCAGGTCTGCGTCACCAGGGGCACCGGGCCGTCGATGGTGGTGCCGGTGTAGCAGGCGGGAAGCTCGACCGCGCCGCCCGATTGGACGAAGAGCATGCTGGTATTCTCGGCCAGGGTGTAAGTGCCGCCGGGAGTCTGCTGGCGCAAGAGGTTGCACTGGAAGCCCGGGATCGGCTGGTAGGTCACGAAGGCCCCATTTTCGAGCCAGGAAGGTGCTTGCTGCACATTGGCGATGCTCGGATTGCCGGTGCTCTGGTCGGTGTTGACGTAGTAATCCGCCGAGCCGGGCGTCCCGAAAGCGTTCAGGTTAGCGAGCGCCAGGCCGACCGTGGCGGAGATCAGATCGCCGGCCGCGTTGGTGGCGAGCTGGAGCACGACGTTACCCGGGTTGTCGGCCACCAGATTGGTGTCGTCCAGCCGGTTCCACTGCACCGTCTGGTTGGCGTTCTCGGACGGCGAGGCCCAGCCGTGACAGAAGCGCCAGTAGAGACCGGTGTCGTACAGGTTCTCGTTGAGCGTGAACAGGAACGGGTTGACGGTCCAGGACACGTTCTCGGTCAGGCCGTTGTGATCGGTGTATTTGCCCGCGGCGCGGCCGTTGGGGAGGTTGGGGAAGAAGTAGAACGGGTCGTCGGTCGCATTGTTGCTGGCGACATACACCGGCGTGTTGGCGTCGTACGAGCTCGCGCCCGGAGCCGCCAGCGTGCTCTTTTGCCCCGAATTGACCTGATTGGCGGTCTGCGTCGCCGGCATCGGGTCGGGGTGAATGCTGTTGCTCGGGTCGTTGAGGTAATACTGACCCAGGTTCAGATAGGCGTGGTCCGTCGTCGCCAGCAACGGCAGCATCGAGAAGACGAAGACCTGCAGCTTCTTCTTGCCTGGAAGCGTGATGTCGCTCGCGCTCGTGAGGCGGCGCAGATCGTAGTTTAACCCGCCGTGCGACTGGGTCCCGACGTCGACCAGCGGATTGGCGGTGGACGTACCGTCGGGATTGAAGCCCGAGGTCAGGAACGTGTCGCTGGACAGGGGAAGAATCAAAGGGCTCCAGTTGGTGGCCGAGCTCGTGGCAGAAAAGGCGGGATTGGCCGGCACGGGACCGCGCGGGTCAAAGGTGGCTTTGCCCACACCCAGCACGGGCTTCATGGTCTGGAACGTGGAGAAGGAATCCGTCTCGACTTTCACCTGCGAGGCGCCCTCGGCGGCGTCGTGGGGAACCAGCGCCTCCTGCTCCTCCGTGCCGGCGTGGGCCACAAGATACGAGGAAGGAATCTCGTCCAGCGCGGGGACCGGCAGCGTGATCTCGACGGGCAGCAGAAAACTCTGCCCGGAAGGCTCGACGGCGAGCGCGGGACCCCAGGGCGTGAAGCCTTCCTCGCTCAGGTCGGGAGCTCCGCTCAGGGTGATACGGATGCGCTCGGTCAGCGCACCGGGTGGAACCACGACGCTCGCTCCGGCCAGCGGGCCCTCCTTCACCTGAACCGTGCCTCCCTCCGGACCGATGAGGCCCTGGTCGGAGAGGGTCGTCGCAGTCGTCGAGTCGGTTCCGCCACAGCCGACGGCCAGGCACAAAAGTACGGGCAAAATGAAAGAAGAGCGCATAAGGCGCGCTCTTCGCTTCGGACGAAGGGGGAACCTATCGATTCAACATGGTGGGCAGCACGACGCCCCGGAGCAGTGCGAAAGCCCCGGCGGTGGCGAAGGCGCCCGGCCAGCCGAACTGGGTGCCCGCGTAGGCTGCGGCCAGTCCCAGGCCCGCGCCGATGGCCGCTCCCACCAGCTTGTTCTTGCCGATGGCTCCGGCCATCTGGGAGCCGATGCTGGCTCCAATGAAGCCGTCGAAACCGAAAGCCATGGCGGGCGAAAAACCGACGCGCTCCAGGCTACCGGCGCCGCCAGCCATGACCAGACCGAGAACGCCGGCGGCGATGCCGCCGCTGCTATCCATCACGTACTTCTCTCTCGGCTCGTTGTCCGGAGACTGTGGACCCGCGGTCGTGGCCGAATGCTGGCGGGTAAAGGCTTGTGTCGTGGCTTGCGTGACGTTCATGGCGGAATGAGACCCTCTTTCCCTTTTCTTCTTAGAGTCTCACTCCGCCGTGAAAAGATCCTGAACTTTTAGCGGCGCGCCAGGTGGCGGCCCTCCAGGACCTCCTCGGTGACCTTCTGGATGAAGGCGGGAATGTCGGCCGGCTTGCGGCTGGTCACGATGCCCTGGTCGCAGACGACTTCCAGGTCGACCCATTCGCCACCGGCATTCTTCACGTCGGTCTTGATCGCGGCGTACGAGGTGACCCTCTTGCCGCGCACGGCGTCAGCCTCGACCAGCAGCCACGGACCGTGGCAGATGGCACCGACGGGCTTGCCGCTGGCGACGAAGTCCTTCACGAACTTGACCGCCGCCTCTTCGACGCGCAGCTTGTCCGGGTTCATCACGCCGCCGGGCAGCACCAGGGCATCGAAATCCTCGACTCTGGCTTTGTCCAGAGTCAGGTCGACGTCGACCTCGTCGCCCCAGTCCTGGCCACTCCAGCCTTTGATCTTGCCGCTCGAAAGAGAGACGACCCGGGCGTCCGCGCCGTCTTTCCGGAAAGCTTCCAGAGGTTTGACGAGCTCACTCTGCTCGAAGCCGTCGGTCGCCAGGATGGCAATTTTCTTGCCGTTCAATTTAGACATAGTCACATACTCCGTTCATGGGTGTGACTGTGCTTTAGAGAACCGACGCCCGGGACCTTGGGATTGGCGACCCCTGATCTCAGGCCGCGGATCCCTTGACGTTGCGTTTGACCCGCACTCCGCCGATCACCATGGAATCCTGCTTTTCCAGGATGGCGCGCCCCACGGGGCTGTCCAGCACGCGGGCCACGGCGGCCTCGACGTCATCGGCGCACAGGGTGGCGGGCAGGCGCTCGATCAGGGCGGGAAGGTCCTCCACCGCCAGTTTCTTCTCGCCCAGCGAGTGCAGCACGGCCCAGCCCACGCCCTCGGGCATGCCGGCCAGCCGCTCCAGCGCGCTGGTGCGCTGCTCGACGCTCAGCTTGTCGGCCACGGCCAGGTCGATCAGCGCACCCGGACCGCCCTCGCTGCCGTCCCGCCAGGTGTCCCCGACCCGAAGGCTGGCCAGTTGCAGCTCGCCCGACTGGGCTCCCCCGCGACAGGTGAAGCGGAGCTTTTGGCGGCCCGGCTCGGGCAACGCCACGGTCTGACCATACCACTTGTCCCCGGCGCGGAAACTGCCGACCTCTTTCCAGGTCTGGCCGTCGGGGCTGCTCTCCACTTTGACCAGCGGAGCCTGCTCGGAGTCGGCCTCGTCCTCGGGAGGTTTGAACCGCGCGCTCAGGGTGAGCTCGGAAGGCTTGTCGAGCGTGATGAACGGGGTGACGATCGCTTCAGATTTGCTGGCGAGATCGATCGGGCGGCACCAGGCCAGACCCACCCCGGTCTGCGCGTGGCGCCAGGGCTCCTCGGCCGTCCAACCGCCGGTCGAGGTGTGTCGCAAGAGCGTGTGCAGCGATTTGTGGGCACCCTCGGGCAAGCCGGCTCCCTCCAGGCGGCGATAGGTCGAAGCGTAGTCCAGGCCCAGGTTCAATCCCGCGGCCGCCGAGTTGATGGGGCTCGTGGCCACCTGCGAGGTGCTCGAGCTGCGGTCCCACCACTGGTCCCGGGCGTGGACCTTGCGCAGCATATGGTTGTGGGCCTGGCGTCCAAACGCCAGTCCCAACACCGCTCCGAGCGCCACGGAAGCGCCCAGCACCGGCAGGAAGGCCGTCTCGACCGGCCACTTGTTCCAGGCCCAGATGACCCCCGCGGTCGCTCCCGCCCCCGCGAGACCCCCGATCCACGAGCCGACCTGCCTGGAGTCCCCGCGCCCGGCGTGGTTCCCCAGATAAGCCCCCACGCCGGTGGGAGCGAAGACTCCCACCAGCGGGATGAACTGCGAGACGACGTGGGCAGCCCCCAGGCCCGCCCCGATAAGGGCGTATCTCCAGGCGGGCCAGTCGGACCCGATGGCCCGGTTGACGGCGGCGTACGCGGGCAGATCGACCTTTTCCGAGCTCTCCCCGTGGGGGTAGAAGGACGTGCCCTGCAGGATGCCCTTGAGCTCCGACGTCTCGTCGTAGTTCTTGAAGCCGTACGTGACCACGCGGCCCTCGGGGGGAACCTCGGTCCCCTCGAGCATGGCCTGAGTGGACCGGTAGACTTTGCCGTCCACCTTCCACCAATGCTGGCGCGGAGTCCTGACTTCCATCTCGGCAGTCTACCCGGACGACCTTAAACAGGACTGAACCCGGACAGCTTGAAGCGCCCCGCCACCATGACCAACATCCTCGACCCCGACGCGCCCGTTCCCCAACCGGTCGCCACCCCGCTCACCCGGGCGGCCCTCTTTCTCGTCCTGACCGTAAAGGACGAATCGGGAGTGCGCGAGTTTTTCCCCGACCTGTCCGGCTTCGTCCGCTCGGTCAACTTCCGCGACCCGAACCGCAGCCTGTCCTGCGTGCTCGGCATCGGCGCCGAAGCGTGGGACCGGCTCACCGGCCAGCCACGGCCACCCGGATTGCATCCGTTCGTGGAGCTGAAGGCTGGCGCGCGCCACGCGGTTTCCACCCCGGGCGACCTGCTGCTGCATATTCGCGCCGACTACCAGGACCTGTGCTTCGAGCTGGCCCGCCAGATCCGGACTCGCCTGGGCGCGTCGGTCGAGGTGGTGGACGAGGTGCACGGCTTTCGCTACTTCGACGCCCGCGATCTGCTGGGCTTCGTGGACGGCACCGAGAACCCGTCCGGCAACGAGGCGGAGCAGACGGTGCTCGTCGGCGACGAGGACCCGGCGCACGCCGGCTCCAGCTACGTCATCGTCCAGAAATACCTGCACGACCTGGCGGCCTGGAACAAGATTCCGGTCGAGACTCAAGAGAAGATCGTGGGGCGCCAGAAACTCGACGACATCGAGCTGCGCGATGCCGACAAGCCGAGCTACGCGCACAACGTTCTGACCAACATTCAGGACGAAGACGGCCGCGACCTGAAGATCCTGCGCGACAACATGCCGTTCGGGCACATCGAGGGCGACGAATACGGCACCTACTTCATCGGCTACGCGCGCAACCCGTCCACCATCGAGCGGATGTTGCGGAACATGTTCATCGGGCTGCCCGAGGGCAATTACGACCGCCTGCTGGACGTGAGCCGACCGGTGACGGGCACGCTCTTCTTCGTCCCTACGGCTTCCTATCTAGACGCCTTCTCCGGGTAGATCCGTTGCAGCTCGACCAGCACGTCGGAGCTCCACTCGAAGCCCAGGCAATGAGTTTCGGCCAGGTCGGAAACCTCGTCGAGCGGCAGACAGTAGCCCTCGGCGCGAATGTGATTGGATTCGAAGCGCAGATCCCAGGTGCGGCAGATCTCGCTCAGCTCGCTCTCGTTGAGGCGCAGGGCGCGGGCCATCATGGTGGCCACCATCGCGTTGAGAAAGCCGACGCGCACTTCCCGCCCGCGCAGCTCGGTGACCGGACGGATGGTGTGGAAGCCCAGCGGGACGCCGGTCCGGGCCGCCAGGGGCAGGGTGCGCACCACAGCCTCGAGGTCGTACATCTCCTGGAGCACCAGCCCGACCCGCGGCACGTCCCTTCGGGCGGCCAGCATCTGCGACACCGGGAGCAGGTCTTTGAGCCCCATCACGACCACCAGCCGGGCCGGCTCGTGATGGCGGATCAGGTAGCGGTGCACCGCGTCCACCACTTCCTCGACGCGCGCGAACGGCGCCGCCACCAGTCCCAGGCTGATGCGCCCGAGATGCTTGTGAACCGCCAGCGCCTGGGAAATGGAAGCGATCGCCTCGGCCGCTGATTCCACCGTTGGCAGATAGTAGTCCAGCGGGCTGAGCCTGGCTTGCGGGCGCTCGCCGTGGCGCACCCGGTAGTGGCCCACCATCCAATCGGGCGGAACCAGGCCCTTCTGGACGTGGTAATCACACACGGTCGCCCGTCCCGACAGGAGCGCGCCCAGACTTGGACCCAGGGCGGCTTGTAAATCGGGCTGGGGCTCGCCGGGACGACGAAAAATCGAACCCATCCTTTATCTATTCTTCATCTTTGCGGTGACTTCATTTCGGTGCCGAGGCGCTATTCCGCTTTGGTAAACCGGCGACTGGCCTCCCAGCGCACGACCGCGTCCTTGTCCGCGCGCAGCACGCGCAGGCGCTCGCGCCAGGATTCGTCCCAGCCCGTGCGCGGGCCGGCCGCGCAGGCCAGGCGAAGCGCCATCCGGCGCGCCAGGGCGTTGCGATTGGCCAGCCGCGCAAAAGCGCGCTCCAGGCCCTCCCACTCGAAGCCCGGATCGGCCAGCTCGCGCTCGAAGGCGCCCAGCACCAGGTCGGCAATCTTGACGTTGACCAGGTCGTCGAGCCCGTCCAGGTCGGGCCAGCTCAAGCCAGCCACGTGCAACGCCAGGCCGGGCATCGCGCGCAGGTTCATGCGCTTGCGCTTGCGCCACTCGATGCGGGCGATGAGGTCCTCGAGGTAGAGCCACCTCTGGACCGCCGGCAGGTCGCGCTCGAGCTCGGCATCCGGCTCGCGGGGAGCCCCGGTCAGTGACAGCGCCGTCTCCAGCAGCACGTCGAAGGCCTGGCCGTCGCGGCAGACATCCACCAGCGAGGCCGCCGCCGCCTTCCACTCCGGACCCGAGGTCAGGTCGCGCACGCCGCCCGACAGCACGCGCGCGCAATCTTCCTCCAGCCCCGCGGCCCATGCAGGTAGCGCCAGAAAGGCCGCCTCACGGGCTCGCGGCTCCACGTGCAGAGACACCGCCATCACGATCCGAGCGTAGCGACCGCGGGCCTCCCGGGCCAGCAGTTCGGGACGCTCGTCCAGCAGGCTGCGGGCCACCGAGCCATCCTCGTGGTGGGCGGCGATTTCCAGCAGCGACCAGTCCTGCAAGGCGCGAGCAGCGTGCAGCAAGGCGATGCGCACGTCCCGGTGCAGCTCGGGCCTGGCCCACTGGTCCTGCAGGATCTCTTGCGCCCCGGGCACGCGGTGAGCGCCCAGCAACCGCAGCACTTCCTTGTGCACGGTCACCTTCAGGCGCTCGCGCGCCAGCAGCCCCTGGAGAGTCCGACCCAGCACTTCGGGCGGAGTGAAGCGCGCCACGCGCGGCACGGCGTACATGGCCACGCGAGCCTGGTCGCCGTCCAGGTGCTCGAGCAAGATGGGCAAAGCCTCCGCCGGGCGATCCAGGTGGGTGGCAGCCGCCAGGGCCGCCTCCAGCACCGGCACGTGGGAATCCTCCAGGAAGGGCTCCAGGTCGCTCAGGCCCATCACCGGGATCCGGCTCAGGCGCATGATGGCAAAGACCCGCTCGTAATCGGAGCGTTGGGTGTCGCGCGCGATACTGAGGGCGCCTTTGGCGAACGCCCGCTGCTGGCGCGGGAGCCAGCGGTGGAAGCCATTCTGCGCGGGCAGCAAATAAGCCGTCTTGCTATTGGCGAACCGGCCTTTCAGAATGCGCGACTCGAGGAAGGGGTCCAGCAGATCCTGGCGGCGCCGGTGCAAATGCTGGAAAACAGCCGGGCACATGATGGTGCTCTCGTCTTTGGAGAGCAGCGACTGCACGCGCTGGTCACGAGTCGTAGGCGGCTCGAGCCACAGGCCGATGGCCTGCATGGCGACCCAGTCGGGCCTGGCCTTCACCGCGTCCGCGATCAGCTTCTGGAGGCCTTCGACGTTGCGCGCCCGTTTGCCCAGGGCGCTGGCGAGGCTGAGCACGGGGCCGTAGGAGTCGCGCTCGTTGGCGGCTTTGACCCAGCGTTGCAGGGCGTCGAAAATCCCCTTCTCGACGCCCTTCGGCAGATCGTTCAGGCGCGGCCAGGCCAGGCTGCCACTCTGCTGGACCAGCTTGCGCTGCATGTCCAGACTGAAGGGAAGCAGTTTCCCGCCGGGGTCCAGAGCGCCGCGGCGCAGGAGCTGCATCCCGATCTGCTGCAGGTGGGATCGCGTGCCCCAGGACGTGTCTCGAGCCTGCGTGACGGCGGTCACCAGCGTGCCCAGCGGCTCCAAGGATTCTTCGCTGAAGAGGCCGGGCGGAGTCTCGCGCAAGGCCGTCACCGCAGCCAGGCGCACCGGGTCCTGCTCGTTCTTGAGCCGCGGGACCAGCCTGGAAAGCAGGGCCGCCAGGTCTCCGCGATTGACGGCGCAGTTCTTGATCCAACCGAGCACAGCGCGCGCCCGCTCCTCGGCCAGCGAGGCCTTGCTCTCGGGCTCGAAGATCCGCTCGGCGCTCGCGGGAGAAGCGTACACGGCCACGTCGAAAGCGACCGTCGGCGATACCTGGCTGTCGCGCATGGCCAGCATGCGCTCGGCCTCGCGCACGCGCAGCGCGTGGGGCAGGGCTTCCAGCATTTGCATCGGCCAGGCCCGATCGCTGCTGGGATAGGCCGCCTGGAAGATCTCCCGGCGCCAGGCGGGCGGACAGCTCTCCAGCACGGCGGCCACCCGCAGGGGGTCGTGGGCGAAGTGCAGAGCCAGCTGCTCCAGCCGCTCGCGCCCGAGCCGCCGCAGGTGCGGAGGGGGAGCATACTGGCCGCGCAAAAGCAACGCCTGAACTTCATCGGGATGGGTGCGGGCCAGCTGCGCCAGGGGGATCGGGGGAAGCGTCTCGGGCGGATGCAGGTCCGACGCCAGGCTCAAGACCTCGGCCGGTCGCAGACTTGCCAGTGTCTTGAAGCACGGCCGGTAGCGCTGCCACAACGCAGCCCGCTGGCGATCGGGGGATTCCTCGAGAGAGCCTCGCAGATACGCCAGCACGCCGTCGGGGAGGCGGCGCGCCAGACCGGCCCAGTTGCCCAGCCGGGGCGCCAAACGCGGCAGATGACGCTCCAGGTCCTCGGGCGAAAGGGCACGCAGCAGGTTGGCCGCCTGGTTGCCCTCGACCAGCTCGATCAGGCGAGCGGCCTGCTCAGGATTGGCCCGCGTGGAAGCGATCGAGATCAATCCGCGGCGCACGGCGGCGCAGGTTTGGGGCAGCAGGTCATCGAGGTCGGGCAGCGGATCGACGGTGCGCAGCAAAGCCAGAGCTGCGTGCGTCACGCTCACGCGCGGGTCCAGCAGCGCGTTCAGGATGCGCTCGGTCTTGCCGGTATGCCGCGCCGCCACCAGGGCCAGGTAGGGGTCGTGGTCCCAGAGGCGGTCGAGCTCCTCGTCGGAGGGAGCGCTCCGCGCGGCCTCGCGCACGCGCGCGTCGTAACAGAGCTTGTCGAGTTCGGAGAAATTCTTCACGCGGGCTGGTTCGACCAGCGCCCCTCGAGCGCCCCCCAGGCGTCCAACATTGCCCCGTACGAGCCGCTAGCATTCAATCATGCGAAAAGTGCTCATCCTCGTGACGATGGCGTTGTTAACTGCCGGCGTGTTGGCTGCCGGCAAGACGAGCGAGTGGTATTCCACCTCCGGCAACGTGGTGCACATCATCAATTCGGACAGCATGCAGTTCACCATCAAAGTCTACCCGCAGCAGGGACCGACGATGGTCTGCCGGGCCGAGTGGATCGACCAGAATACCTTTACCTACAACATGAATGACGGTGGCTCGGCGTTCATGGGGACGTTCACCGACGGCGGGTGGGCCATCCGGGTCACCGGGCGGGGGCGGACGAATACCTGGAGGTTCAATCGTTGGCTCTGAGTTGGAGATGGGAGATGGGAGATCGGAGATGGGAGTAGGGAGTAGGGAGTAGGGAGTAGAGCGAAGGGTCCGGGGTGGGGATCAGGGAGTAGCGGGCGGGGACCTGAGCGAAGGGTCCGGGGTGGGGATCAGGGAGTAGCGGGCGGGGACCTGAGCGAAGGGTCCGGGGTGGGGATCAGGATCTTGATAGCGGACGACCACGCGGTCGTCCGTCAGGGATTGCGGATGTTCCTGGAGCTCGACCCCGAGCTGCAGGTCGTGGGCGAGGCCTCGGACGGGCTCGAGGCGGTGCAGCAGGCGCACCAGCTGCGGCCCGACGTCGTGGTGATGGACCTCCTGATGCCTCGCATGGACGGCATCGCCGCCATCGCCCGCCTCAAGCTCGAGCTGCCCGAAACCGAGGTGGTGGCGCTGACCAGCGTGCTGGACGACGCCTCGGTGGTCGGGGCGGTGCGGGCCGGGGCGATGGGCTACCTGCTCAAGGACGCCCGCGCCGAGGAGCTGTGCCACGCCATCCGGGCCGCCGCCAACGGCCAGGTGCAGCTCTCGCCCCAGGCCGCCGAGCGGCTGATGAAAGAAGTGCGCTCCTCGGAGAAGCCCGAGAAGCTGACCGAGCGCGAGACCGAGGTGCTCAAGCGGCTCGCGAATGGCGAATCCAACCGGGAGATCGCCGGGGCCCTGGCCATCACCGAGAAAACCGTCAAAACGCACGTGAGCAACCTGCTGTCCAAGCTCGGATTGGCGAGCCGCACCCAGGCGGCGCTCTACGCGGTGCAACACCGCCTGTGATCCCGCCGTTCGAGCCCATCGAGAACGTCTTCGACCCGCGCCTCATGCCGGTGCTGGCCAACTCGACCCCGGCCGGGGTAGCGGCGGTCGACCCCTATCGGCGCGTGCTGTTCATGAACCCGGCCGCCCAGGAGATCGTTGGCCGATCGCTCGACGAGATGCTCGGCACCGACTACCAGCTCGTTTTCGCGGAGAGCGAGCGCGAAGCCATGCGCGAGCGGGTGGCCGACCCGCGCATCCCGCAGAGGGTTCGCTACCCGTCGCGCGTGGTGCGTCCCGACGGGGAGGAGCGCGAAGTGGAGATGCTCCACTTCCACATCGACCTGCCCGACCGTAAGGTAGTGGCCGTGGTGGTGCTCGACGTCACCGAGGGGCGCCGGCTCGTCCACCGGATGGCTACCCTGAGCCACTTCGCCTCGAGCCTGGCCTACCAGGGAAACCTCCAGGAAACGCTTTCCTCGCTCTGCCAGAAGGTCGTTCAGACCACCCTGGCGCGGGCCTGTCTGGTGGTGCTGGCCGACGGCAGCCCGGGCTGCCTGACCGGGCTTTCCGACGGCTACTGGAGCGAATTCTCGCGAGTCTGGGAGGAAGGTGGTCCCCTCACGGCCCGGGAGGCGATCAAGTCGGGCGGGGTCGTGGTGGACCGCGACCTGAGGCGCCGCCAGCCCTGGAACGAGTGGGACGCGGCCATGGCCGTCCCGATCAAGTTCCGGGGCGCCGTGCTGGGAGCATTGACGGGGTTTTACGACGCCGAGGCGGCTCTGGGTGAAGCGGAGACCACGTTCATGCGCACGCTGGCCGACCTGGCCGCCGTGGCCGTGGAGAACGCCCGCTTGATGGAGGAGCTGCAGGAGAAGGCGGCGCTCGAGGAGCGAGCCCGCCTGGCCCAGGAGCTGCATGACTCGGTCAGCCAGGCGCTCTACGGCATCACGCTCGGGATCAAGACCGCCCGGGCCCAGCTCGAGCGGGACCCGGCCCGAGCGGCCGAGCCGCTGGAGTACGCTCAGTCGCTCGTCGAGGGCGCCGCCAAGGAGATGCAGGCCCTGCTCTACTCGCTGCGCCCCGAGTCGGTGGACGACTCGGGCATCGTGGAGGCGCTCAGCCGTCACGCGGAGGCGATGCGCACTCGTCACGGGCTGATGGTGGATGAGCGGCTGATCGCGGAGCCCGAGCTCACCGCCGAGCAGCGCCACACCCTGGTGCGGGTGGCCTCGGAGACTCTCCACAACGTGGTGAAGCACGCCAAAGCCCGCAACGTGATGCTCGAGCTGAGGATTCAGGACCACGAGCTCACCCTGCGGATTTCCGACGACGGGGTGGGCTTCGAGGTGGACCGCGACTACCCGGGTCATTTCGGTCTGCGCGGCATCCGCGAGCGGCTGGACCGCGTGGGGGGGCGTCTGGAGCTGTTCAGCGGTCCCGGACTCGGCACCCGACTGGTGGCAGCCCTCCCCTTTCAGGCTTCTTTCAGCCCCGGACCCTAACATGCTGCGGATGCAAATCCGCCCGACGGCCGCCAGCCCTCGCCCCCTGCCCCCGAAGGTGCAGCTCGTCGAGGGCGGCCCCGCCGACGCCGACCTGCTGGCCGAGATGGACGAGCAGTGCTTTACCGGCGGTGTGGTGGGCGAGCCCTGGTCGCGGCGCGATTTCCGCCAGCACCTCACCAGCGTCCCCTGTGCCGTCACCATCGCCATGATGGGCGGCCACGCGGTCGGCTACGTGCTGGCGAACATGCATGGCAACATCGATTCGCTCTGCGTGTTGCCGGAGGCCCGCGGACAGCACATCGGACAACGGCTGCTGGCTCACGCCGTCGGGCAGTTGGCCGACGGGGGCGCGTCTTCGTGCGACCTCCAGGTGGACGCCGAGAACACGACCGCCCAGGGCCTGTACACCAGGTGCGGTTTCACGGTCGTGGAGCGCCTGCCGGGCTACTACCACGGCCGGGACGGCCTGGAGATGCGCCTGTCCGACCTGCAAAGCCCGGGCGTTCGGGCGCGACTGGACGAGCTTACTCGACCTTGACGCCCTTCCAGAACGCCATCCGGCCGCGAATCTGCTCGGCCGCCTTCTTGGGCTCGGGGTAGTACCAGACCGCCTGCGCATTCGTCTGGCCATCGACGACCAGATCGTGATAATGGGCCGTGCCCTTCCAGAAACAGCTCGAGGTGTGGCTGCTGGGCTTGAGAAACTCGCTGTGGACGCTCTCCGGCGGGAAGTAATGGTTGCCCTCCACCACCACCGTCTGATCGCTCTCGGCGATGACCTTGCCGTTCCAAATCGCTTTCATGCCCGCAGGGTTCCTCCCCCGCCCGTGCAACCCTGCGGCATGGAGATCCCCTTCCGCCAGCTCACTCCCGAGGCCCTGCAGGGCCTGCTCGAGGAGATCGCCTCGCGCGATGGCACCGAGCACACCGCCGTCTCGCAGAAGGTGGCCCGGCTGCTCAAAATGCTCGAGAAGGGCAAAGCGCGCCTGATGTTCGACCCCGACAGTGAGACCTGCGGCATCGTCGAGGTGTAAGCTTTTCTTGAGGGCGAGCGGCTAAGCTGCTCGGGTATGAACGTGGTCCACCGCGATCTGTCCTCACTCGCCGGTCATATGGCCGCCGCCGCGCCTTCTCCCAAAGTGCGCTCGATGCTGACGGAGATGTCGGACCGCTACGAGCGGGAGCCCGACAGAGAAGCCAGCCCACAGGAGCTCTACAAGCAGGCCCTGCGGATGACCGAGTTCGGGCAGGACGGCGGCGAGAAGATCAAGCTGGGTCGGGCCGCGATGCAATGGATGTCGCTGCGCTCGGCCTGCCAGGTGGCGGGGAGCTTCTGCGTCCAGGCCGCCACCGCGGTCCAGAACTACGACTGCGAGCTGTCCATCTATCGCGCGGCTCTCAAGCAGCCCGAGGCCATGGAAGGCAACAACGTGGCCCGCCTCGGGCTGGAGATGATGGCTGTCTGCGACCGCTTTCCGATCGACCAGGCCAAGATCGGCGAGCTCGCCTGCCGCACGCTGAGCGACCGGCCCGAGGCCGGCGAAGCGCTCAAGCAGGTCTCCTTGAACCGAACCCACAACGCGGACGGGCGCCTCTACAAAGAGGTTCTGACCAGACTGGCGGACACGAGTCCCGCCCCTGGGGACGCCGCGCCGGTCGTTCAGGCGCCGCCCACCCTGGTCCAGCGTCTCGACCGCGTGACCGGCGTGCAGAAGAGCTACGACACAATGTTGGAGCTGCTCAAAGAGGTGGACGCCCCGGCCGCCAAAATCGGCCTCCAGATGCTCGAGAAGAGCAATGACTACCGGGTGTGCCTGCTGGCCGGACGGACCATCCTGGAGGACCAGGACGCCGGCCAGAAGGACACCCTGGCGACGATGAAGCGGGTGGTCGACACCCTGATGGTCTACCCGCACAGCCCGATCGACAAAGGCGAGGTCGCTGCCATCGCACTGGGGGCCTTCAAAGGCAAGCTGGAGCACGAGCCGATCGCATCGGTGGCCTTCGCCGCCGCCAGCCAGACCAGCACGTTCCTGGCCCAACTGGCGGTCTGCAAGGTCGGGCTGGAAGCTTTGAGCCAGAATCCACGTCCCGGCCCGGGCGTCCTGGGCGAGCGGGTGCTGGATGCCGCCCTCACCATCAACCCCAAGAGCGCCTCGCGGGCCGGCCAGGCGGCTTTGAAGGCCGTGTGCGCGCTGTACGACACGCCCGAGATGAAGGCGCTGGTCGAGCGGCTGGATGCGCGGCTGGACGAATCCTCCGACTACAAGGACGATCTGCCGATCCTCCGGGAAACCCTGGCCCGGGTCACCGAGCTGCCGGCCCCGGCGCAGGGATCACTGCTGGCGATGGCGCGTGCTTCCGCCGGGCTGGGCGACTCCGGCGCCATCGGCGAGCAGAATGGCTCGCTCGTGGTGGGCGGCGTGCGGGTCAAGATGAAGAAGCGCGAGTGGGAAGGGGCCGATCAGCCCAAGAACTGAGCCTCGCGGCGCTGCGCGTCGCGCGCCATGGCGGTGGGATAGCCGTCGAATCCGTGCGGGGCCTCGGGATAGACCGCCAGCTCCACCTCGTTGCCGGCCGCGGCCCACCGAGACGCCAGAAACAGCGTATCGTCCAACAAAATGTCCTGGGTGCCCACCAGCATGAGGGCCCTGGGCATGTTCACGAGGTCCGCGTAGAGTGGCGAAACTTCGGGATTTCTGCGCTCGCGGTCGCCCAGGAACCAGCGCGTGTAGTCCTCCATGCTGCTCGGAGACAGGTCGGGATGCGCCTCGTCCAGAGCTCGCAGGCGTGAGGGAGTCCCGGCCAGGTCGTACACTCCATAGAACAGCACGACCCGGTCGAATCCCCCGCCCAGGCCGACCAGGGTCGCAACCGCCAGGTGCGCCCCGGCCGAAGCGCCCCGCATGAAATACGGACCGGGATAGTTTTCCAGCACCCAGCGGGCCGCGGTCAGGCAGTCATCGGGCCCGGCGGGAAAGGGGTGCTCCGGGGCGAGGCGATAGTCTACACTCACCGTGGTCAGCTGGAGCTCGGTGCTGAGGCGCGTCAGGTTCTGCTCGTCGCTCAGGGCCGTCCCCAGGCACCAGCCGCCGCCGTGAATGTCGAGCAGAACTCCGCGGGGCTGCGACGCATCGACGACGCGCACGCGCGGCCCACCGGGCACCTCGACCCAGCGGCCCGCCTCCGTCTCCTTCCCCGCCAGCCAGGCCCGCCCACCGGCCAGACGCTCTTGCGGGGTCTGGGCCGGCCCCTGCATGGCTTTCAAGCTCGAGACGATCTCGCGCTGCTCGCCCGCGTCGAGGTCGGAGAAGGTGGTCAGCAAGCGGGGCTCACTCATGGCGGGAAGCGAAACGGCGGCCCCGAGAGCCGCCGTTGCCAGTAAGAAATCGCGCCGATTCAGCTCTTCTTGGCCCCGATGACGCGCTTGGCGCCCAGGTAGCGCGAGGCGAAGAAATCCTCGCTCAGGTTCGAGATGGTCACGCCGCGCGAGGACGAGGCGTGGATGAAGAAGCCTTTGCCGATGTAGATGCCGCAGTGGGACGGCCCGGGGCAATAGGTCTCGAAGAAGATCATGTCACCCGGCTGCTCTTTGCCGCGCTCGACCTTCTTGCCCACGTTGAACTGCAGGTCGGCCGTTCGGGGCAAAGCGATGCCGTGGCGGGCGTAGACGTGCTGCAGGAAGCCGGAGCAGTCGAAGCCGCTGGGATCCTCGCCGCCCCAGACGTAGGGGACGCCCATATACTTGCGGGCAGTGCCCAGCAGGCCGCCGATGGCGCGACCGCGACGGGACGAAAGACCGCGACGGTGCTCGCTGGCGTCGGACACCTTCGAGGGCGGCGGGGGCGGCGGAGCCGCGGTGGGAACGTAGACGGCCTTTCCGTCGGAGCCATAGAACACGTTGCGGTGGTTGTCCACGATGGGCGCCGCGACGACGGCGGCGCGACTCGCATTCTTGCCAACCGAGGTGTCGATCAGGTAGGCGATCTCGTCCGGGGTCAGGTCATCGGGCGTGCTGGCCTCGATCTTGCCGCCCTCCTCGACTTCGACCGGCTTGGCCCGGCGCTTGCGCGGCGGCGGGGGCGGAGGGGCGGGCACGAAAAGGATGCCCACCTCCTGAGGGCGACGCAGCTTGAGCTGGGGATTGAGGTCGGTCAGCGTCTTCAGGTCGCAATTGTTCATCAGGCAGATCGTATCAATCGTGTCCCTGTCGGTGACCTTGTAGTAGCGGTAGTCGACCTTCTTGGCTTTCTGCGGAAGCGGAGTGGCGGTGGCACCGGGCTCCGGTGTCTGGGCCACGGTGGGCAACGACAGTGCCAGCAGGAAGCAGACACCCAAGATTCTCGTTTTCACGACCAGCACAGACCTCCGCGTGTTTTCGGTGCGAAGATTCGCCGGAAATTGTTCAATTTCCTGCCTGTCGGGCCGATCGGTTACGAACACGCACCCGCAGTGCGTCTCGTGCGGCGTGGAGAATTTTCTTCAACCCACCTGGCTTGCGACCGCCCGACCGGCGTTCCGACCGGAGAACAGACATCCCCCCAGGAACGTCCCTTCCAGGGCGCTGTAACCGTGCATCCCTCCCCCACCAAAGCCAGCCACCTCACCGGCGGCGAAAAGCCCGGCGATGGGTTGTCCGTCCTGGCCGATGACGCGGCCTGCGAGGTCCGTCTCGAGCCCGCCCAGGGTCTTGCGGGTCAAGATGTGCAGCTTGACGGCGATCAACGGACCCATGCGAGGGTCCAGGAAGCGATGCGGCTTGGCCGCGCGGATCAGGCGATCGCCCAGATACTTGCGAGCCCCCCGCACGGCGATCAGCTGCAGGTCCTTGCCATACTCGTTGTCGAGCTGGAGATCGCGCACCCGGATGAGGTGCTCCAGGCGCGCGGGGTCGATCAGAGGCTCCGCAGTCAGTCGGTTCATGCCCTGGACCAGGGTGGGCAGGTCCCGGGCCACCACGAAATCGGCGCCCTTCTTCTTGAACGCCTCCACGGGGGCCGGCGCGCCCGGCAGGATGCGCCCGAGCACTCCCAGCACGCTGCGATTGGTCAGGTCGGGGTTCTGCTCCGAGCCCGAGAGCGCGAACTCGCGCTCGATCACCTTCTGGGTGAGCACAAACCAGGAGTAGTCGTAGCCCGTCGTGCGCAGGTAGCGCAGCGTGGCCAGAGTGTC
This sequence comes from Vulcanimicrobiota bacterium, assembly GCA_039809865.1. Lineage (GTDB taxonomy): Bacteria > Vulcanimicrobiota > Xenobia > Xenobiales > QWHO01 > QWHO01. The sequence continues at coordinate 55,855 of JBDHVW010000012.1, forward strand.
GAAACCGGGGAACAACGGCACCGGCAGGCGGTTGCCGCGGGCGTCCAACCAGAGCGAGCTGGGGCCCGGCAGGATGCGGATGCCGTGTTTGGGCCAGATGGGGTTCCAGTTCTGGATCCCCTCGGTGTAGTGCCACATCCGGTCCGGATTGATGACGCGGCCGCCGGCCTGCTGCGTGATGCCGAGCATGCGCCCGTCGACGTGGGCCGGTACGCCCGAGATCATGCTCCCGGGCGGCTCTCCCAGCCGGGCGGGCCAGTTCTGGCGCACCAGGTCGTGGTTGCCTCCGATGCCGCCGGACGTGACGATGATCGCCTGGGCGCGCAGCTCGAACTCGCCCGTCACGATGCGCGAGCTGCTCTGGCCCCGCTGCACCGCGCTCGGCTCCAGAATCTCGCCGCGCACGCCCACGACGGCGCCGTTCTCGGTGATCAGCTCGTTGACGCGATGGCGGAACCGGAAGTCGATGCTGCTCTGGCGAGCCCGGCGCAGAAACGGCTCCAGCAGGCCGGGTCCGGTGCCCCAGGTGACATGGAAGCGGGGCACCGAGTTGCCATGCCCGACCGCCCCGTGCCCCCCGCGCTCGGCCCAGCCGACCACGGGGAAGAACTTCACGCCCAGCGCTTGCAGCCAGGCGCGCTTCTCGCCTGCGGCCCAGGCCACGTAGGCCTCGGCCCAGCGGCGCGGCCAGTGATCTTCCTGGCGGTCGAAAGCGGCGGTTCCCAGCCAGTCCGCCAGGGCCAGGTCGTGAGAGTCGCGGATTCCCAGGCGACGCTGCTCGGGCGAGTCGACCAGGAACAGGCCGCCGAAGGACCAGAACGCCTGACCTCCCAGGCTCTGCTCGGGCTCCTGATCCAGCACGAGGACCCGGCGACCGCGATCGGCCAGCTCGGTGGCGGCCACCAGGCCCGCAAGTCCCCCGCCAACGACAAGCGCATCAGCATCCATACGCTGGCGGTTCGCTGGAAGGGATGCCGATGCCTATCCCAAATGCCAGGTTGCGTGGCCTTCTTCAACCTTTTCGGCAAGAAACCCGATCTGCGGCAGCAACTGTTCGAGGCGGCGGCCCGGGGCGACGCCGAAGTCTTCGCGGGCCTGTGCCGCAAGCATCGCGAGTCCATCGCGAAAGACTTTCCCGGCTGGCGTCAGGCCCCCGAGTCGATCCGCCAGGACCGTGAGCAGATCAAGCTCTACGGCAACGGGCTCGTCTCGGTGGCGCGCTTCTTTGCCGAGCGGATGGGCGATCCGTCCCTCATCACGCTGCTCCAGGGAGCCGACGAAACCAACCCCGTGGTCCTGTGGCAGCGCCGCCTCGCCGACGCGCAGCGCAAGCTGGAGGCGCAGGAGCATACGACCGCCCGGGACGAGCTCGTGACCCTGCTGCGCGACACCGAGGGCCTGGCCGGAACGGGCGCCGAGCATCTGCGCTCCTACACGCTGGGATCTCTGGCTGCCTGTCAGTTCCACCTCGGCCAGCTGGACGAGGCCGAGAAGGCGACCCGGCGAGCTCTGGACATCGTCTCCCCGGATCCCCCCGCGATGGCCCGCTACCTCACCGAGCTGTTCGAGCTGGAGCGCTACCGCGGCCGGACCGACAAAGCCCGCCAGCACGCGCTCGAGATCGCCCGGCTGCTGGGCTCGCAAGAGTGGCGTCGGCGGGCCGACACGGTGGGAACCGAGCCCTTGTTGCGCGTGGTGGCCTCGGTGGACGGGCAGCAGACCGAGCTCGACCAGATGCGTTACCGCCCCAATGCCCGCGTGCAGTTCGGGTTCGTGCGCAATCGCGCCAGCCTGGGCGAGTCGCAACGTCTCAACCGGGAGGGCAAGCAGCTGGCCGGCGAGGGCCAATTCGCGCCCGCGCTGGCGTTGTTCGAGCGGGCCGCAGCCGCCGACCCGCACGATCCGGACCCGCCCTTCATGGTCGGACTGACTCGGGTCTACCTGAAGCAGTACGCAGAAGGCATCCGGGCGTACGAGACGGTCGAGCGTCTGGGTCCCGGCTGGTATCATGCGCGCACCGACCTCTGGCTGGCGCGCGAGCTGGCCGCGGGCCGCCTGGCCCACGACGTCTGGGAGACCCTGATGGCGCTGGAGCACCTGCCTCCGGCCGAGGCGCTGGCGGCCGCCGATCGCGCTCTGGCGGAAGCGCCCCTGCTGGCTCCCCTGCTCTACCGGAAGGCGCTGGCTCTGGAGGGGGTGGGTCGCAAGGAGGAGGCGGCGATCCCCCTGCGGGTGGCTCTGGAGCACAACGACGAGCCGAACCTGCACACGCGCCTGCTGCTACGCCTGAGCCAGCTCACGACGGGCGACGAGGCGCGAGAGCTCGTGCGTCGCGCGGCCGAATTGAACGGCGACCTGATCGCCGGCGCGATGGCCCGTTTCCTGCTGAGCGCGCCCCCCGTCTGAGAGCACGCAAAGAGGCCCTCGGCGAGCTTGCATGCGCGCGAGGGCCGGGCGCCGGTCGGCTCAGGTCGAAAGCTGTCTCAGCTGGCGCGGGATAAGCTGCCCGGGGATGGGGGTCGGCTCCGGCCCGATCTCGGTGCTGAGCTGAGGCCCGCCGCCGCTCTGCTGCTGGTTCCCCTGGCCCTGGCCGCCCTGGCCCTGCTGACCCTGACCCTGCTGGCCACCCGGTCCCTGGTTGCCGGCGTTGTTCTGGCCGCCCTCGGGACGCCCCGGAACCGGCTGGACGGGGGCCACCTCGCGCCCGTTCTTGTCGAGCATGATCTCGCCTTCGCGCGTCTGCTTGCCCTTGGGGTCGACCTTCTGATTCTTGTCGAGCATCACGTTCATGTTGCCGCGACCGTTGACCAGGTTCGTGCCCATCGTGTTGAAGGCGTTGATCATGTCCTGACCCTGGCGGGGCGGCGGACCCTGAGCCGCCTTGTCCATCAGCGTGCCCACGCCGTCGGCGTTCAGACCGGGGACCATCTTCATCATCTGGAGACCCGTGCCGAAGACGTTCACGCGAGCATCGGTATCATCTCCGCTCTCGCCGGGCATCTTCTGGCGCACGGTGTTGGCGAGTTGCACCACGTCGCCCACCTGCGAGCCGGGCTTGGTGATGAGGAAATCGGCCGCCTGCGCGAACGCGTTGGCCACCTTCATGCCCGACTTCTGGTCCTGTTTGCCGCCCAACTTGGAGACGGTGTCGGACATCTTGGCCACGTCCTGCGGCTGGATATCCGTGCGGGTGGCCATGAGCTTGGTGCCGGTCTTGAACATGTCGGCCGCCGCCACGGCGTTGGCCGGATCGTTGGCGCCGCCGGTGCCTTTGATCATCTTGGTCATCAACATCGCCAGATCTTTGGGGACGATGTCGTTGCGGATCTTGAGCAGGTTCACGGCGTCCTTGTAGACCTGGTCGGTCAGCGCCGGTTGCTTGAGGTCGGCCGCGAACGAAGACCGCATTTCGGTGAGGTTCTCGGGCTTGATGTCGGGGCGATTGACCATCAGGTCGCGCGAGTTCGGATCGCGCACCGCGCCGTTGATCATCAGGTTGCCCTTGGAGTCTTTCTGCATCAAGTCGTCCATCTTGAGGTCGGGACGCAGCTCCATCAGCTCCATGATCTCGTCCATCGCCTGCGGATCCTGTTGCAGGGCGACGACGTCGGCAGTCAGCGTATTGGGCTGGGCGGAGGCAAAGGTCTTGGCCTGATCGGTCCGGCTGCCGAAGACGGAATCGAGCTCTTTGTCGGTCAGTTCACCAATCATCTTGCCCAGCAGGGGATTCTGATTGCCCTGCTTCTGCTGCAGCCCCATCTGGCCCGGAGCCAGCAGCCCCTGGAAGCCCGCGAACAAAGCGTCTGAGGCCTGGTTGGCCTCGATGGGCGCGATGGGGTTGGAGTTGACTTGCTGCTGTCCTTGCGCGGGTGCGGCCTGCCCATTGGCATTGGCGGCGGGAGCTCCTCCCAGCGAGGCCGGCGCGGCGGTGGGTGTATTGACGGCGATAGCGATCGGATCCATGGGCCCTCCTAGGTGGTCATCGTAGCCAGTCTACCCGGGGCCGGTGAAGCGACAGTGAACTGCGTCCGGCCGATGTTAATATTCTCTCACAAATGAGGTCCGGCTTGGAAGACAAGCAGGAAAAAGTAACAAACCGGGCAAGCTGCCTCGACTTCGAAAAGGTGGATTCTTCCGATGGTTGTGTTCTCCGAGGACCTGTTCAATTTTCTGACCGAACTGAAGGAGAACAATGAAAAGGCCTGGTTTGAAAGCCAGAAGAAGCGTTACGAAGCGGTGGTCAAAGAGCCCTTCATGCGCTTCATCGAGGCTTTCGAGCCGCGCCTCGAGGGGATCAGCGCTCACTTCGTGGCCGACAAGCGATCGTTCTTCCGAATCTACCGCGACGTGCGGTTCTCCCACGACAAGTCCCCTTACAAGACGCACGCCGCAGCGCAGTTCCGCCACGAAGATGCCAGGAATATCCACGCGCCCGGGTTCTACCTCCACCTCGAGCCGGGAATGGTCTTTGCCGGAGCGGGACTGTATCACCCCGAGCCGGCCGCGGCGGCTCTGGTGCGGAAAGCCATCGACGCCCGACCCGGGCGGTGGACCTCGGCCACCGACGGCCTGGCGCTGGGCGGCGAGCAGCTCAAGCGACCCCCTCAGGGCTTTGGCGCCGACCATCCTCTCATCGAGGATCTCAAGCGCAAAGACTTCATCGCCAGCATGACGTTTACCCAGAAGCAGGCCTGCGGCAAGGACTTCGTGGACCGCTTCAGCAGCTACTGCGAAAAGGTGTCGCCGTTCATGGAGCTGCTGACCAAAGCCCTGGGCCTCCCCTACTGATGCTGCTGCGCAACGACACCCTGAACGGCATTCGCGAGGGAAAAGTCACGCTGGTGTTCCGGCGCTGGCTGAAGCCGACCGTGAAGACCGGAGGCACGCTCAAGACGCGCCAGGGGGTGGTGGCCATCCACAAAGTCGCGCGCATCGAACCAGGCAAGCTGACCCTGCGCGAGGCGCGCAAGGCGGGCTTCGCCACGCTCGAGGCACTGCGGAAGATGCTGGACAAGCCCGGCGACCTCTACCGCATCGAGGTGGGCTGGGCCGGCGAGGACCCGCGCATCGCGCTCCGCCAGGACCTGGAGTTCGACCCGGGGGCACTCCTGGCCCGCCTGGAAAAGATGGGCCCCTGGACGCGCGTCTACCTGGAGTTGATCGAGGCCAATCCGGCCGTGCTGGCCCTGACCCTGGCCACGGGTCTGGGGCTCGAGAAACTTCCTTTCAAGGCCAACGTGCGGCGCCTGAAGGCCCTGGGTCTGACCGAGAGCCTGCCGGTCGGCTATCGCCTCTCGCCCCGGGGCGAGGCCGCGCTCAGGCTGATTCGGAGCGGCCCTTCGCAACCCTGACGCCGCCCACGATCACCGAGTCGTTGCGTTCCTGAATCTCGCTGCGCGGACCGCCCTGGGCCGAGACGACCAGCCAGTAATTCTCTTTGTAGTTGGCCAGCTTCTGGGTCAGCTCCTGGGCCACTTGAATCACCTTGTTGCGCGAGCAATCGCTCTGTAGAGTGCGCGAGGCGTTCTCGATCAGGGGCAACAGCACTTTCGTGTCCCCCCAGCCCTTGCACGAGGCCGCCAGGCCGTCCAGGAGCGTGTTGACCACCAGGGGCAGGCTCGACTCCTGGACGTAACCGGCGGCGTGAGTCAGGAAGCCGCCGATGCGCGAGATGTCCTGCGGGTCCTTCTGGGCCTCCAGCGTCAGAAACGCCTGAGCCAGGTAATAGCGGTCGGTCGTATGGGGAAGCTCGAGCGCCAGCACTTTGTCCATCACGCCAAAATACTCGGCTTCGAGTGTCCTGGCGGTGTCCTGGGCCAGGCCCTGGAGCTCTTGACAGGTCAGGCGGGCCATCCGCAGTCCCTGGGTGCCGTTGCCGGCTTGCTGGAAGGCGGTCTGTCCCATGGTCCAGAGCTGCTTCATCGGGTCGGCCGCAGGCTGGGTGCCAATGTTGTAGAAAGCGTAGTACATCGCGTTGGCTCGCTGATCGACGTTCTCCAGGGGAAAGTCGGCCAGCTTGCGCAGGAAGCTCCCCTGATGGCGTAGGAGCGGGGTCCCACTGGTGGAGACGAGCTCGCCCCACTTGGCGTAAGCCGCCATACGCGCGACGCTGGTCGGCCACTGGGTGTTCTTGACGGCGTCTTGCAAGGAGTATTTCTGCTGCGTGAGCAGGTTGAGGCCGGCCCGGAGCATTCCGACGGTCTCGTTGGGCGGCAGCCAGGACTCGAGGTCGAGATAGTAACCGGCCACCTCCTCGCGCTGCTTGTCGCCCTGGGCTTTGGCGTCGTCTTTGATGGCCTGCATCACGTCGCGCTCCATGCTGAGCGCATCCTCCTGACAAGAGCCGATCAAGTTGACGCCCAGCCAGGCCAGCGGCTCACCGCGCGTGGTGCGCGCGTTATCGAGATAGCCGGCCGCCCGCACCAGCACTCCGCTCTGGGAAGTGGGATCAGCAAAATCCTGACGCTGCGCGGTCCTGATCAGCAAGTCCAGCATCGGCTCCTCGCCGGGCTGCGAGCACAGGGGCTTGAGCAGGGGCAGGGCATCCGCCAGAGCCGCCTGGCTCTGCACCGTATCCCCGAAGCTCTGCGCGGTTGCGTTCACCATGTTGATCGCTTCCTGCAGAGATTTGGGCTCGGGCTGGCGCTTCCAGTAATTCAAAGCGTTGAGCGCGGCCGCATCCTTGCCTTTATCCGTAAAGGCCGCCTCGCAACCAGCCACGAACGCGCTGAGGTAGGCCTCCTGTTTGGGGTTGGCCGCCTTCCTGGCGCAGTCTGCTTCCCAGCGCAAAAGCTCCAGCGTGGAGCGGGGATCGCGCGTCTGCGCGACGGTATCCGAGGCCACCAGGCCGGCCGTGAGCTTGGGATCGGACATCAGGCGCACGGCGCCGCGCGCTGAGGCGTCGCCCGTCAGTTTGAGCTTACGGCTGATCTGCATCCAGTTGTCCAGGCGCTGTTTCCCGGCCGCGTCCTGCGTGTCGTAGAGGGCCAGATACAAGGAATCGCCCTGCGCGTCAGGGACCTGCGAGCGCAACAGCGAGTTGAGGATGGGCGTGTAGGTATCCGGTTGCAGAGGCTTAGCCTGCGACGCCTGCCCCAGGCAGTAGCTGTAGATCAGGGTTTTCACCGAATCGCTCGGCGCGCCGTTGATCAGGCGCGTGGTAAACGTACGCCAGTCGGACGGGAGAAAACTTTCCAGCTCCTTGCCCATGACATGCTGGTCGTTGCGGTAATTCATGGCGGTGCAGCCGAGCTGGAGAGCGGTCTGGTTGCCCGCCAGACCTGCCAGGGCAGCCTGGCGCAGCGCATCGTGACTCGAGCCAGCCAGGCGAAGCTTGTCGGCCAGCTCGGGCGTGCTCGCCAGGGGGGCCCAGGCGCTGGTGACCTTTTGGGCCACCTCGGCGGGAAGCTTTTCGATGCGGCCGCCGCAGGCTCTGAGAGCTTGCCCCGGGTCCTGAGGGTGGGCAGCTTCGGCGTCGAGCATCCAGTCCAGCGGCTCGGAGGGCTGATTTTGTGCCACCACCGCCAGAGAGCGAAGGAAAGCGGCCTGCCCGGGCTGCTCGGTGGTGGCCTTCGATTCCAGCCACTCGCTCATCAAGTCGGAGCGGCGCGCGCTGGCCCGCCGCTGGGCGGCAGCGCCATCCAGCTTGCCCTCGAGCATATCCAGCGATTCGTCGAGCACCTGGTCGCTGGCCAGATTCTTCTGCTGACACCAGGCGGCGAAGCCCGGGAAATCCGGCTGGTTGAGCTGGGCCTGGATCGAGTCCAGAGCCGTTCGGGCGAGGGCCGGGGTGAGTCTGGTCTCCGACGAAGCCGTGCGCAGGGCTCCGAGGGCATTGGCATCCTGGCGCTGGGCACCTTCGGCCAGGCCGCGCAGAACAGCGCCCTTCTCGGCGTCGCTGGAGGCCTGCCCGAGCCAGTGGGTGGCCAGTGCCTGCCAGGTGGGCGGGAGGCTGGCGACGAGCTCCTTCTCGGCCTGGGCGCGCTTCTCCGCGGGCACCTGGGCGAGCACGGCAGCAGCGACCGAGAGCGGGGTCGCTCCGGGACGCCCCAGCTCGGCCAGACCGGGCTGCAAAACGGCATCGGTCTTGAGCTGGTTGAGCAGGTTGGGACCTTCGGCTCCCGACGAGGCGAGCTGCTCCAGGGTCGCTTTGTGCAGCGCCTGGCGAGCGCTGCTGTTGAGATTCTGGGTCGGGATGCCGCTGGCCCAGGCGGCCAGTTGGGTCGGGTCGGCGGGGCGCTCCTGATCGAGGACCTGGAGCCCGGCCCGGCCTGCGTTCCTGTTCACAAGAGCCTGGGCCAGGGAGTCGTGGGAAGCGGTCGCGACCATGCTGATCCCGCGGTCCAGCAGGCTCGGGGAGGCCTCGCTGCCAGCGGCGGCCAGGGCGACCCCGGCCAGGAACGAGCTGTTGCCGGCCGCCGCGGCGGCGCTCTGAGCCCCCATACGCACCAGGCTCTCGCGCAGCAGGGGCACGCGCAGACTCTCTTTGGGTTGAGCGGCCGCCATCTCGCGGGCGATCTCGACGGCCGGCCGGAACTCGGGCGTTGCCGCCAGCTGGTCCAGCGCCTCGTTGGCCGCAGCGATTCGCTTTTTCGTCCCAAAGAGCAAGTAGCTCTGGTCCATGCGCGCGACGGCGTCATGGCAGAGGGGCACATGGTTCTGCATCCTCCATGCGTAGCATTCGAGCCTGAAAGGGAGCTGAACGAGTTCATCGATCGGACACATTTTGTTAACCGTTCGGTTACAACTTTCCAGCCTGCGGTCGAGTTGAGGTATGCAAGAATCCTTTCGGGAGGCTCGCCACCATGACGCTTCTGCAGATCCTCAGCAAGGCCGTCCATGAGCAAGAATCGCGCCGCATTCTGCAAGCCCGGCTGGGCGGACCCGCCGGGGTGTGGAGCGCGCTGGCCGACCTGCCGTCTCTCACGGATCGGCGAGCCGCGGCTGTCGCGGCCGTATACTGGCTGGCCAGCGACACGGGCTCGCCCGCTCTCACCCTGACCCGGGCGCTCCTGGAGGAGTCGAGCTCCCCCAGCACCGAGCTCCATCTGTGCCGCACGGGCCTCACCCTCTTTCGTCGCCCGAGCTGGGCTCTGGGTCAGGTCGCCCGCGAGTTGCTGGCCTACACGCCGCCGGACACCCGCACGGGTCGCGACGAAGCCGGCCGTCTGGCGGCCCGCTCCCTGGAAGTGCTGGCGCAGTTTCCCGAGACCTCGATCCGAGCTCGGCTGGGCCTGGGTGTCATCCGCCACCTTCCGTGGCGCGCGGCCGCGGTGGCGGCGGCGGTGGTCTGTCACCCGTTTCAGAGCCTGGCCCTGACCTGCCTCGAGCTGCTGGACGCCCTGGAGGACTGCTACCGCGAGCCGGTGGTTCAACTGGTGGTCGAAGCGCTGTCGGAAAGCTACCGCTCGCCCGTGGCTCTTCTGGAGCTCGAGCTGGCACGCCAGAATACGCTGGCAGGACACGATCTGCGGGCTCTGCGACCGGTGGTTCTGGGCCTGGCCGCCTGAGGGGCGACTTTAGGGAAACCTTAGAAAGCAACAAAACGGCAACAATTTTTACAAGCTTTTAAAGACCGGGCATCTAGATGTGGCCATCCTTCGGGGTAAGTTATTGGTAACACACTGACTTGCAGGAGGGGCTCCATGATCTCCAACAACTTCAACCCTGCCCTCATGACCAATTACGTCGGCGGCCCGGGCTTCACGGCCTCGCTCGACATGAACCCTGGAATGTCCGGCCTTTTCGACGGTCACGTCGGCGGGGCGTTTCAGGGTGGGAACTTCGGAATGGGCGCTCCCGATTTGGGCGGCCAGCAACTGCCGATGCTGCTGACGCTTTTGAGCCTCTTCGCGGGGATGGGTGGCGCCGGCCAGCAGCAGAATCCGCTGGCCCAGCAGATGGCCTTCCCGCAGCTTGGGGGACCGCAGTTCGGGGCCCAGCCGTTCGCCGGCGCGGCGGTTCCGGGAGCCCAGGCGTTCGCGGGTATTGGACCCAATGGCATGCCGTTCGCCAGCGCCCAGGCCGGGATGCCCGGCGCCGGCGCCTTCCCGGGCATGGGCCCGGGCGCCGGACAGGGTTTCGCACCGGGGATGCAGGGCCCGGGGGCCATCCAGCAGCTGATCGCCGACCCCAAGAGCCTGGGCAAGGGCGCCGGAATGCAGATGCTGCCGCCCAACGCCAACCCCCAGCAGTTCAAGCAGGCGCTCGAGCAGCGCTTCGGGATGCCCTTCGAGCAGATTCGCCAGCAGTATGCCCAGGGCAAGCAAGACCCCAAGCTCAAGAATCCCAAGGCTCTCAACAAGGTGGGTCCGGCCGAGCTCTACAAGCAGATGATGGTCGAATCGGAGTTCGGCAAGATCGGCCTCAAGGGCCACGATGGTCAGGTGGGCGGCAAAGGCAAGCTCTCCGGCACGCGCAAGTCGATGTCGATGGTCAACGACTCCTACGCCAACCTCTACCAGGCCAAAGGCGGCCAGAGCGGCGCGGCCGAAGGCGCGGGCGGTTCGGCGATGGCGATGTCGCTGGCGGTCACGTTCATGAACTCGCAGGGCATCCCCACCAGCCTGGCGATCTCGGTCGCGATGGCGCAGGGCGGCGGCTCTTGCCAGGGCGGCGGCGTGCAGGACCAGGCTGCCTACGCCAGGGCCCAGGCCTCCTACGAGGCGGCCGTGAAGTCCGGCACCCCGATCCTGCTCGACCTCGCCGGGGACGGCGTGCCTCCGGTCGAGGATGGCGAGTGGAAACCGCATCCCCACAAGTTCACGGCCAAGAACAAGCGGATGTTCGACCTGGACGCCGACGGAGTGAAGGAGCTCGTCGAGTGGGTCAACCCGGGCGGCGCGCTCCTGTGCCAGCCGGATGACAGGCAGGACGTCCCCAACGGCAAGCATCTCTTCGGCGACGCCGGCGGCTTCAAGGACGGTTACTCCAAGCTCTCCAAGCTGGACGCGGACGAGAAGGGCTATGTCTCCCTGGCCGACATGGAGAAGAACAACATTCACGTCTGGGTGGACGAGACCGGCGACGCGCTCGTGACCGAGGGCGAGATCAAGACCTGCCGCGAGCTCGGCATCTCCAAGATCTACACCGCGCACTCCGACTACAAGTCGACCTTCGTCCAGGACGGCCAGGAAAAGGCCACCTGGGACTGGTGGCCCAGCTACCGCAAGCTGACCGTCGGCGCGCGGGCCTGAGAGCATGCCGAGCGCCAGCGACCTCTACGAAGAGGGGCTGGAAGCGGCGCGCAACGGGGACCACGAGCGAGCCCTCAACTGTCTCACCTCGGCCGTGGAGCAGGATGGCCAGGCGGAGTATTACGCCGCCCTGGGCAACCTCTACGCGGTCCAGGGAGACAGCGACAACGCGCTGTTCTTCCTCAAACAAGCCTGCGAGCTTGACGTCACCTCGGCCGAGCACCGCTCCGACATCGCCGGAGTGCTGTTCAACAAGGGTGAGTTCCGGGACGCCATCCATTTCTACCAGGAAGCCGTGGAGGGCGATCCGACCAATCCCGAGCACTTCTATCGTCTCGGCTGCGCCTTCTACTTCCAGGCCCAACCCAACTATGAGCGCGCTCGCGCAGCCTTCCGTCAGGCGGCGGCCCTCTATCCGACCAACCCGGTCTATCAACGCCAGCTGGGACTGGCGTGCCAGCACCTGGAGGACTATGCCGAGGCGGCCGACGCCCTGCGCGCGTCAGCCCGCCTCGGGTCGTCCCCGGACGTGGAGTACAACCTGGCCTGTGCCCTGTACGGGCAGGGCGAGTTTGCCGAGGCGGCCGAAGCCGCCTACCGCGCCCTGGATGAGAACGAAGAGGAGTGGGAGCCCCGCATCGTGCGCCTGTGGGCCCGGGCCCTGCACCGCTCGGAGCAGTGGGGCAAGGCTCTCAACGCGCTCAGCCTGGCCGTGATCCTCGAGCCGCACGATGCGCGCCTGTTCGAGCTTCATGGCGACACGCTGCTCAAGCTCCGCCATTTCGAGCAGGCCGCGCGCTCCTACCAGAAGGCAGCGTTGCTCCTGCCCGACCGGGCGGACCTGCATTACCACTGCGGCACCGCCTTCCTGCAGGGAGGCGATCCCGAGCGGGGCCGGCAGGCGCTGGAGAAGGCGCTGGACCTGCGCGCTGACTACGGCGATGCCCTGAATAACCTGGCCCTCTGCCAGGATGTCCTGGGTGCGCGCGTGGAAGCGCTGGACAGCGTCCGGAAAGCCCTGGCCCTGGCGCCCGAAAAAGCCGAATACCTGGCCACCCTGGCCCGTCTGGAAGGAGACCCCGCGTGACGACCATCCTCAGTCCTCAGCTCGACCCGGCCAGCCTCAAGATCAAGGATGCCAGCCACGAGCTGCGTTACAAGTTCGACCCGGGCGACGAGTTGCACTACCGGTCCACCCTGCAGGTGTTCCGCAATGCGGACGCCTCCCCACGCTTCTCCTCGCGAGCCAAGGAAGAGTTCATTTCGGACGTGCGCCACAAGGTGATCGGTCAGGACGCCGCCGACCAGGGTTTCTATCTCCTCTCCTACCACACGCCGGTCGAGCGCTCGTTGGACGGGCGTCCCATGCCGGTGGGCGTGGGACGTATCGTGTACTTCAAGCACGGCCCGTTGGGCCACGTGATCGAGGCCAGCGATCCCCTGGAGGCCACCGTGCTGCTCCTGCCGCCCCCGGCCGTGGGGGTGGGCTCGGAATGGAAGGTGAACCAGCATCACTTCCCGGCCGGGCGCGCCAATCCGATCGAGGTCACCAGCTATTACCGGGTGAACTCGATCCGCGACGGTATCGCCACGCTCGTGTTCGACTCGGATGAGGTCCGCTACCAGGGCGACACCGCCGGGACCGAGGGCAACGTCTACACTCTCATCGGCAAAGGCCGCTTCGAGTTTGACCTCGACTCGGGCCACGTGGTCTCGCTGGAGACGGAGTCGACCATGACCAGCAAGGAAGACGACCTGCTGCTGGAGGTCGTCGCCATGCACAGCATGCAGCTGCGCACGCCGGCGTAGAACCCGTCTCTAAGGCCAGTGCTCCTGGCCGGTGAACGACGGGATTTCCCGACCGTCAGGCCGCCCCAACCGAAGCGCTCCTTCGGACGAGACGGACCTCCAACCGGGGTGCGAGGTGACTACTTCCAGATTTTGAAGGAGTAGTCGGGAGCACGTTTGCGACGATCTCCCGAGCGAGTGCGCGTGCTCTCGAGAAAGGCCATGACCTCTCGGGGCGAGCATTGCTGGAACGAGATCAGCTCGGCATACCCGCGATCTCCCACCAGCAGACCATCCCGGTCGATACTCACCCAGGTGTCCGTGGGCATGCCCGCGCACAGGTCGCGGAGGACCGGGTCGGGCAGGCACCAGTAGTGCGCACCCGCGAGCAAGAGAACGAAGTAGGCGCCCGAGACCCACAGATGACGCACCTGCGACCAGTCCAGCAACCAGTCGCCGCAGGCCCGCACCGCAGAGACCACGGGAACGCACCAGCGCTGCTGAAGCTCCCCCGCGTCCAGGGGTGCTCCGGCGGACTCGAGCTCCTCGCCGAACAAGAACTCGTCCAGCCAGACCTCGTCTTCGAGAAACAGACTCATGATTTCACCTCCAATGCGCGCTGCCACTCGACCCAGTCCCAATCACGGGCGGGCTGGCAGAGCCCCATCAGATAGAGAGCTCGGGCGTGACGCCCCGAAAGCCCCTGGAAAACGCCCAGGTCACAGAAACCCGTCTGGCTGACCAACAGGGTGCCGGCCACGAGTTTCAATCGGGCAGCGGCCCGGCTGACCGCCCAGACGCTCTGGACAATCGGCTCGGGCAGAGCGAAGAGGTTCTCGCCGGCTTTGAGATACCGGCAGGCGTACTCGTCCGAGCTGAGCAAAACCATCTCGGACCAATCGACGTCGTAGTCTCCATCCTCATCTCTGCAGGCGACCAGAACGGAGTCAGGGAGAGCGACCGGGGACAATTCTTCCCCGGCGGGCAAAAGGGAACTCAAACGAACCAGGACTATCGACCTTCCAAATAGCCTTCCGTGGTGGAAGGCAGGACCCCGCGCCGTTGGGGGGTCCGGATGAAGGAGGCTTCCTTGATCTCCCCTCAACTTCCTTCCGCTTTAGTTGAAAATTTCCCCGATCTCATGCATGAATAGCATGCATGGAGGGGACTCGTCGAATGTCCGAAAGATGCGTCTCCTCTAGCCAGGACTGGTGCTGCTCCTGATGCTCTCTTCGGCCGAAGCCACCGAGCTCGCCGACCTGTTCGAGGTCACTTTTCAGGACAACGCGGCCGATTCGGTCCTCTGGGCCACCAACAAGACCGGAGCCGATATCACGGTGACCATTGAGATGACCGAGCTCAACAACGTGAGCCCCGCCGAGGGCCAGAAAGTCACGCTCACCGTCCCGGGCCACGCGAAGGTCGCGGCCATTCACCTCACGCCTGTCGATGAGAACCAGCGCTACCGGCATAACTTCGCCTATCACTTCACCTGGGGCTCCACCCGGGCGCGGCACGATCCAGCCACGGTCTACGCTCTTCCTTACTCCTCCGGGGCCACGTTCAAAGTGGTGCAGGGATTCCACGGCAAGTTCAGCCACGCCGGCGAGCTCGCGTAGGCCGTCGACTTCTCCATGCCCGAGGGCACACCGGTGCACGCCGCCCGCGACGGCGTCGTGGTGCGGACCGAGGCGTCCTACTCCGAGGGGGGTGTCGACCAGCGCTTCTGGACCACAGCCAACGCCTGTGCAAATTCGCCATGCGGACGGAACGATCGGTGAGTACGACCACTTGCGCCACAACGGTGTGGTCGTGAAGGCGGGCGACCCCGTCAAAGCCGGGGACCTGCTGGGCTACTCCGGCAATACGGGCTACAGCCAGAGCCAGCACCTGCACTTCATGGTCTTCCGCGCCGTGGACGGCCTCACGCGCGAAACTTTCCCTATCCGGTTTCTCATCGCTGGTCAGAGGTCCACTGTCGAGCCGGTCGAGGGCAACTCGTACACAGTCCCGTAACACCTGTTACAAACTTGCAAGAATCCGACCCCCTGCTGTTAACAACTCGCGCGACAAGTTAACAAAATTGTTAGAATTGGCGCCTTTGGCAACCCCCCGGTCAACCTCTAGAATCAAAGCAAGACACTCACTCTCGGAGGTAGCAAGACGATGGGCTTGATCGACGGAATCGGCAAAATCGCCGGTGGAGCCGCCAAGGGCGGCGGAGGAATCGGTTCCCTGCTCGGAGGCGGCAAAGGGGGCGGGGGCCTGGGCGCCCTGCTCGGTGGCGGCAAAGGCAAAGAAGGCGGCGGCGGAGGCGGCTTCGACGTGGGCGGTCTGATCGACGGCGTCAAGGGTATCGTCGATCAGGTGAAGCAGTCGTCCGAGTCAAAGGGGGCCGAAAAGGGCAAGGACGACCAGAAGGATCAGGGCACCGAGCAGATGGTGATGGCCCTGTTGCAGAACCTCCTGGGCGGAGCCGGCGGTGGTGCCCCCGGCGGAGCTGCCTAGCCAGGACAAGCGTTAGACCAGGACAGGCTGTTGTGTGAGCGCCCGCGCAAGCGGGCTTTTTTTATCCCGGTCAAACGCGCCGCCGCAACAGGATGGCCGTTAGAACGGCACGAAGCGCGGGCCCCTATGCGAGAGCTTCATGCGGACGTGGTGATCATCGGGGGCGGGGTGGGTGGCTGCGCCGCCGCCTGGGCGGCCCTGGAAATGGGGCGCCGGGTCATTCTCACCGAGGAGTGCGACTGGCTCGGCGGTCAACTCACCTCGCAGGCGGTGCCGCCGGACGAGCACCCCTGGATCGAGCAATTCGGGTGCACCCGCCTCTACCGGCGCCTGCGCGACGGGATTCGCGAGCACTACCGGCACTACTATCCGCTGACCGAAGCGGCCCGCGCCAACCGGCTGCTCAACCCCGGGAACGGTTTCGTGTCTGCCATCTGTCACGAGCCACGCGTGAGTCTGGCCGTGCTGGAGGGCTTCCTGTCGCCCTATCGCGCCGGGGGACGGCTGACCGTGCTGATGGAGCACTCCCCGGTGAAAGCCGAGACCGAGGGAGATCGCATCACGGCCGTTCACGTCCAGGGCCCCGAGGGAACCGTGGCGCTGCACGCCCCCTACTTCGTGGACGCGACCGAGACCGGCGACCTCCTGCCCCTGGCGAAGGTCGAGTACGTCACCGGCGCCGAGGCCCAGAGCGAGACCGGGGAGCCCCACGCCAAACCCGAGGCACAACCGGAGAACCAGCAGGCGATCAGCTGGTGCTTCATCCTCGATTACCTCCCGGACCAGGACCACACCATCGCCAGGCCGCGCGACTGGGATTTCTGGCGCGACTACGTGCCCCCGCTGACGCCCGACTGGGGCAGCAAGTTGCTGAGCTTCCAGGCCACCCATCCCATCACGCTCGACCCGGTGGTGCGCACCTTCGATCCGGTGCATCCCAAGCCGGAGCGCGGGCCGATGGACCTGTGGACGTTTCGGCGCATTGCCGACAAGAAGAACTTCCAGCCGGGCACATACGAGAGCGATATCTGCCTGGTCAACTGGCCCCAGATCGACTACCTGCCCGGCAACGTCGTGGACGTCACCCCCGAAGAGCGCGAGCGGCACCTCGAAGGAGCGCGCCAGCTCAGCCTCTCGATGCTCTACTGGATGCAGACCGATCAGGGATGGAAAGGCCTGCGTCTGCGCGGTGATCTTTGCGGCACCCATCACGGATTGGCCAAGCGGCCCTACATCCGCGAGTCGCGCCGCATCCGGGGGCGCTTCACCATCAAAGAGCAGGATGTCAACGCGCGGCGCGCGGTCTTCGCGGACTCGGTGGGCGTGGGCGCCTACCGCATCGATCTGCACCCCAGCACGGGAGGCGACAACTACATCGACGTCAGCGCCTTCCCGTTCCAGATCCCGCTCAACAGCTTGCTGCCCAGGCGTGTCACCAACCTGATGGCAGGCGCGAAGAATCTGGCTTGCACGCACATCACCAACGGCTGCTACCGCCTGCACCCGGTCGAGTGGAACGTGGGCGAGGCGGCGGGTCGGCTGGCGGCCTTCTGCCTCGAGCAAGGCCGCACGCCGCACCAGGTGGGAGACGACCCCGGCGAGTTTCAGGACGCACTGCGCCGGTTCGGCGTCGAGCTGGAGTGGCCCGAGACGGTGGCTCTCTAGGAGTTCCGAGCGCGGCGCAGCACGACTCCGCCCAGCTTGACCATCCCGTTCTCGACCTGCACCGCGGCTCCCGAGGGAGCTGCGACGGCCTCGTGCACGGCCTTTGCCTCCTCCTCGGCGTCCAGCATCTTGACGAGCCCCTCCAGGCCTTTGCGATAGGCGTCGTAGCGCTTGTCCCAGGCGGCCGCGTCGCCCCGGCTCAAGCAAACCTGAGCGTGCTCGCGCACACCGCGGTTGTCGCTGCGCCGGAAGTAGTCGAGCGCGTGCCGCGCGACCTGGAAGTCCCTGGGAGAGGCCTCCACCCAGACGCGAGCTTGCTCGATCCGGTCGCGCTCTCCGCCCTGCATCGCGATCAGCGGCTCCATCACGCGGATGACGTCGCGTGTCTGGCCGCGCAGATAGGGCGCGAGCTCGCGTCCCAGAGAGGCGGAGTCCCGGGCCCGTTGGGCCGAACGGCAGATCAGCGCGCGGTCCTCGTCCTTCTCGACCAGCTTCTGCAGCGCCAGCGCCGTCTTGCCGACGTCGCCCCAGCTTTCCAACAGGCGCGTCTGGTCGGCCTGGGAGGGAAGCTCCTGCTCGTGCGGGTGGGCCAGCTTCAGCAAAGTGGAAGCTGCCAGGTGGGGGTCACGGGGATGCCAGGTCATCACGGTGGCGGCCGCCGGCTCATCCTTCAGGCGCTCCAGCACCCAACTGTCCATCACAGACGTGTCGTTCTTGGCAGGAAGGCGACCCGTCCAGAGCTCTTGCTCGCGCTCGAAGTCATTCCGGGCGCGCCCTCCGGCGCAGTGGGCGTAGAGCAGGTGCATCAGGATGTCGTCCTGGCAACGCGGATACTCGGATGCAATCTCGAAAGCCTTGCCCTCCCAGAGGGCGCCAGGATTGCGACGAATGAGGTCCGCCGCCGCCGTGGCGCCCAGCTCGTCCAGGGCGCGCAGCTTGACCTCGGTCGGTTGGCCACGCAGAGCGTCTTTCGCAAACACGGTCAGGCTGCGCTGCTTGTCGCGCTGCTCGCACAGAATACGTAGCGGCTGCTCCAGCGCGACCGGCTTCCAGCGCTTCAAAGCATCGATCAGCTCGGTCCTGCTCGGATCCCGCCGGGCGTGCTCGAGGCAGGCGAAGACCAGCGGTTCCCGGTCCGCTTCGACCTCCAGGCGGTTGCAGGCTCCGGCCAGGCTCAAGAACCCTTCCGGGCTCAGGAACGTATCGCGCTGGAACAGAGTGCTCGAGATGGCCAGCTTGCTGCGTTTGTCGCCCGCCAGGTCGAAGAGCTCCAGCGCGATGCTGGCCTGGTAGCCATGCCGCTCGTCCCCCTGGAAGCTCTCGAGCACGCGGCGTCGCATGGCCGGATCCCCACTGCTGGCCTGCAGCCCGATCGAGGGAAGGCAATACTTCTCGTCTTCGCGATACCACCGCAGCGACTCGAGCATCTTCTTCCAGTCGGTAGGCTGCCACTGCTCGATCTTCTCGCCCAGCGCACGCGTGCTGTCGAAACGAAGCAGCTCCCGGTGCAGCACCGGCCCGAGTTCGCTCGCCTCCTCCGGATGGAACTCCTCGCGGCCGGCCCGGCAGCGCCACGCCAGGCTGATCACGTCCGAGCCGCGACTCAGATAGAATTGAGGGTCCGTGCCGGCCCGGTAGAGCGCCATCCGCAGCCGCGGCGATTGGACTTCCTGGCGCAAACGCAGGGTTGTGACGGCGGTTGGGGTGCCGACCCACTGCAAGAATTGCGTCTGCAAGGCATCGTCCTTCGGATCGTTCAGGGCGTAGCCAATTCGCATCCGCTGGTAAGGCTCGATGTGGTCGAGCTGGGCGAGCAGGCCCGGCATCACGCGGGAGCGAGTCTCGGGCCCCATCTCCCGCAGGAGCTGGCCGGCCCGGTCGGCGGCCATGGGGCCTTTGAGCAGCTCCAGTGCCAGGGGAAGGGCGGACGGGTTGCCCGTGACCAGCGGAGCGACGCGCGGAAGATCCCCGACCTGGCGTGCGTCGAGCCACGGGGCCCCTTCGCGGCCCACCTTCGCGGGCACCTGGAACGCCGCGCAGCGCTTGCCCCGGGCGTCGAAGAACTGGTAGCCCTGCGCCTCGGCCTGAGCCAGAGGGTCGGCTTTCTCGTAAAACGCAGCCATTCGGCCAAGGTCGACCTCTTTCAGGCTGAGAGCGAGGTCCCCGAGACGGATCTCCGCGCCGTGACCGGCAAACGCGCCGTAAGCTCCGACCTCGGAGCCCTGGGGGTCGTGAAAGCGCCAGCCCGCCCGGGCCACCGTCTGGAACGGCTGCATCCCCTCCGTCAGGGGAAGCGCCCCCCCGAAAGCGGCGGCGTTGGACAGCTCCTCGACCGAAGCCAGCGGAAACCAGTGCGGCAGGCCTGGCAGGCGCATCCGCAAGGGGATTTGGCCCAGTTGGGAAGGAAGCTCTTTCGGCTCCACGGTCCGATGACCGAACCAGTATTTGCGGGGAGTATCGATCTCTCCGCCCAGCGTGCACAGGTCGCGCGCGAGCTGCTCCACCTCGCCCGGCTGCGCGGCCGGGCGGGCGGGCGTCAGGCTCATCGCCGCCATGGGTCGGATCTCCACAGGCAAGTCGAGTGCAACGCCCTGGAAGAAAACCTGAATGAACAGCGAATCAATCCATTCTTGATCGCTGACCTCATCGGGCTGGCGCTTCTCCTCCTGTTAGGGCTGGGGCTCGGTTACCGACCGCTGCCCACTCGGCTTGGCCTCTGGCTGGCCGGGCTCGCGCGCGCGCCCCTGGCTCCCCTGATGGCTCTCATCACCCTCAGCATGTTGCTCGGGTGGCTCTCCCTTTACCAGTCGGAGGGGCTCAAGGGACTGAGCGAGCCCCCAGCGCCACGCGCCACGGAGACCCTCCGGCCTTGAGCGAGAAGACCGCCAACCAGATCTGGACGGTGTTGCTGGCTCTGGTCGTGGCGTTGAGCGCCAGCCTGTTGCTCCAGGCCGGGCTCTTCCAGGTCACTGCCGGGATGCTCGCCCGGCTGGTGCCGAGCATAGGCACCGAGCCGGCCGTCTTCACGACGGCGTTCGTGAGCTGTCTGCTCGCTCTCTCTTTTGTCACCGCGCTGGCCGTCCTGCTGGGTCAGACGATGCAAGAGGACAGCGACTGGCGCTGGCTGGCGCGCGCCGCTGGCCTGACAGGCCTCGCCGTCCTGGCGGTCAGTCTGGCCAATCGGAGCGCGCTCAACGGCGCCGCCTGGGCGCAGCTGGCCGTGGTGCTGGCCTGGTCCCTGCTGGCCTTCTGGCTCTCTCGGGGCGCGCCGCCCCTCGAGGTGAGGATGCCGACGCCCTGGATCGTGCCGACGGGGGAACGGAGCGAGCTTCTCTGGATGACCCAGCATCTGTTGCTGCTGGCGCTGGGAGCCGGGCTGGTCGCCTTTTCCCTGGGACTGTCCAACTTCTTGATGCTCATGGCTCGCATCCACCCGGACAAAACCCCGGATGTCTATCTGCACGGCTTCAAGCTGGGCATCCTCCTGGCGTTGCTGCTCACCCCGGCGACCCGCTACGTCCGAACTCCGCTGGTGGTCGGCTTTCTCGTCGACTGGCTCGGCGGCCTCTGGCTGCCCGCGTTCGCCGTTCCTCTCTTTCAGTTCGGCTCGGTCGTCACGGCCACGCTCCTCACGCAGAATCCTTTCCAGACGGCCTGGAAGCTGAGCGCCGGCATGTGCGCAGGGCGCATTCTGGGGCGCGCGCTCGGGTTCTTGCTGGTGGGCGCCGAGGGAGTCGCTCTGATGGAGCCTCTGGCCGAGGTTACCCTGGGCGTTCTTGCGACTGAGCCAGAATAAAGTCGCTCCACTGCGCTTCATCCATGGCCGGTAACGGCTGCACGGAAGGAGCGTCGCTGCGTAACAGCTCGCCGGCCAGACGGAAGCCGTCCAGGTCGACGCGCTCCAGCCGGCCGTGACAGAAATTCTGGTGCATCCGCCAGTACTCGCGCTCGTCCATCCCGCCCAGCCCGCGCTCTTCCGCCAGACCGCGCTCGATCAGGGGTACCAGGGCCTCGTCGGGGACGAGGTAGGCGGCCACGTTCTCGGCCAGGTACTCCGAGGAATCTTGCTTGGCGTAATCGCGGACCACGTTGTTGGTATGCTTGGCCAGGGTATGGGCGCCCCGCCACTCCGGTTTCTGGCTGGGCTCGCCCGTCGCCATGTCGAGGGCGTGGGCGAACTCGTGCAGCACGGCGAACGGCGTCAGGTTGGAGCGGTCGAATCCGAGCACGTTGGCTTTGGTGTTGTAAGCGCCCAGCGTGTCGCGGCTGGCCAGAGTGGGGAGATAGTTGGGGACCGGATCCCCCAGGGAGAAATCATAGACCTCGATGCGAGTGCCGTAGGCCTGGACGCGCTGAAGGGCCTCCAGCGGGTAGGCGCTGAGCGCTTCCACGACGCGCTGGCGCGAGAGCTCGTCGGGGCAGCGCCGGAGCATCTTCCCGATGAGCGCTTCCTTTTCGGGCGAGGCCTCGCCCAGTTGGACCGTGTCCGGTTGGGGCGGCACGGCCGCACGGGGGCGGACGTAGCGTTGGGCGATGGTCTGGTAGGAGTCCTGGATGTGCATCGAGGGGAGAATAGCGTCCTGACGCCATGCATGAGCTGAACAAAGTGTTACCGAAACCGAGGGGAGGAAAGATGGCGGTTTGGCAACGAATTTGTTACATTCCGACCCTGACTTCGGACCGATCGCGCGGGATACTTTGACAAAGAGATAGAGAAGGTCATCGTACAGGAGGGTTTCAACCATGGCTGAGGGCGGCTTGACAATCTTCAACAACGGGCAATTCCGCATCGGGCTTGGCGACGCCAATCACGACGGAAAGCTGGACTTCGACTTCGGCCTGCGCGCGCAGAACTACGGCGCCAGTCCCTGGGGAGTCGGCCAGCAGGGGGTCGAGCTCGGGCTGAACACGCAGCGAGGCGCCTACCTCGGCACCGACTACGCGCAGGCCAACGTGATGGGCCAGTCGTCCGGCTACACGCGCTTCTTCGGCGACGGCTTCCAGAGCGGCCAGCAGGGCAGCGACGTCTTCGGTAACTACAGCTCGAGCTACGCGAACACGGGCTGGAACGGCACCTACACCGCCAATCAGGGCGGCAACTTCTACACCGGCAATTACGCCGCCAACCAGACCGCTTCCAACTTCTTCGGGTTCTCGCAGGACTCGGTCGTGGGCAACACCTGGACAGGCGCTCAGGTCGGGCAGCACATGCGCGCCGGCAGCTGGGGCGCCACCCAGTTCGGCACCTTCAATCCCGGATTCGTGCCCTCGTACGCGGGCAGCTTCTACCAGGGCTCGGGCTGCGGCTGCGCGGCTCGTTTCTTTGGCTAGTCCTTTCTAGCCTTGCTTCCCAAAGGTCAACCGGAGCCGGATGCAGACGGGAATTACGTCTCGCCGGCTCTGGCCATGATTCGCGCCGTCTGGGGGGCCTTCCACCAGGAGCAAGCCACCGGTGAGGATGTCTGCGGGGTGCTGCACCAGGTGGCCGGCATCCTCCAGTTCGAGCTGGCCACGTTGAGCGCGCAGGTCGAGCAGGGCATCTCGCAGCCCGAGGACCCGATCTTCCGGCAGATCACGCAGGCCTTCCAAAGCCACCTCGAAGCGGTCGAGGCCATGTTGACCGCCTTCGAGCAAGGGGACTCCGCTGGCTTCGAGGCGGGCATGCAGTCGGCCCAGGATGCCAACAACGCCCTCATGGAAGCCCATCGCCAGGCCATGGAGCAGATCGAGGCCATGGCCAACGTCGACTGCATCTTCTGCCGGGCCGAGAATCCGCGCAGCGAGGAGCGCTGCCGCAACTGCGGGCGCAACCTGCCGGGCGCGGTGGAGAAATCGTCCTTTGCCGCCGAGAACGCCGAGGGTCTCGACCGCGGTGGACCGCAGGGTGCGGAGGTCACCGAGAACTACGTGCTCCTCGCTGGAGCCGTGCAAGAATGGCGCCGCGAGGAGATCGACGCCGATCAGCTGATGGAGGCTCTGCAGGCCGTCGAGCAGCGGACCCGCGCTCACCAGGCCGATCTCGTGCAGCAACGCGACCAGATCGGGCTGGCGCCGGCCGAAGCTCGCGAGGCGCTGCATCAGGGAGTGGACATGACCGAGTCGGCGCTGTGCGACTCGCTGGCAGCCCTGGAGAAAATGAAGCTGGCCTTTGTGAAAGGCGACGACACCTATCTCGAAACCGGGCTGCACGACCTCGAGAAGGCCTCCCGCGCGCTCGTGGCCGCCTACCACGCGGCCCGCGAGGCGGCGGCGGCCACGCGATGAATCTCGACGAGTTGGAGCGGCTCTTGCCCGAAGTGGCGCGGATCCTGGGCGTCCCGCTGAACGAGACGCCCGCGGCTCTGCGGGGGGAGGCTCCCACGGCCCTGTTGGAGAGTCCCGAGGAGATCGCTTTGCTGGTCCATCACAGCCTGTGCCGGATCATCGGGATGGAGGTGGTCGTGCCGTGATCTGCCTGGAATGCGGGGCCGAGAATGCTTACAAAACGAAGAAATGCTCGTGCGGACACGCGTTTGGGTCCCCACCGCCCTACCTGCATGCCAATCACGTCAGCCAGCTGCAAGATTGTATCACCCGCACGCTGGCCGGAGAGCTCAGCGGGCAAGAGCTCTACGAGCGCTACCAGCGCTTTGCCGAGCTCTTCATGGAGTTCGAGGGGCGCTGGAGCTTCCTCAACGGCACGCCTCTCGAGGAGCGCCTCTCCGAGCCGCTGCAGAAACGGTTTCGCTCAGGCACTTTGATGCTGGCGCGCGGATACGACTACCTGGCCCAGGCCGTCGAGGCCCTGGAGGGTGCCCTCGAATCAGGCCGCCCGGCCGACCTGGAATACGCCCGCGACCTGCTCAACGACTACTTCCGCGTGACCTGCCAGGCCTGCGCCGTGCTCATGTACGAGCTGGAGGAGATCAAGAACGAGCCCGAGGCCTCGGGACAGCTCTTCGACCTGAAGTCGAGCTAGATCTCGACCTGAGCTCCCAACTCGACGACGCGGTCGGGCGGGATGCGATAGTAGCCGGTGGCGTCGGCCGCGTTCCGGGCCAGGAAAACGAACAGCCGCTCGCGCCAGTGGGCCATCCCGCTCCACAGCGAGGGGTTGGTCCGCAGGGTCTCGCGCCCCAGGAAGTAGCTGGCCTTGCGCACGTTGAGGTGGCGTCCGTCGAGCCGGGTCTGGCCGAGTGCCGTGGGCACGTCCGGGGTTTCCATGTAGCCGAAGCGCAACAGGATGCGATGGAAGCCCATTCCGAGAGAGGAGAGCTCCGAGCGCGCGTCCTGCCGCACGAACGGCTGGTCCAGCACCACCACGCTGACCAGCAGCACGGTCTCGTGAATCACGTGATTGTGCTTCAGGTTGCTGACCAGGGCGGGCGGGGCGCCCTCGAGATAGCGGGACATAAAGATGGCCATACCGGGGACCCGGAAGGGGTCGAGCACCTTGATCTGCTCGATCAGCCGGTCCACCGTCATCGTGCGATGCGCCATCGCCATCGAGAGGGCCTCGCGGCCCTTCTTCCAGGTGGCCATCACCACGTAGATCACCGCGCCCACGGCCAGCGGGAACCAGCCTCCGTGCCAGATCTTGAGGATGTTGGAGCCGAAGAAGCAGAACTCGATGCCGCCAAAGACGGCGCACAACGATCCGGCGCGCCAGCGGCTCCAGCCCCAGCTCCAGCGGAGCAGCTTGTAGAACAACAGCGTGGTGATCAACATCGTGGCCGTCACCGCGACTCCATAGGCGGACGCCAGTTGGCTGGACGATTTGAATCCCAGCACCAGAGCGATGCAGGCCACCATCAAGCCCCAGTTGACCAGGGGGACGTAAATCTGGCCCTTCTCCTCGGCCGAGGTGTGGTCGACCTTCATTCGGGGCAGGAAACCGAGCTGGATCGCCTGGACGGTGAGCGAGAAGGCACCCGAGATCAGCGCCTGGGAGGCGATGACGGTGGCCGCCGTGGCCAGCAGCACGACGGGGATCAGGAGGTGCGGATTGGGGACCATCCGATAAAACGGGTTGCTCACCGCGGTGGGGTCGCCGATGATGAGCGCGCCCTGCCCGAGATAGTTGAGCAGCAGGGCGGGGAACACCACGGTAAACCAGGCCAGGCGGATCGGACCGGGACCAAAGTGGCCCATGTCGGCGTAGAGCGCCTCGCCGCCGGTCACCACGAGAAAGACCGAGCCGAGCGCGACGATTCCGGCCCAATGGTTGTGCAGCAAGAACTGGACCGCGTGGTGGGGGCTCAGGCAGGTCAGCACGGAAGGCTGCTGGACGATGTGATAAAGACCCAGCACCGACAGCACCAGGAACCACAGCAGGGTGATGGGTCCAAAGACGCGGGAGACCTTTTCGGTTCCGCCCGATTGCACGCAGAAAAGGATGGTCAAGATGACGATGGTGATCGGGATGATATAAGGGTCGAAGAAGCTGGTCGCCTCGTGGAGCCCTTCCACGGCGCTGAGAACCGAGATCGCGGGGGTGATCATCCCATCGCCATAGAGCAGGGCGGTGCCGAACAGACCGAGCAACGCCAGCATGGGATACATGCGCGTCTCGGTGCAGCGGCTGCGACTGACCAGAGCGGCCAGCGCCAGGATGCCACCCTCGCCGTGGTTGTCAGCGCGCACCACGAAGAGCAGATACTTCACGCAGACGACCAGGATGAGCGACCAGCAGACCAGCGAGAGCACGCCCAGGATATTTTCCGGGGTCGCCTTCAGCCCGTGCTGGAACGACTCGCGCAGCGAGTAGAGCGGGCTGGTTCCGATATCCCCGTAGACCACCCCCAGCGCCCCCAGCGCCAGGAGGTAGAAGCGGTTCGAGTGCCGGGCGGGAGCTTGCTCGTTTTCCAGGACTTCGGTATTCGAATGGGTCGCGATCACGAGAACCTCAAGATTAGGGCCCATCCAGTCAAGGACTGGACAATTCGCGTCTGGGAGAGGTCAAGAACATGTCAAGATCGAGTGTTGCCAAGTGTTGGTACAGGTTTCCATTTTGTTTCAGACCCCCCTGGTAGGCTGGGAATGCAAAGGGAAAAGATGCAGGCACTGCACGATCCCTTAGCAGGGTCAAATTCTGGAGGCATAAAGTGGCAACGATTTCCGACGTTCGTCCTGCCATGGGCGGGACTACCACCGTATCCGCGACTCAAGGCGCTCCTGCAGTGGCGCCCCCGCCCCCCGCGCAAGAAGCGCGGCCCGCCGATCAGGTGCGGCTCACCGGCCCCGTCAACCCCTACGCTGACCTCAGCGACCGCACCGCCACGGTGCGTGCCGACGCTTGGAAGAAGGGTCCCAACGGCTCGGTCGAGCAAATTCTCGCGCGTCAGGGCTACTCCCGCGAGGATATGTATCGCAAGGATGCCGACGGCCACACGCTGATCGAACGCGTGGCCAACGTCAACCACATGGCCGACCCGAACCTGCTGCGAGAGGGACAGAACCTGCTGGTGCCGGTCAAGCCCGAGCAGCGTGCCACCCCGGCACCGCAAAACGGTAATGGGACCGCCCCGCAGGCCCGCACCCAGTCGGGAAACGGAAACGGAACGCACTCCGTGGGCGTCACCGTGGACCGCTGGCGTCAGGGACCCAATGACTCGCTCGAGCACATCCTCCAGGGGCAGGGTTACAGCCTGGGCGAGATTCACCGCAAGGACCGCAACGGTCGCACGATGATCGACCGCGTGGCCGCCAGCAACGGACTCGAGAACGCCAACAACCTGCGCGAGGGCCAGCGCCTGGTGGTGCCGGGCCGGCGCCAGGAGCAGCAGGGTCAAAACGGACAGGGTGAGCACCATCAAGAGCCGCCCGCGCAGCCCGAGCCCCCGGCGCGTCCCGAGCCCCCGGTACAGCCCGAGCCGCCGGTTCGTCCCGAGCCGCCGGTGCAGCCCGAGCCCCCCGCTCCGCCGCAGCCTCCGCCCACACAGCCACCCGAGGACGGCAACGCGACCTCCGAGATGGGCCTCCTGCTCGCAGGCGCCCGCGACCACAAGTTCACCCGCGACGAGTTCCGGGCCCTGAACAGCACCGCCAACCGGTATGAGGAAGTCCGCTCCGAATATGGCAAGGACGGTTTCTCCAACGCCGAGCTCCGCAACCTGGGTCAGATCGAGCAACAGTATGGCCAGATGTACAGCCGCTTCGAGCAGCACGACCGCTCGCGCATCCAGTTCGAGGGGAGTAACTCCAACGATCCCCGCGTCCAGGCGCGGATGCGCATGCTGGACGAGAGCGGCGCTCTCTGGGACGGCTTCGTCAACGGCACGCTCTCGTACGAGGACGCCGCCGGTCAGCTGATGGCCCAGCGGGCCCGCGCCCGCCAACTCGGCGCAGGAGGTCAGTAAGCCATGAATGTTCTCACCAGCCAGATGCTCAAAACCAGCCCGACCGTGGCCTCCTCCCTGGCTACCCAGGCGCCTCCGGGCGCCCGCCTGGCGAGCGAGTCGGACCGCGTGGAGCTGCACCATACCGCACCCATCACGCAGGTGCCCGACCAGGACAAGCCGCGCGCCATGGGTCCGATGCGCAAGGGAATGCTGGCGTTCACGCTGGGCCTGAGCGCATTCAGCAGCATCGCCGGGGCCATGCCCGCCTACGCGCAGCAGCCCGTGGCGGCCACGCAGACGACGGTGCAGGCCGAGCAGCTCCAGATCGTGGTGGTGCCCACCGGCACGCCCCGCGTGGATCTCATCCCGCGCACCGACGGCAGCGGCGAGCTGACGCCCTACTCCGAGGTCGGGGTCTACCTCGGCAACGGCATCTTCCACGACGCCCATGGCAACCTGAGCTATCTGCCCACCGACGCCCAGGGCTGGAACCCCGTCATCACGAGCTTCCAGCGCATGGACGTGGACGTGCGGGCGGGCCGCGATCATAACGCTTCGCGGTTCGGCAGCACCGTGCATTTCAACGAGTCGTCCACCAACCGGCACATCTTCATCCAGCGGCCGGGCGACGAGGTGGAGCAGCTCAACCATCGCGACCGCACCGAGTTCGTGCATCACGGCGACACCGTCACCGTCACCGCCGGGCGCAACGGGCGCGACAGCTACACTCTGACCAAAGAGGGCACCACGTTCGTGATTCGCCAGGCGGGCAAGCCGGACGTGGTGCTGACTCCGGGCATCACCACTTCGACAGTGCGCCGCGGCGCGCAGCTCGTGGGCCGGGTGACCGTGCAGGACGAGGGCCGGATGCGCGTCGAGACCCAGCGCGGCCACTCCGATGTGCTGCGCTCGGCCGGCGGCGCCGTGCTGCGCGTCGATGGCCCCAGCGACTTCACCCTCACCCGCGAGGCGGACGGGACCATTCACACGGACAAGTCCGGCGGCGACCAGTTCTTGCGCCTGGACAACCCCGAGAAGCTGGCGCGCGCCAACGAGCGTTTCCAGACGCTGGTCAACCACCTCGACTCGCACGACCCGGGATACTCGCAGCGGCACCCGCTGATCATCTCGGTGCTGGAGTATGCTGCCCACAACCCCGCGATGCTCGACGGCAGCGAAGACGCCTCGCGCTTCCTGGGGGCCGGCACGCAGCTGGCCAACGCCGGAGGAGGTCTGGCTTCGGGAGTGGCGCTGATCCGGGGCGCCTCGGCCCTGAGTCTGGCGGAGCGCGCTCACGCGCTGGGAGCCGCGGCCCTGTCGGCCAAAGCGGCGGCCGAGGCGGCGGCCCACGCGGGCAACCTCTCGCAGGCGGCTCAGCTGGCCGGACAGGCGCAGGCGCTGGGCACCGAGGCCCGCAGCATCGGCGCCGAGGCCATGAAGACGGGCCGCACGGCTCAGAACTCGGCTCAGGTCGCTCAGGTCCTGTTGGGCGTGGCGGCCACGCTCGAGATCGTGGACGGCGGTTGGGGAATCCACGAGGGCGCCTCCAACCGCTCCCTGGTGGAGGGCGCCATCGCCGTCACCCAGGCCCGCTTCGACGAGCTCAAGACGACCTTACATGGACGCGACCTCGAGCGCGCCCAGGAAGACTACACCCGCGTGATGAGCACGCTGCAGACCCTACAGGAGAACGCCCACAAGCAGATCGTGGTGGGCGGGCTCAAGATCGGTTGCGGCAGCCTGCTCTTGATCTCAGCCCTGCTCGGTCCGGAGGCCCCGGTCGCTCTGGGCGCCGCTGGCATCGCCTGCACCGTGGGCACCTCGGTCTACGAGCACTGGGACCAGATCGAGAACTTCTTCGACAAGGACCACGACCCGGGCAAGCCCAACATCCTGGACATCCTGCCGGACGATCGCGTGATCATCCGGATGGACGACGGGCGCGAGGTGCGCCGGCCTCAGTAAAGCAAGGGCCCGGGATCGCTCCCGGGCCCTTTTCAGGCGCTACCCTGTTGTTTAGTTGAGCCGGGCTTTACGGGCCACGTACTCCCCCGCGATCCGATTGACGTAACCGACGGTCTCGTCGAAGGGCGGCACGCCGCCGTAGGCCATCACGTTGCCAGGGCCGGCGTTGTAAGCGGCCAGAGCCACGCGGAGGTCGCCGAACTGCTGCACCTGGGCGGCGAAGTAGCGGGCTCCCGCGGATACGTTCTGCTCCGGATCGAAAGCGTTGGTGATCCCCAGATCGGCGGCCGTCTCCGGCATGAGCTGCATGAGTCCCTGGGCGCCCACGCCGGACACGGCGCTGGGGTTGAAGTTAGACTCGTTCTTGATGATCAGCTCGAGGATGAGGGGGTCGATGTTGTTGTTGCGCGCCTCGCGCAGGATGAGCTGGGACACGTCCACATATCCCGTGCTGCTCAGAGCGACGCGGCTGGGGAGGCTCTTGTAGGCACTGTCCGAGTAGGTCAGAACGCCGCAGTAGGCCGGGAGCCTGGCGGTGCTAACGAACGGATCGCGGCGGGGCTGGCGTTTCTTGGCGACCGTCTGGGGACCGGAAGAAGTGTAGGTGCCGTCCGAAAGGCGAACGATCTTGTGATTGCTGTGCTTCTTGGCGGTCGGGTAGTGGGCCGGTTTCTCGGCGTTGGCAGCCATGGTCAGACTGCAAAGGGCAAAGAGAGCGAGAAGGTTCTTAAGCAACGTGGACCTCGATTTCAGTTAGATTTGCTACCTACCTGAAATGTCCCCGAGACGCATTTTACGGTATCAGAAGCGGGCCCCTGCGCCCATGGCATGCTTCGTCGGTTGTCGGCTAGTATTTGCGTACTGGTGGCCCGGGCTACTCCGATCCCGGTCCGGAAGTGGATTATTGTAATCATTGTACCGGGACCACGGTCATCCTGCTGTGAGCGAAATTACTTTTTCGAAAATTTCGTGGTGCTCGGAGGCATACGGGATGGAAACACCGCCAACGCGCAGGCGGCGGCCCTGCAATTCGATCCGATCGAGGCGATTCAGAAGAACGGTCTTGCGCCCAGCAAGCAGACGGCGGTCGGTGAGCAGGTAGGGCTCGCGAGCCCAGTAGACCTTCTCACCCGGCTCGAGACGGGGATCGTCGAGCTCGACAGGGGTCGGCCCAGTCTTGGGCGGCATTTGCATCAGGGCAGCGTAGACGGCCGGGAGGTCGGCCACTGGAGGGGTGTAGACGTGGTCGAACTGCAGTCTTCCGCTGTTGGTCAAGGTGATTTTGGCGAGCTTGCGAGGAAGCAGAATCAGTTGGCGCCGGGAAATGCGGCCAAAGACAAGCTGAACCCGAGCGGAGCTCATCGACCACTCGGAGAGAACTGTCTCCTCCCAGGCGAATGCGCAAAACAGGAGCCACAGCCCCAGGATTCCGGCGCTGAGGACAGGATACGGAAGCCCGGGCAAGTGCGGCAAGCCAACCCAGGTTGCCAGCACGAGAGCGAGGCAGCCAAAGAAACTCCAGGTCCAGGGCAGTTTGCCGCCTACTTGCACCAGGCCGCCCTGGCGCCGGCCACGTCCGCTGCCCACTCGAGCTCGACAGGCGGATCGACGAGATAACGGCGCTCGTGGCTGACCAACCGGTCGACTCCCAGGATCAGGAGGCGCTGGTCAGTAAGGGCAAAAGTCTGGCTCTTTCTGAGCTCAGAGGCGACAAAGGCAAAACCCGAGAGAAACACGGCGCCACCCATCACCCAGCTCGTCCAGGTCAAGGGCATAACCAACGTCGACAAAAGCACCAGAGCCAGGCATTGGAGCAAGGCTCGGCCGACCAGTGAAAAGAGTCCGAGCTTCCGCCTGGAGCCCGACCAGAGGAGAATCTCGTCGGGGGCGAGGAGGGCCTCCGGACGCAACTCTGGTTTCTCGGAAAGTCCGAACCACCGGCCATAGAACTCGAGCCCGTCGCGCACTCCTATACCGTGGTCGAACGGGCCCGGCTCGGGCGGCGGGTCTAGCCGAATCCAGCCGCGCCCTTCGCCATCCAGCACCAGCTCGAATCGGGCCACGTTCTGCCGCAAATAGGTTTCCAAGCAGGCACGCTGCTCGACGAGCAGGCGTCGTGGAGTCAGCGTCACCCCTCTGCAGTTCGTCCCGGTATACCAGTAGACGGCCACGAACAGACATCCCAACGCCAGCGCGAACGGCGTGGTCCAGGCGGTCCAGACCAGAACCGCAAAGATCAGTACAGCGGGGAAAAGGGATGGAGGGCGCGGTCTGTCCAGGGCCCCTGACCGGAAGAGCGTCCGCTCTCCCTGGAGCAGCCAATCCTCCACCACGCTAGCTGCGGCGGCGGGTGCGGAGGTTGGTGCCGCCGACCTGCACGCGATCGCTCTGCACGCTGATGGTCGTGCTGCCCGGCGCCATGTAGGCCTGCTGGGTGTCCATCATCTCGAAGGCCATCTCAAGGCGCCTGGCGGGGTCGGCAGGGTCCCCGCCCAACTGGTCGAGCATACCCTCCAGGCGGGACCAGGCGGCAGCCTGCTCGGGCTCGGGAAACTCCTTGCGGATCCTGGCCAGAGCCTCGCGGGCCTGCACGCCGGGAAGACCCACATCCGGGGCGCGCGCGGGCCACTGGCCTTCGTAGAACGTGCGCTGCAGCTTCTCCCAGGCTCCCTCTGCGCGCTGCATCAGCGCGGGCAGTTCGGCGAAGTCCCAGGTGGCGGTCTCGTGAATACGACCCATCCAGCCGAGCATGCTCTCGGGCGTGACGCCCTCCCCGAGCTGACCCGACTCGAGGTCGCGCAAGGCGCCCCGGAACCGCAGCGGATTCAGAATCGAAGCCATCCCGGTGAAGTAGACCGTGTCTTTGCCGTGCACCAGATCCACCAGCCGGTCGCGCAGCTCCGGGTCGCGCCGGGCCACGTGGGCCAGCAAGCCCAAACCGGTCGTGGCGCGATTCTCCAGGGAATACTTGGATCTGGGGTTCTCGATGCCGTGCCGCACCTGGGCGAAGACCCGCTCGAACTGCTCCTTCGGGGGACAGTGGAGGTAAAGGGCGGACACGATCTCGCCCGAGCCTTCGAACAGACGCTGCGCCACCGCTTCGGGCTTCACGAAGTCGGGATCGTCCAGCACGCGATTCACCGCGTACGTCTTGAGGTCGACCCACGTGCCGTCCCTGTCGGGCAACCTCGCCGAATGCCCGGAATCGGTGACGCGCAGAACGTCGAGCGCCGCGGCGAACTCTTTCGAGCGGGGCCCCGGCATACTCCAGAGCGAATCGTTGGTCCACTGGGGCTGGTAGAGTCGGCTGACCAGCCAGGACTCCTCATGCTCGTTGGGGCGCCAACCGCCCTCGGCAGCGCGGATCAACATTTCCAGCGTGCGCTCCGGAAGCGGGCGCGAAGGGTGCTGTTGGGAAAGCTCGGCGAGGGTCGGACCGAGCAGCTCCCGGTGAGCCTCCACGAACTCGGCCACACCCTTCCTGGGGTGCACCACAGCCATCAGCATCGGGACAAGCTGGGGAGCCAGTTTCTCGTTCAGGGTCTCCGGGAAGGCCTGCGTCAGAAAATCGTAGTGGGCCGCCTGCCAGTTGTTGTCGCCCCAGCGCCGGTGGATCGCCCCGTGCTCCTCGGCCCGGGTGCCGTAGTCGACCAGGCGGCCTAGGTGCGGCTTCAGCAGGTCCTTCAACGGCTCGTTGTCGACCGCGCGGGCCAGCATCTGCACAAGCTTCTGGTGGGTCGGGCCGTCCAGATCGCGGGCCACCATGTCGCCGACGATCGAGCCCGCCAGCTTCGGATTGTCGCGCGCCAGCTGCTCCAGGCGGTCCAGGCCTGGAGCGGGGTCGAAGGGCTTGTCGTAGACGTAGTCCCGGGTCGGGATTCCGGCCAGGACCTCTTGCGTGGCCGTGGGCAGCGGGGTCTGGACCAGCTTGTTGCCCAGCACCAGGCCGTCCTGGAGCGGGTCCGTGCCTCCCTCCAGGACGAGCGCGCCGGACTTCACCCAGGTCAGAACCTGGTGACGGCACATCTCGCGCTGAGGTGACTCGGGAAGTCTGCGCGCGAGCTGCAGCACGGCATCCAGCGTGGCCGGATCAGCTCTGTCCGGGTGGAGGACGGCCAGGGCCGGCTCCAGGTTCAGCTTGGCGGGCTCCAGCCCCAGATTGATGCTGTTGCTGGCACCCAGGAGCTGCTCGGCGGCGGCCTGATCGGGCCCCATCAGGACGGCGCGCCCCTCGAAATCGAGCCGGCTGTGATTGGCCTGCAGCAGTTCCTGGGCCATCCGGGCGGCGATGGGGTCATCCACCCTGGCCGCCTGGGCCCTGAGCTTGTCCGTCTCCGATTCGAGAGATTTTCGATCAGCCAGGAAGCTTTTGAGCGGGGCGTCCATGGCGGACGGGCCGAGCGAATCGACCGGGCTGCGGTCGGTGTTTGTGGAGGACCGAATCGGGGCCGTGGCTCGGAAGCTCACGTCGCGGATGTGCACGATGGATGATTCTGCGGAAGGGCGTAAACATCCCCCAAAGGGCCAGGAACCCTCGCCGGGCCGTCACGAACGCCGACTTCATGCTCGATCTGATCGTCGTCGGCGGCGGGGTGATGGGGATGATGACCTGCCTGTTCGCCTCCCGGTTCACCCCCAAGATCCTCCTGATCGAGCGCGACGAGATCGGCCACCCCGAGGCCGCCTCCTCGGGCAAGACGCGCTCCATCCGCAACGACTACCTCGACCCGTTCTACGCCCGACTGGCGTTCGAGGCCCGCACGCTCTGGGAGCAACTCGATGCTCGCGCGGAAGAGAAGCTCCTCCTTACCTGCGGCGTGCTCAACGTGGCCGACCGCGCCATCACGCCGGACCTCACGAAAACCTACGCGACCCAGGCTTACGAGAATCTGGTCGACCTCGGGATTGAAACCCGGCGCTACGAGCGCGACGAGCTGGCGAAGGCTTATCCGCAGTTCAGCGCCGACCTCGGCTGCCTCGATGTCGAGGCCGGGATGATGGTGCTGCCCAACGTGCGCAAGTTCTGCCTGGGCGAGCTGGCCAGGCGCGGCGTGAAGGTCTTGCAGCGGTGCCGGGTCGAGTCCATTCAGTCCGGCTCCCCCGTGCGCGTGAAGACCAGCGAGGGCTCCTTCGAGGCGGCCAGCCTGGTCGTCACGGCCGGGATGTGGACCAACGAGGCTTTGCACAGCCTGGACCGGCGTATCGAGTTCCCCCTGACGATCGACAAGCCCGTCTGGCGCTACTTCAAGGCTCCCGACGAGGCGCTCTACAGCTCCCCCCGGATGCCCGTGTTCGCCTATCTGGACGTGGGAATCTACGGCCACCCGCTGGTGTCCGGCCTTACGCCCGGAGTGAAGGTCGGCTTCTACCACCCGCCCGACCTCCGCGCCCAGAAAGCCGAGCACGCGATCAACTGCCCCGAGGACTTCATCCAGCGCTGTATGCCGGGCTTTACCGAGATCACCCCGGTGGAGGCCGATTTCACCGAGCGTTGCTCCTACGACCTCGTGGGTGACGACAACTTCATCCTCGGCCCCCTCCCCGACTGCGACAACGTCTACATCGGCGCGGGCTGGCGCGGGACAGGCTACAAGTTCGCTCCGCTGATCGGCAAGATCCTCAGTCAACTGGCCCTGCAAGAGGGCACCATCTACGACATTCGGCAGTTTTCGCCGGCGCGCTTTGCCCTGGCGGGAGGAAAGGCGGCCCATTGAAATCCCTGGAGCAACGCCTCAAAGAAGGCCCCGTGCTGGGTGCCGAGGGCTACATCTTCGAGCTGGAGCGCCGTGGCTACGTGGCGGCGGGGCCGTTCGTGCCCGAGGTCATCCTGGAGGAGCCCGACGCCGTGCGCCAGCTGCACCGCGAGTTTCTGCGCGCCGGGGCGGACGTGATGGTGGCCCTCACCTACTACGCCCATCGCGAGAAGATGAAGATGATCGGCCGCGAGAACGACCTCGAGCTGCTCAACAAGGCCGCCGTCAAACTTGCCAGGGACGTGGCCGCCGAGGGCGGGGCCCTGGTGGCGGGCAACATCTGCAACACCTGGGTCTACGACCACCAGCGCCACGACGAGACCGTCAAAGAGGTGAAGGCGATCTACACCGAGCAGGTGCGCTGGGCCAAAGAGGTCGGCATCGACTTCGTGATCGCCGAGACCATCGAGTACCTGGGCGAAGCGCGCGCAGCGCTCGAGGTTTGCAAGGCCGAGAACGTGCCGGTGATGATCACCTTCGCGAGCGTGCACGACTCCACGCGCGACGGGGTGGCCTTCGAGGAAGCCTGCCATCAGTTGGCGGAAGAGGGCGCGCTGATCGTGGGACTGAACTGCTCGCGCGGCCCCGAGACGATGCAGCCCATCCTCGAGCGGATTCGCAAGCGCGTGAAGGGCTACCTGGCGGCCCAGCCGGTGCCGTATCGCTGCAACCACGACCATCCCACCTTTCAATCGCTGAAGGAGGGCGAGCACCGCGCCTTCCCCATCGCGCTGGATCCCTTCCTCCACACGCGATTCGAGCTGGCCGACTGGGCGGTCAAGGCGCGCGAACTGGGTGTCAACTACATCGGGCTCTGCTGCGGCGCCGGTCCGCACCACATTCGCTCCATCGCCGAGGCGCTGGGACGCAAGCCGCCGGCCAGCCGCTTCTCGCCCGACATGGCCCTGCACCCGATGCTGGGCAAAAACGTGAAGCAGGCCGATCAGGCCTACGTGGGAGACTGGAAGGATTGAGCCGGGACAAGCGACCTCGACCTGCTCCCCAAAGTGAAGGGGCCCATGGGCTCGCTCTCTCCAGGCGCGAGTTTCTCAAGTGGGGCAGCCTTCTCGGCCTCACGGCCCTGCTGCCGGGTTGCGGCGGCTCTTCCACGGCCACGGTCGAAACGCCCGTCCTGGCGCCGCTCGACGTGCTGGCGCGCAACCTCACCGGGCAGTTGCTCAAGCCCGGCGACGCCGAATTCCTGGCCCGCGCCGTGCCTCAGAACCTGCGCTTCGCGGCCAACCTGCCCACCGCCGTGGCCCGCTGCAGCAGCCCGGCCGACGTCCAGACGGCCTTGCGATGGTGCCAGGATTATGGCGTCCCCCTGGCCGTCCGCTCGGGCGGGCATAACTACGCCGGCTACTCCACCACTTCCGGGCTGCTGCTGGACACGACCCTGATGAATGACGTCCAGTTCGAATCCTCGACGGGTCGCGCGAAGCTCGGGGGCGGCGCCAAGAATCGCGATGCGTTCGCGGCTCTCCGCAACACCAACACCGCCATCACCCACGGACGCTGCATCGGCGTGGGCGTGGCCGGCCTCACGCTGGGCGGTGGCGTGGGCTTCAACATGCGCGCCCGCGGCCTCACCTGCGACGCGCTCGTCGAGACCGAGGTGGTTACGGCCGACGGGCAGGTCCTGGTGTGCAACGCGTTGCAGAACGAAGACCTCTTCTGGGCCTGCCGCGGAGGCGGCGGGGGGAACTTTGGCGTGAACACGTCCTTCACGTTCCAGACCTTCCCGGTCGGCACCGTGACAGCGTTCCTCATCGACTGGGAGACCCTGCCCCTGGAGGTGTTCCGCACCCTGATCACGCTGGCCCCCGGCTTCCCGACCACCCTCGGGATCATCGGGCGCATCGATCGCTCGGCAGGGGGTCATACGAAGGCGATCTCGCTGGGCCAGTTCCTGGGCACCCCGGACGAGCTCAAAGCCCTCCTGGCCCCCCTCTACGCTCTGGCAGCCCCCAGTCGCGAGGACATCCAGCAACTCCCCTACTGGGACGCCCAGGACATCCTTTCCGAGCCCGGCCGTCCGGGCTTCTATCAAGAGGCCTCCCGCTACGTCTACACGCCCTTCGACAACGCGGCGCTGGATCTGATCGAGGATTTCATGCAGCGCTGGCCCGAGACGCACGGCAGCGCCGACTTCAGCTTCTTCCTGACGGGAGGCGCGGTGGATGACCTGGCGCGCACCGACACGGCCTACGTCCATCGCGGGGCGGTCATGGTGGTGGCCTCGGCCAACTCCTGGACCGAAGAGGACGACCCCGCCGCCTCTTTGCAATGGCAGGCAGAGTTCGACCAGGCGTTGGGCCCGCTCACCTCCGAGGAGCGCTTCGTCAACTTCCCCGACCCCAGCAGCACGGATTTCCTGCGGGCCTACTATGGCCAGAATCTGGAGCGGCTGATCGAGGTGAACCGGAAGTACGACCCGGGACAGCTCTTCAAATACCCTCAGGCGGTGCCGGTCTAGAACGGGTAAACCAGGTCTCCGTCAGTTCGCAGCAAGTCCAGGTGTTTATCGAACGCGCCGGGTGCATAGCTCCCAGGACCTTCCTGAACGATCCCCGCGGGACCATCGTCGTCCCCGTCGGGACCGCAGCTGCGGAGAAACCCCTCACCCCACTGGAGCGGCTGGCCGGGAGAATACGCGTCCGGGGGCAAAGGAGCTCCTTTGGGCAGGCCGCGCAACTCTACCTCACACGCCCGCAAGCTGTTCTCGATGTAAGGCTCTTCAACGCAGAACTGTGTGAGTTGCTGGAAGTCGGCCACGTTCAGGAGGGCCCAGGCCGCCGTATCGTTCGGGTGAAGCCGAGCGGCGATTTCTCCCTGCCACGATTTTGGGAAGACTCGATCAGGAACAATCAGCGTCAACGCATCCGCGACGGCTTGGAAATGGCCTGCAGGCATCTCCTGAGCCAGGAATGCGTAGTATTCGCTTATCCGGGGCCGAGGAGTGGCCCGGTGCACCTCGAGGGACCAGAGAGTCGGCGGCGGCTCAGGCTGCCGAAGCGAGAGCATGACGGAGTCGCGATGGTTGAGCAGAACCTGACTCCAATCCGCCGGATCAGGAAGCGCGCGCAGAAGTCCATCCGCCATGCGGGCCTTCTGTTGCTTGGTGAATGCCTGTTGCGCCCAGACCCAGTTCACCAAAATCATGCGTCCCATGGTGGCGCTCAAAAGGCTCGTATCGGGAGTGCGCCTGAGACGCTGGGCCAGAGCCATCACTTCGACGAGCCGGCGCTCAGATTCGTCCAGGTCCCCTTGACGAGCGGCGAGCGTGGCGGCCGCCAGGCCGAGAGCTCCAAGCATCCACAGCTCCCGCATCCCTCCTCCCGAATCGAGCACCTCCTGCAAATCAGGGGGTGAAGAGTAAATCTGGAAATCGGGTCGAGAGTGGGCTTGGGAGAGTATCTTCAGGGCGCGTCCATTCGCCCGAACGTACTCCTCAGGATGCTCCATGAAGACGGATGAGCTCTCCGAGCCCGGGGTATGCTCGATGCTCTTCGCCGCCTCCAGATACCGTGGATAGGCATTGCGGGATGGCTCGCAGGCTGACCACGACTTCGCGCTCATCGTCCGTTGCGGAGGTGGTGGAAAAGGGATTGGATAGAGTATCCGCAGGATCAAGATCGTAGACCCCGCCAACAGGATCAACACGACCAGAATGATCAGTGCGCGCAATATCTAGCCCTGGGCTTGCGAGGGGGTTCCGGTGACGACGATGTTGTCGAGGTAGACGCCGTCGAAGTGGCGTGAGTCGTCGGAGTGGAAGCGGAAGCGGATCTTGACGTCCTGGCCCTGGTAGTCTTGCAGCGAGAGCTTGTGGCCCTGCCAGTCGCTGATGCCGTTCAGGGTCTCGAGCGTGCGCCACTTCGTGCCGCCCCAGAACTTCTTGCCGTAGACCTCGACCTCGCACGAGTCATACTTGCGCTCGGTGTTGAGCCGGGCGTCGAATTGCAGCATGGGGTTGACCCACTCCTTGAGCGAGATGCTCTCGGAGGTCAGCGCGTCGTTGCGGTCGGCCCCGTAGCCGCCGCCCGGGCTGTCCGCCCACACGCTGCCTCGGCCCGGAAGCACCGTCTTGCCCCAGGTACCCTCGGGAGTGAACCGGGATACGCCGTCCTTCTCCTCTTCGAAAGCCAGGGTCGTGCCCGGCACGGCCACCTGCGTCAGCGTCGTGGAGGAGTGGTTGCCAACCTTGTCCAGCACGCGCAGGGCGCAGTAGATCGTCTGCTCCTTCCCGGAGGGGCGCACCTGAAGAACGGCGGACTCGGGCGTGCCGGCCGCGGCGGGATCGGCCAGGATGGCCGGCAGTGCGTCCTTGAAAGCCACCTCCCCCACCTTGGGCTGATCGTCGGTCGCGATCGGGAGGGTCGAGTAGCGCATCTCGTAGGCCACCGCGCGGCCCTGCGAGCCGTCGTCGCCGGTGGCGGTCCAGCGCAGGCGCACGTGGGAGGCGTCCACGGCGGTGGCTGTCAGGTCGGTCGCGGCGGCCGGGGCAACGTTGTCGGTCGCCAGCGCGCGGGCCGCGTTCAGCCGTCCACCGCTGATCAGCTGCTCGGCGTAGATGCTCGGCATGCTGTCCACCGAATGCATGATGCGGGTCTTGATGGTCTCGTTGTCGGCGTCGGGGTATTTGCTGGCGATCAACGCGGCTACGCCGCTGACGTGGGGAGCGGCCATGCTGGTTCCGCTCATATAGCCGTATTTCCCGTCCTTGTAAGTCGACATGACGCCGACTCCGGGCGCCGCCACGTGCACCGTGTGAGCTCCCCGGTTCGAAGTCTGGGCCAGCTGGTTGCGACTGTTGTGCGAGGCGACCGCGATCACATTGTCCAGGTCGTAGTTGGCGGGATACGAGGGGTGGTTGTCGTTGTCGAACCCGTCGTTGCCGGCGGCGCAGACGTGCAGCGCAGGCGAGGCCGCCAGCACGTCTTTGAGTGCCTGGCTGTACTGCTCGCTGCCCCAGGAGTTGTTGGTGATGCGGGCGCCCTTGGCACTGGCGTAGGCGATCGCTCCCACGGCGTTGGCAATGTCGCCGCCGCCCTCGGAGTCAAAGAGCTTGATGGCCAGCAGATTGGTGTTCCAGTTTATACCCACGATGCCGCCGTTGTTGGCGGCCGCGCCGATGATGCC
Source organism: Vulcanimicrobiota bacterium (assembly GCA_039809865.1). Classification (GTDB taxonomy): domain Bacteria; phylum Vulcanimicrobiota; class Xenobia; order Xenobiales; family QWHO01; genus QWHO01. The sequence continues at coordinate 96,190 of JBDHVW010000012.1, forward strand.
GGCGCAGTGGCTGCCGTGGTTGTGATCGTCGCGCGGATCGCCGGTCTTGTCGACGAAGTTCGTGCCGAACCGCCCATCGGCCGGGTTGTTGGGATCCGGCGCGGGGTTGATCCACATGTTCGGCTGCAGGTCGGCGTGGGTGTAATCGATGCCCGTGTCGATAACGGCCACCACGGGGCCGCCCTCGCGCTTGCCGGTGCTGATCTTCCAGGCGTCGACCGCCTTGATGTCGATACCCAGGCGGTTGCGCAGGTTCCACTGATCGTCCGTCAGGTCGGTGGGAGGCTTGTCAGGGGCATTCAGGTGGAGACGGAAGTTCGGCTCGGCGTAAGAGGCGCGCCCGTCGGCGCCCATGGCGGCCACGGCCTGGGCGGTCGTCATCGTGGGTGGCAGCTTGAGCTGCACCAGCTCGCCGTCGAAAGCCCTGAGCATGTTGCCGGGCAGCTCGAAGCGCCGGATCACGGTGGCGCCGTAATCGCCCGCGAACGTGTGAATCTCGGTGAAGGAGGTGCCCGACTTGAGCTTCACCAGCACTTCGCCCGGCACGTAGTCCTCGAGCTTCCTCTCCAGCGAGGCCGCTTCGCGCGCGGTGCTGGCCAGTTGGGTGCTGAGCGTGAAGGTGTCCTTCGGCTCGGCAGACGCCGTCGCGGCCCGCTGGGGGGCGCGGAAGACGGGGCTGAACGAAGCCGCTTCGACTTTCATGACGGGGTCACTTTACTCGGCGCGCTCCCTGAAGATCGAAAAGAATTGTTAACCCCCGGTCAAGGCCGAACTTCAAACGGCACGATCAGCTTTCCCCCCACCAGATGCGGCAGGCTGCCCGTGCTGCCACTGGAGTTGCGCGTCCAAACCGGCTGTCCGGTGCGGGTGTCGTAGGCTTTGACCCGGTAGGCGCCCGGCTCGCCGGTGAGACTGTAGAGCCGGCCCTCGGCGATCTCGACGCGGCGGGCCAGGTTGTCCTTGATCAGGCTGACCTCCTTGCCATCCTGGCCGCTCAGGATCCGCGTCGTGGCGTTGCCGCGCAGCGCCAGCAACCCCTCCCCCGCCCCGGCGAGGTCGGTTTCCTGGTCGGGCACGCTCTGCTTCCAGATCGGCTGCCCGGAAGCGGCCGTGAGAGCTTCGAGGCTGCTTTCGCGCGTCCGCACCGCAACGGTTCCCGAATCGGGAGCCATCACCGACCAGGGGGGGCCGGTCACGGTGGCGGTCCAGAGCGATTTGCCATCGACCAGTCCGTAGGCTTCCACCGTGGTCCCGCCAGTCCGAACGGCGAAGACGCGACCGAATCCGCTCTGAGCCAGACCGAAGTCGCCGTCGTGGCTCCACAGCTCGCGTCCCGTGTTGACGTCGAGACCGCTCAGGCCGTGGGGGCCGCGCAGAACGAGCACGTTCTCGTCGACGAGGGTGGGCTGAGCATCAGAGAGCACGGTCGCGGTCCAGCGAATCGTGCCCGGATTTCTGGCGTCGTGGTCCGTGAGACTGGAGCCCTGCAGCGTCAGCAGCTGATCGCCTTCAAAGAAGAGCTTTCCTTCCAGGGCGGGCAACTGCCAGAGCGCGCGCCCGTCCTTGAGATCGATGCCCACCAGATGGCCATCGGCGCGGTAGCAGCCGAGGGACTGGCCCAGCACCGGGTCGCTGCAACGGGAGGAGGACCACAGCGTCACGCCGCTGTCGGCGTCAAGGCCGCAGACCTGGGTGAGAACCTGACCCGACGGAGCCGAGCAGCCCACCAGCAGCACCGCCAACAGCAGCAGCGCTCGTCGCATCAACTCCCGTGGTGCAGGACGTGACGCACGATGTAGACCGCGAGGATGCCGTAACCCATAAAGGCGAGCACGCCTCCCACGATCTGGAAAACCGGCGCCGCCTCGGGCGGCAGGGACCGTCCGAATCGCAGAATGCGGCCGACCAGCAGGGCAAAGCGCGGTTTGAGCGCCATCGTGAGCCCGATCTGGGCGATCAGCAGAGTGCCAAGGAGGGCCAGGAGTTGATCCAAGTCCACGCGATGGGATTCGCCAGGGTCCGGGACGCCCCTGCGGGGGCGGGAACCGCTGCGCCCGAGGAAGAAGTCTCCAGGCTGACAATGGGAGCCTCGGACACCGGAGCGGGTGGGTCTGAAGCCGTAGATCGGGATGGCCTGCGCAACGCCCTGAAGCGCAACGAAAAGTTGGCGGCAGAGCTCAAATCTGCACGCTCGCACCTGCGTTTGCAAAAGCAAGAGACCGAGCGGGTGCAAAAGTATCTCAAGCAGGTCATGGCCGAGAAGCAGAAGCTGGCCACCAAAGGGGGCGGCGCGGAGCTCGAGGAGCGCATCCGCGTTTTGGAGCGCGACCTGGTCGAGACCGAGAACGACCTGACCATCCTCGAGGACAAGATGGCCGAGGATCAGGCCCAGCACGCCCGTGACCGGGCCGAGCTCGAGGAGTTGCGGGCCGCGCTGACGGCGCGGGACGAGCGCATCGCCGAGTTGGAGAAGGGCAGCGGGGTGGATCGCGCGCGCATCGCCGCCCAGCTCGAGCAGGTGTTTACGGCCGAGGTCGCCATGCTGAACGCGCGCATCACCGAGCTGGAAGAAGAGGAAAATGCTTCCCTGGGTCGCCGGGTCGAGCTGGAGGAAGCTCTGGCGCAGTCCGAGGCGCGCATACGCGAGCTGGAAGCCGGCGGCTCCTCGGGGGAACCGAGCCGGGTGGCTCAGTTGGAAGCCCAGCTCTTTCAGCGCGAGGCGCGCATCGCCAACCTGGAGGAGGCCCTCGAGCGGCCCGAGGAAGACTTGGAGCGGTCGGCGGAGCTGGAGAGCCAGTTGGCACAGCGCGACGCCCGGATCGCCAAACTCGAGGCGGTTCTGGCCGGACGGGAGCTGCCCAACGCCGACGCCGAATTAGAGGCAGCGCGGGCGCGCATCCGGGAGCTCGAGGAAAACGGTGCCGACGCGCGCCTGGTCGAGCAACTGGCCCAGCGCGACCTGCGCATCACCAAGCTGGAGGCCGTGCTGGCCGGGCGCGAGCTGCCGGCGGGCGATGCCACCGACCTCAAGAACGCCCTGGAGCGCATCGCTCAGCTCGAGGCCGGAACCCGCGTCGCAGAGCTGGAGGCGGCGTTGGAGCTGCGCCAGAAGCGCATCAGCAAGCTGGAAGCGGCCCTGATGAAGCGCGGAGGCACATTGACGGGCCTGGACCAGACGGTCCTCCTGGAAGCCCGCGTGGCCGAGCTGGAGAAGTCCCTGGAGGGGAGTGTTCCGGCGGCCCGCCTGGCCGAGCTCGAGGCCAGCCTGGCGGTGCAGGCCGAGGTGCAGAACACGCTCTTGCAAGATGCGGTCAAGCGCGAGGCGCGCATCGCCGAGCTCGAGAAGGAGACCTCGCGCAACGCCGACCGTCGCGACCAGCTCGACGGCCACACGATGGCGGTGAGCCAGCTCGAGGCCGAGCTGCGAGCCGAGCGAGCGCGGCTGGCCAAGCTGCAGGGCGATGCTCAGCGCTGGTTGGTGGAAGAGAAAGCGGCCCGCGAGGCCGAGATCGAGCAGCTCAAGCGGATCATCGCTCAGAAAGCCCATTCCGAGAAGGATCTGAACGAGACGATCGCCTCCCTTCGCCGTCAACTGCAGGCGGTCGAAAGCAGGCCCGCCCCGGGCGACGCCGAGTTGCAGGCCGCCCTGTCCCAGCTGGCCGAGGTGCGGGCCGAGTCGCAGGCGGCACTGGATCGGGAGGTCGCTCGCAACGATGCCGTGGTGGCCGAGCTGGACAAGCAGCTGCGCGATCAGGCGACGTCTTTGAAGACGCTGGAGGCGGAACGCCAGGTCGTGTTGGAGCGGGTGACCCTGCGCGAGGCGCGCGTGGCTGAGTTGGAGTTGGCCGTAAAGATGGCCGGAATGCGCATCGAGGAGCTCGAGCAGAACCTGGCCCGCCGCGACAAGCTCCTCCTCGAGCTGGAGCAGGCGGACCGGCTGACCCAGTCGCGTGCCTCCGAGCTGGAAGCTGTTCTGGAGCAGCGCGACATCAAGATCGCTGGCCTGGAAGACCAGCTCCGCCGGGCGAACAGGGAGCTCGAGCAGGTGGATGCCCTGGCCGAGTCGTTCGAGGCCGAGATGCGCGCCCAGATCGAGGACCTGCAACGCCAGCTCGCCGAGCGAGAGACGGCCAGCGCGACCGCCTTCTTCGAGAGCGGGGCCTCGAGCTGGCCCGACGCTCCCTAACCGGCGTGCGTCCGAACGGCCTGCGGTTCTTGGCGTAGCTCAGTTCGCGGGGCGCGCTGGGAAGGCTCTGGCGGATGCCCCGGCCGAGTCGTTCGAGGCCGAGATGCGCGCCCAGATCCAGGACCTGTAAGGCCAGCGCGACCGCCTTCTTCGAGAGCGGGGCTTCGAGCTGGCCGGACGCTCCCTGGCCGGCGTTCGTCCCCGTGTCGAAGCGGTTCTTGGGGTAGCTCAATTCGCGGGGCGCTGGGAAGGCTCGGGCGGATGCCCCGTCCGAGTCGTTCGGGGCCGAGATGCGCGCCCAGATCGAGGACCTGCAAGGCCAGAGCGACCGCCTTCTTCGAGAGCGGGGCTTCGAGCTGGCCCGACGCTCCCTGGCCGGCGTTCGTCCCCGTGTCGAAGCGGTTCTTGGGGTAGCTCAATTCGCGGGGCGCTGGGAAGCTCTGGCAGTCGGACCGTCACAGCACGAGCCGAGGTAAGCGCCCAGCCTGAACGCACACGGTAGGAACCAGGCTTTGGTTACGCCTGCTGCCCGTCGGCCTTCTTGGGGGTCTCTCAGCCTGGGACCGGAGCTGCTTCCGTCTGTCCGGGCCGCGGAACGGCCTGGTCCGAGCGGCTGTTTGTCAAGCCGCCGTAGCGCTCTGACCGCATTTCTGGAGGCGTGAGGCCCGCGACTCGGCACCCGCCCCAGTTGGCAGCCGCGGCTGCGGCGACCTGGCGACCCGAGCAGGCCGGGCCGGGCCGCTTTGAGCGCCGCGCAGAAGCGGCGGTGCGCCAGGGGCCGTCTCAGGCCTCGCGTACGGTCGTCCCTCGCGAAGTTACCTGCCGACAGGCGTCCAGGCGCCCGGCGAGCTGTTCTGGTGGCTATCTCGCAGCCAGCCGAGCATCGCTTCCAGAGCCACGCTCAAAGACTCGACACGCAATCGGCTATGCACAACCTCGTCGTGAGCGTTGTCCGCCAGCCGCACCAGGGAGTGTCTGGAATCGAGAGCTTGACCCTCACAACTCTTTCGCTTGGAAAGTCGCGACCCAAAGCCCCGGAAGGGCCGTTGTTCGATTCCCTACGGAATTGTTCGGGCGATGTTCGACGCGGCGGCGAGTGGCCGGTTCGGGCCGCGATGGAGGGTTGGCAGTTGGCAGTTGACGGACAGAATCGAGAGCTTGACCCTCACAACTCTTTCGCTTGGAAAATGGCGAACCCAGCCACAGGAAGGGCTGTTGTTCGATTCCCTACGGAATTGTTCGGCTCGATGTTCGCCCCGGCGAGAGCTCGGCCTGCAAGGAGCGGATGGCGGCCTGCTCCGATTCGGAGAACACCTGATCGTAGTAGAGCGCCCAGCGCTCATCGGGGACAGCTCGTGGGTCGAGCGAGCGAACCCACTCCACCAGGGCCCCGGTCTTCCGATCGCGCCGGGACTGCGTAAAGCTCCTGCCCAACATGATCAGCGGAAACCTGGCCAACCGCCGGCCCAGGGGCTGCAAATCGAGAGGTACGTTCTGCTTGAGACGCACCAGGAGCGAAGTGCTCGAGCCTTTTCCCAGGGCCAGCTGCCGCGCCCGACCGGGTGGCCAACCGACCCGGGTCGCCGCCTCGGTAATCGACGAATACAGGAGACGCTCGGGAAAATCGAGTCGAGGCGCGGTGGTGGCGCGAGTCAGGCATTTCCGGGCCTGGCCGACAAAGCCGGCCGCGGCATACTGGTAGGCGCGCAAGAGATCCGCGTAGCCATTGCCACGGTCGCAGCGCCGAAGTCGATCGACCAGCTCGACGCGCACCCGGGCCTTGTCCGAGTCCTCGCCCCAACCCCATCCGGGCGGAACCCACCCGGTCTCCGTCAGGACCAGGAAGCCCGCCAGAACGCCCAGCACCAGCGGGTCGCAGGGAGCGCGCTTCGCGGCCTCGACCAACCACTCCGACTGCTCGCCCGAAATCTCCATCGCCAGCGCCGCGGCCGCCAGCACTCGCGGGGTGACGCTCTGGGCGAGGACGGCCACCTCCTCCCGGGAGAGAGTTGGAGGCAACTCATCCAGTAAAACAGCGGAGCGCTCGGGTGCCCGGCTCGACGGCGAGGGCGGACGGATGTCCTTCCAGCGCTCGCGAATCTCCTGATTTCGATTCAGGATCGCTGCGTGGAGGGGGTTGGCCGGGTCCAAGGGTCGGTCGTAGCTCCGTCCCCAGACGGAGGATAGGTTGTCATCCAGGTAGACATGGCGCGCCGCCAAAAGGCCGGCCGGCGGATATTCCTCTGGCGGCCACACGCGACGGAGCTGGCGACCGAGGGCACCGGCCACGATTCTCTCGTGCGAGTCGAAAAGGTGGTCCAGAGAGTCCAATTCCAGGCGATCGAGGGGAAGCTTCGCACCATCATACAGACCCTGCACCCGGTTGAGGACGTTGCGAACTTCCGGTCTCCCCACCCACAGTGCAGGACGCCTGCGCATTTCGGAGACGGCACGCCAGACCTCGAGCAAGTCCACGCCCGTCACTTCGCCGCGATGGATCCAGCCTGGATCTTGGATGGATCCCCCGGCCAGGTTTACTCTTTGTTCACGCACTGTGGCTTGAGGAGGAGAAGGCAAATGGAGATTACCCGGACGACGATCACCCCCGGAATCTCCGCGCGCCCAGCTCGCGCCACGGCCACCGTCTCCGAGGAGGAAGGGCCCCAGGATACTGCTCTCCTGGAGCGCCCCAACCCGAAGACCCCGCTGCTCCAGAAGGCGGTCTGCGGAGCGGTGGCCGGAGCCACCGTCTGGAACATCCATAACATCGCTGGACAGATCGCGTCCCTCCCCGGCGTCACCTCGAAGGTCGTCGCCGCCGCCCTGACTGCGGGAAGCATGGTCGCGGGCTGGGCGGCGGCCGACCTCGGCTCCGGAATCTTCCACTGGGCCGTGGACAACTATCCGACCCGCCACACCCCCGTCATCGGCAACCTCGCCGAGGAGTTCCAGGTGCACCACCACGAGCGGACCTCCATCCTGGAGCGCTCCACCGCCAGCAACTTCGCCCAGGTCGGGATGTTCGCCGCCCTCCCCCTGCTGGCCACCGCCGTCGTCAATCCCCACTACGCCATCGCCGCCGGCGTCAGCTCGATGCTGCTCGGCACCAGCCTGAGCCAGGCTTCGCATCGTTGGACCCACGATCCCAAAGCGCCCGGCTACACCAAAGTCTTCCAAAAGCTCCACATCAGCGAAGGGCGCGCCGACCACGCCAAGCACCACGCGATGCCCTGGGACGACTATTACTGCGTGGTCAACGGCATGTGGAACCCGCTCATGTCGCGCACCCTGGCCTGGCGCAAGCTGGAAAAGGGCATCTACCAGATCACGGGGCGCGAGCCCAAGTCGTGGCGCGACCCGGGCGTCAAGCAGCTGGCCCTGGGCGAGGTCAGCCGGGAGGACTTCCTTAAAGACCGCAAGGTGAACCGGGCCGTCTTCCGCGAAATAGCCCTGCGTGACTATACCGACTACAAAGAATACAAAGCTGCTCAGGGAGCTGCGTGAGCTGGTCGAGCCGCTCCCGGGCGCCGAAGAATATGTGATGGTCCACCACCCGGCGTTTCGGGTGGGCAAGAAGCCCTTCGCCGTGGTCGGGCTCAACAGTCGGCAGGAGGCCATGCTCTCGATCAACCTGGGCAAGATGGAGCAGGCCGAGCTCCTGGCAGACGAGCGGTTCCAGCGCACACCCTACATCGGCCAACACGGCTGGGTCAGCGTGTTGCGCAGCCAGCTCAGCGACGGAGAGCTGTGGGAGCTGGTCGAGGACAGCTGGCGGCGTGTAGCCACCAAACGCCTCCTGAAGGAATACGAGTCTATGGGCGCGGGTGGATGAGGATCAGCTCGTCCGGCAGCTCATTCACGTCGTCCGCCTCGTAGGGTAACTTGCCCGAGAGCATTTCGGCGGCCGCCGCGATGGGCGCGGTCAAAGCTTCGACACCCTGCCCGGCCTTGAGCCTGGCCACCGCCAGGTCGCGCAACTCGCTCAGGTTCTGCTCGGTCAAACCGGCGCCGTGGTCGGCCAGAATCAAGACGCGCCGCTCGAAGAGGCTCAAGTAAATCAACACACCGCCGGACTTGCGCGTGGAGCCGCAGCGCTGCGAGGAAAAGACGTGGGAAGCGGCCCGCGCCGTCTCCTCGAACTTCTCGCGCTCACTGACCAGAGGGGCCCGCAGGATGGGGACGTACGAGCCCAGCAGGTTGCCCAGGAGATAGCCCACCGCGATCGCCAGCCCCTGATAGAGCGGATTCACCGCCACGGGCTCCCAGCTGTCGCCCGCCAGCAAGGTCTGCACGGCGCTCAGGCAGATGAGCGCCACGATCAGCCCCAGAATGCCCTCGGCGCGGTCGTAGCGCCCCGATTCACTCGCCACGGCGCACACCAGCTCGGCCGAAGTGCGTTTCTCGGCAGCCGCGATGGCCTCGCTCACCTGCTTGCGCTGCGCTTCGGTGAGGAAATTGCGCGCGTCTACCACGAGCCGGTCGCTCCCCCGCCGCAGTCACCGCCTCCCCCGCCGCCTCCGCCGCCCCACGAGAAGCTCCCTCCCGAATCGTAGCTGCTGCCCGAGTCGTACGAGGACGAGCTGTCCCAGAAGCCGGAACGCCGGTGGCGATTCGTGCTGGGCATCACCATGACGAAGATGAAAAACAGGATGACGTAAATGACCATGGTGCAAAGCGCCACCACGATGACGAAGATGCCCAGTCCGGCGAACAAAAGACGGGTGCTGCCCACCTGGGAGAAGACGAAGCCGCCCGCGATGAGGAACAGACCCAGGGCCACCAGGGCGATCGCGTAGGGACGGGGGATGTCGCTCAGGGCAAAGATCGCGTTGGTCTTCTCGGTCACGACCTCCGAGAAGGGCTGGGCGGGGGGCGGCGCGCCCGGATCCATCGCCACGAGCTTGTCGCATCCGTTCTGCACGCCCTGGGCGTACGCGGCAGCTTTGAAACTCGGCACGATATCGCCGTCCATCACGCGCTGGCAATGCTTGCTCCAACGCGCGGGCCAGCCCGTCCCCAGTTGGATGCGCGCCTTCCGGTCGCCGATGCTGACGAGAAACAGCACGTCCTGCGAAGCCAGGTGCCACTGGTTGAACCAGGCCTGCGCCATCGCCTCGACGTTCGTCTGCCCGTAAGGACCCATGCTGGAGACCAGCACGACGACCACCTCGCGATTGGTGCTCTTGTAAGCCGCCTGGAGGCGCTGGTTGAGCGCCGCTTCTTGGGCCGCGTCCAGGGCGTTGGCGTAGTCGTAGACGCTCGTTTTGCTGTTGGCCTGCCTCAGAGGAATGGCCGCCAACGCCACGAGCGACAGGCTGAGAAGAAGGATGACCGCCCCACGCATAGCCGGGATTTTTCGCAGGTCGGGGCCAGGTACCCTCGTCCCCCGGATAGACGACTCGCAACCTGAGGAACGGAGGGAAAACCAGCTAACCTGGGGGTATGAGAAGGGTGCTCACCTTACTGCTCTGTCTGAGCTTCGTCGCCTGCGCCCCTCGCGGGAACAGCGAGGTCACGGTCGCCCATCCGGCCGAGAGGCCCGCCTCGTCGCGACCCGAGGTTGCGGCGCTGATGAGGGCCATGCCCGAAGAGGACGAGTTCGCGCCGCGCGATATTGACAAGGCAAAGAATCTGCCCATCTTCGTGGAGCTGGCCGCGACCTCGCAGGATGAGGCTTTGCGGGTGGCAGCTCTGCGGGCGATGCGGGACGCCTACCCGGCCCACGCGGTCGACTCATACACCCGCGCCGTAGCCCGCAACCTGACAACGAACCAACCCGGGATTCTACAGGCGGCTCTGGAGGCCAGCTCGCCGTCGCTGGGCGCCGAATCCAGCCCCGAGGTGCGCCAGGCAGTGCGCAAGCTGACGGCGTCGCCCTCGAGGGCGGTGCGGCTGGCCGCGCTGGACACGTACTGGCAGGCGGAGCCCTTTCCGGCCTCGACCTATCTCGAAGCCCTGGCCGACCCGGACACGGTCATCCGCGCCATGGCCCTGCAGCACATCGTGCAACAGAAGGTGCGCCGTCACGAATTCTTCCAGCCCGCCTTTCGCCTGATGGGGGACGCGGACCCGGGTCTGCGCGGAAAATCCATCGACCTGGCCATCGCCACCGCCAACCCGCAGGAGCGCGTGATGCTCACCGGGCGCCTGGTGACGATGCTCCGCGACATCCACCCCTATGTCCGCTCTCAGGCGGCGCTCGGACTCGCTCAACTGGGCGCGTGGACGGCAGCTTCTCGCCTCACGCCGCTCCTGAACGACTCGTCAACCAACACCTACGAGCTGAACTACACCAACCTGGTAGACGAGCCAGAGCGGATTTACTTCAAAGCCTCGCGCTGGCCGCGCGTGGACGACGCCGCGCTGACGGCCCTCTCGCGCCTGAATGGCTTTCGCTACCATGAGGCCCGAGACGAGGCGGAGCTGCAGGAGCAGATTCAGCGCGCCCGTCTGTGGAATCGCCGCGACTAGAGCCCGGACTTCACCAGGGGGGCAATCTCCTCGGGTGGCACCGGGGGGCTGAAATAGAAGCCCTGGCCGAGATGACAGTCGTTCTTGCGCAGATACTCGAATTGCTTCTCGCTTTCGATCCCCTCCGCCAGAGAGCGCATGTTGAGGCTCTCGGCCAGCTTGACGACAGCCACGCAAATACTGAGATACTGGCGGTTCTCGGGGATACCGGCCACGAACGTCCGGTCCAACTTGAGAATCTTGGTCGTGCTGAGCCGAATCGACTTGAGCGAGGAGAGCCCGGTGCCAAAGTCGTCGATGGCGATGCGCACCCCTCCCTGCCCCAGCTCGGCCAGGACCGAGCGCACCCGCGGATCACTCGTGTAGTGGTCCTCGGATACGTCCACCACGAGGTCGCGGCCCTCCAGCTCGGCCTCGCGCACCGTCTGCAAGAAGCTGACCGCCATGTCGGCGTGCAACAGCTGCCGGCGCGAGAGGTTGACGTCCACGAACACGTCCACCCCGGCCTCCTTCCAGCTCTTCATTTGCCCGCAGCATTCTCGCAGCACCCAATCGCCGATGGGGACGATCAGTCCGCTCTCCTCGGCCACCGGAATGAACTCCCCCGGCTCGACCGGGCCGAGCGTCTCGTCCGTCCAGCGCAGCAGCGCCTCCACACCGACGACGTCGCGCGTCGTCAGGTCGACGATCGGCTGGTAGAGCAGCCGAAACTGGTTGCGCTCCAGGGCTTCGTGCAGGTGGGTTTCCACCAGCAGACGGCGCCGCAGCCGCTCCTGCAATCCCTCGCTGTAGACGCAGAAGCGCCCCCGCCCTCCCTCTTTGGCATGAAAAAGTGCCGCGTCGGCGTGCTCGAGCATCTCGAAGGTGGCCTGAGCGTCCTTCGGGGCCAGCGAGATCCCAACGCTGGCGCCCACGTGCAGGGGGAGACTCTGCACGGTGAAAGGCGCGTGCAGAAGGTTGAGCACGCGCTGGGCCACGAGCTCGGACTGGCCGGGGTCGTTCAGCTCGGAGAGCAGGATGAGGAACTCGTCCTCGCCTTTGCGCGCCAGTAAATCCGAGCCACGCACCGTGGTGGCAAGCCGGGCGGCGACCTGCACCAGCAGCTCGTCGCCCGCCCTGAAGCCGAGAGCTTCGTTGATGATGCGGAAGCGATCGAGATCGATCAGCAAGAGCGCGCTGGTGCGTCCATAACGCAAGACCTGCTGGAGGTTGAAGTCGAGCACCTGGCGGAGGTGAGGCAAATTGGCCAGACCCGTGAGCTCGTCCTGGGAAGCCTTTCTCTGCAGCTCCTGAGCGCGCTCCATCAGCTCCTCGGCCGCCCGGAAGCGCTCTTCCGCCTGGCGCAGCCTCTCCTCGGCCAGAGCCAGCTTCTCGTCGGGAGTCACGGTGGAGCGTGGATGCGGGCGACGAAATCGGGCAGCATCCCCAGAGCCTGGTAGCGCGCGACCTGCTCGGGTCCGAGGCTCCGGTTGGAGATGGCCCCGCGGCAGCCCGCGTGCCCACAGCCGCAAGCCATCACCGACAGGTCCTCGGGGCCGAGACAGGTCGCGTAGTCGAAGGTCAGCTCCTCCCCCGCGGCGATCGCCTCGATCGCGACCAGGGTGAGCTCCTGGCCCTGCAGACGCAGACCGGTATTGGGTTGACACGAGTGGTTGACGTAATCGTCGATGTCACCGGAGGGACCCAGGAACAAGCCCGAGCCAACCTGGATGAAGTGATGAGGATCCGACAGATCCTCGAGACGGCGGTAGAGCTCGCCTCCGAAGCGCAGGGCAGGGGCTCCCGCGGGGATGGGGGCGAGGGCGAACACGCCCTGCCCGAAGGCAGCCGGCCGCAGCTCCAGAGCGGTGTAGAAGTGGGGTTTCACGCGCCAGGCATTCGCTCCGAATGGGAAATTTTCCGCCCTTGCCGAAGCATCGGCGATGCTGGGACGGAACGAGGACCTCATCTACATGCTGTTCCTGTTCTGGGGTCCCGGGCTCTTGCTGGTAGCCTGCATCCCAGGTCTGGTGCGCACGGTCATGGGCTTCGTCACGGCGATCGCGTTCCTGTATGTCTGGCAGCGCTTCATGCCCCTCGACTGGATCGAGATCCCCCTGGCCGCCATCATCGTGCTGGTCGGCTTCATCGGCCGCAAATTGCCCAAGACGGGCGACCCCGAGCCCAGCAAGCTGCTGGTGATCCCGTTCATGCTCCTGTTCACCAGCGTGGCCTGGATGGCCATGGGACCGATCTGGCGAGCCCGGATGGAGCTTCGGGCTCTCCCCTCGCTCCAGAGCGCCTCGGTGGATGGCCACCCCATCGGCGACTTGCCAGGCTTTCAGCGGGCTCTTCGAGACAGCGCCTCTTGCGATGTCAGCCGACAGCAGCTCAGCCCCCCCGTCCCGCTCGTGTTGGAGGCCGAGGGGCAGCGCCACGAGTACAAGCTGGTCTACAGCCGCAATCCCCTGGGGGTCATCCTCACGCAGCCGGACTCAGATCGCCAGCTCGTCTACTCGGGCGAGTTGCTGCGTCATATCAAAAGGTCGGGGATCAAGACTCCGCAGCAGTAGGGCCCAGAGATCCCAGGTCATGAACAGGAGCAGGGCCAGGATATCTCCCCGGAGGTCAGGATCCGCTCAAGACCTTTGACTCCGGGGGTCAAGAAGCGTCAAAGGATGAGTCGGACCCCGCCCAGAGCGCTGAGACGGTGGGTGAATCGGTCACCCGGAGTCGAGATGAACATGTAGTTCTTGGGCACCTGCAGCTTGCGCGACAGCTTCTCGATCAGCTCGGGACCGAAGTGCCCCTTGACGGCGATAAAGTCGATGCGTAGCTCGGAGTGAATCCGGTCGATGGTGCTGAGATATTGCCCCAGCATCGCCGGAATCTTGGCCTCGTCCTCATAGACGTGGATATAGATCAGGTGCTTGGTCTGCTCGTTCCGCATGACATATTCAGCGGCGTCATTGAGGCGCTCGAGCGAGTCTTCCTTGGTGAAGTAGATGATCGGCTGCTCATTGATCCTCTTGATGGTATCGACCACGAACTGGCGCAGCGCCAGGACGCGTTCCAGGACGGTGCGCACCACGAGCATGAGGAGCTTGAGGATCTGGATACGCACGAACATCAAGGTGACGGTGAACAACGTTACGGCGAAGTAGGCCGCGAAGACCTGCACTGCCTGGCTGTTCATCTGAATGTTGCCCACGATGCCCGCCAGCACTGCCAGCAGCGCCACGGTCAGGGAGAGCCCGCCCGCGATGTACTCGCGCGGCAACCGGCCGCGCTTGGCTTTCAGCAGGATGTTGCCCACCGCGAACAGGCCCATCACCGAAAGGAAGCTGAGCGTGTAGACTCCCGCCAGCTTGGCCACATCACCGCCGGTAATCAGCAGAATCGAGGCGCACAGGAAGAAGAAGGTCAGGATGATCCAGTGATTGGTGCGGCGCCACTTGTTCTCGATCAGTAAGAACTGGGGCAGGCAGCGGTCCAGAGCCATCCGGCGCATCAGCCCCGTCACGCCGACATAAGAGGTCAACACGGCGCCCGACAGCACCAGCACGGCGTCGAAGCTCACCCACTGGGACATGAACGGTCCCCAGGAAATGCCGCCCATGTCCGCCAGCAGGTCGTGCTGGTGCTTCACCATCTGGGCCACCGGAATGAGCCCCAGCGACAGAAGGCTCAGCAGCGGGTTCAGGACCGCCACGCAAATCCACATGTTGCGCAGGGTCTTGGGGAAGACGCCCGGCTTTTGCTCCTCGACGAAGTTGGCCGAGCTCTCGAAGCCGCTGATGCCGAGCATGGCGGCCGAGAAACCAAAGAAGAGCGCTTTCCAGAGGCCTCCCTCCGGGGGCGTGTGCAGGTTGATGGAGAGCAGCTCGGGGTAACGCAGCACCGAGCCGAGGCAGACCAGCGACAACACGATCATGGTGGCCATATGGAAGCTGAAGATGGCCAGAGCCACAACCGCCGACTCGGTCATTCCCATGATGTTCAGGAAGGCGAACAGCCCCAAGAGGGCCACGGTGGCAGCGAGAATGGCAACGATGTGCGGCTCGGTCGGCAGGAAGTTGGTGGCATAGTGGATAGCCTCGTTGGCGCTGATCACGGCCGTGGCCACGTAGGACAGCAGGGTGAGGCAGGCCGCCATGCTGGCGCGGAACTTGCTGGTGGTATTCAGCAGCACATTGTAGGCGCCGCCGTTCAGGGGCAGCGCGGACACGACCTCGTGGTAGATGCCGCGAAACAGGTAGAGCAGCCCGGCGACCATCAGCAGCACCAGGGGCGCCAGCGAGCCGGCGTGCAGCGCGGCCAGGGCCGAGACGTAGAGACAACTGGAGGTGATGTCGTTCCCGCAGATAGCGGTCGCCTTCCAGGTCCCCAGTTTGTGCTGAAGGCCCGAGTCGAGGTGCTGCACCTCGACGTGCTCCGAGCCCAGGTCGGTGATCTGTCTGGCAGTGCCGTAGCCGGCAAACTCGATGGACGAGTCGTCGAGCAGCGCCATGACGCTGGCACTGTCTGATGTTTTACGCCGTGGCACTATGGGGTAGCACGATTCTGGCTCGGAGGGAGGACTCCTACTCGGGGAAGCCCGAGAACTTCTGTGGCGGTTGGCCGTTGGCGGTTGGCAGTTGGCGGGTGGCGGGTGCCGGATGGCGGATCCCGGTGCCGGGTCAGCACTCGCGGGCGTCGAACCACCATTCGGTGGCGTCGTAATCGGGCACCCACCGGTCGGCGACATTGGCCAGAACTTCGCAGTCGCAGCCTCCGCCCTCAGAGACAAGCCATTCCAGGGTCGAGGCAACTTCGTCGGGTGCGAAGCCAGCAGCGGCGAGATGAAGGCGGGTTTGCGTCAGTTTGTTGTCGCAGGCACCGTCCGACTCATTCCAGAGCTTGTCGAGATGCCGGAACAGGGCAACCAGAGCCTCGAGGGGGAAGGGCGGCTGGGGCCTGGCCAGCGCTTTCACGAGCCGTTGACGGCGCGCCTTCTCTTGCCTGGACGGCACTAATCCCGGTTGGACTGGGGGATCATCTGCATGAGCATCTGCAGCAGGCCGTTCTGCGGGTCGAAGACCGTGCGGACGTTGTCGGTGCGGCTCTGGAGCTGGTCCATCATGGGGATGACGGCCTGGCTCAACAGGGTCTCCAGGGAAGAAATCTGGTCGTTGGACAACTGCAAGTTGTCGATTACGTCTTGCTGGTCGCGGGTCAGGAACTGGTCCATGTCCTCGGGCCGCGTGGAACGGCCGTGGTCCATCACGTAATCGAGCATGGCGTAAACCTGGTCCTGCTCGAGGTGGAAGCCGCGCATGGCCTGCTCCTGCTCGGGGGAGGGCTTGACGGCGCGCAGCAGCTCTTCGGCCAGGCCGTAGCCCTGCCCATCCGGGCGCAAAATGGTCTCGAGGCCGCGCAGCTGGTCGGCGCGGGGCATCATCTGCTCGAGGCGCCCGTCGCGGGACATCTGCATCAGCGTCCGCACCAGGTCCATCATCACGGGAACCGGGGGGACGTTGCTCTCTTCGTCTTCAGGCTGTTGAGCCAACACCGCCGGGGCGGTCATGAGAGTAAAAGCGAGGAAGGCCGTCAGAAGCTTCTTCATCTCCCAAGATTCCCTCGCCCCGACGTTGCTTCCTACAACCGAAAATTTCTTTAGGCTGCCTTCAGACTGGGGCGTTCGGACGCAACCGGCGCCGATCGCGATAGGGCTGGATATTGGCCGTCTGGCCGCTGTGAATCCCCGCCTGCACCTCGCGCCAGAACGCCGGATGAAACAGATCGTCATGGTGGGCCACGAAAACTTCGCGGTGCAGGCCCTGCAGACCCAGGTAGCGGCGGAACTCCTCGGGGAACGTGTCGTTCGGCCCCACGTAGGAGGACTGCCCCCCGAAGTCGTCGTCGTCGGGCAGCTCGCGGATCTTACAGTCGGTCACCAGGCAGATCTCGTCGTAATCGTAAAAGACCACTCGCCCGTTGCGCGTGACCCCGAAGTTCTTCAGCATGAGGTCGCCCGGAAAGATATTGGCCCGAGCCAGGTCCTTGATACAGGCGCCGTAGTCGCGCACCGCGTCGATCACCGTGTCCACCTCCTCCTCCTTGACGAAGAGGTTCAGAGGCGCCACCTTTCGCTCGGCGTAGAGATGCTTGACGGTGACCTTGTCGTCCTCGACCACCACGGTCTGGGCCGCCACCTCGAGCAGCTCGGCGAGGCAGTCAGGCTGGAAGCGCGACTTGTCGAACTCGAGAAAGACGAACTCGTGGGCGTCCACCATGCGTCCCACGCGGTCGTGGTGGAAGACGAGGTTGTAGCTGTCGAGCACCTGCTTGCGCGTGGTCGTCTTGGGATAAGCGAACTTGTCTTTGATCAGCTTGAAGACCGCGTCAAAAGTAGGCAGGGTGAAGACCGTCATCACCATGCCCTTCTCGCCCCGAGCCATCTCGAAGCACTCGTCGGTCTCCGCCAGGTGCGTCAGGATGTCGCGATACAGCAGCGTCTTGCCGTGCTTGTTATAGCCCAGGGAGGTGTAGAGCTCGCTGCGACGCTTGTTGGGCAGCATCGAGCGCAAGAACAGCACCAGCGGGCCCGGAGCCTGGGTATCCACGTGAAAGTGCGAGCGCGTAAAGCTGAAAATGATGCTGACCTCGGAGGGGACCGCGATCATCGCGTCCACGGCCACCTGGCCCTCGAGATTGGTCAGGGCCAGGACCAGGGGGGTGCGGTGGTGCCCGCGGGTGATCCGTCCCACCAGATAGGCGCGCTTGTCGCGGAAGAAGGGCATGGGCAGCATCTCCACCCTCTCCCAGCCGTCTGGAACCTGTTTGTGGAGCTGCCGGACGCACAGGCGGCTGTCATACTCGACGTGACGCCAGGGTAGACCCAGCTCGAAGTCTTTCAAAAGCTGCCGAAAGAGGTCCAGATCTTCAATGCCGTGGTAAGTGCGAATCCCCGGGACCTCGTCGGAAACGATGGGCTCCTCGGCGGCGACGAACATCACCTCGGGATCGCCGCTGGCCTGGGTGAAGAAGCGGCGCACCAGCGAGTTGTAGAACGTCTCGCGGAGCTCGGGATCGCTCGAACCCGCCAGACCCTCGCGGAAGTGGGCTTTGAGCTCGACCCAGAAGGCCTTGTCCCCCACCTCACCCGCGATCGAGCTCACCAGCTCGTTCATGCAGCGAGGGTAGAGCTCGAAACGCTCGTTGGAATCGGCCCTGGAGCCCGCCCAGTCGCTCGTCGCGAAGCGCTGGGCAGCCCGGCGGGTAATGTCGCCAAAAGCGACGTTGTAGCGGTCGAACTCCTCGAGGATGCGTCGAGCGCACGATACAGCCGTTGTCACGGCAGCACAGTTTGCCTTCGCAGTGTTCACATCCTGTCTCTGCCCAGCTCCTTGCGCCCGGCCTATAATGGTGGTATGAGAGCGTTGATTCTGTGGCTGATCTTGCTGCTGCCCGCCGCGGCGCAGACCGGCCTTTACGTAAACTTCAGCCAGAGCACCGTGGAGGGCGGATCGACGGTGGAGGGGATGGTGGCCAGCAACGTCCCCGCCCCGGCCGAAGGCATCATGGTCTTGCTGACCGCCGGCGACGGCGCCACCGTGCCCGACCGCGTCTTCATCGAGCCCGGCCAGAAGGCCACCCGTTTTCCCGTCGATACCAGCAAGGTTTCCCGCAATCGCTCGGTTCAGGTGCGCGCCCAGGTGGGCCCCGTGGTGGGTGTCAACCTGCTGCACCTGATGCCGGTGGGCGAGATCGCGGCCCGCACCCCGCCGCCCGACCAGCTCGTGACCGCTGGGGCTCAGTATGTGCCCAACGTTTACGGCGACTACGGGTACGGCTACGGCGGTTATGGCTATGGCTACGGATACGGCACTTATTGCCCGCCGTGCCCCCCGAGCTACCAGCCGCCCCGCGATCCGAACTACCACCCCGAGAACCTTCCCGCCAACTGGCCCGGCCGGTCCGACGGGATTCCGCCGGATTATCCCCGCGGACGCTGACGCGACGAGGATTCGCCCGGAATCCCCACGAACGACCTCCTGAAATCGTCGACTGGAGGTCCGTTTGGCCGCTCCCAACCTGAATCAACTGGTGACCGAGATGGTCCGCCTGCGTGGCTCCGACCTGCACATCTCGGCCACGAAGCCGCCCATCATCCGGCTCGAGGGTCTGCTGCACAAGCTGCCGTTCGAGCCGCTCGAGCCCGATGACACGGCCGCCATCCTGACCTCGCACCTCAACGAGAAGCAGCTGCGCGAGCTGGGCGAAAAGCAGTCGGTCGATCTCATCCTGGAGATGACGACGGAGTTTGGCGACCACCGCCTGCGCTCCAACATCTTCGTCCAGGCCAACGGGCTGGATGCGGTGCTGCGCCTGATCCCCGACAATCCGCCCGACATCGAGTCGCTGGGCCTCCCGGCGGGCATCGAGCAGCTGGTGTTCCACCGCCAGGGCATCGTGCTGGTCACCGGGCCCTCCGGTTGCGGCAAGAGCACCACCCTGGCGGCCATGATTCACCACCTCAACAAGCACCGCGCCCGCCACGTGGTCACCCTGGAAGACCCGGTCGAGTACCTGCACCAACCGATCAAGTCGATCGTCAGCCAGCGGCAGGTGGGCCTGCACACCGAGAGCTTCCAGAGCGGCCTGCGCTCGGCGCTCCGCGAGGCCCCCGACGTCATCCTGGTGGGCGAGCTGCGCGACCTGGAGACGTTCTCGATGGCCATGACGGCCGCCGAGACCGGCCACGTCGTGCTGGCCACGCTGCACACCTCCAACACCACCAGCACCATCGAGCGCGTCATCGGCAGCTTCCCGCCGGGCCAGCAGGGCCTGATCCGCGTGATGTTGGCCGACTCGCTCAAGGGCATCATCAGCCAGAACCTCCTGCCGCGCGCCCGCGGCAAGGGCCGCGTGGTGGCCGCCGAGGTGATGTACTGCACCCCGGCCGTCTCCAACCTGATCCGCGAGCAGCGCACCTTCCAGATTCCGGGCACCATCGAGACCAGCAAGTCGCTCGGAATGCAGCTGATGGACTCCTCGCTGCTCGACCTTCTGCAGGCCGGAGAGATCTCGGCCCGCACTGCCTATACCAAAGCCAATACCAAGTCCCGGTTCGAGGACTTCCTGGAGTGGACAGCGTGAGCGAACAGAATCCCGATCGACCCAAGCCCAAGGCGCCCTCGCCTCATTTCGCCAACTTTCTCGAGTCGCTGACGCCGGGCGGCGGCGCCGAGCCGGCCGCGCCCGAGCCCCCGGCGGCCGCCGCTCCCGCGCCTCCTCCCCCGCCTCCGGTCACGGAAGCGCCCCCGGCCCCCCCGGCTCGTCTTGAGATGGCTCCCCGCAGCGGGACGACTCCGGTGCCACCGCCTCCGCCCAAGCCACCCACTTCGACTCCGGCGCCGGCGCCGACCCCGGCGGCTGCTCCCGTGGCCACCGCCGTCCCCACTCCGACAGGCAAGGGTGGAGGGCTGGTCAAGTCCAAGGTCCAGAAATCCATGCCGGCGCTTCTCAGCTTGCTCGAGGAGATGCTGGAGCGCAAGTCCTCCGACATCTACCTCTGCTCGGGCATGATCCCGCGTTTCCGGGTTTACGGCGACGTGGTTCCGGGCACCGGACCGCCCACCGACATGGCCTTCATGCGCGAGCTGGTGTCGCACATGCTGCCCGAAGAGGCTGAGGCGCGCTTCTACGCCGAGGGCGACTTCGACCTCGCGCACGCCGAGCCGGGCCTGGACGCGCGTTTCCGCGTCAACATCTACAAGCAGCGGTACGGCATCGGCGCCGTTTTCCGTCACATTCCCACCCACATTCCGCGCCTGGATGACCTTTTGTTGCCGCCTTCGGTGCACGAGTTCCTGGACATCGGACAGGGCCTCATCATCGTCACCGGGCCGACCGGAAACGGCAAGACCACCACGCTGGCGGCCATGATGACGGCGCTGGCCAACGCCAAGCCGCTCCACATCATGACCATCGAGAACCCGATCGAGTTCGTGCTCAAGTCGGACGTCTCGAAGATCGTGCAGCGCGAAGTCGGCACGCACACGCCCGAGTTCGACGTGGCGCTCAAGGACGCGATGCGCGAAGACATCGACGTGTTGATGGTCGGTGAGTTGCGTGACCTCGAGACGGTGGCGCAGGCCCTGAAGGCCGCTGAGATGGGACTGCTGGTCTTTGCGACCCTGCACACTCCCAACGCTCCCAAGGCCATCAGCCGTATCATCGACGTGTTCCCGGGCGAAGAGCAAGACCAGGTGCGCACACAGCTCTCGGACAACCTCCGAGCGGTGCTGGCGCAGCAGCTGGTGCTGCGCGCGGACGGCCCCGGCCGGATCGCCTGCGGCGAGCTGATGCTGGCCTCGCCAAGCCTGTCCTACCTCATCCGCGAGGGCAAGACGAACCAGATCCACAGCTCCATCCAGACCGGCCGCGAGCAGGGCATGGTGACCATGGACCAGTCCATGATCACCCACTACCTCGAGGGCCGCATCACCCTGGAAGAGCTGTTCGACAAGTGCCACCGCCGCGACGAGATCATCGCCCAGGGCATCCAGCCGCCCCCCGGCAAGTAGGGATTTTTCAGGCTCCTCGGCTACGCTGAGGGGCATGAATGTCGTCCCGACCTATACGGCTCAGGCGTATCCGGTGCCCGCTCGCGAGTACAAAGGCTCCGTCGAGCAGAGCCACTGGGTGCATGACGCTCCTCTGGAGACCTACGTCAAGACCTGTGCCGGGGTCTCGGCAGCCGCATTTTCGCTGGCCAGCCACGCGCTGATGGTGGGTGGAGGGGCCTGGGCGGGCGCGGCCGTGGGCGGAGCCATCGGTGGTCCGATCGGCGCTCTGGTGGGCGGGGCGGTGGGCGCGTTCGGGGCTTTCAAGCTTCAGACCAAGACCTTAGTCGGTCGCAAGCTGGGCGGACGCGCGGGCGCCGCGGTGGGAGCCGCGGCGGCTCCGCTGCTCAAGGCGGCCGGAATGCCGCTCCGCAGCAACCACATCCACGAGACGCAGAACTTCTCTTATGCTGCGATGGTCTCCAAGCTCGGCACGACCGAGTATACGAGCCATCCGCACATCAGCGCGGCCGATGCCGACAAATTCATCGCCCAGCTCCAGCCGGGCGACATCGTGCTCACGAACGATGAAGCCTGTACCATCTTCTCGTTGCTGTGCGCCGCGGTGGACAACAAAGCCGATTTCAACCACGCGTTGCTTTACACCGGCGACGGCAAGACCATCGAGTCGCGCACCGTCACCAATGGGGTGGCGCCGGGCGACCTGCGCAAGGTGCTGCAAGAGAAGCACCACGCCGTGGCCATCCGTCCCCGCTACGAGCAGGGGCAGGCCCAGGCTACCGTGGACGCGGCCGGCAAGATGATCGGAATCCCTTACGACTACAAGTTCCGCCCCACCAACGCCGCGATGTACTGCTCGGAAATGGTGGAGGACGCGGTCTCTCAGGGTGCTCCCCAGGTAAAGTTCGATACCCATAAGGTTTTCGGGCGCCAGGTCGTGCTCCCGGGCGACTTCGTGCACTCGGATCAGGCCGACGTGGTGGCCGAAGTGGGCGCCGACCGAACCCTGTTCGATTCGTATCTGGCAAAGTTCACCTGATGGAAGCAGCAGTCACCGCCGTCCAGGAAACCGTCCAGGAGACGCTGGTCATCACCGCCATCGACACGGTCACGACGGTCAACGCCCTGGTCATCATGTTCCCGCGCGCCGTCTTCGAGCGCCAGGGCCACGAGGTGCGCATCACCGCCACCAGAGAAGAGCTGGAGCGCATCCACGCGCTGCTGCAGCAGCTCGAAGCCGCGACTCAGGACTGGTAGCTCGGCTCGGGGTGGCGCTGGTGGAAGTCGGTGGCGGTCTGGAAGGCGTGGCCGCAGCTCAGGAGGCGAGGCTCATCGAAGGCGCGGCCGATGATCTGGAGGCCCGTGGGAAGCCCGCCTACCGGCGCCGAGGGCACCACCAGGCCGGGTAAGCCGGCCAGGTTGAGGGCCACCGTGTAGATGTCGGAGAGATACATCTCGAGCGGATCGGACGACTTCTCGCCAATCTTGAACGCCGTCGAGGGCGTGGTGGGCATCAGGATGAGGTCGCACTGCTCGAAGGCGGCCGCAAAGTCGCGGCTCAACACGGTGCGGACCTTCTGGGCCTTCAGGTAGTAAGCGTCGTAGTAGCCCGCGGACAGCACATACGTGCCGATCATGATGCGGCGCTTGACCTCGGCGCCGAATCCGCGGGCGCGCGTGCGCTTGAACATCGTCAGCACGTCGGGCGCGTCGGCGGCACGAAAGCCATAGCGGGTGCCGTCATAGCGCGCCAGGTTGCTGGACGCCTCGGCCGGAGCCACGATGTAATAGGCCGCCAGCGCGCCACTGAGGTTGGGAAGCTGCACGTCCACCAGGGTGGCGCCCAGGCCGACCAGCACCTGACAGGCCTCCTCGAAGACGCGCGCCATGTCGGGCGCCAGGTCGCTCAGAAACGAACGCGGCACGCCCAGCTTCAGGCCCCTCACGTCAGCCTGGAGACCCGAGACGTAAGGCGCATCGGACGAGGTCGTGTCGCGCGGGTCGAGTCCGGCCAGCACGTCCAGCGCCAGGGCGCAATCTTGCGCCGACCGGGCCAGCGGCCCGATCTGGTCGAGCGAGGAAGCAAACGCAACCAGGCCGTAGCGCGAGACGCGCCCGTAGGTCGGCTTGAGGCCGGTCACGCCGCACAGCGCGGCCGGCTGACGGATCGAGCCGCCCGTGTCGGAGCCCAGCGCCAGCGGCGCCATCCGGGCTGCCACGGCGGCCGCCGAGCCGCCGCTGGAGCCGCCCGGCACCCGGGAGGGATCCCACGGATTGCGGGTCACCTGGTAGGCCGAATTCTCGGTGGAGGACCCCATCGCAAACTCGTCCAGGTTGGTCTTGCCCAGTAACACCGCGCCCTGGGCCCGCAGCCGGGCCACCGCGGTGGCCTCGTAGGGCGGCACGAAGTTCTCCAGGATGCGCGAGCCGCAGGTCGTCTTCTGCCCGACCGTGCACATGTTGTCCTTGATGGCGACGGGCAGCCCCGCCAGCCTTCCGGTGACCTGACCGGCGTCGACGCGCCGCGCCTGCTCGCGGGCAAAGTCGGGGAACACGCTGAGAAACGCCCCCAGCTCTTTGTCCAGGGCTTCGATTCGGCCCAGGAAGTGGTCGGTGACCTCGAGCGCGCTCACTTGCCGAGCCGCGATGCTGTCGACCAGCTCGCTGGCGGAGAGGTCCTCGATCCTCATGTGTCTCCTAAAATCTGGGGAATGCGGAACTGGTCGTTCTCTTGCAGGGGAGCGTTCTGCAGCACGCGTTCGACGCCCAGCGGGATGTGGGCCTGGTCCTCGCGCAGCACGTCCGCCCGCCCGAAAACGGACAGCAGCGGCTCCACTCCTTCCGTGTCGATGGCCGAAAGCTGCTCGACGTAGGTCAAGATCTCGCCCAGCTGCCGGGAAAAGGCCTCACGCTCGGCCGGAGTGATCTCGAGACGGGCCAGGTGGGCGACGTGGTCGACCTCCTGCGGTGTGAGCTCCTTCACGAATACTCGCCCCATTCGTCGGCCCAGGTTTCCTTCTCGAGCTTGAGCTGATCGTGGCCGGGCAGTTGCGGCAGCTTGTGGTGCAGTTGCTGGAGCTCCAGCTCGTAGTCGTAAATGGCCGGATACTTGCGCACCTGATCGCGGCGCCGATTGAAGAAATGCACCAGCGACTCGTCGAACTTCGAGTTCACGGCATGACGCGCGAGGCGCGTGGCCAGGCGAAAGAAGTTCTGAAAGCTGACGAAGGACATGTCGCCGCCGAGGAAGGCCTTATAGTTGACCGTGGCCGAGTCCATGCGGAGCGGCCGATCATGGTTCTTGGCGAAAACGTCCAGGAGATAGACCTCGCGGACCTGGCGCATCTTGCGCTCCTCATTGTCGCTGGCCTTGCCGGTCAGCTTGCCGAACATCTGGCGCATGGCTCCTTTGGGGCCGCTGACGTCGGTGGGAGTCTCCTCGATCAGACCCAGCGCCATCAGCTCGACCTGATCCCAGGGAATCTCCAGCGGCTCGCCCTCGGCGCTCTCCACGGTGAGACAGGCGTCGGTCACCTTGCCCGACTTGACGCGCCGGGGAAGGGGCGTGGAGCGATTGTGCTGGGGGGCCCGATGGAGGTCGTGAACCTCGTGCTCGATGATATCGGGCTCGAAGCCCTGCACCTCTTCCGACATGATGTCGCCCCCTTACGTCGGTTTCTCTTCGTAGCGCGCGTCGCCCGAGCCCGTAATGGTGGTTGGAAGCTGCTTGAGCTTCAGGCGCATGTCGTTGGAATTGTCCGAGTAGCGCATGGCGTCTTCGGCGCTGATGCGGCCGGCTTTGAACAGCTCGAGCAGCGACAGGTCGAAGCTCTGCATTCCCTCGGGATGGAACGAGTCCAGCTCACGCTTCATCTGGCGCAGCTGGCCGTCGCGCAAGAGCTCGGCCATACGGGCGTTGCCGATCATGATCTCGACCGCGGGCACGCGGTGGCCATCCAGCGACGGCACCAGGCGCTGGGCCACGATACCGCGGATGTTCAGCGACAGCTGCTGGAGCACGGGCGACTGCATCTCCTCGGGGAAGAACTGAAGCACGCGCTCCACGGTCTGGGAAGCGTTGTTGGCGTGCAGGGTGGAGAGCACGAGGTGGCCGGTCTCGGCGAAGTATACCGCCGATTTCACCGACTCGGGGTCGCGCATCTCACCCACGAGCAGCACGTCGGGCGCCTGACGGAGCGCGCTCTCCAGCGCCTGGGTGAAGGAGCCCGTATCCGTGCCGACCTCGCGCTGGCTGACGATGCAGGCCTCCTCGTCGTAGTGCACGTACTCGACCGGGTCCTCGATGGTGATGATGTGGCCGGGAGCGTGCTCCTTGCGGTACTTGATCATCGAGGCCAGGGTGGTCGACTTGCCCGAGCCGGTCGGTCCCGTCACCAGAACCAGGCCGCGCTTCTGCATCGCCAGGTTCTTGAGCACCTCGGGCAGGCCCAGGTCCTCGAAGCTGAGGATGTTCTCTTGCACGCGCCGCAGCACCATCGCCACGCTGCCCTGCTGACGGTAGGCGTTGACGCGGAAACGGCCGATCTTCTCGAGGAAGTAGACGAAGTTGGCGTCGTTGCCCTCGATCTCGAATTTCTCTTTCTGGTGCTGGGGCATGATGGTGTAGGCCATATGCTCGGTCATCATCGGCGTGAGAGGCTCGGTCTCGATCGGGACGACCACGCCCTCGATGCGCAGCATCGGGGTTTTTCCCGCCTTGATATAGACGTCGGACGCCCCCTCGCGCTCAGCGACCGTCAAAACCTGGTCGAGGAGTCCGTGGAGGCTTTCGATCTCGAGATTCATTGGGTGCTCCCTCTCTTAACGCTGAACCGGGCCTGCCCCGGCGTTGAACGGAATTTCCCTACCTTTTAGCAAGCGGTCGATATTTTCCTTGTGCCGGTAGAAGGCAAATATGGCCGACAGGATGCCAAAGATGATGTACACAGGTGGATCGTGGTAGACGAACATCAAAATCGGCGCCGTGGCTGAAGCGGCCAGGGAGGCGACCGAACTGTAGTGAGTCAGGGCTAACAATCCGATCCAGAGCAACAAAGACAGGAAGGCTACTTTGGGCGTGAGCGCCAGCAGGACCCCGAAACCGGTGGCGATGCCCTTGCCACCCTTGAACTTGAGGAAGGGCGAGTAATTGTGGCCGGCGATGGCAGCAAAGCCATAAACCACCTTGACCACGGGTAGGGTGAAGCCGGGTAGCAGCGCAAAATAGGCCAGGAAGACGGCGATCAGCCCTTTGAGGGCGTCCAATCCCAGCACCGTGAGGCCGCCTTTGATGCCCAGCGCCCGATAGGCGTTCATCGCGCCCGGGTTGCCCGAGCCGACCTTGCGCAGGTCGACCTTCTTCATGCGCTGCGCCACGATGACCCCGGATGGGATCGCTCCCAGCAAGAAGCAGACCAGAACCAAGAACAGAGCCCAGAACAACGTTTATCTCCTCGATATGAAGCGCATCTCGATGGGCGTGCCCACCAGCCCGAAGGCGTCGCGCAACTGGTTCTCCAGGTAGCGTCGGTACGAGAAGTGGACCAGTTTGCCCGAGTTGCACTTGAATGCGAAGGTGGGGGGCTTGATTCCTCTCTGACTGACGTAGAGTACCTTCAACTGCTTTCCCTTATAGCTCGGCGGGGGGCGAAGAGCCATCACCTCTTGCACCACGCGGTTCAGAGTCGGGGTGTCGACGCGCCGGGCGCGCTCGGCCGCCACGTCCAGCGCCGCGGGCAGGATATCGTCGGTGTTGAAGCCCGTCAGGGCGGAGACGTAGATCACAGGCGAATAGGAGATGTGGTCGAGCTCTCCGACAATTTGCTGGCTGAACTTCTTCTGGCGCTCCAGAATGGCGCCGGGCTTCATGCCCTCGGTCAATTTGTCCCACTTGTTGACCACGATGACCGAGGCTACGCCCTCCTTCCGGACATAGCCGGCCACGCGCTTGTCCTGAGCCACCACGCCATCCTCGGCGTCGATCACCAGCAGCGCCACGTCCGAGCGCTTCATGGCTTTCAGGGCGCGGACCGTGCTGAAGTACTCGACTTCTTCCTCGACCAGGGCCTTCCGTCGGATCCCGGCCGTGTCCACCAGCCGAAGATGATGTCCTTCGTACTCGAGCACCGTGTCGATGGAGTCGCGGGTGGTGCCGGCCTCGTCGTGCACAAGGGAGCGGTCCTCATTGACCAGGCGGTTCAAGAGCGAGGATTTGCCCACATTGGGACGGCCCAGCAACACCAGGCGCGTCTCGTCGGGAGCCTCCTCGGGCTCGAACTCGCCCAGCAGCTCGACGATATGATCGAGCAGGTCGCCAGAATGGGTCCCGTGATTGGCGCTGACGGGCCACGGGTCGCCCAGGCCCATCTCGTAGAACTGGTAGCTCTCGTCCACCACCTTCTGGTTCTCGGCCTTATTCACCACCAGCAGCACGGGACGCTTGGAGCGGCGCAGGATATCGGCCACCTCGCTGTCCAGCGGATGAACGCCGGTCTGACCGTCCACCACCAGCATGATCAGGGCCGCCTCGTCCAGCGCCTGGCGGGCCTGTGACATCACGCGGTTGCGAAGGTCGTCCGGGTCGTGCGGGTCGATACCGCCTGTGTCCACCAGGGTGAACGTCTTACCGTTCCAGGTGCAGGGCACGTAGAGGCGATCGCGCGTCACACCGGGCTCGTCGGCGACGATGGCGGCGCGGCGTCCGGAGAGGCGATTGAAGAGGGAGGACTTGCCCACGTTGGGGCGGCCCACGATGGCCACCACGGGGCCGACTACGGGGTTCGACATGACTGACCTTTGAATGCTCCTGTCGTCGCTGATGAGCGTTCGACCGCTCCTGTCGTCGCTGTTTTCTTGGCTACGTGCTCCGGAAAGTCGATGATCTCGATCGGCATCGGGGGATCCTGAGGGGTCAGCTCTTCCCAGGCAACCCTTCCAAACAAGTTGTCGAGCCAGTCGGGACAGTAGGTTCCGCCCACCACGAACGGCACCTTGAAATGGTCCGCCAGGGCCTGCATCGGAACGTCGTCCAGAAAGAGCTCGCGCGCCTCGCTGCGACCGGGATTGAACACGGCCGCGTCCTTCAGCGCCGCGCTGGGGATGAGCACCCGGGTATCCGGCTGCTGCAGGAAGCCGCGGTGCGCTTCAAGCGTCTTCAAGATATCCCTGCCCGCCAACAGGCCTGCGCACTTCACGCTGTGGCCGAAAAAGTCGTTGGGAACGGCGACCAGCTCGATTCTGACGTTGGTGCGCCGGTGGATCTCCTCGATGAGCGGGGGGAAGATCTTGAGGCCGTACTCCCCGGTCACCATGAGCCAGTTCAACGGCCGGGGAAGCGGCTTGAGATAGCGCTTGCGGCGGCCGAAGTCCATCAGGAAACGCCGCACCAGACCCACCCCGTTCTCGATCTGGGGGAAATCGAGATAGTGTGAGGCGGGCGGCTGGGGCAGATCGGCGATGAGATACATCTCGTCCGCCAGGTAGCAGATGGGATGGTCGTACTTCGCCAGATTCTCTTTTTGAAAGCGACCGACTTGCTCGATCAGACCGGGCACCATCTCTTTCGTGACCAGCCGCAGGTGCGGAAGATGGGACCGAAACCGCGTCAGGCCGACCGGCACCACGCTGACGGTCTCGACGCCAGGGTACAGCGCCGACAGCTCGCGCAGGGACTTGTCCAGGATCTCGCCGTCATTGAGTCCGGGACAGAGCACGATCTGCGTGTGCACCTGGATACCCCAGTCGTTCAGCTGCTTCAGCGTCCCGATGATGTCCATCTTGGACCGCACGGTGTTGCCCAGCAGGTTGTCACGCACCTCGGGGTCGGTGGCGTGCACGCTGACATACAGCGGGCTCACGCGCTGGCGCTCGATGCGATCCCACTCTTCCTGGCTCAGGTTGGTGAGGGTGACGAAGTTGCCGTGCAGCGCCGACAGGCGGAAGTCGTCGTCGCGATAATAGAGCGACGGTCGCATGAACTTGGGCATCTGGTCCATGAAGCAGAACACGCACTTGTTCCGGCACGTCTTGACGCGGTCGAAGAGCGTATCGGTGAAGTCGAGCCCGAGTGGCTCGTCTTCGGACTTGTCCAGCACCGACTCGAAGATCTCGTCGCCCCGTTTGACGCGCAGGGCGATCTGACCCCAAGCGGCCTGGTCCAGCACGTCCATCAAATCCAGAGGACGCTTGCCGTTGATCGTCAGCAGCTCGTCGCCGGGCTGCAGGCCGGCGGCCGCCGCCGGGCCGTCGGGGTCGACCGCGGTAACGACCGCGCCTTTGGGGCCCATCTCAGACCTTCGTGCCCGCGAGTTGAACGATCTCGTCCACCACTTGCTGCGGGGTCAGGTCGGTGGAGTCGATCTCGACGGCTCCCGGAGCTTTCACCAGCGGCGAATCCTCGCGGGTCGTATCCACGTGGTCGCGATCGACCAGGTCTTTCTCGAGCGACTCGAGCGGCTCCACGCCGTTCAGCTCTTTGAAGCGGCGAACGGCGCGCTCGTGGGGAGAGGCAGTCAGGTAGATCTTAACCTGGGCGTCGGGCAGCACCACGGTGCCGATGTCGCGGCCGGCCATCACCACGCCCCCTGCGGCCGCCAGCTCCTTTTGCATGCGCACCAGCTCGCGCCGGACGGCCGGAATCTGGGCCACGAACGCCACCCGCCGGCTCACCTCGGCCGTATGCAGGTGGGCCGAGATATCGGGACCGTCGCCAAGATGCATCCGATAGCCCACCGGGGCCACCGGATCGGGCACCAATCGCATCTTGATCCGCGCCGCCAGAGCCGCAATCTCAGCCTCGGTGGTCAACCCTTCGAGCTGCGCCTGGTAGGTCACGGCGCGATACATCGCCCCGGTCTCCAGATAGACCAACCCGAGCTCTGCCGCCACAAGCCGCGCCACCGTGGTCTTGCCACTCGCGGCCACCCCATCGATTGCGATATTTATCCTCATCCTGCTCACGCGCGGCGCCAACTCCACTGTCGACTGTGAACTGTCGACTGTCGACCTCAATAAATCTTAGAAATCGAAGTACATCCGGCCACCCGGCCGCGCCACTACGAGAGTGTAGTTATCCAGATAGCGTTTGGCAACCTGCTGGATCTCGGCGGGCGTGACCGATTCCACGTTCTTGATGAAGTTGACGTCGAACTCGTAGCCCACCCCGATGACCTCGGCGATGGCGAGGTTGTACGCGCGACCGGTATTGGTCTCGCGCTCGAGCAGGTAGTTGCCGATCAGCTTGCGGCGGCTGTCGTCGAGCTCGGCGTTGCCCACGCCGTGCTCCTTGAGGCGCTGGATCTCCTTGAAGATCTGGTTGCGAGCCGCACCCACCTGGTTGGGCTTGGTGATGGTGTAGGTCAGCATGTGCGAGGGACCGAGCAGGGTCGGGTAAACGGCGCCCAGCTCGTAAGCCAGTCCGCGCTTCTCGCGAATCTCGGTGAACAGCCGGCTGGAAAGGCCGTCGCCCATGAGAGCGTGGATGAGCTTCATGGCCACGTAGTCGCGCGAGCTGACATTGGGGGCCGGGTAGCCCAGGAAAACCCAGGCGATGCTGGAGTTGGCCGACAGAAAGATCTCTTTCTCGGAAGCCTTGGGCTCCCAGGCGATATCCAGCGAACGGGACTCCACCGACTTGATCGCGCTGAAGTCTTTCTTGGCCTGGTCCATCACGTCGGACCGGTTGACACGTCCGCTCACGCTCAGCACCATCCGGTTGGACGCGAAGTGCTCCTTGAAGAACTGCGTCACCTGAGCGGCGTCGAGCCGGTTGACCGTGGCCTCGGTGCCGTGCTGGTTATTCTTGTAAGGATGATAGCGATAGAAATTCTGGCAGAAGATGTCGTAGAGCTGTGTGAACGCGCCTTGATCGCCACGCAGGTCGCCCAGGATCTCGTCTTTGGCCTTGGTGACCTCCTCGTTCGAAAACTCGGGCTGCTCCAACGCCCTGGCGATGCGCTCGAGCAGGCGAGGGAACTCCTTGCTGGTGGTCACCAGGCTGATGCGAGCGTAGTCCGGCTCGCCCGACGTCTTGAGCACGCTGCCCGTGACCTCCACGACATCCTCGCCACTCTTGTCCTTGGTCATCCGCTCCTGCAGGATGTTCAGGATCAGATGCGTGATGCCGCTGTTCTGGTTGGTCTCGTCGGTGAGACCGACGCGAATGAGTAGCTCCACGGCCACGATATCGTCCGACGGCGACTCGCTGACGAGCACCACCAGCCCATTGGGCAGCACCGCCCTCCCCACGGGGCTCTTGCGGGCAGCCGAAATGCTGGGCAGCCCGGGATCGGCCTGCCCCGCCGGCGTCAGAAGCAGCGCCAGAAGAAGGAACGCGACAAGCTTTCTCATTCCTGCTGGCCGTCTTCCCTGGGAGCCTCTTCCTTCTTGCCGGGGTCGGGCGGCGGGCCGGATCCCGGCCGCGCGATCACGCTGTAGAAACCGGGCGTGAAATACTTGTTGGCCGCCGCCATCACGCCTTTCTTGTCGACCTTGTTGACCTCTTTGAGATATTGCACCGCAAAGTCCATCTTGTCGATGGCCTCGTAGAAGCCCAGGCTGTCGGCCTTGCCCGAGTTGGTCTCGTTGCCGAACGTGTAGGTATTGGTGAGCAGGATCTTGGCGCGCTTGAGCTCGGCCTCGGTGAAGTCGCCCCTGCGCAGGCGGTCGATGGTCGCAAGCATGGCCTCCTTCATCCTGGTCTCGTTGGGCCCGTCGCCCACGGCCACGCCGATGATCAGACCCGGTTCGCGCTGGGTGAGGAAGTCAACGCTGACCGAGTCAGCGATCTTCTTGTCCACCATCGCTTTGCTCAACATGGAGCCCTGCCCCATGCCGAGCAAGAACGTCATGACATCGGTCTGATAGATGTCCGGGCGCTGTTTCACCGAGGGGCCGCGGAAAGCCAGCAGCACGTAAGCCTTGTTGAGCGAGTTGTTCTGGACCTCGCTGACCTCTTTCTCAGGCCAGGCCGGCAGCACGAAGGCCGGGTCGCCCTCGTCCTTGCCGGTGAAGTCGCCGAAAAGACGCTTGATCTGGGGCATCAGCTGATCGGCATCGACATCGCCGACAATCACCAGGCTGGTGCGGGTAGGCACATAGAACTTGCTCTTGAAGGCCACGAAGTCGGTGCGGTTGTACTTCTTGAGGTTCTCCTCGGGCCCGATGACCGAGCGCTCGTAGGGATGGCCGACGAAAGCCAGGTGAAACAGCTTCTCGTAGAGCAGCCGCGTGGGGCTGGCCTGGCCGATGCGGTATTCCTCCAGCACGGCTTCGCGCTCGAGATCGGCGCCTTCGTTCTTCAACTCGGCGTTCTTGAGCGCGTCGGCCAGCAGCTCGAGACCCTGCACGCTGTAGTCGGCGGGCAGGTTGATGTAGAAGTGGGTGAAATCGCGGCCGGTGTTGGCGTTGGTGGTGCCGCCCAGCGCCTCGATGGCTCGTTTGAACTGCCAACCGGTGCGTGTGGGCGTGCCGCGGAAGAACATGTGCTCATAAAAGTGCGAGAGCCCGTTGGTCTGGGGCGTCTCGTAGAGACCCCCGGCCCGCACGAAGACGTTCAGCGAGACCGTCGGCGAGCCGTGGGCCTCCTGGATGATGACGGACATCCCGTTGGGCAGGACCTCACGGGTGACGCCTTCGAGCGCAAAGACGGGCAGAGCCACCAAGAATAAGACGAGAACCACTCGAATCGAGCGGGAGCGTAGCCAGTGCATCGTTTGAAAAACCTTCCTCGAGGAGAGAGACGCCTCGCGCATGGGATAAGTTCCCTGACTTTCGGAGGCCCTCCGATGGGGGGAATTCGCCTCGGGGAGGTCTGGGCCTGCTTGCGCGTGGTTGGGGCAGGGGGTCGGGGGACCTTTAAGGGTCGATAGTCGACACTGGTCTCGACGAAGTCAAACCCAAGAGGCTCTGGCGACCTCTTCTACTGTTGACTGTAGACTGTCGACTGTCGACTCCCCTTCGTCGACCCGCCAAGCAGCTAGCCCCGCATGCGCAGGGGCACTCCGCCTACCACCAGTTTCTCGCCGTGACGGCCCAGGCTTTCGCCCGCGAAGCCCGAGTCTTGCAACCGGGCCAGGGCGATCGCGGCGGTCTTCTCCGGAAGGGTGCCGGTCACGCGGAGCTGGCCCATGTGAGCCACGCCGCTCTGGTACAGCTCCGAAAAGGGCATGTCGGCGCGCAGAGCGCCCGATTTCTGCAACTCGTCCAGTTTCAGGCGAAACTCCTTCAGTCCCTGAGCGCGGCCCGTCAGGTAACGCGATTGGCGCATCTCGGCCACGGTGACCGCGTCATACTGCGAGTCCAGAATGGACGCTGCCCGCGCCAACAGCTGCTGAGGCTCGACCTCGCGGCACTGCTTGAACGCATCCGCCCAGACCTCGGTGCGGTCGCCGTAGCCCTGCTCGAGCAGCTCGAAGAATACCTTTCTGACCCACGACTCCGACTGCGAA
This sequence comes from Vulcanimicrobiota bacterium, assembly GCA_039809865.1. Taxonomy (GTDB): domain Bacteria; phylum Vulcanimicrobiota; class Xenobia; order Xenobiales; family QWHO01; genus QWHO01. The sequence goes on from JBDHVW010000012.1 coordinate 129,843, forward strand.
GCGCCGCGCACGCACTGCCCGAAGGTCGTGCCCAGGCGCGCCGTCGTCTCGGCCAGCCCCTCGCGTTCCCAGGCAGCCTCCTCCACCAGTCGCACCTGCCGGGCATCCAGCCCCAGGGCCGGCAGCGCCTTGCGCAGATCGCCGTCCGCCCCTTTGGCGGCGCGCGCCCCGCGAATGGAGACGTGGTCCGAGCTCCACGATTGGCCCAACCGCGCGGCCCCCACCCAGCCCTCGTATTCGCGAGCGACCGTAGCCACGTGCCCCTCGGCCCACATCCCCAGGCCCTGGCGGGTCTGCTCCAGCTCGGTCAGCTGGCCCGTCAGGAAGAGGCTCTTCTCAAAGCGATCCAGGTCCGACCCGTGCGGCAGCGAGCCCAGCACCTGGGGCAGATGCTCGTCGCCCTGCCGCCGCCGCCACTCCTCGCCCACCGCGATCACGTCCTCGGGCTTCCCGGCCAGCCACAGATGGCTCTCCATCGCCTGGATCCCGGCCTTGGGCCCGAAGGCCTTCTCGAAGGTCTTCCAGTCCCCCTCGAGCCGTTTCAGCGTGCTCTTGAGCGTGTCGCCCGGGAGGACGTGCAGATTTACCTTGTAGCAAAGCCGGCTGAAGCACTCCCTGGGAATCTTGGCGCGCGTGAGCTGGTCGATGACGCGGGACAGCACCTTGTCGACCGGCGCGCCCGGGTCGAGCTGGCGCCAGGTCGGCAGCGCACCGGCCACGTAGGTCAGCAGGAAGTGCTCTCCGGTCGGGTCTTTGGTGTGAGGCCAGAGCTTGCCGGACAGGTCGAGGAAGCGCCGCACGCCTTCCACCGGACTCTCGCCCGGCTCCACCAGCGTCTCGCTGGCCCACTTCAAGACGTTCCCGCTCGGGATGTGCAGGCGATTGTGGCCCTGGTAGCGATCCTGGCTGGCCTGAACCAGCGAGAACGCCCGGCCGGCGTCCGCCTCGTTCAGAAAGCCTGCCAGGTCGATGCGCAGGCGGGTATGGGCGCCCCAAAACCTGCCTTTATCGCCGACGATCTGACCCTGGACGTGCTCGCGCCTCTCCTCGGGCAGCTTCTCGACGGCCCGCACGACATCCAGGGCGTGGGTCGGGCTTTT
>JBDHVW010000013.1:0-128776 GCA_039809865.1 Vulcanimicrobiota bacterium
ACAAAATCTCCACCACGAGCTCGGGAACCCCTTCCAAGGCGCGCCGTGTGACGAGTGAGGCCTGCTCATGCGTCAAAAAGACAAGGTCAGGCTGAACGGGAGTTGCGCCTTGCATCAGAAGGTCGATGGGAGCGTTGAAGATCTGTCCCTGACCCGCCTGCTCCAGGGGATAGAAAAGGGATTGAATTCTGCGAGACAGCGTCTGGTGGTATGGGCTCGGCGCAGGGGACGCGAAAAGCCTCCCGTCGATGACCTCGTAGCGGTTCCCGTCCTCGGGCAAAGCACGGTAATCCTCATAGGTCCACTCGCGTTCGCTGTCGAGATGCAAAGCCATAAACGGTGGATTCGACGGGCCGAGCTTATTTCCCCAGCTCGTCGGCCAGCGCAGTGGCTCCGTAGACCTTGCGCAGCGCCTCCATCAGCGCGCGGGAGTCCACCGAGACGGCGCGGGCCTGCACCTCGGAGTAGGCGTAGTTCAGCGGCAAGGATTGGATGTTGCCGTCGAAGATCAGTCCCACCAGCTCGCCCTTCTGGTTGACCGTGGGGCTGCCCGAGTTGCCGCCGATGATGTCGCAGGTGCTGACGAAGTCCATCGGGGTCTGCAGGTTGAGCTTCGGTTTGGCCTTCACCCAGCTCTCGGGGAGCTTGAACGGGTAGATGTTCTTGTGCTCGGCGGCCCGCTCGTAGAGACCCGCAAATTTGGTGAACGCCGGAATTTGCTTGCCATCCTCGCTGTAACCTTTCACGACGCCGTAGGAGAGGCGCAGCGTGAAGGTGGCGTCGGGAGCCATGCGGCTGCCGAACTTCTCGAAGCGGGCCCGCTCCAGCGTGGCGTAGGCCTGGCTGAGCGGCTCGCTGACCTGCTCGTCGTAGATCTTCTGCGCCTCGCGCGCGGTCGGGTCGACCAGCAGCGCCAGCTCGATCATCGGGTCCGTCGAGCCGCCCACGCCCTGGGCCGCCAGGCGCTTGCGCTCGGCGATATCCCCAATTTTCGTGCCGCGCACGAGTTGTGTGGCGCGCTCGCGCGGCGACATGCCGGCCATGATCTTGACCACCAGCGGGTCCTCGGCGCCCCGCTCCTGCATCAGCCAGGACAGGGAGTCGGTCAGGCGGGCGATCTCGAGCTCGGGGTAGATCGGTGCGGTGGCGTAGAGCTCCTGGTCGAGCGACTCGAGGTTGGAGTCGCGGTAATCGCGCAGCCGGTCGGCGTTCGGTTTGGACACCTCGGTGTGGTAGCGCGCCAGTTTCTGGGCGTAGCCGTAGAGATCGCTGTCGAAGGCCCAGTGACGCTCGAACAACCAGATGTCCTGACGGACCTTCCTCACCGTCTCGATGGCCCGGTCGATCGTGGCGAAGGCTGCCGCCACGGTGGGATCGCCTCCCGCCTTCAGCTCATCCTCCAGCTTCTGTTTGGCCGCCATGAACTCGGGGTCTTGCAACCCCGATAGCATTCCCAGGTAGGCCTTGCGCCCGTTCTGGACTCCCAGCAGGAGCGGTTTGGCCTGCCGGTCGTTCTCCACGCTGCGGCCGCCATAGGTGGCGTAGGCGATCTCCCAGCGGCGGAACATGTCCATCAGCTTGGGAATGCGCACATCGCGCTGGTACTTGAGGTCGGTCATCGTGTTCAGGCGCTCGGTCCCGCCCGGGTGGCCCGAGACGAAGACCAGCTCCCCGTCCCTGGCCCCGTTGGGGCTCCAGGACAGGAAGTGCTGCGATTTGACCGGCTGGCCATTCCGGTAGACCCGGAAGAAGCTCACGTCCAGGTCGTAGCGGGGGAACTCGAAGTTGTCCGTGTCCCCTCCGAAGAACGCGATGTCCTGCTCGGGCGCAAACACGAGCCGCACGTCGGTGTATTTGTCATAGCGATACAGGTGGAAGGCGCCGCCTTTGTAGAGCTCCACGACATCGCTGCGCAGCCCGGTCTTGTCGGTGGATTCCTTCTCGATGGCGTTCATCTCGGCCCGGCGGGCCTTCTCGGCCGCGGCCGCGTCCATCTCGGGCTTCACCGCGCCACGCACGCGCGCCGTCACATCCTCGACCGACACCAGCACGTTCAGCTCCATGTCGGGACACTTCAGCTCCTGGGCCGGCGTCCGGGCGTAGAAGCCCTTCACCAGCAGGTCGTTGCCCTTCTTGCTGTGCTTGGCGATCTCGTCGGAGCCGACGTGATGATTGGTCATCACCAGGCCGCGCGAGCTCACGAACGAGCCGGAACCGCCCAGATTGAAACGCACCGACGATTTTTGCAGGTGCTCGAGCCACTCCTTGCTGGGCTCGAAGCCGTAGCGCTCCTTGAGCTGCTGCAGCGGAGGGTCGGTGTAGAGCCACATGCCTTCATCGGCCACGGCCGCGGTCGTAAGGAGGGCGCCGGTGAGGAGCGCGGTGAGGAAACGGCGATTCATGCCGGGCGGTTCCTCTCGTGACAGGACCTTCCTGCAGGGCGGAGAACCCCCAGCCGTGAGCATCGACAGCGATTCCAGCCTCGGCGCGCCGCCCGGCCTCGACACGGGCGCCGTTCCCACGCGCCCCGTGGTGATCATCGGTGCCGGTCCGGCCGGACTCGGTCTGGCGTATCAGCTCAAGACACGCGGCATCCCGAGTGTCGTGTTGGAGAAGGGTCCCACGGTCGCCAACTCCTTCCAGGGGATGTACAAGAGCATTTTCTTCGGTCCCTGGATGAACAACGTCCTCTACGGAGGCCCGGTGCCCTGGACCCAGCTCCTCTCGCGCACCAGGCGCAAGGAGTGGATCGAATACCTGGAGGGTTTCGCCGATCAGCACGTGCTGGACGTTCGGTGCGACGTGGCCGTGGAGCGGGTGGAGCGCAATGGCGAGTTCCGGCTCTATACCTCGCAGGGCCTGTTTCAGGCCGACCTGGTGGCCAACGCCACCGGTTACTTCGGGCAGCCATTCATTCCGGTCTACCCCGGGGCCGACCGCACGCGCATTCCGCAGATGCACGCCCACGATTACCTCGAGCCCGCCACGGTGGCCGAGAAGGTCGGCTCCACCCGGGGCCGCGTGCTGATCATCGGGAAGCGCATCTCGGCCGGCGAGATCATGGTGGAGCTGGCCAGGGCGGGCTACCAGATCTCGCTCTCGACCCGCAGCAAGTTGCGCTTCGGCTCCTCCTACCTGCAGCAGGCGCTGTTTGCGCCCTTCGTCATGGCCTTCGAGACGATCGGCGCCTGGCTGGCCATCAAGCTTCCCGACACCAACCCCCGCATGGTCGGCGGCGCCAGCCAGAAGCTGGTGCAGTCGGGTCAGGTCGAGGTCTTCCCGGATGTGGAGTCGATTGGCGAGACCACCGTGCGGTTCCGCGACGGCCGCGAAGCCGCTTTCGACCTGATCATCTACAGCACGGGCTATCGTCCGGTGCTTTCGCACTTGAAAGATCTGGTCACGCTCGACCCGAGCACCGGCCAGCCCTCGCTGGTCCAGATGGAGGCGCGCGACGTGCCGGGCCTTTTCTTCGTCGGCCTGGACAACCAGCGCAGCTTCCGCAGCCGCTATTTGCGCGGCATTCGTGAGGACGCGGCGTTGCTCGGCGAGAAGATCGCTCACCGAGCTCGTTTGCTGGCGAACCCCTCGGCGTAGGTAGGTTCGTCAGCGTTTCTGTTCGAAATGAGCCCCCATTCGTACTGATGAAAGGTTGTCCATGCCATGAAAGGCGCTGAGATCCGCCAATCCTTCCTCGACTTCTTCCGCGAGCGCGGCCACGACATCGTGCCGAGCGCTCCGGTGGTCCCGCACGACGATCCGACCCTGATGTTCACCAACGCCGGAATGAACCAGTTCAAGCCGTTCTTCCTGGGTCAGGCCACGCCGTCCAACCGGCGCATCGCCGACACCCAGAAGTGCATCCGCGTCAGCGGCAAGCACAACGACCTCGAAGAGGTGGGGCACGACACCTACCACCACACGTTCTTCGAGATGCTGGGCAACTGGTCGATCGGCGACTACTACAAGAAGGAAGCTATCGCCTGGGGCTGGGAGCTGCTGACCAAAGTTTGGAAGATCCCGAAGGAGCGGCTGCACGCCACCGTTTTTGGCGGGGACGATCAGGTGCCCGGCGACGACGAGGCCATCGAGCTCTGGAAGACCGTCACCGACATCAAGCACGACCACATCCATCGGTTCGGCCGCAAGGACAACTTCTGGATGATGGGCGAGACGGGCCCCTGCGGGCCGTGCTCGGAGATTCACATCGACCTGACCCCGGACATCTCGGGCGCCGCGCTGGTCAACGCCGGCTCCCCGCTGGTGATGGAGCTGTGGAATCTGGTGTTCATCCAGTTCAACGCCGAGGAGGGCGGGGGGCTGCGCGAGCTGCCCGCCAAGCACGTCGACACCGGGATGGGCCTGGAGCGCGTCGCGGCCGTCATGGAATGCACCGACGGCGGCAAAGACTTCACGCGCCCCATCTCCAACTACGACACGGAGATCTTCCAGCCCATCGTGCGCGAGCTGGCTTCGCTCTCGGGATGCAAGTACACGCCGGGTCAGTCGGATGACGACCACAGCATCGCGATGCGCGTCTGCGCCGACCATATCCGCATGGTGGCCTTCTCGATCGCCGACGGGGCGCTGCCCTCGAACGCCGACCGGGGTTACGTCGTGCGCCGCCTGCTGCGGCGGGCCGCGCGTTACGGGCGCAACCTGGGCCTGAAGGAGCCGTTCCTCTGGAAGCTCGTGGCGGTGCTGGACCGGGCGATGGGCGACGCCTTCCCCGAGCTGCGACGCGAGCGCGAGAAGCTCGAGCGCATCATCCGGGCCGAGGAAGAGTCGTTCAACCAGACGCTGGACCGTGGCCTGGTGCTGTTCCAGGACGAGGCCACCAAAGTGAAGGGCGACACCTTCCCTCCCGACGTGGCCTTCAAGCTCTACGATACTTATGGCTTCCCCAAGGACCTGACCGAGGTGCTGGCCCGCGAACGCGGCATGCACGTCGACACGGCCGAGTTCGAGCGGCTCATGGAGCAGCAGAAAGAGCGGGGCCGCTCGGCCAAGGTGCGGGTGGCGCAGCACGCGCACGACGAGGACCTCGACCTGCAGCCGACGCCGTTCACCGGTTTCGAGCACCTCGAGGAGCCCACGCGCGTGCTGCACCGCCTGGGCAACGACATCGTGCTGGAGCGCACCCCGTTCTACGGCGAGATGGGTGGTCAGGTAGGCGATACCGGCACGCTCTCGTCGGTGGGCGGCCATTTCGCCGTGACCGACACGCGCAAGAAGGAAGGCGTGGTGCTGCACTGCGTCAACGACCCCGGTCTGCAGGTCGGGGACGAGGTGCGGGCCGTGGTAGACCGCGGGCGGCGCCTGGCGATCGAGCGCCATCACACCGCCACGCATCTGCTGCACAACGCGCTGCGTGAGGTGCTGGGCACGACCGTGCGCCAGCAGGGCTCGCTGGTAGCTCCCGATCGCCTGCGATTCGACTTCACCCATTACGAGGCGGTGAAGCCGAGCGAGCTGCGCACGCTGGAGCGGATGATCAACGAGCACATCCTGAACAATGACGGCGTTTCGTGGTTCGAGATCCCGTATGACAAGAAGCCCGACGAGGTGATCGCGTTCTTCGGCGACAAGTATGGCGCCAGCGTTCGGGTCGTCAAGGTGGGCGGCGCCGGCGCCGGACGCCTGGAGGAGCCCGTCTACGACGGCTACTCCATGGAGCTGTGCGGCGGCACGCACACACGCCACACGGGCGAGCTGGGACCATTCCGGTTCGTGCACGAGAGCGCCATCGCGGCTGGCGTGCGCCGCGTGGAGGCGGTGTGCGGCCTGGCGGCCGTCGAGGCTTACGAGCGCGACCGCGAGATCCTGGAGAACCTCTGCAAACGCCTGACCGCGCCCCCGGCCGAGTTGGAGCGGCGCCTGGAAGCGCTGCTGGAGAACCAGAAAAAGCTCGAGAAAGAGCTCGAGTCGATGAAGTCGGCCGCGGCCGGCTCGCAGGTCGGCGATCTGCTTTCGCGCCAGAAAGAGGTCGACGGCGTGCCCGTGCTGGCGGTGTCCGCCGGCGATGGGGACAGCGATTACCTCTTGAAGCTGGCCGACGCTCTGCGCGCCAAGTTCAAGGGCGTGGCCGTGCTGGGCGCGACCTCGGGCGGCAAAGTGGCGCTCCTGGCCCTGGTGGACAAAGAGCTGACCAAGCAGGGGTTCCACGCGGGCAACTTGATCCGCGACGTCGCCAGGCAGGTCGGCGGAGGCGGCGGCGGGCGACCGGACATGGCGACCGCGGGCGGAAAGGACCCTTCCAAGCTCGAGGCCGCCCTGGCCAGCGTGCCCGAGTTGGTGAAAGGACAGAGGAATGCGTAAGATCCTCGCGCTGGTGATGCTCCTGGCCTTGGTGGCCCAGGCCAAAGTGGTGGTCACGTCTCCCGTCATCAAGGAAAAGAAGGCGCGCTACTCCATCAACATCGTCTATCCGCAGATCAAATCGGGCGTCAATATCCGGGTGGCGGCGGCCATCAACTCCGTCATGGAGAAGGACGCCCAGAAGATGGCGGCCGACTTCCGCAAGAGCTACGCCGAGGAAAGCCAGGACATGAATCCGGAGATCCCGGATTGGAGCTTCGACGCGGGCTACAAGGTCGTCTACGAGACGCCGGGAATCCTCGTGTTCCGCCAGGAGGGCTACGACTACCGCGGTGGCGCCCACGGCTCCCCGATCACCGAGGCGTTCACGTTCGACCTGGTGACCGGCAAGCGCCTGACGCTCGCCGATTGGTATAAGGACGGCTATCTCAAGATTCTGAGTGACGTCTCACGGGCGCATCTGCAGGCGGACAAAGACCTCCTGGGCGATCCTGCCTGGATCATCAGCGGCACCAAGCCCGATCTGGACAATTTCTCGGTGGTCTACCCGACCGCGAAGGGGATGCTGATCGTCTTCCCGGCCTACCAGGTGGCCGCTTATGCCTCGGGTCAGCCCGAGGTGCTGGTGCCCTATTCGAAGCTGGCTCCGGTCGCGAAGCCGGGCACTCCGACCTCGCCTTGAGGCTGCTGGTCTGCCTGGCGCTCTTCCTGGTCGGGTGCAGCGGTGCCGGGCTGCCCAAGGAATGGGTGTCCGCTCACGAGTCTCTGCGTAAGGTGGCCATCCCCAACACGGTGGCGCTCTACCGGAAGGTCAACGAGCGGATGGGCAAGGACCTGCCGGCCGAGAAGCGCATCGGGGAAGCGAAGGAGATGCAGACGGCTCTCAACATCCAGATCGCGGAGCTGGAGCGCCTGCTCGCGGCCCTGAACGTGCCCGATACCAAGATCTCCTACATCATCGCCAACCAGGATGAGATCAAGTCGATGCTGGCCGAGGCCCGGGCCTACAAGGCTTACCTGGAGCTGATGCAGCAACCCGGGCCCGCCGGGGTGGACGAGGCCCGGAAGGCGCTGGCGCAGGCGAGCGCGGCGCGGGCGCAGGTCTCGGCCCACACCCAGTACGAGTATGACCGCAACGTCGGCATCAGCTCGGGGCTGAGCCGCCCGCAGGTCATCGACCTGGGGCGCTGACCGAGTAGCCCACCCCACGCACGGTGCGCACCGCGTCCTTGCCCAGCTTCTGCCGCAGGCTGCTGACGTAGACCTCGACGACGTTAAGATTCAGCTCGTCGTCCCAGCCCCAGACCGCTTCCAGCAACTGGCTCTTGCTGAAGACGTGCCCGGCGCGCCCCATCAGGAAGGCCAGCAAATCGAACTCGCGCGCGGTCAGCCCCACGGGCTGGTTGTTCTGGAGCACCTCGCGGCGCTCGGCGTTGAGCCGGAGGTGGCCGTTCTCGAGCCAGACCTCGTGGCTCAGCTGAGCCGTCGCGCCAGTGCCCGCACGCGCGCCTGCAGCTCCGTGACGCGGAATGGCTTCACCAGGTAATCGTCGGCGCCGCTGTCGAGGCCTTCGACCCGGTGCTCCAACTCCCCCAGGGCGGTCAGCACCAAGATGGGGACCTGCGAGTGGCGGCGGATCTCGGTGCAGACGCTCAGCCCGTCACCGTCGGGGAGCATTCGGTCCAGGACGATGAGGTCGGGTCTGTGGTCCCTCTGGGCGAGGATGGCCTCGCGGCCGGTGGTGGCCTTGAGCAGGTTCGGCTGCGCTTTGAGCGACTTCACATAGAGGTGGCTGAGGTTGCCCGAGCTGGCGTAGACGATGTCGTCGCCCAGGAACTCCTGGAACATCTGGCCATACTGCTTGTGGAAAGGGATCGACGGCGTCTGGCCGTGATCGCTGAACAGGAAGATCTTGCGGTCGGGGCCCGCCTCGCCCATCTTGCGGTCGATACCGCGCAGGCTCTTGAGCGCCGCCAGGGGGCGGTCCGGTTGATCTCCAATGGGGCGAGCTACGCCCGTCGGCGGAAAGAATTCTGAATTCGTGTCCCGGGGAGGCTTGTCAGGCGACGCGCTTGTCGGTGTAGATCTCGTTGACTTTGCGCGCGTCGCGCTGGGCGCGCGCCTCGTCCAGCTTCTGCTGGGCCTCCAGACGCGCCAGGCAGCCGCAGTTGGCCGAGCCGCACTCGGGGCAGATGGCCACCTCGGGGATCGAGTCTTGCATGCCGGCGTGCAGGGCGCCATCCTCGACCTTGCCGCCCTGGCTCTGCTGCTGCATTGCCCGCATGGCTTCTTGCGAGAACTCCACGTGCTGGTCCTCGCGCAGGCCCTCGGCCTTCCCACCGGAGGAGGCGCTCTTGCCCTCGGCGTTGCGGAGCTCGGAGCGGCTCCAGTTGCTGGAAAGACCTGCGATGTGCTGGGGAATCTGCATGCTGGAGTTATTCTGGCCCCACCAGCCTACGCCTCCCTGGCGGGAGATGTCCACCCATCAGCCCGGACATGTCCGGGCCAGGAGCGGGACAAGGGCGATGTCCACCCGTTAGCTCGGACATGTCCGGGCCAAGAGCGGGACACGGGCGATGTCCACCCGTTAGCTCGGACATGTCCGGGGCCAGGAGCGGGACGCGGGCGATGTCCACCCGTCAGCCCGGACATGTCCGGGCCAGGAGCGGGACACGGGCGATGTCCACCCGTTAGCTCGGACATGTCCGGGCCAAGAGCGGGACACGGGCGAGTCACGCCTCCATGCGAATCCGCGCCTCTTCCTCGAGTCGCTGCCGAATTTCCGGTTTGTGCTCGATCAACTGCTCCAGCACCTCGCTGCGCAGCTCGGCCACCTCCGAGTCGACCAGGGCCACCACGCGCGCCGATCGGGGACGCTCCAGCAGCAGGCCGAGCTCCCCGAAGAACGAGCCCGGGAACAGGCGTGGACAGCCCCCCTCGCGGTCTACCCGCACCTCCAGAATGCCGTTCAGCACCAGAAAGAGCGATGAGGCCACGTCCCCTTTTTCGAAAGCCGCCTCACCGGCCCGCAACCGATGGTAGACGACTTCTCTCTCGACCAGGTCCAGAGCGCGGCCCGGCAGTCCCTCGAACAGCTCCACTCCCAGCAGCAGCGTGCGCAGGCTGGGCGCCTCACGCTTGCGCGCCTCCTCCAAAAGCTCGTGATGCAGCTCCTCGATACTGGCAAGGGCGCGGGCGTGCACGGGACCGCCGATAACCCCGGCCTCGCGCAACTCGCTCAGGCTCTTCTCGGCCGAGGCCGCCACGGTGCGCGCCAGGAAGCGGGACTGCACGCCCAGGCCCAGGTGTGGATAGGCGGCGTAGAACTCGGCCACACGCTCGGTCGCCTGGCGCGACCAGCGAACGCGCAGGTCGGCGGCCTCGGGGGGCAGCTGACGGGGGGACGCCAGGGCAAAGTCGAGGTGTAACCAGAACTCCAGCTCGTCCGCCAGCGAGTCCACCTCGCGCGTGTTCCGCACGCGCTTGAGCGAGTGGCCGATGAGGGCCTCCAGCCCCTCCTGATCGTAGATCTCCATGCGGGTCTGCACCGAGTGCAGCAGCGCCGCGTAGGTCTGGCGCGACAGCAAACCGTCCTCGAAACGCCCGTTGTAGGTTTGCATCTCGTCGAGCAGCATGCGATGAATGCCGAAGCGCTCGCTGGCCACCTTCTCCTCCTCGAGGTGGGCGATCGACTGCTCCCGGACATCCTCGAGCAATTCGCCCGACAGCGAGCCTCGGGTCACGGCCGGGGCCAGACTCGCGAAGACCCTCTGTAGGACGTGCTCGAGCGTGCGGGCGTAAAAGGCCTCCTCGGCGGCCGTCAGCCGGTCCAACTTCAGCAGCCGAAGCAGAGGCGCGGTCGTCAGGGCGTTGACCAGCAGGAAGGTCAGAACCACCATGGTGGCCAGAGCCAACAGGTCGTCTCGGGCGGGAAAGCCGACCGGAATGATCAGCACCAGCGCCAGCGCCAGTCCTCCCCGCAGGCCCCCCCAGATCATCACGGCCTGATAGCGATAGCTGATGCGCGGACAAAGTCGCAGCCGATTGACCACGCCGGTCACGGAGATTACCGCCGCGGCCCGCGCGAGCACCACCAGCACCAGGGCCAGCGCGGCCATCTTGGGATACTTCAGGAGCCCCGGCAGGTCGGCGCTCAGTCCCACCGCCAGGAAGATGAGCGTGTTGGCGGACAGGGCCAGCAGCTCCCAGATGGAGTGCATCGCGTGGAGGGCTTCGCGATTGAGCTGCAGGCGTGACTGGCGTCCCAGGTAGAGGCCCACGACCATGGTCGAGATCACGCCGCTGACGCCCAGGTAGTGATCGGCCAGAATGAAGCTGGAGTAGGCGGCCACGACGGTCAGGCCCACCTGGGCCGCGCCCGAGCGGCGCGTGATGCGGAAGAAGAGGCTGCTGACCAGAACCAGCGCCAGTCCGACGGCCACGCCGCCCAGTACGACCAGGGCAAAGCTCGACATGGCGCCGGTCAGGCTGGCGGCACCCACCAGGATCACGCGGAACAGCACGATGGCCGTGCCATCGTTGAGCAAGCTCTCCCCCTCCACCAGCAGACCCAGGCGAGGAGGCGCTCCCAACTCGCGGAACAGGGCGACCACGGCCACCGGGTCGGTGGCCGAGATCAGGGCTCCGAACAGAAACGCTGCCTCGCGCGGCAGACCCAGCCAGGTCAGGCCCAGGCCGATGAGCAGGGTGGACAGCAGCAGGCCCACGACGGCCAGTCCGGCTACCGGGGCAAAATCGCGCTTGAGCTGGTCCGAGTCCAGGTGATAGGCCGACTCGAAAATGAGCGGCGGAAGCAGCACGTAGAGCACGAACTCGGGAAAGTGGTCCAGGGTCGCGGGGGAGAGGTCGATCGCGAGTCCGATCGCCAGGCCCAGCAGAACCAACAAGACGCTGTGCGGCAGCCGAAGCTTCTCCGCCAGTCGGGTGGAGAGGAAGCCCAGCCCTAACAAACCCGTCAGGATCAGGACGGCTTCAGCCATGAAGGGTCTTCCTTCTGGCCAGAGCGGTGACTCCTCCTGCGCCCATTTGCGCAGAGTGTTGTCAGCTCAGGCTCTTATGGCTTCCATCGCAGAACGGGGGAGTCTGGGTGTGCTTGCAGAGGCACAGAGCGTATTTCTTCTTCTCGCTGATCGCAAAGCGGACGGGCGAGAACTCGGAGCCCTTGTGGCTGCCGTCGCAGAACGGCTGGTTGGCGGAGCGGCCGCAGGCGCACCACCAGTATTCGCCAGGCTCGAGCTCGCGGACGTCGGGGGCGGTTCCCGCGCGGTGAGGTTCCATGAAGTGCCGTTCGAGGCACGGCCTCAGGGGTCCTTGTACAGCCCCCGCTCGCAGCCGACCACGAACCGCTCGGCCGCGGTCTTGAGCTGCTCCCACTCCATGCGGATTCTCTCCGCCTCGGCGAGCGAGATCTGGCTGTCGGCCGAGTAGCTCTCCGAGACCGCCTGCAGCAGCTCGGAGAACTCGCGCAGCAGTTGCTGCGTGGCCAGCAGCACCGGCCCGCTGGGATTCGATGGCCCGGCCGGGTTGCCCACGAAGAATCCGTCGTTCTGCTGGCACAGCCAGTGGAGCGGCTCGGCGTCGCCGGTCAACTTGACCACCTGCAGCACGCGCTCGAGCGGATTCTCCGCCCGCGAATCCTCGGGTGCCTCGCGCGCCTGACACCACTTGTACAGCAGCGACTGCGTCAGCTTCATCTCGGCGGCGGCGCGCTTGAACCCATATTCGGACAGGACCTTCTTGAGAACCTCGTTGGACTCCACAGCGGGTGGGCGGTTAGTCGATGTCAGGAGGAATTCCTTTCGTTGGAGTCACGGGTTCCCCAGGAGCTACAAGGTCCCGCGCCGGGCTTGCTCGGCCTCGATCGATTCGAAGAGGGCCTGGAAGTTGCCCTTTCCGAAGCTCCTGGCTCCCTTCCGCTGGATGATCTCAAAGAACAGGGTGGGGCGGTCTTCCACGGGTTTGGTAAAGATTTGCAGGAGGTAGCCTTCCTCGTCGCGGTCGACCATGATCCCCAGGGACTTCAGCCTCTCCATGTCTTCCTCGATAATGCCCACGCGGTCGGAGACGGTATCGTAGTAGGTTCCGGGGACGTAGAGAAACTCCACCCCGTGTTGACGCATGGCTTGAACGGAATGGACGATGTCGTTCGTGGCGATGGCGATGTGCTGGCAGCCCGGCCCCTTGTAGAAGTCCAAATACTCCTCGATCTGGGATTTCTTCTTTCCCGGGGCGGGCTCGTTGATGGGGAATTTGATGCGGCCATTGCCGTTGCTCATGACCTTGCTCATCAAGGCGGAATACTCTGTGGAGATGTCCTTGTCGTCAAAGGTGATGATGTTCGAGAATCCCAGGACACGGCCGTAGAAATCGGCCCACTCGTTCATTTTCCCGAGTTCGACGTTGCCGACCATGTGGTCGATGTAGCGAAAGCCCATGGAGGGAGGATTGTAGTCACTCTCCCATTTCCGGTAGCCGGGCAGGAAGACGCCCCGGTAATCCTTGCGCTCCACGAAAACGTGCACGGTGTCACCATAGGTGTGGATTCCGGCGCGCACCACCCGGCCGTGCTCATCCCCTTCCTCGCGGGGCTCGAAATAGACCCTGGCGCCCCGCTTCACGGTTTGCTCGAAGGCATCTCGGGCGTCATCCACCCACAGGGCGATGACCTTCACGCCGTCGCCGTGGCGGCGAATGTGGTCGGAAATGTCGCTTTCGGGGTCGAAGGGGCTGGTCAGCACCAGGCGGATCCTATCCTGGACCACCACGTAGGAAGCCCGGTCGCGCAAGCCGGTCTCCAGTCCGGCATAAGCCAGGGACTGGAAGCCGAAGGCCGTCTTGTAGTAGTGGGCGGCCTGCTTGGCGTTGCCGACGTAGAGCTCGACGTAGTCGGTGCCGTTGATCGGCAGAAAATCCTCGGCATCGGAAAAGATCTTCTCATTGCCGTAGGAGTAATTTTTGGCGGCGGTCAGGTCTTGCACGAGTTTCTCCTCTTTCACTGTTTCACCAAAGGCTCGGCCAGCCAGGACTTGTAGTAGTCCTTGACTTCGATCTTGAGGGCTTCCGTGGTAATGCCCACGGGCCGGAAGGGATCGATCATCACCGCCAGCTCCCCGGTCTCTTTTTTGCCAAGGCTGCGCTCGATGGCGCCCGGATGCGGCCCGTGCGGAATGCCAGCGGGATGCAGGGTCAACTGACCCTTCTGAATGTTGTTGCGGCTCATGAAGTCGCCGTCGACGTAGTAGAGGATCTCGTCGCTGTCGATGTTACTGTGGTGGTAAGGGGCCGGAATGGCCTGCGGGTGGTAATCGTAGAGGCGCGGGACAAAGGAGCACACCACGAAGTTGTTGGCTTCCCATTGCTGGTGAATGGGCGGAGGCATGTGGATTCGGCCGGTGATGGGCTCAAAATTGAAAATGGAGAACCCATACGGGTAGCAATAGCCGTCCCAGCCCACCAGGTCGAACGGGTGGTTGGCGTACACGTAGGGGTAGACGAGCCCGTTCTTCTTGATCTTGACGAGGAAGTCGCCCGTTTCGTCGTGCGTTTCCAGATCGCGGGGGAGCTTGAAATCGCGTTCGCAGAAGGGGGAATGCTCCAGCATTTGCCCCCACTCATTGCGGTAGCGCCGAGGTGTGCGCAGGGGACTGAAGGACTCGATGTAGAGAATCCTGTTTTCCTGGGTCGCGAATTGCAGCTGGTAAGTGGTCCCGCGCGGAATGATCAGGTAGTCGCCGTATTCGAAGGGCACCGTGCCGTAAGCCGTCTTCAGGCGGCCGTCTCCCTGGTGGATGAAGAGCATTTCGTCGGCGTCGGCGTTCTTGAAGAAGCTCGACTGCATACTCTGGCGGGGGGCTGCCAGGCCGATGTGCAGATCGCTGTTGACGAAGAGCGTCTTGCGGCTCTCCAACCAGTCGTTGCTGGGCGCGATGGAGAACCCCTGGAAGCTCAGAGCCTTCATGTTGTTGATCAGGGCGACCTCGGGAGCCACCGAGTAGGGCTCGCCGAGGTCCTTCACCATCGTCGGCGGATTCAGGTGATAGACCAGCGAGGACACCCCGCCAAATCCCTCCGTGCCAAACAGCTCCTCGTGAAAGAGGGAGCCGTTTGGCTGGCGGTAGACGACGTGCCGCTTGTCGGGCACTTTTCCCAGCCTCTGGTAGACGGACATGGCACAACCTCCTGAGCTTTCGATGAGTGGGGCGCGAACTGTCGGCCGCGGGCGTCCTGAGTGAGCTCGCGGACGGGCAAGGCTACGAGATTCTAGCCACCAGCCGGGGTGGCCAGCTATGATCAAAATCATTTTTGGGCGCATAGCCCTGGAGACCGCGCTCAACCCCTAGCCGGCCAGCGGCAACCTCTGACGCACGGGCAGCTCCACCACCTCGGCGCGTCGCAGGGACGGGCCGCGCGCCAGCCCGGCCGCCAGACCCAGCGCGGCCAGGTTGGTCATAATGGCGCTACCCCCATAGCTGACCAGGGGCAGCGGAATTCCTACCACCGGGGCGCAGCCCATCGTCATGGCCAGGTTGGTCAGCGCCTGAAAGCCCAGCATGACGCAGACGCCGCTGGCCAGGTAGCGCTCATAGCCCGAGCGGGACCAGGCGATGCAAATCAGGCTGCCCAACTGCAGCGTCAGCAGCACCAGCACGCCCAGGCAGCCCGCCAGGCCCAGCTCCTCGCCCACCACCGTGAACGCAAAGTCGGTCCAGTTCTCCGGCACGAAACCCTGCTGGGTCAGGTGTCCCGCGAAGAGCCCCTTTCCGAAGAGTTGCCCCGAGCCGATGGCGGTCAAGGACTGCATCAGGCTGTAACCCGTGCCCATCGGGTCGTTGTCGGGGTGCAAGAAGACCATCAGGCGCTCGCGCTGATACTCCTTCAGCACGAAGCTCAGCGCCGCCATCCCGCCCACCGCGACTCCCATCAAATAGACCGGAGAGGCCCCCGCCACCCACAACATGCCGAAGGCGACCGCTACCAGCACCAGGCCGGTGCCCAGGTCGGGCTGGGCCGCCACCATCAGGAACGCGATGCCGGTCAGCACCCAGGCCAACAGGAAGCCCCCCGCCCGGCGGGCTGGAAAGCGGGCCAGCACCCAGGCCAGGCAGAGCACCAACAGCAGTTTCATCGGCTCGGAAGGCTGGAAGGTGCCCAGCGGGCCCAGCGAGATCCAGCGCTGCGCCCCCTTGGCCGAGGTGCCGGCGACCAGCACCAGCGCCAGCGACCCCAGTCCCAGCCCGTACATGGGCCAGGTCAGTACGCGCAGGCGCGCGGGGCCCAGCCCGGCCAGCGCCAAACCCAACAGCAACCCGATGCCGCCCGAGCCGACCTGGCGCAACAACAGCCCGGAGCCACCCTGCCAGCGCGTGGCCGAAAGCAATACCAGGCAGCCGAGCAGCCAGAGGCCGCAGGTGGAAGCGATCAGCGTGGTGCGCGCCTTCACGGGACTGGATACAGGTAGTCGTAGATCTGGCGCGCGATCGGCGCGCACATCGAGCCGCCGTAGCCGCCCGACTTCTCCAGGAAGACCACCACCACGGTTTCTGGCTTGTCATAGGGCGCGAACGAGACGAACCAGGTGTGATTGCGCCCGTCCGTCTCCACCGTGCCCGTCTTGCCGGCGACCTTCACCTGGGGCGCGTCACAGGCCACGCCCGTGCCGTACTGCACCGCCCCGCGCATCCCCTCGCGCACCGCGTGCAGGTAGCGGTCATTGATGGGGACCCGGCGCAACACCGGCTTCCCCCGATACAGCACGCGCCCGTTGGGGCCCACGGCCTTCTCCACCAGGTAAGGCCGGGGCGCCTTGCCGCCGTTGGCCACCGCGCACGTCACCACGGCCATCTGCAGGGGCGTGACGACCAGGAAGCCCTGGCCGATCGACATGTTGATCGTGTCCCCCTGGAACCACTCCTCGCCCTTCCAGGCGGGCGACGGCAGGATGCCGCCAATCTCGCCCGGCACGTCCAGGCCCGTGGGCTTCCCCAGGCCGTAGGCGGCGCAATACTTGTCCAGGCGGTCGATGCCGAGCTGGTCGCCCAGCCGGTAGTAGACCACGTCGCACGAGTGGGCCAGCGAATCCACGAACCCGATGGAGCCGTGCCCGCTGGTCACGAAACAGTTGGCGCCCATGTAGCTCCCACCGCAGTAGAAGACCGTCCCGGGAGTGCACAGCTTCTCCTGGAGCGCGGAGCTGGAGGTGACCAGCTTGAAGGTCGACCCCGGCGAGAAGGCGCTCTGGTAGGCGCGGTTCAAGAGCGGAAAGCGGGGATCGTCGAGCACCGCGGGACGGCCTCCTCGCGCGAATACGCTCGGGTCGAAGGAGGGCAGACCCACCAGCGCTCGCACGCGCCCCGTGCGGGCTTCCAGCACGACGACCGCGCCCGAGGAATCGACCCCATTGAGCGACCGCAGCTCCTTCAGGGTCTCACCCAAAGCCTTCTCGGCCCGGCGTTGCAGGTCCAGGTCCAGCGTCAGCTGCAGGTCGGCGCCGGGCACCGGGTCCACCGTCTCCAGCACGCGCACAGTGCGCCCCAGCACGTCCACGGCCAGGTGCCGCTGGCCCTTCTTGCCGCGCAGCAGGCGGTCATACTGGCGCTCCAGCCCGCTGCGCCCCATCGGATCGCCGGCCGCATAGCCCAGCTTGCGGCGAGAGGGCAGCTCCGAGGCCGCGATCTCGCCCATCGTTCCCAGCAGGTGCGCCGCCGTCTGCCCCACCAGGTAGCGCCGCCGGGCGCCCACCTCGACGGCCGTGCCCGGCAGTTCGGGCGTGACGGCCAGCAGTCGGCTGATCTCGCCCGCGTTCAGCGACCGGCGCAGCACCAGTTTCTCCAACGGGGCCGCCTTCTTGACGCGGGCCTGCAGCTTGTCGGACGGAACCCCCAGCGCCTTTCCCAGACGCCGGCAGGTCTCTGTCAGACCCCGCACCTCGGCCGGAAACACGGTCAGCTCGAAGCAGGGCTCGTTGGACACCAGAATGCGCCCCCGCCGGTCCAGGATGCGCCCGCGCGGGGCCGGCACCATCTCCACCACCACGCTGGACTTGCGGGCCGCGGCGGCATACTCGTCGCCGTGGACGATCTGCATCTCCACCATGCGATAGCCCAGCCCTCCGATGCAGGCCAGTCCGAAGAGCGCCAGCAGCAGCAGCCTAACGGGCCACCCACCAGGTCAGCACGGCCTGCAGCGCCACCTGGCGCCAGACTCCGGCCAGCTCCACGGGATGGCCCAGCGTCAGGCTCAGGAGGGTCTCGCCGGCGATGACCAGCGAGGTCAGCCCGGCTCCCAACAGCAAGAGCGACGGGCCCCGGCCCACCCGTTCGAACCAGGCTCCGGCCAGCCAACCGATGCCCACGTAGAGCGACGAAAGCGGTCCGGAGCCCACGCCCCGCACCGCCCCCAGCAGCAGGCCACCCAGCAGCCCGCACAGCGTGCCGCCCGGCACCAGGAAGCGCCGGGCGCTGTAAATGGTCAATAGCAAGACCAGGTCGAGGGGGAATCCCCACAGCCACAGGGCCAGGATGATCCCCCAACGCTTCATCGCAGACTGACGTCGCGGCTGACGGTGTCGAGCACCAGCACCGTGCGCATGCTATCCAGCGGGGCCAGGGGCTCCACCACGGCGGCCTGATAGTTGGCATCGGGCACCAGGCGCACGGTCTGCACGCGGCCCACGCGCAGGCCTTCGGGGAACTGCCCGTCCTGGCCGCTGGTCACCACCAGGTCGCCCGGGTTGATGCGCGCGTCCGGGTCGAGGTAACGCAGCTCGAGACTGCTGGCGCCCACGCCCTGCAGCACTCCGGAGGCCTTCCGGTGGTCCACCTTGCCCGCCGCCACCGCGCGCGAGTCGGTCAGCAAGCGGACCCGGCAGGTATCCGGGCTGACCTCGGTCACCTGTCCCACCAGCCCCTCGGCCGTGGTGACCGGATTTCCGGCCTTGACTCCGTCGCGCGCGCCGACATCGAGCGTGCAGAAAGACATCCATCCGCCCGGGTCGCGCGCCACCACGCGAGCCGTCACCGGCTGCGAGGCGGCCAGCTCGTCGCGCGTCTTGAGCAGCTTCTGGAGGCGCTTGTTCTGCACCGCCAGCTCTTTGATCTGGCGGTCCTTCTCGGAGAGCAGCGCCATGGCTCGATCGCCCTCGAGGCCGGGGGCCGGCGCGAGGTCATGGGCCCGGGCCACCGCCGGGTCGATCACCTGTCCCAGCGCCTTCTCGACCGGGTTGGACTGCCCGTTGCGCAGCTCGGCGAAGTATCCCGCCGTCAGCAGCGCCGAGGTCGCCAGGGCCAGTCCCGCCACCAGCCAGCCCGACCGAGGGGCTTTGACCGCGGGACGGGCCTCTCGGCGCGCCAGCAGAATTTGCCGCAATCCCTTCTGCTTCAGCAACGCGGCCAGTCCGCGGGAGACCGCCTCGGCCGGGCTCTCGGAGGGCAGGATGCGCAGACGCGACCGGTCACTCAGGAACCGGTCCAAACCTTTGAGACGCGCTCCGGCACCCGTCAGCGCGCCCTGTCCGGCGATGAGGTCGGACAGCACCTCGTTGCTGACCAGCGCCAGCACGGCGCACAGCTCCTCGGCCAGCTCGGCCAGGAACGGCTTGAGCACGCCGCTGACCTCGTCCGCGTTCAGGGTCACCGGCGCGGGCTGGCCGTCCTCCAGTCCCTGACCGCTGACCTCGAGGGTGCCGAAGCCGATCAGGGCATGGCCCAGCTCGAAGCGCACCGTCTCGGCCACGCGGGCGTCCAGCACGATCTGGTGCGTGCGACGGACGTGCTCGATCAGGGCCGCGTCCATGTGGGCCGTGCCCCAGCGCAGCGTCCTGCCGTTCAGGCGCGTGCCCAGGGCGAAAACCCCCAGCTCGATGGTTTCGGCGGCCAGATGCACATTCAGCACGGCGGTCGGCTCCAGCACCCGCTGATCGGCTCCCAGAGCGGCCAGTAGGCCTTGCTCGACCAGATGGACCTGCCGCGCGCCCGCGCTCAGAAGCACATTTTGCAACGCGTTGCGCTCCACGGCCGACAGGTCGTGCGGGATGGCCGCCGCCAGGAACGACCCCGGCGCCAGCAGGCGCGCCACCAGCTGACGGGCCAGCTCGGGCTCCACCACGGCCCCCTCGCGCACCGGGTGCAGCACGCGCACCTCGGTCGGCTCGCGCCCTTCCATGCGCGCCGCCACCTCGCCGATGGCCAGCACTTTCAGGCGCGGATCCACCGCCACCCGGCAGGGCTGCACCAACGACTTGCCGCGCGTCTCGATGCGGATCCAGTCGGCGTCCAGGCAGAGCCCGGCGTCCACCTTGACGGGTCCGAAGTGGTGCGCCACGCTCTCGAGCCAGCTCGCAGCAGAAGGTTGACTGCTGCGCACCAGGGCCAGTTCCACGCTGTCGGTCGCGATCATGCTGCGAATTCTCCCAGGGTGCCTCGCACCACCGCATTCTCGGGCTCCTCGGCCACCGTCACCGGCAGACCGGTCTCGCGGGCCAGGTAGGTATCCAGCCCGAACAGCTGGGCGCCGCCGCCCGTCAGGGTCAGTCCGCGTTGCAGGACGTCCGCGCTCATGGCCGGCGGGGTCTTGTCCAGCACGCTGCGCACCAGGCGCAGGATCTCGGCCAGAGGGGGCGCGAGCACGCCGCGCACCTCCTCGCCGGTGAGCACCACCGAATGAGGCAGGCGGCTCTCCAGCTCGCGTCCGTAGACGCGGCAACTGAGCTCGTCGTGGGCCGAGTCGGCCGAGCCGACCGAGCGCTTCACTTCTTCGGCCGCTTCCAGGCCGATCTCCAGCTTGTGCTGATGCCGCATGTGCACCACCAGGGCCTGGTCCAGCGCGTGTCCTCCCAGGAGCAGCGATTCGGCTACCACCAGGCCGCGCGAGACCAGAGCGCACTCGGTGACGCTGGAACCGATGCCCAGCACCAGCGGGGGTGGCTCCTGGCCGGCGGGAACGGTGCCCAGAGCGGCCGCCAGCGGGGTGGAGACGCCCTCGACGTGCTTGATGCCGAGCTGCTTGAGCATCTCCACCAGCGCCTGGCGCTCGGTAGGGCTGCTCGACAGCGGGGTGGCGACCATCACCTGGGGCGCCCCGGTCCACTTGCTCTTGCCTGCCTTGTCGAACATCGGCTTGAGAAGCAGGCGTGCGGCTTGGGGGGAGCCCAGGCGGCTGCGGACCACGGGACGGCACGATTGCCAGTGCTCGGGCGTGCGGCCCAGCATCTTGCGGGCCACCTCGCCGGCGGCAAGCACCTCGGGAAAGTGCTGATCCTGCACGAGCACGTTGGGCTGGCACAGCACCGCCAGCTTACGCCCCTCCACCAGTCTTACCGTGGAGGTGCCCAGGTCCAGACCGATCCGCATTCGTCCCTCCCCAGGATACGAAAGTATGTTCGTGGAGGAAAATTCCTCAAGCCGCGGAGGGACTCCTCCTGGGGAGGGCGGTTAGCGTCCGGCAACGTCGGCCCGGGCGCGAGGGAGCATAACGGCCTCGTCTCAACAAGGCCTGAGCCAGCCAGCGTCGAAGCTGGACGCGCGTGCGACAGCTCAAGCTTTTAGCCGACCGGCAGTTCTGGCCGCTCTTCTGGACCCAGTTCCTGGGGGCTTTCAACGATAGTTTTCTCAAGAACGCCCTGGTTATCTGGATCACCTACAAAGGCGCCACGTTCCTGGGGATGGGGCACCAGTCGATGGCGGTGTTGTCGGGGGCGATCTTCATTCTGCCTTACTTTCTGTTCTCGGGCACGGCCGGACAGCTGGCCGACCGCTACGACAAGACCAGTCTGGCGCGGCTGATCAAGGTCGTCGAGATCGTGCTGATGGCCATCGCGCTGGTCGGCCTCTGGCTGGCCTGGCAGGGCCACGAGGTGGGCATCGGCATCTTGCTGGCGTGCGTGTTCGGCATGGGGACCCACTCCACGTTCTTCGGGCCCATCAAATACAGCATTCTCCCCCAGCTCGTCGGCACCGAGGAAGCCCGTCTCGTCAGCGCAAACGCGGTCGTCGAGATGGGCACCAACCTCGCCATCCTGTTCGGGATGTTGCTGGGCACCAACCTCGTGCTGCTCGACGGCGGACCCCTCGTCGTGGGGGGCTCCCTTTGCGCGGCGGCCGGCCTGGGATGGCTCGCCAGCCGGTTTCTCCCCCACGTGCTGCCCACCGACCCCGACCTGAAAGTCGAGTGGAACCCCGTTCCCCCGACAGCTCGCATCCTGGCCTTCGTCCACCCGAGAAGAGCTCTGTGGCTCTCGATCCTGGGCAACTCCTGGTTCTGGCTCTACGGCTCGGTCTTCCTCACTCTGCTCCCCAGCTACGGGAAGGACACCCTGCAGTCGGAAGCCCACGTGGTGGAGCTCTTCCTGACCGTGTTCTCGATCGGAGTGGGCCTCGGCTCCATCCTCTGCGCCCGCTACAGCTTCAATCGCCTGGAGCTCGGGCTGGTGCCCTTCGGCTCCATCGGCATGACCCTGTTCGCGATCGACCTGTTCTTCGCGGGCGCCCCGACGGTGGGCCACATGCCCCCGGGCCAGCAGCTGTTCACCATGGAGCAATTCCTGGCCATGCCGCAGACCTGGCGCATCGTGCTCGACCTCTTCATGCTGGCGGTCTTTGCCGGGCTCTTCATCGTGCCGCTCTACGCCATTCTCCAGCAGCGCGCCGAGCCGGCCCACCGGGCCCGCGTCATCGCCGCCAACAACATCATCAACTCGCTGTTCATCGTGGCCGAGTCGCTGGTGCTCATCGGGCTGGAGAAGGCCGGGGTCAGCGTGCCTCAGATCTTCTTGCTGCTGGGCGTCCTGAACGCTATCGTCGCGGCTTACATCTACACGCTCTTGCCCGAGTTCTTTCTGCGCTTTTGCATCTACCTGCTGGCCCATCTGTGCTACCGGCTGCGCAGCTCGGGGCTCGAGAACATCCCTCGCGAGGGCGGGGCGGTGCTGGTCTGCAACCACGTCACGTTCATCGACTGGTTCCTCATCGCGGCCGACATCCAGCGCCCGATCCGTTTCGTGATGGATGTCCAGTTCGCCGAGATCAAGTTCCTCAAGGCCGTCTTCCGCGATGCCAAGGTGATCCCGATCGCCAGTGCTCGCCGCAACGCCGAGGTGAAGGAGGCCGCCTTCGCGCGCATCGCCCAGGAGCTGGATGCGGGCGCGCTGGTCTGTATCTTCCCCGAGGGGCAGCTGACTCCCGACGGTGAGCTGGGCGAGTTCAAGAACGGCATTCTGCGCATCATCGAGCGCAATCCGGTGCCGGTGATCCCGATGGCCCTCGGAGGCCTGTGGGGCAGCTTCTTCAGTCGCAAGGGCGGTCGCGCCCTGAAGAACTTCCGGGGCTTCTGGCACAAGGTGACGCTGGTGGTCGGCAAGCCCGTCCCCCCCGAGGAGGTCGACCTGGAGACCCTGCGCGTGCGCGTTCTGGAGCTCGCGCGGGCCGCCGAGGAGAAACTTCGCCAGAGCTAGAATTTGCCGCGTTATGGCAGATGAAGTCGTTTCCACCGTCGTTCCCTACAAGAACCCGCCGGCGCTGGCGGCCTACTACCTCGGGCTGTTCTCGTTCATCGGAATTCTCCCGATCTTCGGCCTGCCGGGCACCTTTATGGGCCTGGCGGCGCTCTTCCTGGGCCTCAAAGGCCTGAAGAACGTCAAGCAGCACCCCGAGATGAAGGGCACGGTGCACGCCTGGATCGGCGTGTTGCTGGGCGGCTTCTTCGGCATCCTCACCCTCGCGTGGCAGATCTTTGCGATCGTGATGATCGCGACCGCTCCCCACCGTTAATGCGCAAAACGCTTGTCGCGCTGGCGCTGCTGGCCTCGCTGGCGGCGCCGCTTCTCTCACAGCAACCGAGCCAGCTGATCCCCAACCTGGGGCTGGCCAAGAACGAGATCCACCGCTGGGTCGACTCGGGACAGTACCGGGCCGAGTGCGAGCAGGTTGGCTCTCAGGCCCGGGCTTACCTCGACCAGAACGTGGCCGGGCACTCCAAGCCCGCGATGGTGCTGGACATTGACGAAACCTCGCTCTCGAATTATCCGCTGATGGACTCGGAGGACTTCGGATACAACCCCGAGGGCTTCGACGCCTGGATTCAGAAGGCCCAGACCCCGCCTATCGCCTCCACCGTGGAGCTCTATCATTTTGCCAAATCCAAGCATGTGGCGTGCTTCTTCATCACGGGACGCGTCGAGAAAGACCGCGCCGCCACCGAGAAAGACCTGCGCCACGCCGGCTACGCCGACTGGGATGGACTGTTCCTCAAGCCCACCGACTACAAAGACCACTCCATCGTGCCGTTCAAGTCGGGCGTACGCAAACAGCTCTCGGAGCAGGGCTACCAGATCCTGGTCAACATGGGCGACCAGATGAGCGACCTGGAAGGCGGCTACTCCGAGAGCGTGTTCAAGCTCCCGAACCCGATGTACTTTATACCCTGAGCGGCTGAGCCCACATGCGCTGCAGGCGCAGGCGGAGCTGGCGTAGCTCGGGGCGGTCGTAGAGGGCGCGGAATCCGTCGCGCTCTACCTGCGCCACCAGCTCGGGAGCCGCTTCGCGCAGCAGCGCGTAAGAGGCGCCCACCAGCGAGCTGTGACGGCGCGCAAAGTGGTCCGCGGGGCGGTCCAGGATGTCGGCGAACGGGTGCTCACTCGTGAGCAGCTCGAGCAGGTAGCCCGCCTCGTGGCTGCGCGTGGCCTGGCAGACCTCGCGCAGATCGGCGACGGGGTCACCGTTCGGCTCGGGCAGAGTGAGCCCGCGCTCCGTGAGCCAGCTCCGGCAGGCCGCCACCAGACGACGGACGTGGCCCACCGAAAGGTTGGCCCGGCGATGGCGCAGCGAAGCGTGGCCGCGCGCCACCTGGTAGAGGGCCCGGTGCAGCAGGTAGGCCTGCTCGCACTCGGGCAGCGACTCGAGCTGCTCGTGCACGACCAGAGTGGCCTGTCCCAGTTCGTCCCGGTGGGCCTCCACCAGGAACTCCTCGGGACCCGCGTAGCGCGCCACCTGCACCCGGGACAGGCCGAACAGCGCTGCCTCGGGCAGAGGCAGCCAGCCGGGCTCGGCGGACTGCCCGCCCGCCATCCGCCGCAGGAACGGGACCGACGGGCGAACCGGGCCCAGCGAGGCCCGCTCGCACAGCCCTTCGAGGAAGCGCACGCAAGCGGTCTCCTCCACCTCGCCCGCCTCCGGAAGTCCGGTCAGGGGCTCGCGCTGGAGCAGCCGGGCCTGCTTTTCGGAGTTCTCGGCCAGCTTGCGGCCCACTTTGCCCAGCGCCACGATGGCGCGGGCGCTGGAGGCTTCGTTGGCCGCGCGTGGCTCGTTGTAGACCTGCCAGAGGTATTCGAACACCTCGGGACGGTCCACCCAGCCCATGCTGTCGAGCAGGTAGGGACGTCGATCCTCGCGCCGTCCGGCCAGCAGGCTGACCGCGTGGAAGTCGAGCCGCTCGCCGCCGGGGAAGCGGTCGGGCAGCAGCTCGGCCTGCCGCAGATAGCCCAGCGCGCGCTGGGTGTCCTCGAGATGCAGCTCGACCAGGTCCAGAAGCGCCTGCTTGCGCTCCTGGGCGCTTTTGCCGTGGGTGTCCTCGAGCACGCGGGTGAACGCGTCCACGAAGGGCTCGTAGCGCCGGCACTGTTGGGCCAGGCGGCGTCCCAGGGGCAGGGCCTCGCTATGCCGACGCAGCCCCGCCAGCGCCAGGAAGTGCAACTCGGCCGCCTCCAGCGAATGGGGATAGCTTTCCCGCAAGGGGACGAGCGTCTCCAGCGCCAGGCCATATTCGGCCGCATTGACCTGCTCGCGCGCCAGCGCCACCTCGCGCCCCAGCTCGGGGTCGAAGTCGGTGCGCAGCTCCGGCAGCTCCGGGGTGCACTCCTGGTAGGACCAGGGCTCGGAATCTGACTGGGATGGGAGATTGGAGAGGGGAGATGGGGGAGACTGTGGGGGTAGACTCTCCGGGATGGGGGCCCAGACGGGCTCGGGGATGGTGGCCTGAGGTTGAGGCATTTCCCGTGCCCCGACCTCTTCTCCCATCTCCCGACTCCCATCTCCCATCTGGCCCTCGGGCTGAGGCATTTCCCGAGACTCGTTCTCTCCCGGTCCGTCTCCCGTCTCGTCCAGCGGCACGGGTGCGAACTTCTCCGCCGCGCGCAGCCGCACGGGCGGGGTGGCCTCCAGGTCGACCGACGGGGTCCGCCGCCGGATCAGGCGGGCCATCGCCTGCACGACCCTGGGGGATGAGTGCTGCAGCAGCTCGGGACGGAGCTCCTCCAGCACCCGACGTAGCTGCCGAGCCCGCTCCGGATCGGCCAGCAAGCGTCCCGCGGCTTCTTCCAGCTTGATCAGGGCTGGCTCGACGGCGGCCGACTCGCGGCAGTCGAGCGCCACCCCGGCGCGCAGGAAGACCCGCTCGACGAGGTGGGCCGCCGAGGCTCCCAGCAACGGCTCGAGCCGTTGCACGAGCAGGTGGGCGGTCGTGTCGGTCGCGGGCGCCGACTTCTGCTCCAACTCACGAATCCGCTCATCGCGCAGTCGGAGTTGCTCTTCCAGGTCGGCCACGCGGGACCGATACTCCCGGAGAGCCTGGTTCTCTATCTTCTGCTCCGTAGCTTTCTGGAGCCTGGTTTCCATCTCGACGAGCTGAAAAGCCAACTCGACGTTTTTCTCCCCCAGTCGTTCGAGCTCTTGCTCGAGGCGGTAGTTGTCGCTCTGCAGCCGGCGGGTTCTCTCCACCAGGCCGCTGACGTGAACTTGCTCCCGCGTGGGGAGGGTCTCAACGGCCAATATCGTACGCCTCTTTTCAGTTTTGGAGGGTGACTGGGCACCCACCTAAAGGTTAACCGTCGGATCGCTTTCTCGAATGTAAGCTGGATCCCAGTTTCAGCGAAATTTCAGAGTACTGCAGTACTGTCTTTCGACATGATCCCGAGCGCCGCCATGACCCGTCTCGCCGCCATCGAGAAGCGTGGGATGTATTGGGACATCGACGTTCACGCCGCCCGCACCGACCTCGAGCTGCTCGAGAAGGTGACCCGTCCGGGAGAGTCTCTCGACACCAACATCGACCTCTACGAGACGCTCTTCAACGACGAGAAGGAGCTCCATCGCACCGTCGACCCCACCAATCCGGCCCGCAAAGCCCTGGAGGTCATCGATCGTTGCCAGGGCCCGGACGAGGACAAGGCTCACGGGGTCGAGGCGTATCGCAAGCTCTGGAACCACTCCCTCAAGGAGCACCTCTTCGAGACGCCCGGCGAGCCGGTCGACCTGACCGTGCGCAAGCGTTACGAGATGATCGACCAGCTGATGCTGGAGGGGGACGATCGGGTGCGCTGCGTCACCCAGTTCTTGCAAGACCAACGCGGGTTTCCGGCGCTCAAGGAGCGCGAGCGTGCCGTCCGCGCCGAAGAGGAGGCCGAGCTGGCGCGCCGCTGGCAGACGCTGCAAAAGCCCGACAGCCCGGGCGGCATCGGTCTGCAGGACGAGTATCTCATCGTGGGCGGGGCCCGGGTGCGAGCGCGTGGATGCACTGAATCTCATTGAGGTCAACGCTTCCCAGCTCGAAGGGTTGGACGCCGCCGTGCTGGTGCTGGCGGCCACCTGGGGACGCGGTTGCAAGCCCGAGCTCCTGCAGGCGCTGGAGCCCTACCGGCGGGCGTCCGGATACAACGGCACCCTGGTCGCCGCCCTCACGCGCGAGGAAGCCGTGCGAGTGCTGGGCGACCTCGTTCCCGAGGAGCGCCCGGGTCAGACCGCCGTGCTTTCGATCGCTTTTGGGAAAACGCACGCCGAGTGGCGGGAACGGGCTTCCTGAGGTATAATTTAAGCACCGATGAGCTCTCTTCCCACACAGACCCGCAGAAACGCCATCCGCGGGGCAAAAATTGGCGCCCTCTGCATGGGCGGCGCCGCCTTCAGCACTGGCGTCATGATCTGCGTGATTCACCATCTTCCCATTCCTCCGCTGGCCATCACCGAGTTCGGCGTGCTCTTCGGCGCCCTGTTGGGGGCCGGCATCGGAGTGCTCTGCAGCACGGTGCGCGGCAAGTATTCCTTGCTCGGCATTCTGGCCGGATTCTTGGCGGCCGCCTTGCTGGCATTTCCTTTCACCTCGGCCCCGGCCGCTCTCCGGATCGCGGTGCTGGGCGCCGTCGTCGGCTGGCGGCTGGCTCTGAATCAGGCCCGTCTCCATACCCAGACCCCCGCCTGGGAGCCGGCGCGTTAAGGCTTTTTTCAGGTCCCTGGGCGACCATGGGGCCAACATGATCGGATCGTCCTCACCACAGAACGGGAATTTCTGGCTGAACCGGCCGGCGCGCGCCAGCGGGGGGAATGGCTCCTCCAACTTGAACGCCGCCACGAAACTGCTGGTTCAGACTGCCGACCTGAAGAAGGATCGCCAGGACTATCGTCCGGTGGCGTTCGGCGCCGGCCCCGCCGGTGAGGTCTACGTGGCCTACCAGGCCCGGCAGAGCACCTACCTGGCCCGCGTCGAGGCCGGCGGCAACGTGGCCTGGGAAGCTCCCACGCCGTTTATCTCCATCGCCAGCCTGAGCGTGAGCCCGGATGGGGCCACCGTGCTGGTCAAGAATCAAGATGGCCTGATCTGCTTCGGCAGCGACGGTCAGGTTCGCTCGCGCATCGACTTCTCGCATAAGGTCTACGGGGAGGCCCGCCAGGACTCGAACGGCAACGTCTACGTGGCCGCCGAGGGCAAGCTCGAGGCTTACAACTCCAACGGCGAGCCGGTCGAGGTCGACTCGCCCGAGCGCGCCCAGCAGCCCGTGGCGACGCCCGACGGGGGTGTGATGACCCGCTCGAGCAACGAGCTCGTCAGCTTCTGCGCCGGCGGCCAGGAGACCGCCCGCATCCCTCTGAAAGCGAAGCCCTCCGAGGGGAAAGCCTCATACTGCCACGCTCGCTTCTGGCCGCTCGAGGGCGGGGACGTTATGGTGGAGGAGATCCAGAGCATCGAGATGCGCGGGCCCCACGCCTTTCGCCTGGGCTACCGCGGCGGCAACTTCGACCCGGACCACTTCGCGCCGCACTACATCAGCACGTCCAGTTTCCAGCGCCTGGCCCCGGACGGGAGCGTGCGCTGGGAGACCGAGCACCTGGGCGAAAGCCCCAGCGTGGTCATCACCCCCAAAGGCACCGTCTTCTGGAACATGGGCGGCGGCAAGCTGCGCCGCTTCACCCAGGACAAGGCCGACACGCTCGACTTCGGCCCCACCGCCACGGTGCGCGAGAACCTCGTGCGCCACGAGGAAGGCGTGACCCGGCTGGGCGATCCGCCCGTCACCGTGATCGTTCCCAAGAATGACTACGAGCTGCGCGGCGAGACCCGGGACGGCCGCCTGCTCTTCGAGGACACCAAACAGCGCGAGCTTTACAGCTACGACGAGAAGCGCGGCTTCGTGCGGCTGACCGATCGGCACGTGGAGTATACCTCGCGCCTGCCGGTGGATCGGCGCGAGGAGACCGGCACCGTGCACGTGGGCCAGGACTACGTGACCGTCAACGGAGTGCGGGTTCCGGTTCGGGATTGAGCGCCGCCGCCGGCGGCTCGTGCAGATCCCAGACCAGCCCCAGCCGCTCCAGCACCTTCAGCAGGTAGTGGGTCGGGTCGAGCTCCCACCAGAAGAAGCCCTGCCGCTCGCTGCCCGGATAGCGGTGGTGGTTGTTGTGCCACCCCTCCCCCATGGTGATCAGCGCAAGCAGGAAGTTGTTGCGGCTGCTGTCTTTCGTGGGATAGCGCCGGGAGCCGAAGAGGTGGCTCAGCGAGTTGATCGTGAACGTGCCGTGGTAGAGCAGGATGGTGCTCACGAAGTAAGCCCAGACCAGCAATTGCCAGCGCGTCGTGTGCAGCCAGGGGACGTGCGTCTCGATGAAAATGCCGAAGAAGAACCAGCAAAAAGCGTAGATCCAGGTCGTTTTGTGGGGGTGGCGCTCCCAGATGTGCAGCTCGGGGTAGCGCGCCAGGTCCTTGACGGCTTCCATGTTGGTGCGCGAGCTGCGGTAGGTCAGGAACCAGACCGTGTGCGACCAGAGAAAGCCTTTGAGGCCGGGCGAGTGCGGATCGTGCTCGGTGTCGGAGTGGCGGTGGTGGTGCCGGTGATGGGAAGCCCACCAGAGAGGCCCGTTCTGGCCCGCCGTCGCGCCCATCGCGGCCAACACGAACTGGAACGCGCGAGATGTCTTGAAGCTGCGATGGGCGAAATAGCGATGATACCCGGCGGTGATGAAGAACATCCGCAGGAAGTAGCTGAACGCGCAGCACAGCAGGCAGAACCAGGTCCAGCCCGTGAGGAGCGCCGCGAACGGCACGACGTGCAGCATCGCGTAGGGGATGGCGCCCTTGTAGTCGAGCCTGTCGGTGTCGACCTCAGTCACCCGGCAAGCTCCGGTTGTTGACCCGGGTCAGCACCAGCTGGAGATCGCCCAGGGTGCGCGTACCGAAGCCTGCCTCGCAGTAAGAGAAGTAATACTCCCAGGTGCGCAGGAAGTGCCGGGTGCAGCCCATCTGCACCAGCCGCTCGCGCTGGCTCAGGAAACGCCGGCGCCACTCGCGCAGGGTGCGGGCGTAGTGGATCCCGATGTTCTCGAGGTCCTCCACCAGGAAGCTGCTGTGGCGGGTCATCGCCTGCGTGAGGGCGGTCAGGCTGGGAATGTTGGAGCCGGGGAAGATGTGCTTCTGGGTCCACTCGGCGCTGTGACGGTAGACCTCGTAGCCCTGGTCAGGAATGGTGATGGTCTGAATCACCGCCAGCCCGTCGGACTTCAGCAACCGGTCGCAGGCCCGGAAAAACGAACCGTAGTGCTCGTGTCCGACGGCCTCCAGCATCTCGATCGACACGATGCGGTCATAGGCGCCAGAGGCCTGGCGGTAGTCGCACAGGACCACCTGCACGCGATCCTGCAGGCCCGCCTCGCGCACCTTCTCGCGTACGAAGTCGTGCTGATTCTGCGAGAGCGTGAGCGTGGTCACCCGACAGCCGGTTCGGCGGGCCGCCAGCAGCGCGAAGCTGCCCCAGCCCGAGCCGATCTCGAGCAGATGGTGATGGGGCGAGACCCGCGCCTTGTCCAGCACCGCGATCAGCTTCTCGGTCTGCGCCTCTTCCAGCGTCTCGTTGCCCTTGCGGTACAGAGCGCAGGAGTAGGTCATGCTCTCGTCCAGGAAGAGCCGGAAGAAGTCGTTGCCCAGGTCGTAGTGGTCGCGAATGTTGCGCCGGCTGCCGCGCAGCGAGTTGGAGCGCCATAGGTGGCGCAGGCGATTGAGCCAGCGAGCGGGATGGCTCAGCCAGAATTTCTTGTCGTCCACCGCCTGGCGGTTGTCCACCATCAGCTGGATGAACGCCACCACGTCGGGCGAATCCCACAGCTCGAGCTGGAACGACTCGCCCAGGCCCATGTCGCCGTCCAGGGCCACGCGGCGAAAGAAATCGTAGTCGTTGACGATCAGCTCGGCGTTGCGGCCGCCCTTCCCCTCGAAGACCTTCTGCGTGCGGTCCGGCAGGGTCAGCACCAGGCGGCCGGTGTGAATGAGCCCCAGGAACCGCTCCACCAGCCCCTGGCAGTACCTCTCCAGCCACCCCGGCGGCTCGGCGCGCAGGATGGTGGGGGCGGCGGGGAATGGCTTGGGCACGGGGGGCAATCCTTTCCTGTAGTGCAGTCTGGCCGCCTGCCACATGATCCGAGGGACCGTCAGGGCGGCGGCAAGGGGATAATGCATGAGGGTGCCCAGATGGTTCCCCGGAGTCAAAGAAATTTTTGCTCCCTTGAGCGCCGAGCGGAACACCACCCGCTCCCCATCCAGGATCCGGATACGGATATCCAGCCTCTCGCGCGGATCGGCGAAGTGGAAGTCGTAGTCGCCCTCCACGTCGTTGAAGGGCGAGACATAGAATCCCTTGGGCACGGTGTAGCGCGCCAGAAAGCCCGGCTCGGGCTCGCGCGGCTGGTTCAGCACGTAGAGAAAGCGTTCGCCAAAGGTATTGTTGACCTCGGCCAGGCAGGCCACCAGCTCGTCCTGCGGGCCCCAGCAATAGTAGAAGCTGACCGGATTGAAGACGTAGCCCAGATAGCGCGCCGAGGTGATGATCAAAATGCGGCGCACTCCCTCGATACCGTGAGCGCTCAGGTGGCCCTCCACCTTCTGGCGCAGCGAGCCGGGGGCGCGCTCGAGGTGGTCGGAGTCATAGAGCGCGGTCGGGCGGGGCCGGTTGTACCCGAAAAGCGGCAGCCCCAGCCGGGGCAGCTCGTCCAGATCGAAGCCGTAGGCGTAGACGGGATAGCGGAACCCGTGCTCGACGGGCTCGAGGCGCTGGTGCAGGATCTCGCCGTGGTAGAGGGCCGACCTCACAGCGGGCAACCGAGCTGCTCGGCCACGTGGACGGCCGATTTGACGGCGTCTTCATGGAAACCATAACCGAAGTAGGAGCCGCAGAACCAGGTGCCCTGGCGACCATTGAGAGAGGGAAGCTCGGATTGGGTCGCCACGCTCGCGACTGTGTAAGCCGGGTGCTCGTAATCGAATGAGGCGATCACGGAGCCATCCGGATAGGGGTCGGGCCGGTTCAGCGTGACCAGGTACTGCCGGTAGGTGCACAGGCCCTGGAGCCGGTTCATGTGGTAGGTCAGGAAGGCCGGCTCGTCCGGGTGCTGACGGGTGAAGTTCCAACTGGCCCAGGCCCGCCGCTCGGGAGGCATCAGCGAGAGATCGGTGTGCAGCACGGTGTGGTTGCGGTGGTAGGTCCACGGGCCCAGCAGCTTCCGCTCCTCGGGGCTCGGGTCGTCGAGCAGGCGCAGCGCCTGGTCGGCGTGGGTGGCGATGACGACGGCATCGTAGGGCTCGCCGTCCACGCTGGGGCCTTCGCCTCGGCGGACGCGAGGGCTGCGGCCGGTTTGCACCGGAACGCTCATGGCGCGCACGTAGGTCTGGCTGCCACCCGGGATGGTCTGCCAGACCGGCCGGTCGGTCAGGCTGCGCATGCCGTGGTTGCGAAAGAACTCCAGCAGCGTGGCGGCCGGGAACTCGAGCATCTGCCGGCTGGGGGTGCTCCAGACCGCGGCCCCGATGGCCGTCACGTAGTGATGGCGAAAGTACTGGCTGTAGCCGCCCCGGTCGAGGAACGCGCGCAGCGTCTCGTTCGGGCGGGCCGGCGCGTTCAGGTTGAAGCGCAGCAGGTCGGCCACCAGGCGCAGGAAGCGCGGGTTGGCCAGGTTCTTGCGTTGGGCAAACAGCCGGTTGGCGTCGTGGCCCGAGTAGCAAAGGCCGCTGGCGCGGTCGTGGTAGCCGAAGGACATGTCGGCGGTGCGCACCGGCACCCCGAGTTGCTGCAGCACCCGCGTGAAGGTGGGATAGTTCCGGTCGTTGAGCACGATGAAACCCGTGTCGACCGGCGTGCCGGCGTCGGGCCCGGCGGGGATGACCACCGTGTTGGTGTGGCCGCCAACCGAGTCATTTCGCTCGAAGACGGTCACGTCGTGCTGGCGGCGCAACAGCCAGGCCGCCGTCAGGCCTGCCACGCCGGCGCCTACGACAGCGATGCGCAAAGGGGTTCCTCCAGTTCGGACAAAGGGTGCCTCCATGGATTGTTATTCCCTGATCCTCGGCGGGACGGCTCTGGTGGTCGGGCTCATGCTCGTGCTCTGGCTGCTCCACTTTCCCCTGCGCAACGCCGCCATCGTCGATGTCGGCTGGACGCTCTCCCTGATGGTGCTGGCCATTTTCTACGCCGTCCGAGGGCCCGGCTGGGAGCCGCGCAACCTGCTGATGGCCGTCATGGTCTCGCTCTGGGCCCTACGACTCGGGGGCCATCTCTTCCTCACGCGCGTCTGGGGCGCGGAGGAGGAAGGCCGCTACAAGCAACTGCGTAAGGAATGGAAAACCTGGATCGGGCTCAAGTTTCTGGCCTTCTTTCTGGCCCAGGGCGTGCTGGATGTGGTGCTGTCGCTGCCTTTTCTCCTGGTCTGCCTGGACCCGACGCCCGGTTTTACGGGCCTGCAGGTCGCGGCGGTCTTTTTGTGGCTGCTGGGCTTGGTAGGCGAGGGGACGGCCGACGCCCAGCTGGCGGCTTTCAAGCGGGAGGCCGCGCACGGCTCGGTCTGCCAGCGCGGCCTGTGGAACTACAGCCGGCATCCGAACTACTTTTTCGAGATTCTGACGTGGATGGGCTTCGGGCTCTTCGCTCTGCCGGCCCCCCACGGCTGGATGGGATTGTTGAGCCCGGTGCTGATCGCCTACTTCATCCTGCGGGTGACGGGCATTCCGGCCACCGAGCAGCAGGCTCTGCGCAGCAAGGGCGAGGCCTACCGGCGTTATCAGGAGACGACCAGCGTGTTGGTGCCCTGGTTCAAGCGAGATGGCAGACGGCAGACGGGAGACGGGAGAGGAGATTGACAGACCAGATCCTGACAGCCCTGATCGGGTATCTCAATTGGAGCCGGTTGCGGCGGGAGCGGAGGGGAGGGGCGGAGGCGCAGCAGGAGCGGCTGAATGCGCTGATCGAGAGGCTCTCTCAGGGACCTCTGGCGGTCGAGGTGGAGGAGGCCAATCGACAGCACTACGAGGTGCCGGCCAGCTTTTTCCAGCTCGTGCTGGGGCCGCACCGCAAGTATTCCAGCGCCTACTGGACGTCGAACTGCCGGACTCTGGGCGACGCCGAGCAGGCGATGCTCGAGCTGTACTGCGAGCGTGCCCAGTTGCGCGATGGGCAGACGGTGCTGGAGTTGGGCTGTGGCTGGGGCTCGCTGACGGAGTTCATCGCCCGCCGCTTTCCCGCGTCGCGCCTCCTGGCCGTGTCCAACTCGGCCAGCCAGCGCCGCTTCATCCATTCCCTGGGCCTGCCCAACGTGGAGGTTCAGACCTGTGACATCAATCGTTTCGAGCCGCCCGGGCGCTACGACCGGATCGTCTCGATCGAGATGTTCGAGCACCTGCGCAACTACCGACTGCTCTTCGAGCGACTGGCGAGCTGGCTCGCGCCGGAGGGGAAGCTCTTCACGCATATCTTCTGTCATCGCACGCTGGCTTACCTTTTCGAGGGCCAGGGGTGGATGGAGCGGCATTTCTTTGCTGGGGGCACCCTGCCGTCTGCCGGACTCTTCCATCAAGTCTGCGCCCCCCTGACTCCGGACGGCCACTGGCTGGTGGACGGCACCCACTACCAGCGCACCGCCCTGGCGTGGCTGGCCAACCTGCGTCGCGAGAAGCCCCGCGTGCGCGAGATCTTTCGCTCGGTTTACGGCCGCGATAGCGAGAAATGGCTGTGGCGCTGGGAGATGTTCTTCCTGGCCTGCGCGGGGTTCTTCGGCTACGCGGGCGGGACCGAGTATCTGGTCGCGCACTATCGATTCAGACACTAGACGATGCCGATAATATTTGGCTTAATAGCGCCATTCTTTGTGGGCGTCCGGGTGTTTACAAACTCGTTGTAAAAAGTTGTTTACTTTTGGCGCGTGTGTCGGCATAATAGGTTCACAGAGATACCGAAACGGAGTGCAGCAAGTGAGCGAGATCGGCGGATTCGGCCCCCTGGTCATTACCCCGCAACAGCGCCAGGCGCAGGTCCAGCGGATGGAGCAGGTCCAGCAGACGCTGGAGACCGGCCCCAGCGCCATCGCCCAGCTGACGCCCGAGACGGCCGCCGCCCAGTATAGCTATTTCAGCCAGGTGCAAGAAGATATCGGCACGGTACGCAACGGAAGCAGCTTCCCCAGTCTTCCCCCCGTGCCCGGACTGGGCGGACAGAGGGTCGGATGAGCGATCCCGCCATCTCCTCCTTCAGTCCCCTGGTCATCTCGCCCCAGCTCCGGCAGGCCCAGACCGGGCGCCTCGACCAGATTCAGCAACTGCTGGAAGTGGGCACCCGCCCCATTGCCGAGCTCAGTCCCGAGCAAGTTGCGGCTCAGAACACCTATTACAACCAGGTCCAAGACGACATCGCCACGGTGCGCAACGGTACGCCTCTGCCGGCGCTTCCGAACCTTCCGGCAGGGGGCGCGCAGAACCCTCAACTGGCCAGTATCCTGTCCAAGTGCCCCAAGCAGCTTCAGGAGACCTACCGGACTGCGTCGGGCGGTCGTGACAATCCAGACCTGGCCCTGCGTCTCGGAATGCAGTACAAAGTGACCCTCGAGTACAAGCTGCAAGAGCCGCTGCCCGAGGGGCCCGCCAGCCAGAACAAGGCCATGGAGAAGCTGGGCGCCAAAAGCGTCAACGCCGCGATCGCGCAGGAGCACCGGCGGATCGCCTGGAGCTCGAAAGAACAGACTCCTCAGGGCCCGGGCCGGGTGCCCCCTCCCCAACCGCTTCCCAACCATCTCGACGAGGTGGCGGCCATGAACGTCTTCGGCAAAATGGACGAGGCCAAGATCGAGCTGACCCCCCAGCAGAAACAGCGTCGTGCCGACATCGAGGGTCTGTTTGCTTGCGAACAGCTGATCGACTGGGCCCAATCCCACCTGTAGTCATGAGGTAACAAGCCGGCAACGCTTTTCAGGTTCCTTTCAGAGTAGGGTGTCCGCGACACAAAGACATCCTCCTGAGGAGTTCGAACCAGACATGAACGTCGCCGCAGCCCCCGTTTTCGTGCCGGTCCACCGGCAACTCAACAACGTCGCCGCCCAGAGCAACAACAGCGGCTCCCAGCAGCCGGCCCCCGAGCCCAGCGTGCTCGACCGGGTCACCCGCTCGGTCGGCGACGGGCTGAACCATCTGGCCTACGCCCAGCGCGCGCTGCCCAACTTCATCTACCCGAGCGTCTTCGGAACCGCCGCCGAGAAGGCTCAGATCTGGGACACGCTGGACCACCTCCCGATGCAAGACGCGGTGCGCCCCATCTCCATCGCGGTCAAGGAGACCCTGGGCTCGCGGAACCTGCTGGGCGTCACCCGCCCCGCCGTCAACTCGATCGAGCTCAACCGTACGGGCTACACGATGGAGAACCCGGCCGATTTCCGCTACACCCTGACCCATGAGATCGGCCACACTCGCGACTACGAGGGCGGCGTGGTCAACGTGCTGACCGGCGGGCATTCGGCCCACGCCCCCTTCGGACGGCCGGGGTACGTCAGCGATTACGCCGGCACCATGAAGCAGGAAGACTTCGCCGAGAGCTATGCCGACTACCGCACCAACCCCAACCATCTGCAGCAGATCAACCCCGCCAAGATGGAGGAGATGCGTCGCCTCGACCACCAGAATTTCATGCAGGCCTTTGTGGACCGCGAGGAGTTCCGCGAGACCGGCAAGTTCATGGGCAACCTGCTGGGCGTGCACCCCTACGCCCGCATGGGGTTGTCGTTCCTGACTCAGCTGGCGGCCATCAACCTGTTCACCGGCGGCGTCGGTGAGGTGATGAGCGGCGTCAACGCCAAGGACAACATGCGCACCCTGAGCGGCGCCACCGAGCTGACCGCGGGCTTGAGCCTGATGTTCGTCTACAAGAATCCGGCCCTGGGCTTCGTGGCGATGGGCGCTCTGGGCGCCAACCGCGGCTTGAAGATCGCCCAGAAGCAGGGCGCCCGCGACGGTGCCTGCATCGCGGCCACCGTGGGCGGCGCGCTGGGCGGCACGATCGGCGGCATCGGCGCTCCGCTGGGCCTGACGATGCTGGGCTACCAGGTGGCCGGACCGGTCGGTGGGGCCATCGGCCTCGTGGTCGGCGGCGTGCTGGGCAACCGGCTGGGATCGATGGCCGGCGCGCACGCCGCGCTGAAGATTGCGGGATAGAGTGATGCGCTTGGTCAAGCGCGCCCTCCTGGCGGGAGCGGTTTTGCTGGTGCTGGCCGGCATCGGCATCTCCGGCTCCGCCTATTACCTGACGTTGCAGCAGATCAAGGCCGAGGGAGGCAAGTCCGAGGACGCGGTCGAGTTCTGGGTCAACCCGGCCCAGCATGCCTTTGGAGACAAGAACCGCCTCAACGTGCTCTGCATGGGGGTGGATTACAACTACACCCGCAACGGCCAGCCCTACTCCAAGGAAGCCCGCTCGGATACGATGATGCTGCTGAGCTTCGAGCGCAAGCACGGCACGGCGGCGGTGCTCTCGATTCCCCGCGACCTGCTGGTGGAGATCCCCGGGTTGGGACGGGACAAGATCAACGCGGCCTACGCCTACGGCGGGGCGCCGCTGGCCGCCAAGACGGTTTCCTCGCTGTTGGGAGTGAAAATCGATTACACGGTGGCGGTGCGGGTGCAGGCGGCCCAGAAGCTGGTGGACGAGCTGGGCGGCCTTTCGCTGGACGTCGAGAAGTCGATGGACTACGACGACAACTGGGGCCATCTGCACGTGCACCTGGTCAAGGGCCGTCAGAAGCTGACGGGCGAGCAGGTGGTGGGCTACTGTCGCTTCCGCCATGACGAGGAGGGCGACTTCGGGCGCATCCGTCGCCAGCAGCAGGTCATCACGGCCGTGAGCCGCGAGCTGAAGGCCCAGGCCAGCCTCGAGATGGTGAGCCATCTGGCCAGGATTTTCCAGCAGAACGTGACCACCGATCTCCCGATGACGAAGATGGTGGCTTTGGGCCGCCTCTATCGGGGAATGGACCGTTCCAAGCTCAAGATGGGTCGTCTGGAGTGCTACGACTCGATCATCGACGGCATCTACTACCTCGAGCCCTGCACCGACCAGAACTTCCAGCTGGTTCGCCGCCTATTGAACACGGCCGACGACCTGCCGTTGTCGGCGTTCCGGGTGGAGGTGGTGAACGCCAGCGGGAGCCCCGGCGCGGGTCGCGACGTGGCGGGCAAGCTGTGCGCGCTGGGCTTCAACGTGGTCAGCATCGTGGACGCCGACGGCACCTGCGCCAACTCGAAGGTGGTCGACCGCATGGGTGCGGCCCGAGCCTGCGGCAAGGTGCAGGAGGTGGTGGCCTGCAAGGTCATCCCGGGCAAGGCCCGCCCGGACGACCTGGCCGACCTCACGGTGACAATTGGGAAGGACTCCCGTACAGTACGGGCCCATTGACCCGCCCGATTTCCTGCTGCAAAATGTGGGTATGAGCGAGCAAGAACTCCGAGAGCTGATCGAAACGAATTTCCGCCTGGTTGGCATGAGCCTGCGCGAAGTCGCCGGCCGCTTCGGCACGATGGATGAGGAGATGGGAACGATTCGTGGCGGACTCGATTCGGTTCGAGTGGGCCTGGAGGAGGTCGCCCGCAAGGTCGACTCCCTGGGAGAAGAGGTCGGCAGCCTGGGAGAAGAGGTCGGCAGCCTCCGGGAGCTGGCTCAAGCCAATCAGGCCTCCCTGGTCGAGACGGCCGATCGCCTGGACCAGACCCTGGACGCCCTGAAAGTGCTCGCCTTCAGTGACGTCGACTCCAAAGCGCGCCTTCAGAAGATCGAAACCAGGCTCGAATCCGTGGAGGCCAGACTGGACAAGCTGGATCTGGCCAGCTAAGTGCTCCAGTTCATCATTTTCGGCACACGGGCGATGACGTCCGTGGCCGCCAGAGGCAAGTTCCGGTGCCCCGGTTGTGGTCCACAGGAATACGAGCACAAGAAGGTCCGACGCTGGTTCACGCTCTACTTCATTCCCTGTCTACCCCTTGGGCAATTGGGCGAGTACGTCGAGTGCAAAGGCTGCAAAAGCACCTTCGAGGTAGGCGTCATCCAGGGCGGACCGGAGGCCGATACCCAGGAATACCATCTCGCGCTCCTGCGCGCGATGGCCCAGATGGCCGCCTCGGATGGAAGCCCCCAGGAGTCGGAGGTTGCACGAGCCCTGGAGAGTTACCGTGCCGTGGCCGGGCAGGCACCCTCACGAGACCAGCTCCAACTCGAGCTCGAGCGTGCGGCCCGTGAGGGTGTGGAAATGGTGGGTTACCTGCGCCAATTCCATCGCATCGCCACGGGCGGAGAGCGGGAGGCGCTGGTCAAGGCAGCCGTCGAGGTCGCTCTGGCCGACGGTCCACTCAATGCCCTCGAGCAAGCTTACCTCGAGCGTCTGGGGAGCACCCTGGAACTCTCGGCTGCCCACGTGCGGGGGATCGTCCTCACGGCCCAGGAAGGCTCCTGACCTACCTGGCCGGGACGAACTTCAGGCAGACCGAGTTGATGCAGTAGCGCAGGCCGGTGGGCTTGGGGCCGTCTTCAAAGACGTGGCCCAGGTGGCCCCCGCAGCGCGAGCAGAGCACTTCGGTGCGGACCATGCCGTGGCTGGTGTCACTCAGAGTGACTACCGCACCCGGCTTGAAAGCCGCATAGAAGCTCGGCCAGCCCGTGCCGGAGACGAACTTGGCCTGCGAGTCGAACAGCACCTGGCCGCAGCCCACGCACTTGTAGACGCCGGCCTCGTGGTTCATCACCAT
This sequence comes from Vulcanimicrobiota bacterium, assembly GCA_039809865.1. Taxonomy (GTDB): domain Bacteria; phylum Vulcanimicrobiota; class Xenobia; order Xenobiales; family QWHO01; genus QWHO01. The sequence continues at coordinate 39,625 of JBDHVW010000013.1, forward strand.
CGGGTTGGTCTGGCAGGACATCTCCGTGCCCTTCCCCCGCAAGATCTTGTACTGCTCGGGCGTGAGCAGCTTCTTCCACTCGGCATCCGTGTGCTGCACGGGGAACTTGGGTTCGGCGCCCGCGACAGCGATCAAAGCGATGAACAATAAGATTAGCGTGTTTCTCATGTCCCTTCTAACCTTCGCCCCCGAAGAATAGTTCCCCATAAAAAGAAAAGAGTAGGGATGTCACTCCCTACTCTTCTCTCCGACTCCCGACTACGCTTTGACTTCGTAGTCCGCGTCGATCACATCGCTGTCGGCGGGCTCGGCCTGCGGGCCGTGGCCGCCGGGATGACCCTGCTGCTGCGGTCCGCCGGCGGAGTAAGCCGCCTGACTTCCCTCATACAGAGCCTGCTTGAGCTGCTCCATCGCGCTCTTGATCTCGTCCGCGCCGCTGGCCTGCTTGAGGCGCTCCTGGCCGGCCTTGATCTTGGCCACCACGTCGCCACTCAGCTTACCCTCGAGGTCCTTGAGAGCCTTCTCGCTCTGGTAAACCAGGGAGTCGGCCTCGTTCTTGAGCTCGATCTCCTCGCGACGAGCCTTATCGGCAGCCGCGTTGGAATCGGCCTCGCGGACCATCCGCTCCACCTCGTCCTTGCTCAGGCTCGAGGAGGCCGTGATCTTGATGTTCTGGGCCTTGCCGGTCGCCTTGTCCTTGGCGGTCACGCTCAAGATGCCGTTGGAGTCGAGCTCGAAGGTCACTTCGATCTGCGGCACTCCGCGCGGCGCGGGAGCGATCCCGCTCAGCTGCAGCTGGCCCAGGGTCTTGTTGTCGCGGGCAAACTCGCGCTCGCCCTGCAGCACCAGCACATCCACCGCCGGCTGGTTGTCAGCGGCCGTCGAGAAGACCTCGGTCTTCGACGTCGGCACCGCGGTGTTGCGCGGGATGAGCTTGGTCATCACGCCGCCCAGAGTCTCCAGACCCAGCGTCAGCGGGGTCACGTCGACCAGGACCACGTCCTTGATCTCGCCCGAGAGAACCGCGCCCTGGACGGCGGCGCCCAGCGCCACGACCTCGTCCGGATTCACGTCGCGAGACGGCTCCTTGCCGAAGGTCTTCTTGACCAGGTCGACCACCATCGGCATGCGGGTGGAACCACCCACCAGCAGCACGCGGTCGATGCTGTCCAGCTTGAGCTTGGCGTCCTTGATGGCCTGGTGGCACGGGGCCGCGCAGCGCTCGAGCAGGTCGGCGGTCAGCTCTTCGAACTTGGACCGCGACAGGGTCACGTCCAGGTGCTTCGGTCCGGAAGCGTCGGCCGTGACGAACGGCAGGTTGATGTTGGTCTGCGACACCTGACTGAGCTCGATCTTGGCCTTCTCGGCCGCGTCGCGCAGGCGCTGCAGGGCCATCTTGTCCTGACGGAGGTCGATGCCGTGCTCCTTCTTGAACTGCTCGGCCACGTAATCCACGATCCGCTGGTCCCAGTCGTCGCCACCCAGGTGGGTGTCGCCGGCGGTGGACTTCACTTCGAACACGCCGTCACCGATCTCGAGCACGGACACGTCGAACGTGCCGCCGCCCAGGTCGAAGACGATGACCGTCAGAGTCTCGCTCTGCTTGTCCAGCCCGTAGGCCAGCGCCGCAGCGGTCGGCTCGTTGACGATGCGCAGGACCTCGAGGCCGGCGATGGTGCCGGCGTTCTTGGTGGCCTGACGCTGTGCGTCGTTGAAGTAAGCGGGCACCGTGATGACGGCCTGCTTGATCTTCTCGCCCAGGTAGGACTCGCCGTCCTGCTTGAGCTTCTGCAGAACCATCGCCGAGATCTCCTCGGGCGAGTAGTTCTTGTCGTCGATCTTCACGCGATGGTCGGTGCCCATGTGCCGCTTGATCGATTTGATCGTGCGGTCCGGGTTGCTGACGGCCTGGCGCTTGGCCAGCTCGCCTACCAACCGCTCGCCATTCTTGGCAAAGCCCACCACCGACGGGGTGGTGCGGGCTCCCTCGGCGTTCGCGACCACGGTGGGCTTGCCGCCCTCCATGATGGCCAGAACCGAGTTGGTGGTTCCCAGGTCAATTCCTACAACTTTAGTCACTGTCTTGATTTGCTCCCTTTGGGTGAATTACTTGTCCTCAGTCTACCAGCCACGGATTTGCCCTGAGCTTGAAGACCATTAGAGATCCGTTAGCACCTGCAAGACTCTCGCACCGAGTTGTCGAAGCGGGGGCGTCGATGGCCTGGAACTCCGGCTTTCAACTGCGCGTGATCGGGGGGAATGAGCGCGACCGGGTGATCCCTCTTCTGACCAAGGAGGTCATCCTCGGACGCGCCGCTTCCGCACGCGCGAAAGGCCGCGAAGGGCAGGTCTTCCTGACCGATCCGACCGTCTCGCGCACTCACTGCTCGCTCTTGTGGGACCATCGCAAGCGGTGCTACGTGCTGACCCACCTCTCGCGCACCAACTCGACCAAGGTCGATGGCGAGCGCGTGATGCACGCACCCCTGACGATCGGCTCGAAGATCCAGATGGGGCACGTGGTGCTGCTGCTCGAGTCGATCTCCGCCTCGTACGTGCAAGAGGACGAGCCCGAAGGTGTGGCCGCCAAGGGCCTGTGGGAGCTGCCGCTCGAGCCGGTGGTCGCGTCGCGCGATTCGGGCCCCGACTTCGACCCGGAGGTCACCTACGAGCTCGAGCCGCCGCCGGTGCAGCGGTCCGCCCCCGAGCCGCCTCCGCCGCCGCCCGCGCCTTTGCCGGAGCGGACCAACCCGAATCAGCTTCCGGCCAATATTCCTCCCATCCCGAAAGTTGCCAATCCAGCTCTCCCCCCTCCGCGGCGGCGTTCCGTGCCTCTGCACGCGGCTCCGTCCGGGGCCCCGGTTCAAGATGGTCCCAAGCCCTCGCGCGCGGGCTGGCGCATGGCGGTGCTCGACGGGCCCGATAAGGGGATCGTGGTGCCGCTCAATGCCACCGAGATGCTGTTGGGCCGCACCATGGGCCTGGCCGATCCGCGCTACGGCCACGCCGTCCTGATCGGCGACAGCTCGCTGCCCTACGAGCAGGCTCTCTTGCGCTGGGAAGACGAGCAGGGCAGCTACGTGATCGAGGTCCACGCCCAGGGTTTGGCGATGGTCATCCACCGCAACACGGGCCAGGACCTCGCCCTGGACCCGGGTGACACGATGATGCTGCAGATCGGCGACAAGATCGCCGTCGGCAAGAGCGTGCTGGAGCTGGAGCAGATCAAGCGGAGGGGCTGAGCCATGGCCAGGATCAGCGATGAGAAAATCGACGTTCTGCGCGGCTGCGGCAGCTTCTGCTCCGACTACAAAATGCGAGCGCGCGCGACGAGCCTGTCGACCCTGCTGCTCCTGGGGGCGGCGAATCTAGCACCGTTGCTGGACCAGGCCGGGGCGCGCAACTGGCTGCTGGTGCTGCTGGTGCTGCTGACGGTGGGGGGACTGTCGCTGTTCGTGGCGTCACGCCTTCTGGGGGCGGCCACGAGCTGCTTTCCCGTCTTTCGGGCACTCGGCTTCGCGCTGGTGGCCGTATCGGCCGCCTCGTTGGTCCTGCACGCGCGTGTCGATGGCGCCTCCGTCTGGCTGTTGACCTCTCTCCTTTTGCTGGTCTTCTCGCTCATGACGTTCATGGACGCCTGCGAGGCCGCGCGCATCTGCCGATGAGGCTGTCCGGAAAGCGATGCCTCCAGCCAGCCCGGGCTCGACTAGGCCGCCCGATTCTCGAGGCGTGTCAAGCGTTCGTCCAGATTGTCGATCTGGTCCTGTACGTCCTCACGCAAGGTGCCGACGATCTGCCTCAAGTTCTTCTCGGTCGACTCGAAATGCGATGTCAACAGCTCTTCCTGCTTGAGCAGCGACTCATCGATTTTGACTCGCAACTCTTCCAGCACCCTGGAAGTTTCCTTGCGGTGAGTTGCCAGAGCGAGCATCTGACTCTTGAAGTCCTCGCTCATTTGGGCAAAGGCGGCATCGATACGCCGGTTCGTGTGTTCAAACATAGGTTGCACCTCGCTGTATTTTTCTAGAGGAGCCTCAGGGCTCCCTCTTCACAGCGTAGCAACCACTAGTGAACCGCGATGTTGCCGACAAGTTGCCGGTAAATTGCCGCGAAATGGCTATTTTGTGAACCATCCGATCGTCTCCCGCAGACCCTCCTCGAGGTCCACGGTTGGCTTGAAACCAGCCGCGGTGATACGCGTGACATCGGCCAGCGAGTGGCGGATGTCCCCGGCGCGCTCGGGCGCATGCTCGATTCGCGAAGCGGAACCCAGCATGCCCACGATGCGCCGGGCCAATTCTAAAATCGTCAAACTATTTCCGCGGGCCACGTTGTAAACACCCTCCATGGAAGGGGTGGTGGCCGCCAGCACGTTCGCGGCGACCACGTCGCGCACGTTGATGAAGTCGCGGGTGGCTCCCCCGTCGCCGAAGATCGTAATCGTCTCGCCGTTCACCGCCCGGCTCACGAAGATCGGCACGGCTGCGGCGTACTGCGACTTCGGATCCTGACCCGGGCCGTAGACGTTGAAGTAGCGCAAGCTCACCGTGGGCGTCTCCCACATGGCCAGGTAGTACTCGCCGTCAAGCTTGGTCACCGCGTAGGGGGTCTTGGGCGCGGGCCGCATGTCCTCGCGCTTGGGGAGCTCCGGATCATCGCCGTAGATGGCCGCCGACGAGCTCAGCACGACCTTCTTCACCGCGTGCTTGCGGGCCGCCCGCAGCACGTTGAGAGTGCCGTTGACGTTGATGTCCACGCACTCGTAGGGCTTTTCCAGCGACTCGGGCACGCTCACCAGGGCCGCCAGGTGGAAGATGAAGTCGGTCCCCTCGGCCAGGCGGTCCACCAGCTCGCTATCGGTCACGCTGCCGTGGACGAGCGCCTCCTCGGGAACGAGCGAGCGTCCCCCCCGGAGGTTGTCCAGGGCCACGACCTGGTGCCCCTGACTCGAGAAGTGGCGCGCGATGTGGGAGCCGATGAAGCCGGCGCCCCCGGTAACGAGGACTTTCATAGGATTTGCCATTCTCGTTCATGAAATGGATACCTATCGTTAACATGGCGTCCGGCCACTTCACGGCCCCGGCACTCGCGGCTGCTAGAGTGGCAGCATGCAGACCACTGTCCTCGGCCCCACGGCCCCCATCGCCCCGCTCCAGCGCCCGACCTTCGCCGGGAGCGGCGCTTGCGGGTCCTGCGAACTGGTGCCACGGCCCGAGGAGAGCGTGACGCTCACACCCGGTTCCCCTGCGGAGCCCAAACCGCAGGTCGAGGCGAAGCCCGAACCCAAGGTGATCACTTTTCCCGAGGGCCAGGTCACCCAGGCTCAGCCGCTCACTCCGAAACACTTCACCCCGAGCGAGTCCGACTACGCCAATGTGGCCTTTACCAATCCCTGGACCCGTGACACGCTGACCCAGAGGGGGCACACCCTGGATAGCACCCGCGAGGCTCTCGAAGAGCTCGGGCCCCAGCTCGCCCGGGGCCTGACTCCCGAGCAGGTCGCGGATCCGGCCGTGCGTTCCCGCGCCGAGGCGGCTCAGCTGGCCAAGAACACGGTCACGGCGCTGATGAACCCGGGTCTGGCGCAATTTGCCCAGGAGCTGCACTCGGGACCGATCAAGGTGGACGGCGAGGAAACCACGCTCAGCAGCATCAACCGCATGGCGGCCATGATGCTGCCCAATGGCCCGCAAGAGGGGTCGGATCTCAAAGCGCTCTGGCAGAACGGCATCCTGGGCAACCAGTCGCGCAGCCTGGGCCAGCTCGAGCAAGAGCTGGGCGCGCGCAGCGGTCACTCGCTCAAGGCGGCGGGCTTCTCGGCCCTGTCCGGATTGGCCGCCGGCGGGGCCGGTCTGGCCAGCGACAATCCCTGGGTGATGGGCCTGGGGATCGCCACCACCGTGGTTTCCTCACTCGCCGGCGTGGCGAGCTACCTGTTCAGCCAGCGCCAGAGCCAGGCGCAAACCGCCGCCCGCGGGCTGGTCGAGGCCGCCCGGCAAGGAGACCAGGCCGTGGCGACCTGGCTCCGGGAGCATAGTTAACAACTCGCCGCTAGCTTGCCCGTGCGGCCGCGACATACAGTGGCCCCGTGGTTACCGGCGACGTCCGCATCCATCATGGCTTCCGCTCGCAGGCGCTGGGCAACCGGCGCGACGTGCGCGTGTACCTGCCGCCGGGCTATGAGGAGAATGCCGACCGCCATTACCCCGTGCTCTACGTGCAGGACGGCCAGAACGTCTTCGACAGCGCCACGGCGGCGTTTGGCGTGGAGTGGGGGTTGGACGAGACGGCCGAAGGTCTCATCCGCGCGGGCAAGCTGCCCCCGATGATCATCGTGGCGGCTGACAATACGCCCGAGCGCATGGCCGAGTATTCGCCCCTCCCCGACCCGCGGCATGCCGGCGGTAAGGCCGAGGCCTACGGCCGCTTCCTGGTGGACGAGCTGAAGCCGTTCGTGGATAAAGAATACCGCACGATGCCCGAGCGCGAGCACACCGGGGTGATGGGCTCGTCGATGGGCGGCCTGGTGTCGCTCTACCTGGGCTTCAAGCATCCGGCCACGTTCGGGCTGGTGGGCGCGCTGTCGCCGTCGCTCTGGTGGGCCGACCACCAGGCTTCCCAACAGCTTTTGCAGAGCCAGGGACCCGACCGCATCTGGCTGGACGCCGGCACGCGCGAGGGGAGCGACGAGAACGGCAACGGCGTGTCCGATGTCATCGACGACACCCGCGAGCTCGGGCACCGCCTGGTCGACACCGGCTGGACGAAGGAGAACTACCTGTTCTACCGCGAGGTCGAGGGGGGAACCCACACCGAGGCCGCCTGGGCCGAGCGCGCCGGCGACGTGCTGATGGCGCTGTACGGTGAGCGTCCTTGACCTGATCGGGCGCACCCCGATGGTGCGCCTGACCCACATCGATCCCAGAATTTACGCCAAGTGCGAGCATCTCAATCCGGGCGGGAGCGTGAAAGACCGCCTGGCTCTGGCGATCGTGCAAGACGCCGAGGCCCGAGGCCACTTGCAGCGCGGGGCGACCCTGGTGGAGGCCACCGCCGGCAACACCGGGCTGGGCCTGGCCCTGATGGCCGCCGTGCGCGGCTACCGGCTGGTCTGCGTGCTGCCCGAGAAGATGTCCCAGGACAAGCGCACCGCCCTGAAGGCCGCGGGGGCGGAGGTGATCGTCACCCCCAACGCACCCCTGGACAGTCCGGACAATTTTCGCAACGTGGCGGCGCGGCTCGCGCGCGAGAAGGGGTGGTTTCTGACCGACCAGTTCGCCCATCCGGCCAACCCGCGCATTCACGAGGAAACCACGGGCCCGGAGGTGCTGGCGCAGGTACCCGACCTGGTGGCCTTCGTGGCCGGGGCCGGCACGGGCGGCACGCTGACGGGCGTGGGGCGCTTCTTCCGGCGGGAAAAGCCTTCTGTCCGCATGGTGCTGGCCGACCCCCTCGGCTCGGGACTGGCCGAATGGGTCGAGACGGGAACCGTCGGCCCGGATGGAGCCTACCAGCTGGAGGGGATCGGATCTTCCCAGCCTCCCCCGAATCTCGACCGGGATTCTCTGGACGAGGTCGAAAGGGTGTCCGACGAGGAGAGCTTTGCCGTCGCCCGCCGCCTGATCCGCGAGGAGGGCCTGCTGGTGGGAGGCTCCAGCGGCACGGCGGTCGCCGCCGCGCTGCGGGTGGCCCGTCGGCTGGATGGACCGGTGGTGGCGCTGCTCCCCGACTCTTGGGATCGCTATCTCAGCCGTGAATGGCTGGCCGGGGAGAAGACATGAAGAAGCTCATCCTGATCGTCCTGTTGCTATTGCCAGTGCTGGCGAAATCCATCGACCAGGACGTGGCCCGGCTGAGCAAGGAGCTCGAGCAGATTCGGGGCCTGAAGTTCGCCAGGAAGGTGCCCAGCGAGGCTCAGAGCCAGGCGCAGGTCACCAAATACCTGCAGGGCCTGTTCGATATCGAGGCCGCCCGCACGCCGTTCCCCACGCGCCAGGCTTTTCTGCACGCCTCGGGTCTGCTGGCTCCGGGCGTCGATTACAAGAAGTCCCTGCGCGACCTTTACTCCGAGCAGGTTCGCGGGCTTTACGACCCGGCCAAGAAGCGCTTCCTGGTCGTCTCGGGCGCCAGCACGAATCCGCAGGAGGCCGCCATGCAAGGCATGTTGGCGGCTCAAGGGATGAACCTCAGCATGGACGACATCCTGACCATCCACGAGCTGGATCACGCCCTGCAGGATCAGCATTTCAATCTGGCCGCCATCGACAAGCAGACCGCGCCCAACTTCGACCAGGCCTTCGCGGCCCAGTGCCTCATCGAGGGCGACGCCACGCTGGTGATGATGGATTACATGGCGTCCGCCATCGGGATCGACCCCAGTATGCTCGGCAGCATGACCGGTGGAGATGACGACAGTCTGCTGGAAGCGGGCGGAATGATGGGCGCCTCGAGCAGTAAGGCCCCGCCCTTCATCCAGAAGTTGATCAGCGATCCCTACTTCAAGGGAATGGCCTTCTGCAGCGCTTTGCGCGACCAGGGAGGCTGGAAGAAGGTGGACGCGGCCTATACCCGCCTGCCCGCCTCCAGCGAGCAGATTCTGCACCCCGAGAAGTACCTCAAGAACGACCCGCCCGCGACGCTCAACGTCAAGCTGCCGGCGCCCCCGGCGGGCTGGAATTACCTGGGTTGCGACGTGGCCGGCGAATACCTGATCCGCGCCATGACCGACGCGCAGACGGCCGCCGGCTGGGGGGGAGACCTCTACTGCAGCTACGTCAAAGGCTACACCGAGGGCATCGTCTGGTTGACCGTGTGGGACAGCGAGAATGACGCCAAGGAGTTCGAGGCCGCGGCTGCCAGGCTGGTGGCGCGCGGCGGTCTGGCCGGCTCGGTCAACAAAGTCGTGCGCAACAAGAAGAAAGTGCTCGTGCTCCGCAACGCTCCGCCTGGCGTCGCTCCGGCTTTTTGAGACGCATCCTGGCCTGGCTGGTCGCCATCCTGGGGGTGGCGACCGCTGCCGCGGAGCCCCTGCCCGCCGCGGACAGCTGGTGGCTACTGGCTTCGGGCCGCTTCCTGGCCGAGACCGGCCAGATTCGCGCCGCTGATCCCTTTTCGTTCACGGCCGGGCCCTGGTTCAACCACGAGTGGCTCTTTGGCCTGGGAGCGTTCGAGCTCTACCGCGCCCTGGGCTGGGAAGGTCTCTACTGGACCCGCACGCTGAGTTTGGTGCTGGCGTTCGCGGTGCTGCCGCTCTGGGCGGTGCGCAAGAGCGAGGAGCAGACCTGGGCGGTGGCGCTGCTGGCAGCCGGCTACGCGTGGATGTTTCGCTCGTTCTACGACGTGCGGCCCTATCTGGGGACGTACCTGCTGTGCGCGGCGTGTCTGTTGCTGGTGCGGGGGGCGCTCGAGGACGGGAGACGGCAGACGGGGAATGGGGGACCCGGGCCGGGGGACCTGGATCGCTCGACGTGGTGGCGTCTCGCGGGGGTTGTGGTTGGCACGGCGTTGTGGGCGAATTTGCACGGGGCCTTTATCCTGGGGCCGGGAATGCTGGTCGTGGCCGGGGTCGGATGCCTGTTGGAGAGGCGTGCGCGGCTGGCGGGGCAGCTTTTCGGGGCCGGCCTCGCGGCTCTGCTCGCGGCCATGCTCAACCCCTACGGGTGGCGCATGCTCGCCTTCCCCTTCAGCCTGTTCGGCAATTCGGCGTTTCGATTGGGGTTGAACGAGTGGTCCCGGCCCGCGCTTTTTGGGGAGCACGCGCTTTACTGGGTCGTGGTGCTGGTCGGCGCGGTGGCGACCTGGTTGCACTGGCGCGCCGGCCAGAAGGCACTGGCGCTGCTGACGCTGGTGTTCCTGCTGGGCGGAGCCACCGCCTGGCGCAACCTTCCGCTGGCCTGCCTGGCCGGCGTGCAGCTCCACGCCGTGGCTCTGCGGGCGCCCGCGCGTCTGAGGCTGGCGACGGTCATCGTGGCCCTGGGCCTGACCCTGCTCGCTACGCCGCGCCTGCAGCGAACTCCCCGCGAGCTGGGCCTCTGGGACGGTCTCTTCCCCGGCGACGCGACTCGCTTTCTGGCGGCCAATCCGGAACTGCCGCACAAGTTGAGCAACCCCTACGAGTGGGGCGGCTGGCTGACCTGGCATCTGCCGGGCTGGCGCATCTTCATCGACGGTCGCGCCCACACCGTCTACAGCGAGCAGACCTACCTGGACGCCATGGCCATCCAGTTCGGCGGCCCCTGGGAGAAGAAGGCCGGAGCTTCCTGGGACGAGCTCTTGAGGAAGTATCAGCTCGATCTGGTGCTGGTGACCCGTATGCAGGGCGACCTGGACCAGCGTCTTGGCGCTTCGCCCGACTGGGAGCGGATTTACCAGGACCGCAAGTCGGCGATCTACCTCCGCAAAGGAGCCTCGCACGGGCCGCTGGTCTACCCCGAGACCTCGGAGAGCCTGTGCGCCGAGGGGATGCAGCACGTCGGGGCGGGCGCCTGGGACCGCGCCCTACCGCTGTTTCAACGCGCGGTCCAGCTCTCGCCGGGCGACCCGGTGGCCCACCTCTACCTGGGAGTTGCCGACCTGCGCGCCGGGTACCAGGACGCCGGCATCACCGAGCTGGAAACCGCCCTGCGCCTCGATCCCAACCTCCCCGACGCCCACTTCAACCTCGGCTCCGCCTACCGCCGCCTCGGAGACCTGAAGCGCGCCCGCCGCGAGCTGGAAGCCGAGCTCCAAGTCAACCCCCGCCACCCCGAAGCCGCGCGCGCCCTGCGAGAGCTTCAGTAGGGAGTCGGGAGTAGGGAGACGGGAGTAGGGAGTAGGGAGTAGGGAGTAGGGAGTAGGGAGACGGGAGTAGGGAGTCGAGGGGTCGACAGTCGACAGTCGACAGGAACCCGTCTCCCATCTCCCATCTACCGTCTACCGTCTCACCTCAGCCACTGGCCTCAATAGGCGTGTGATCGTCTTCGGCGAGGTAATTGTCCAGGGCGTTGTCGAGCTTCCAGACCTCCCACATCTTCTGGCAGCCTTCGTAGTAGCTCTCGCGGCCTTCGTCCATCAGGTCCAGATTGCCGGCCTCGATGCCCTGGCGAATGCGGTCGAGGCCGTCCTGGCACTGGCCGAGGGCGGTGGAGAGCATGTCCAGCGCGTCGTCGGCCATGTTGACGAAGAGCTGGCTGACCTCGCGCTCTTCGCCCTCGGCCTCCTCGGGGATCTCGGGCGAGCGGAACTCGCTCAGCTTCTCTTCGGCGCGCCGAATCTCGGCCTCGCGGGCGTCCAGGGTCGAGAGCAGCGTCTGGGCCTCGATCTCCCCCTTCTCAAAGGCCTCGCACTGGTCGAAAAGCATCTTCATGACGTCGGTCATGATGGTTTCCTGGTTGAAGTCCGGACCGGCGCCGCCGCTGCGCTGACCGCCCTCACGAATCTCCATCGTGCCCTGGCCGCCGAACTTGGCCAGCGGCATCGGGCGGGCGCAGTTGGAGCAGACGCGCGCCTCCATCGGGTTGAGGGTGGAGCAGTGGATGCACGCGACCTTACCGGCCGTCTCGTTGAAGCTGCGCACGTCCTCGGTGGCGGCGGCGCCTTTGTTGCCCGACTCGCGCAGGCGGACCAGCGCGTCCTGCAGGCGCGCCTCGTCCATGTTCGGGTTGCCGGGCAGCTCCAACAAGATGACCAGCGCGTCCTCGACGCCCTCCATCGCCTCCAGCATGGAGGCCGCGCTCTCGCTCAAGAGAGCCGAGTCGTTCTGGGCCTGCAGCGTCGGCTGCAGGTCGGCCATCCCCTTGCGCACGATGTCCAGGTAGCCCTGGATCACCTGGCGGGTGGCCTCGGCGCTGTATTTCCCGGCTCGGAACCCGGTGACCGTGTTGAGCACCAGGTTGACCTGGGGAGAGCGTGTCGGCGACTGGGTCAGAATCGCGGTGTTGTAGGTGTTGAACGAGTTCTCCAGGTCCAGGTGGGCGGTGGTCAGCTCCTCGAGCAGAGCGGACACGCGATCCTCGGGCACCGTCGGCGAAAGCTGCGCCAGCTGGGCGAACAGCATCACGATCCAGGTCACGGCTTTCTCGCGCTCGGGCACGCCGGGGCCGGCGCGATGCTCGCTTTTGCCGATCTCGTCGAGCATCTTGCGGTAATACTCGCTGTACTGGGCGCAGGTGGCGTCCCAGAGCGAGGCCGGTTTGCCCGAGCGCACTGCCCAGGCGAGATTGTCCAGGATGTTGATCAGGGGAAACTTGCTGGCCCCGATGGACATCTCGGCCTGCTCGTAGCGGCCCAGCGCGATGCGCAGGAAGTGGGACGCCTCGGCCAGGGCCTGAGCGCAGGCGCGCATCGGCTCCGGGGGCGCGCCCGCCAGCAGGCAGGCGTCGATGGCCTGCAGAGCCCCTTCGTAGCCGCGGAAGCGATGGGCGACCTCGTCCAACTCGGCCTTGAACTGGGCGGCGAACTCCTCGCCCTCGCCGTCGACCTGGCCGAAAAAGTGGTCCTGAGCCTGGTGCATTTCCTGGGCCCGGAAGGCCAGCTTGCCGCGCAGGACGTCGACGTAATTGCGCTCCCCCCGCGCGATCGCAACGCAAAGATCCAGCAGCTGCTGGGTTTCGGGCGAGGCGGACATGAACTCAGTCTGGTGCAAGCGTCCCCCTCTGCAGGCGCCGCAGCAGTCGGCTGGTGGCGTGGGCGCGCTCGGCGGCAGGGCGTCCGGGCAGGGGCACGGGGCCCTCGGGGCCGCAGGCCATCACGACCTGGCAACGCTCGATCTCGAACCCCTGCTTGAGCGCCGCCATCAGGGCGCGCTGATTGCCGGCGGTGATGCGGCCGGTCATGTAGCGGCAGCCCCGGCGGTGCGTGATGCGCGCCGCCTCGCTGACCAGCAGCCGGTCGACTCGCCGGCCGAGATATTCTGGTTCCACCGCCATGTTGAAGATGTGAGTTTGCCGTTCGCCGGTGGTCTCCTCGACCAGGTTCAGCTCCAGGATCAGGAAGCCGACCGGCCGCTCGCCGTCGGTCGCCACCAGCACCGCCACGTCGCGACTGCGCCGCAGCATGGAGCTCAGCTCGGCGTCCAGCTGGCGTCCGGCCCGGGTACGGACCACCTCGTTGGTGACGTCGCGACCCTCGGGAATGCTCTGGTCGCACGTCTCGAGGGTCAGCCGCGCGATGAAGGCAAGATCGGCCTCGTGGGCGCGGCGCACTAGCACTGCTTGAGTCCCAGTCCGAGAGCCTGCAACTGCAACGCGGGCGGCAGCCGGTGGCTCAGGAGCCGCTGGCGCTGGGCCCTGGCCAGGGCGGGCTGACCCAGCTTCTGATAGAGCCGCACCAGCTCGAGCTGGGCCTGGAGAGCGATCATCAACTCCGGTTTCAGCCCGATGCCGCGGCGGTAGGAGCGCGCCGCGTCCTCCGGCCGCCCGGCCTCCACCTGCGCCCGGGCCAGCTCCAGACAGAGGCCCACGTCGCCGTTCGCGAGGCGCACGGCCTCTTGGAGCGACTCGACCGCTTCGGATGCCCGCCCCAGCGCCCTCTGGCTCAAGCCCTGCATCTCCAGCAGGTGGCGGCGGGTGGGGTCGTCGTGCGGCTCGGCCAGAAGAGCCGTCCAGCCAGCCAGGGCCTCCTCGTGGCGATCCTGCGAGAACCGCACGAACGCGCGCAGGTAGTGGGCCGCGCGGCGGTCCTCGCAGGCCTCCAGCGCCTCCAGGCAAGCTTCGTAGCGCTTGCGTTGCAGATGGAAACAGGCCGCGTCCAGCGGAGCGAGCGTAAAGTCGTCCGGCGACGAGGAGGCCCCGAACCGCTCCATCGTCTCGGGTCCGAGCCAGCGCAGCTCGACGGGCGTGTAACCGCCCTCCACCGAGTAGGCGACCGTCAGAGCGGACACCTCCAGCGGGGCGAGGTCGGACGCCAGTTGCTCCGGGCTCTGCCAGACCTCGTCCTGGGGGCCCAGGAAGTAGTCCACGTCCACATCCAGCAAGATGGGGGGGGCCAGCCGCGGCAGGCGGTCCGAGGGGCAGACCAGGAAGCGGCAACCCCGGAGCCGGCCTTCCACCCGTCCGTCCCGGGCTTGCCAGGAGGTGTGCTCGGCCAGGGTGGGGTGCAGCCAGGCCGCCACCTCGCGGCGCACGTAGCCCAACAGGTCATCCCCGGCGAGGTGGGGAGGAAGCACCCAGACCAGCGTGTGCACAAGGCCGTCGGCGATGGCATACAGGAGATAGTTCCCGCAGTTGACCTCGGGTCGGGAGAGGCCGCCGGTGCCGGGAAGAGGGAACTCGCAGGTGTCGAGATGGGCGTCCACGTGGACGCAGGTGCAGTCGGTGAGGCCCAGCTTCTTCCAGAAGAAATAGGCTTCCCGGTGGTCCTCCATCAACAGGGAGGGGGGTGTCAGCAACTAAACTGGCAGTGGCACCGGCAACAATCGCCCATCTGGGGCGGATACTGGGGCTGCTGGCCCTGTTGGCTCATCAGCTTGCCCATCATCATTCCGATCATGAAGAGCGTCATGGGGTCCATTCCGCCCTGCATCGGGCTTGCGCAGCCCTGCATCGGGGAGGTGCCGAAGGGCATCTGGGGATACATGCCTCCGCCCGGGTAGTACGAGCCAGCGCCGTTGAACGGGCCGAAGGCGTAGGCGTTCTCCTGGGTGCCGATGCCCTGGGCAGGCTTGTTGATGCCGAAGAGGTTTCCGACCCCGTTCTCCAGCGCTCCGAAGACACTGGCGCCCGCCTTCCCGATGGAGGGGCCCAGCACGCCTCCCAGCACCGCTCCGATGGGTCCGCCGATCAGGAAGCCCGCGGCGGCGCCGCCCAGCGTTCCGACGATGGGATCGCCGAGCACGTCCTTGACGGCGCCCAGGCCACCCTTGATGACGTGGCCCGCGCCCTGAACCACGCCCTTGGCGATGGTTCCCAGGCCTTTGAGGGGATGCCCTGTAAGGATCTGGCCGGCGCCCTTGACGACGCCGCCGACGGCGCTGCCAATTCCTCTGGCGACTCCGCCAATCGCTCTGCCGATACCCCGGACGACTCCGCCCATAATCAGTCTCCCGTCGAAGAGTATTGAGCCGATCTTCTCTATACCGTCAAGTTAACGGGATGTAAAGAGTTTGTTAAATATTTTTTTCGATCATTGCATGCGAACACCAGAAACCCTGGTGTACAGCCATCCGGGCACCAGGACCGCCAGGCCCAGCAGGGTGAAGCCCAGCAGATGGTCGGCATCCAGCTCGACGAGTTGGAAGAGATCGCGTATGGGATCGAAATAGATGGCCAGCAGCGTCATCAGCCAGGAGAGCAGGCAGGCGGCCGGCACGGTCAGGTCGCGCAGGAAGCCCGCGCCCAGGAAGCTGGCCGGTAACAGCCGGAAGTTGAGCGCGTTGAACAGCCGGGCGGTCACTACGGTGTAGAAGCCGGCCGTGCGGGCATAGTGGTAATCGTGCTCGTGCACCGTGAACCAGCCGCCCTGGAAGGTGGCGTCGAGCACTCCCAGTAGGAGGGCGCAGACCGTGCAGCCGGTCACGAGGATGAAGCCCCACAAAGACCGGCTGAGGATGGGGGAGTCGGGCCGCCGGGGCGGCTCGTGCATCACGTCCGGATTGGAGCGCCCCAGCGAGAACGCCACGGCCGGAGCGCCATCGGTGACCAGGTTCATCCACAAGATCTGGGCCGCGGTCAGCGGCAGCAGGAGCTCCACGCCGACCCGCAGGTTGAAGAGCCCGGCCAGGATGGTCCCGAAGAACATGGCCAGCACCACGCCCACGTTGCCGGAGAAGAGGAAGGCGATGAACTTCTGCACGTTGGCGTAAACCCCGCGACCCACGCGAATGGCGGTGACGATGGTGGCGAAGTTGTCGTCCAGCAGGACCAGCTCGCTCGCCTCCACGGCCACGGCCGTGCCGGAGCGACCCATGGCCACGCCCACGTGGACTTTCTTCAGGGCCGGGGCGTCGTTGACCCCATCCCCGGTCATGGCCACCACCTCGCCTCGGGCCAGGAGCCTTTCCACCAGGCGCAATTTGGCCTGCGGGCTCACGCGGGCGAAGACGTTGCAACGGTCCAGGCGGGCGTCCAGGCCGGCATCGTCCAGCGCGTCGGCCTCCCGGCCGGTGGTAACGTCGGGAAACTCGGGTTGGACGATGCCGACCTGCCGGGCGATGGCGCGCGCCGTATCGGGATGGTCGCCCGTCAGCATGATCACCCGGATGCCGGCCTGGTGGCACTCTGCGACGGCCGCCGGCACCTCCTGACGCGGGGGATCGCCCATCGCGACCAGGCCGAGCAGGCGCAAATCGCGCTCCTCGGCCTCCAGGTCATCCACCTCCAGGTCCGAGGGCAGCTCGCGCACGCCCAGGGCCAGCGCTCGCAGGCCGCGAGCGGCAAAGCGGGCCTCCGCCTCGCGCAGGGCCGGGTCGGCCCCCGCGCTCAGCCCTTCCAGCGTCTCCAGGCTCCCCTTGCAGAACAGCCAGCGCCCACCCCGGAACTCGCGCAGGCTCGAGACGCGACGGCGCTCGCTGGTGAACGGCACCTCGGCCAGCTGGGGGTGATCGTGCTGCAATTTCGCCCAGTCGAGCCCCGCTTTCTCGGCCAGCACCAGCAGAGCCGCGTCGGTGGGGTCGCCCAGAGATTGCCGGCGTCCTTCCACCAATTCCAGGCGGGCTGCGTTGGCCAGCACTCCCGCGACCAGCAGCAGCTCGTCCACAGGGGCCTCCAGGGCCCCCTCGCGCTCGTAGCCCTGGCCGCTGACGGCCACCTCGGTCCCCTGGCAGAAAACGGCGCTGACTGTCATCTGGTTGTGGGTCAGGGTGCCCGTCTTGTCGGTGACGATCACCGTGACCGAGCCCAGCGTCTCGACTGCGGCCATGCGGCGCACCACGGCGTGCTGTTTCGCCAGGCGCCGGGCCCCGATGGAGAGCGACACGGTCAGCACCGCCGGCAGGCCCTCGGGCACGGCCGCGACCGCCAGCGCCACCGCGAACAACAAGACGTGCACCAGTGCTTTGGTGTCTCGGGCCCCTTCCACCAGCAGAACGGTGGCGCCGACGACCAGGCTGATGATCAGCACGGCCACCCCGATCTGCTTGCCCAGCACATCCAGGCGCTGCTCCAGCGGGGTCGGCTCGGAGCCGGTGGCGGCCAGGCTGGTGGCGATGCCACCCAGCTCGGTGCGCGCCCCCGTGGCCACGACGAGGCCGAGCCCGCGTCCGCTCGTCACGGTGGTACCGGCGAAGGCCGAGCCGTGCCGGTCCGCCACGGCCGTGCCGGGGGCCACGGGCCCGACGGTCTTGTGCACTGCCAGGGACTCGCCTGTCAACAGGCTCTCATCGATCTGCAGGCGCTGGGCCTCGATCAGCAAGAGGTCGGCCGGCACTTTGTCGCCTTCCTGGAGCTGCACCAGGTCGCCCGCCACGAGCTGAGTGCGCTCCAGGCTCAGAGCCTGCCCGCCCCGGATCACCTGAGCCCGGGCGGAGGTGATCCGCTTGAGCTCCTGCAGGGTGCGCTCGGCCCGGTATTCCTGCAGAAAGCCGAGCACGGCGTTCAGCACGACGATGGCGCCCACGACCAGGGCATCGGCCGGGAGCCCGTGGTGGCCGTCCAGCCACCAGGAGACGAAAGCGACGCCAGCGGCTGCCAGCAAGATGAGCACCATGAGGTTGTTGAACTGGCCGAAAAAAATTTTCCAGGGTGAAATCGGCTCGGCGCCCTCGAGCTCGTTGGGACCGTCCCGCTCGAGGCGCGCCTCCGCCTCGGCTGGAGACAAGCCGCGACGGGGATCGGTTTGCAGCTTCTGCGCTGCCTGCTCGGGGGTGTAATCGTACATCCGTACCGGTCGTTCATGAACTTGATGGACCGCTCCTGTCGGTCCCGTTGACCTTCGCGTTACAATAGAGAAAAGGAGTTGATCTTCCTGCGTACTTCGGAAAACCCCATTCGCGCTCTGCTCGAGATGCGCGAGCGCCGGATCCTCCGCTCGCAGCCGAGGCTCTGGCTGGTCCACATGCTGGCGCTCATGCCAGCCTTTGCGGTGACGGCCGCGTTGCGTCCCCTGCTGGACGACCCGGTGCTGGCCCTCTATCTGGGGCTCGGCCTGGTCGGATCGGTCAGTTGGGCCTTGCTCTGGCTCAGTCTCCAGCAGCACAGCCTGAAGCCGTTCCGGCAGTCGGGCAGCTTCGAGGAGTTGCGCTCGGCGCCGCTTTCGTGGCGCGAACTGGCCGACGGATTGGCCGGTCACACCCTGATCCGCACCCTGTGCTCCTCGGCTTTCCTGCTCGTCCCGCTCGGCCTGGGGCTTCCCTGGGTGGCCGCAGACTACCGCTGGGTCTGCCTGGGAGTCTTGCTGCGGGTGCTGTTCATCTTGTTGCTGGGCGTGCCGCTGGCCAGCTACCTCAGTCTTTGCCTGGTGACCTGGTCGCACGGCGGCCGGCGCGATTTCGGTCATCTGGCTCTACTGGCCGTCATGGCTCCCATGGCGAGCTTGCTGGGCTTGATGTTGTGCCTCGAAGAGCCGGGCCCCTACGGCCCCCAGCGGATCCTCGTCGTGGCAGGCGTGCTCGTGGGTGGCTCCTGGCTGGCCCGCCGGCTGGCCCTGCTGGGTTTCGCGCGCGGCCACGAGTTGACCCACCGGTGGCGAATCTGGTGGGACGGCCTGGTCCGCTCGGCCCGGGGTGGCTCGGGCAGCTGGCGCCGTTTCACCGCCAACCCCGTGGCGCTGCGCGAGTTCGATCGCGAGAGCTCCGCCGTCCCCGGCGGGCCGCTCAACACCGCCATCTGGATCTACGGTCCTTTCCTGATGGTTCAGGCAGTCCTGTTGGCGGTCTGGCACCCGCGCGATACCTCGGAGGCCAACCTGCTCTACCTGGCGCTGCTGGCCGTGGTGGTCTTCAGCACGGGGCTGCGGGCCTGCGCCCGAGGGCATCAGGCCATCACCCAGGACCTCGAGCCCAGCAGCTGGATTGCGTTGCGCCAGACGGCCCTCTCCTCGGCGCAGGTGGTGGACGGGATCGCACTGGCGGCCTGGCTGCCGCGAGCGGCTGAGGCCTTCTTACTGGTCCTTGGCACGTTGCCGGTGGCGTTCTTGCTCGGGGTCAGCCCCGAGGTGGCCTTCCCGGCCGTGCTGCTCACCCTGGTGGCACCGGTCTGTCTGGCCTATACGGGCCTGGCCACGGCACTGGAAGGCTGTCTGGGCCAGCTGGCGCTGGTGACCCATCTGTGCACCTGGTTCTCGCTGGTGGCGGTTTACAGCGCCGCTATCCTGGCTCTGCGCACCTGGACCGCGTTCGAGACCGAGCTGCCTGCAGTCGTTCTCAATGCCGGTTGCCTGGCGCTGTGGCTGGCGGTCGTGTCGGTGCCCTACGTGCTGGACACGCGCCTGCGGGCCTTACGGAGGCTGCAGGCCTGCTAGAGGAATGGCTCCGTGGCGCGGAGTAATATCTCCATGCCTTGAAGTGCCTTCAGATTCTCGTGCTGCTCGTCGCCCTGGCGGTCCCCGGCCTGACGGACGAAAAGCGCGTGCACATCTTCTACATCGAGCCCGAGCTCGAGATGAAGCTGTCGACCGCCGCCCAGCGCGGCGGTCTGCCTCTTCCTCTGCTGCGGGTCGGGGTGGCGCGCGTACAGGGCCGGATGTATGCCCAGTTGCACTTCAAGGCCCTGCACGCCCCCCGCGAGGTCGTGCAGCGCGAGGCGGCCACCCTGGCGCGCCGCGCATTCAAGCTCTTTCCCGAGATGGTGCAGGTCGACCTCGTGGGGGTCGACCGGCTCGAGTTCAAGAAACCGCTGGGACGCCCCCAGGTCTTCTTCTCTGCCTCCATCCGAAGGAACCGGTTCCTGGCCCAGCCGGCGACCTGGTCGCCGGGCCAGCTGGTCAACTCGGTGGGCGCGGCTTATTACAGCCCCGAGTGCGTGGTCGGCACCGCTCCCTCGGAGCGCCTCCAGAACGCGGTCTCGCTGGCGTGGCACCGGACCCGTCCCAACCTGCTGGCCGGCGCTGCCGAAAGGGATTCGATTTCCCGGAACCGAAAATTTGCCGAGAGATGAGCTTTCGAGGCACCTGTGCCCGCTGTGAAGGCCGCCTGCTCCGCGAGCGGATGTACGACCTTCCCCGCAAAATCCACGAGTATTTTTGCATGAACTGCGGTGAGCGGTTCTGGCTCCAGATCGAGTCCCCTCGGCCCAGCGAGCCCGCCAACGAGGAAGCGGCGGGCGCTTCTCTCAACTGATCCGGTTTCATCGTCAAAACTGCGTTACACTACCCATGAGAGAGAAAATGTCCATGGGGGTTGTCATGTCAAAGCGCGGTATCGTCCTCGTGATCAGCATCGTGCTGGCCGTGGTGATGGTTATGTTTGTTGGAGCAGCCCTGGGACTCGGTCCGGGCAATTTGGCCTCCAGCCGGCAAACGGCCCAGCGGGGCCAGGCCGAGCACGCAGCCGAGTCGGGTGTCAACTACGCGCTCTGTCAGTTGCGGGCCGATCCCAACTGGCGCGGTGACAAGAACGGCGTCACGATCAACACCCCCGACCTGTACGTGGTCGAGGACAACGGCAACGTGATCGGCGTGGTGCGCTCCCCCGACGGAAGCTGGGCCCAGTTCCGCTTCCGGTTCAACTATCAAGATGGGGGCACCGACGCCGAGAATCTGCCCGACCCGGGTCTGACGATCGATCACCCTTATGTCTCCTGCAACAACCTCCTGGGCGGCGCCCCGGCCGAGGTTCCCCGCGCCGACGGACCCGGGTTCTCGGTCACCCCCGCCAGCGAGAAACCCTTCAGCATCCCGCTCTGGTCGGTGAGCCTGGCGGTCGAGGGACGGGCCGGCTCGAGCGTGCTCAACCCGGCGAATTTCAATCCGCCCAGTCTGCCCGGGGCCTCCCGGGTGACCCTCGAGGCGGTCTACCAGGTGCCCGACATGGGTCCCCAGGTAAAGGAAGCCGCCGCCATGGCGGCGCGCAACTTCCAGGCCGTCCTCGGGCGCAACGGCAAGGTCACGGTGACCAGCGCCGCGGCCAGCAAGACGCCCCGTATCCGCAGTAAGGGCGCGGTGGGAGTGCTGAACGGCGACGAGGACGCGGTCAATTACATCTCGGCCGATGGCAAGGTGGCCACCGGCAGCGGTTTCTACGCGGCTTACGACTCGACCGCCACCAAGACCGAGGCCGAGAACGCCAACGACGACTTCTACGCGCTCACCTGGGACAAGGTCAAGAAGGCCGACCCGGCGCAGGACACGATGCAGGCGGGCACCTATGTGTGGTGGGACGATGGCTCGCTGCATTACTACGATATGTCCTACGAAGACTACCTGACGCACATCGCGGCCAATCCGGGGGACGCGGGCGATCCGACCCCCTCGCTGCCGAGCAGCGTGTCCGTCTCGGGTAGCGGCGCCCAGAAAGAGCTCGAGCTCCACAAGAGCGTTTACATCAAGCCCACGGGCGCCACCCCAGATTTCACGATCATCCCGCGCGCGGGCGCGGCCGAGTCGTTCCCCGACGACTATCTGGGCGGCGCAGGCGCCGGGGCGGCGGGAGGGACCACCGCCACCTCGGGGGCCGCAGCGGGGATGTCCAGCGGTGGCATCACCCGCCTTCCCGGAGGCGGCGAGATCGCCATGGCCACGATGGTGGGAGGCTTCTCGGGCGGGCTGCCCGAGGAGGCCGCCCGGATGATCTACGGTTACAACGGCGGCGGCGGCTACGGCAGCTATGGCGGCTACGGCGGCGGAACGAGCTACTACTCGGGCGGCTATCCGGGCGGCTACGGCTCGAGCGGTGGCAGCGGCTACCCGGCCGGCGGGGGCTACAGCGGTGGGGGCGGCTATCCGGCCGGCGGCAGCTCGAATGGCAGCGTTTCAGGCTATGCCGGCGGATCCAGCGGCACCACTACGGGAAGCACCACCACGGGAGGCTCCTCGACGGGGGGCGCGGCGTCCGGTGGCTGGATCTCGACCCTCACCCCCAACAATGGCATCATTCCTCTGCCCACCGGGGTCACCGACACGCTTACGGCCAGCGACCTGGGCATCACCTTCGACGGCGGTGGGAAACAGGTGCTGCTGAGCGGCGAAGGCAACATTCGCCTGACCGGCACGGTCAACGGCAAGAACGGCTCCATCACCTCGGGTGGCGAGTTGCGCATCACCGGGCTGGGGGCCGACATCTCCGCCTCGCAGAACGCCGAGGAAGGCGTCAACATGTATGCCCGGGGCGATATCGTGTTCTCCAGCCTCGACCAGGCGGGCGACGGCACGTTCGGCTATGACAACGTCAACCTCAAGGGCGTGGTCTACACCTGGGGCAATTTCGTCTGCGACCAGGGCAGTCCCAGTTCGGACAGCCGCGGCAAGTTCAGCCTCGAGGGCGTGCTGGTGGCCTACGGCGGCGATCCCGATTCGACCGGCCCGGCCCAGGGCAAGCCGGGCAGCAACGGGCGCGGCAATATTCTGCTCTCGGTGGCCGCGGCCGACATCGTCTTCAACCCGGCCTACCTGGGCGGCCTGAGCAACGAGCTGCCGGCCAACTTCGGGCTCAAGGTCATCTCCTGGAATCAGCTCCCCTGAAATGAAACGGCGCGGTTTCAACTTCGTCGAGCTGATGCTGGCGGTGGGCGTTTTGGCGCTGGTCCTGTTGACCCTGGTGGCGCTGGTGGGGGCCACCTTGCGCTCGAACTCCAAGTCCAGCACACTGGGAAAAGCCACGGCCGTGGCCGACGGACTGCTGCAGCAGGCGCTCTATGACGTGGACAGCGACAACGGAGGCCCGGTGGCGACCAGCTTCTGGTCTACCGAGGGCGTCTGGCGGGACAGCTCCACCAACGGCCAGGTCGTTCAGGGAGGGGTCAACTACGACTACACCATCGCCGTCTCCACGCTGGCCGGGATGGGAGCTCCGGGCAACCGGATCAAGAAGGTGGACGTCACGGTGGAGTGGTGGAACGCCCGCTCGAACGGGGGCGACCGCGCCGGTCAGGGCAAGTTGCGGACCTACGCCACGCAGTTGGTGAACGAGCATGCGCCACCCCCGCCGTAGCCGGGCTTTCAGCCTGCTCGAGCTCTCGGTGGCCGCCGGGGTCTTCTCGGCGCTGCTGCTGGTCGTCCTGGCGCTGTTCAACCAGAGCATCTATGTCTGGCGCGCGACCTCGAGCTCGGACGGAGCCAATCGCGAGCTGCGCAAGGCCCGAATGGCTCTGGAGCGCGATCTCGAGCTGACCAACCTGACCCAGGTGGCCCGCGTCAACGTGCCCGGTCACCTCTCGGGAGGCGTGGCCGACGGTCAGGCCCTCTGGTTCCTCTCGCCCCTCGATCCCGCCACCGGCCGGCTCGTCACAGACGAGGACGGCAAGCCCGTCTGGCAGCGCAACATCCTCTATTACCTGGTGGTGCCCACCAACCACTCAACGCTCTTCGGCATGACCTGCGCCGGCGGCGGCGGCAACTCCAAGGGGATGGACGATCGCTGTCCCCACAAGCTCCTGATTCGCCGCGTGATCGACTTCGGCACCCCGACCGATCCGGCCGACCCGGCCACGGCCGAGTCGCTCATCCCGGCCGGCTCCATCGCGCCGTATCTCCAGCAACCTCCCGGCGGTTTCGACATCAGCGGGTGGCCCGACGCGCGCATCGTGGCCAGCAACCTGCTGACCTTCGAGAGCACGGACGGCACCGGCGCCATCAACGTGGACGTGCGCGCCGTGGGCATCGACGAAGCCCGCCGCGAGGCGCACCTGGGAGTCGACGCCCTCTACGACAGCCGCTTCACCGAGCAGCACCCCTTCAGCGTGTTCCCCCGCAACTAGGAACCGGGCCTTTCACGCTTAAGATATAGACCAGGCAAGTGCTCTCGTGTATACTCGCGGGTGATTCGTTAGTAGAGGTAGATAAGACATGTCCGAACAGCAAGGAACCTTTCAAGTCAAAGCGGGCCTGGCCCAGATGCTCAAGGGCGGCGTCATCATGGATGTCACAACCGCCGAGCAGGCCGTGATCGCGCAAGAGGCCGGTGCCGTGGCCGTGATGGCCCTCGAGCGCGTGCCCAGCGATATTCGGGCCGAGGGCGGCGTGGCCCGGATGACCGATCCGGTCATCATCCAGCAGATCATGGACGCCGTCACCATCCCGGTGATGGCCAAATGCCGCATCGGGCACTTCGTCGAGGCCGAGATCCTCGAGTCGCTGGGCGCTGATTACATCGACGAGTCCGAGGTGCTGACCCCGGCCGACGAGGAGAACCACATCAACAAGCATAGCTTCAAGGTGCCGTTCGTCTGCGGAGCCCGCGATCTGGGCGAGGCCCTGCGCCGCATCGGCGAGGGCGCGGCCATGATTCGCTCCAAGGGCGAGGCGGGCACCGGCAACGTGGTGGAGGCCGTGCGCCACACCCGCAAGATTCTGGGCCAGATCCGCATGCTGCAGGCCATGCGCGAGGACGAGGTTTTCGCCTTCGCCAAGGAGCTGCGCGCTCCGCTGGACGTGGTGCAGAAGGTGCGCGAGCTGGGCCGCCTGCCGGTGGTCAACTTCGCCGCCGGAGGCATCGCCACGCCGGCCGACGCCGCCCTGATGATGCGCCTGGGCTGCGACGGCATCTTCGTGGGCTCGGGCATCTACAAGTCGGACGACCCGGCCCGCCGGGCCAAGGCCATCGTGGACGCGGCCGCCCACTTCAGCGACGCGGCCAAGCTGGCTGAGGTGTCGCGCGGCATCGGACAGGCCATGAAGGGCCTCGAGATCAGCAAGATCCCACAGCAGGAGCTGCTGCAGGTGCGCGGCTGGTAGGGGTTTCGTAGATGGGAGACGGGAGACGGGAGATGGGAGAGGTCAAAATCGGTGTCCTCGCTCATCAGGGAGCCGTCGAGGAGCATCTCGTGGCTCTGTCCGAGGCGGGCGTCGAGGCGCGGGAAGTGCGGAAGGCGTCCGACCTCGATGGGTTGGATGGCCTCATCCTGCCCGGGGGCGAGTCGACCACGATCGGCAAGTTGCTGGATCGGTACGGGTTGATCGAGCCGATTCGGGAGCGCGTGAAAGAGGGCATGGGCATCTGGGGCACCTGCGCCGGGATGATCCTGCTGGCCAACCAGGTCGAGAACGCGCTTCCGGGCCAGCCCCTGCTGGAGCTGATGGATACCACCGTGGTGCGCAACGCCTACGGGCGCCAGGTGGATTCGTTCGAGACCGAGCTGGAGGTGCCGGAGCTCGGCTCCGAGCCGGTTCCGGCGGTCTTCATCCGCGCGCCGCGCATCAAGACGTGCGGGCCGGAGGTGGAGGTGCTGGCGACCCACGAGGGTGAGGTCGTGGCGGCCCGCCAGGGCAAGCTGCTGGCCACCAGCTTCCACCCCGAGCTGACGCGCGATCGCCGCTGGCACAAGCACTTCGCGCAGATGGTCAGTTGATCGTCACCCTCCTGTCCGACTTCGGGCACAAGGACCCCTACGTGGGCATCATGAAAGGCGTCATCCTGGGGATCTGCCCGGGCGCGCAACTGGTGGACCTGACCCACCAGGTGTCGCCCCAGGACATCCAGGAGGGCGCCTTTCAGCTCGTGGGCGCCGCGCGCTGGTTTCCCGAGGGCACGGTCCACCTGGCCGTGGTCGATCCGGGCGTGGGCAGCAGCCGGCGCGGCGTGGCCGCGAAAGGCAACAAGTTCGTCTACGTGGGACCGGACAACGGTCTGCTCTCGCTGGCCTGGGAGCGCGACGAGCCCGTCGTGGTGCACGAGATCCAACACCACACCCTGCCCAAGCTGAGCCGCACCTTTCACGGACGAGACATGTTCGCGCCGGTGGCTGCGGCGCTCGCCAACGGCGTGCCGATCGAAGAGATCGGTCCAGTGATCGGGGATCCCGTGCTGCTGGCGCACGACGATGCCCCCCGCATCGTGCACATCGACAACTTTGGCAACCTGATCACGAACGTGCGCCGTTCGCAGCACCCCGACCTCGGGTCGGTCAGCGTGGGCTGGCGCACCGCGCCTCTCCAGGAGACGTTCTCGGGGGTGGCCGAGGGCGAGATTCTGTCTTACTGGGGCTCGCTGGGATTGCTCGAGATCGCCGTCAACGGCGGCAATGCGGCCGACCACACCGGGATCGAGCGAGGCCACGAGGTGCGACTCGCAGGAAAAGAGACCCCCGGGACAAACGCGGGTTGATGCGCACGAGAGAAGAGATCCTCTCCCAGTTCCCCGAACGCGATCTCGACGGCGTCTGGGAAGTCAGCCCCGACGCCGATAGCCGCTGGCGCGCCGCCGTGCTGGAAGTGCTGCTGGATATTCGCGACCTGCTCACGCGGCGAGTTCGCCAGTCGACAGTCGACAGTCAACAGTAGAAGCTCATTTTGGAGAACCCAAGTTGGATCAGACCAGAACCCCTTATTTCGATTCTTTGGAAAGCTATGTCAATACGGGCGTGGTGACGTTCCACGTGCCCGGACACCAGCAGGGGAAAGGCTCCCCCGAGCGCTTCCGCAAGTTCATCGCAGAGAATGGCCTGAAGGCCGACATCACGCAGGTGCTGGGGATGGACGACATCCATCGCCCCATCAGCGTCTGCAAAGAGGCGCAGGAGCTGGCCGCGGACGCTTACGGGGTGGACCACTCCTACTTCCTGGTCAATGGCTCCTCGTCCGGGAACCACATCATGATTCTCAGCGGTCTGCGCCCGGAGGACGTCGTCCTCGTCCCGCGCAACGCTCACCGCTCCACCATCGGAGCGCTCATTCTCAGCGGTGCCCGGCCGGTTTTCTACCTGCCCGAGTACGACTACGACATGGTGGTCGACCACGGCCCCACGCCCGAGACCGTGGAGAAGGCGCTGGATGCCCATCCCGAGGCCAAGGCGCTGTGCTTCACCAGCCCGACCTACTACGGCGCGGCCGCAGATGTCAAATCGCTGGTCAAGCTGGCCCACGATCGCGGGATGATCGCGATGGCGGACGAGGCCTGGGGCGCGCACCTGCGCTTCCATCCCGACCTGCCCACGTCGGCCACCGAGGCGGGAGCCGACCTCGTCGTGCACAGCACCCACAAGCTGCTCTCGAGCATGTCGCAGGCCTCGATGCTGCATCTCACCGGCAACCGGGTCGATCAGGGGCGCCTCGAGAGCGTGCTGAAGCTCTTCTTGAGCACCAGCCCCTCGTGCCTGTTCCTGGCCTCGCTGGACGTGGCCCGGCACCAGATGGCCACGGACGGTCAGGCGCAGCTGCAGCGCGTGATGGACCTGGCCAATGACGCCCGCCGCCGCCTCAACGAGATTCCCGGCGTGCACTGCTACGGCCAGGAGTTGCTGGGCCGTCCCGGCGTCTTCCAGTGGGATCCCACCAAGCTGGTCATCACGGCCCGCGACCTGGGCTTCACCGGCTACGAGCTGGAGCGCTACATCCGCTACGAGCACAACCTGCAGATGGAGATGTCCGACCTCTTCAACACCATCGCGATGGTCACGCTGGGCACCCGGCCCGAGGACCTCGACCGGCTGGTGGAGGCGCTCAAAGGCCTGGCGGTCTATCCCCGCGAGTTCGACCTGACCGAGCGGCTGAAGATGTTCGAGCAGAAGCGCGGCAAGCCGTTCGAGCTGCCCGACTTCCCCCCGCAGGCGATGACGTTCCGCCAGGCTTTCGACGCGCCCTACGAGACCGTCAACCTGGAGGTCTCGGCCGGCTGCACCTGCGCCGAGATCATCACGCCTTATCCGCCGGGCATCCCGGTGCTGTGCCCGGGTGAGATCATCACCCCGGAAACGGTCGACTACCTCAAGATGGAGCTGGCTGCCGGCGCCAACATCCAGGGCCAGTTCGACCCCACGCTGCGCACCATCCGCGTGGTGAGTGGCCAGGGACCGATCCTCAAGCGGCTGTAAAGGACCCGGCCCCCAGGTGCGGAACTCAATCTCTTATCCAGACTGGAGGAATCAGACTGAGTAAGGCCCCTGTCCCCGCGAACATCCAGATTACCGACGACCTGGCCAAGTTGCTGGCCATCTTGCCCCCCACCGTGCGCCACGCCCTCAACGAGATGGAAGACGAGCAGCTCGATCTGCTCGAAGTGGTGATGGACCTCGGCCGCCGCGCCGAAGCTCGCTTTCCGGGCAAGTTCGTGTTCCTGACCGCCGAGCCGGTGGTGCGCGAAGACATCGAGTACGTCACCTCGCGCATCGGCCAGTTCGGCAAGGACAACCGCGCCGGTATCGAGCGCACGCTGCACCGCATCTCGGCCATCCGCAACCGCGTTGGCGGCGTGGTGGGTCTGACCTGCCGCGTGGGCCGCGCCGTGTACGGCACGGTCAGCATCATCCGCGACGTGGTCGAGTCGGGCCAGAACATCCTGCTGCTGGGTCGCCCCGGCGTGGGAAAGACCACCATGCTGCGCGAGATGGCGCGCGTGCTGGCCGAGGACTTTTCCAAGCGCGTGGTCATCGTGGATACTTCCAACGAGATCGCGGGCGACGGCGACATCCCCCACTCCGGTATCGGCCCGGCGCGCCGTATGCAGGTGCCCGAGCACGATCTGCAGCACGCGATCATGATCGAGGCGGTGGAGAACCACATGCCCCAGGTCATCGTGGTGGACGAGATCGGCACCGAGATGGAGGCCTACGCCAGCCGCACCATCGCCGAGCGCGGCGTGCAGCTGGTGGCCACCGCCCACGGCAACACGCTGGAGAACCTGCTGATGAACCCCACCCTGAGCGATCTGGTGGGGGGCATCCAGGTGGTCACGCTTTCGGACGAGGAAGCCAGACGGCGCAAGACCCAGAAGTCGGTGCAGGAGCGGAAAGCGCCCCCCACCTTCGATGTGGTCATCGAGATCCAGGCTCAAGATGCCGTGGCCATCCACCTCGACGTGGCGGCCACGGTGGACAAGCTGCTGCGCGGCTACCCGCCCTCGCCCGAGCTGCGCCAGCGCGACCCCGAGGGCACCGTGATCGTGCTCGAGCCCGACGCGGCTGAGGAAGAGGAGCAGCTGATCGAGGAGATCCCCTCGCGGCCCTACCTCGCCCCGCCGCCCCCCGGCCACGAGACGCTCGAGAACGTGCGCATCTATCCCTACGCGGTCAGCCGCAACCGGCTCGAGCGCGCCATCCGCGTGATGGGGCTCTCGGCCCGCATCGTGCGCCACCTCGACGAGGCCGACCTGGTGCTGACCATCAAAGGCCAGGACCGGCGCCGCCTGGCCGAGGCTCCCCGCGTGCGCGAGCGCAACCTGCCGGTGCACGTGATCAAGAGCAACACCACCTCGCAAATCCAAGACTTCCTGGCGCGCTACTTCAAGATTTCCGACACCCGCTCGGAGGAGTTGGCGCTCAAGGAGGCCGAAGAGGCCGTCCGCCGGGTCGTGCGCTCGGGCAAACCGGCCGATCTCGCGCCTCAGCGCTCGACCATCCGGCAGCTGCAGCACGAGCTGGCCGAGCGATACGCCGTCCGCTCGCGCAGCTTCGGCACCGAGCCGTTGCGCTACGTGCGGATCTACAAGTGAGGATCGTATGACCCAAGGGCTTTTCATCACGTTCGAAGGCGTCGAAGGCGCCGGCAAGTCCACCCAGGCCGAGCTGCTCTACAAGCATCTCTTGCGCGAGGGTTACCCGGTGCACTGGACGCGAGAGCCTGGAGGGACGAAGCTGGGTGAGTCGGTGCGAGACGTGCTGCTGAGCAATTCGTCCGAGATCACCCCGCTGGCCGAAGTGTTCCTGTTCGCCGCCTCGCGCACGCAACTGGTGGAGCAGCTCATCCGCCCCCAGATCGGCGAAGGCGCCATCGTCGTGTGTGATCGCTTCTACGACGCCACGCTTGCCTATCAGGGTTTCGGCCGCGGCATTCCGCAGGCTCAGATCCGCGACATCAACGACATGTGCAGCTGGGGCGTGCGTCCCGACCTGACGTTCTTGCTCGACATCGAGCCTGCCC
Source organism: Vulcanimicrobiota bacterium (assembly GCA_039809865.1). GTDB lineage: Bacteria > Vulcanimicrobiota > Xenobia > Xenobiales > QWHO01 > QWHO01. Next base: position 69,481 of record JBDHVW010000013.1, read on the forward strand.
GCGGGCTGGATCGCGCCCGGCGCCGGGCCATGGATACCTCGATGGCGCTGGATCGCTTCGAGAACGCCGACCTGGGCTTTCTCGAGCGCGTGCGCGAGGGATACCTGCAGATCGCCCAGGACGAGCCCGCCCGGTTCCGCATCCTGGACGGCTCGCTCGACCCGATCAGCACCAACGAGATCGTGGTGCGCGTGGCCATGAAGGAAGTCCAGAAACGCGTCCCCCACAGGGGCCGGCTGAGCTACGAGCGCTCGGGACTGGACTGAGTCCGGAGATGGGAGTAAGGAGCAACGAGTTGCCAACTCTTTACTTGGGCCACGGATGATTCTTGGGAACCAGAGCGTGCGCGAAGGGCTGGCGGCTTCCGAGCCGGCCAGCTCGTATCTTTTTCTGGGCGACTCGGGCCTGGGCAAGACCCTTACGGCCCGCTGGCTGGCGCAGTTCCTGAACTGCTCGGCCGATCAGCGGCCCTGCCTTACCTGTGCGAGTTGCAAGAAGATCGCCCACGGCAACCATCCCGACGTAACCGTGCAGGAGCGGGTGGCGGGGAAGACGGGCATCGGGGTGGGCGAGGTGCGCGAGCAGATCGCGGCGACCGCCTACCGGCCCTACGAGGGACGCGTGCGGGTGTGGATCATCGCCGAGGCCGAGCTGCTCACCGAGGAGGCCCAGAATGCCCTGCTCAAGACGCTCGAAGAGCCTCCGGGGTCGATGGTCATGATTCTGGTCAGCTCCAGTGAAGCCGCGCTGCTGCCCACGGTCAGCTCGCGCTGCCGCTCGGTGCGCTTTACGGCCGTGCCGACCGAGGACGTGGTGCAGGAGCTAACCCGGCGCGGCGCCGAGCCCGCCACGGCCGCGCAGCTGGCCCAGCTCTCCCGGGGCCGCCCGGGCGTGGCGTTGGCCTGGCTCGAGAACAAAGCCCTGTGGGAGCTGCGCACCTCCACGCTGGACCTGCTCACCACCTTGCACGGCGCCGAGCTGTGGCCGGCCCTGGAGACGGCGGCCAGGCTGGACAAGCTGCGCGCCGGCGAGGAGGCCCGCCAGTCACTGAATGCCGTGCTGGAGACGGCCCGCCTCTGGTATCGCGACCTGCTGCAGCTGGCCGGCACCGGCAACGAGGCCTCCGTGGCCAATCAGGACCGCCTGGAGGACCTGCGCCGGCTGGCAGGCGAGGGCGGCCTGCGCCGTCCCCGCAGGGCGCTGGAGCTGCTCCTGGAAGCCGCCGAGCACTTCAAATCCAACCTCAATGGCCGGCTGGTCCTGCAGCGCCTGTGTCTGAACCTGGCCCGCTGCTGAGCGCCGTTCGGGTCGAGCGCGGCAATCGCGAGTTGCAGGACCGCGCGGCCGTCTTCGTGGCGCGGTTCGAGCTGGTCTGCCTGGTGGCCGATGGCGTGGGCGGACGCGCCGGCGGAGCCGAGGCGGCCACGGCCCTGCTCGAGGCCGTCGCGCGCGAGCCCGAGACCCTGCTCCCGGTGCCGTTCCTGCAGGACATGGATGGCGCCCTGTGCGGAGTGGGCGAGACCACCGCCGTGCTGGCGCGGGTTTCCGCCGACCGCATCACAGGGGGCGTGGTGGGCGATTCGGGCGCCTGGCTGGTGGGCCAGGGCAAGCACAAGGTGCTGTCCACCGTGTCCAAGCCCTACCTGGGCAGCGGGGCAGCCTTTCCAAGGCCGTTCCGGGGGAGCTGGGAGCTCCCCACGCTGCTGCTGGCCAGCGACGGCCTGTTGCGCTACACCGATCCGGCCCGCATCGTCAAAGCCTGCTCGGCCAGCGACCTCGAGGAGGCCTGCGACGCCTTGCTCCAACTGGTGCGGCTGCCGCTCTCGGGCGAGTATCCCGACGACGTCTCCATCGTCCTGGTGCGGCGCGCGACTTAGCGGGCTGCGCGCTTGCGCAGCAGGACCCCTCCCACGACGACCTGACGCTCCCCCTCGGCCACGCCGGGATTGGTCGCGGGCTGCGGTTTGGCGTCCCGGAACGGGATGTAGCCGTCGGTCGCGAGCGCCCGGGCGGTCGCCACCAGGTCGCCGGGCCGCGCCTGGACCAGCGCCGACTCGGGATCGTCCTGGTAGGTGTGCACGAAATCGCTGGCCCACTCGATGGCGGTCTTGTCCGGGCGGTAAAAGGTCTGTCCGGCCTGGGACTGGTCCAGGAAGAAGCTCAGGCTATCGAGGTACTCGGGCCGCAGCGTGGCCGTGGCGATCATCCCCTCGCGCAGCGTGCAGAATTGCACCTGGTTGCTGGGTGCGTGAAACTGATAGGCGATCAACTTGAGGAACGCGCATTCCGGAGGCGTGGTCTGGATGCTGTGGGCGAAGCCCATCGCGTCCTTGTCGCCCTGGTAGACCTGCAGCGGGGGCTCCACGAATTGCACGCCCTGATCGGCGAGCTTCTTGAACGTCGCCAGCTTGCGCTGGTCATCCTGGGTGAGCCCGGCGGGCGGCGCGCCGCCCGACTGCAAGAAGGCTTTGACCTCGGCGTGGGTCTCGGGGGAGAACTGGCGCGGCGGCTCCTGGGCCCGCTTCAGGTTGGCCTCGGACTTCGCGAGGCGCGCGTCGGCCTCGGCCCCGCTCTTGCCCAGCGTGACTTGCAGGTCTTTGAGCGTGCGCAGCATCTGCAGGTTCTGCTCGATGTCGCTCGTGTCCTGAGGCCGGAACGTATCGCAGGCAACCTGAGGCCGGCTGACGGAGACGTGGTTGAGGGGAGCCGGTCCACCGATAATCATGGTTCCTCTAAAGTAGCGCGCAGGCCCTGAAAAAAGCCTTATCGAAAGCTTTCGTATGGGAATGGTGGGCGTTTCGTTTCAGCCGGTGGGGAAGGTCTACTACTACCCGCCGAGCGACGTGGACTATCAGGCCGGCGAACGGGTCGTAGCCGAGACCGCGCGCGGTCTCGAGCTGGGCACGGTGGTCGGAGTGCAAGAGGTCCCCCCCGAATCGGGCGGCGAGATGAGCACCAGCATCCATCGCCGGGCCAGCCAGGACGATCTGAGCATGGCCTTTCGCAACCGGCTGCGCGCCGCCGAGGCGCTGCGCCTGGCGCGCGACCGCGTGACGCACCATGAGCTGCCCATGAAGATGCTGGGCTCGGAGTTTACGCTGGACGGCAACCGGATCGTGTTCTACTTCTCGGCCGAGGGACGCGTCGACTTCCGGGAGCTGGTGCGCGATCTCGCCTCTCTCCTGCGCCGCCGCATCGAGTTGCACCAGGTGGGAGCGCGGGACCGCGCCAAGAGCACCGGCGGGTTGGGGCCTTGCGGGCGCGAGTGCTGCTGCTCTTCGTGGCTGCGCGAGTTCTCGCCGGTGTCGATCAAGATGACCAAGGAACAGGGCCTCTCTCTCAATCCGACCAAGATCTCGGGCTCCTGCGGCCGTCTGATGTGCTGCCTGCGCTATGAATACGAGACCTATCGCCAACTGCGTCGCGAGATGCCCCCGATCGGAGCGGTGTTGCGCCTGCCCGAGGGCAACGTGCGCGTGGTCGCCCAGCACCTGGCGCGCTATACCCTGACGGTGTCCCACGAGCAACTGGGCACCTTCGAGGTGCCCGCGGGTCGCAGCCTGGTAGGGGAAGCGGCCGAGCTTTGTCCGTCGTGCCTGAGCAAGCCGTGCTCGGCAGAGAGCGAGCCCGAGCCCAGCCTGGAAGCCTCCATCGAGGATTCCTTCGAGCAGCCCCGGCCGGGCAGCGCTCACCCCTCGCAGGAGGAGTCCCTCACCGACTCGACTCGCCGCAAGAGACCTCGGCGGAAGTAGCAGGGGCCCCTCGATGGTCTAGAGAAGCCTTGCGTCATCACGGATGGAGGTTGCAATTTCTTGAGCGAAGTGCCGGTTCAGGAGGGTGGAGGAGAAGAAGTCTCCTCAGGGGGAGCCGTGGACCCGGCCGTCGAGGAAGCCATGAAGCTCATGGAGATCGCCATGAACACTATCGGCCCCGAAGAGAAGCGGGTCATCATCCAGCTCAAGAAAGAGGTTCAAGAAGCCGCCGGACAGTCGGGGAGCAACTTCGACCACCGCCTGGAGTTCTGCTACGCCATCAAATTCAGTGGCGACAAGATCAAGAGCACACGCTTGCTGAACGCGGTGGAGGCCTACATCAAGGCCGTCGAGGGCTGATTACGGTTGGGCGGAAGATAACAAGTAGGAAAAGTTATTCACTTTTCCCCAGCCTTGTCCACAAGGATTCTTGTACCAGTACATCGTTACGGTCCGATATTAACCGCCGGTTAACGGAACAGTCAAGCGAAAACCCCGTAAACTTTTTCAAGCTGAAAAATGGCTTAAAATCGCCTTTTCGTTCGCTTTTCAACGGCAAGCAAACAGGTTTTCTCGTGAAGGAAATTCTATGAGGCTCGAGGGGCGACGGATCCTGATCACAGGCGCCTCCGCGGGGATCGGGAAGGCCCTGGCCGAGCGATTGAGTGCCCGGGGAGCCCACCTGGCGCTGGTCTCAAACCAGCCCGTGGAGCTGTTCGAGCTCGCTCGCACCTTGAACGCCTTTCCGCTGGAAGTCGACCTGTCCGCGCCCGACCGCTTGCCGGGACTGGTGTCCGAGGTGGAGGCCGCGATCGGCCCCCTGGACGTGTTGATCAACAACGCCGGAATCGGTCTGCACGCCCCCCTTTTGGATACACCGCCCGACAGGATCAGGCGCCTTTTCGAGGTCAACTTTTTCGCTCCGGTCGAGCTTTGCCGTCAGGCTCTCGCGAGCATGGCCGCCCGTCGCAGCGGCCATATCCTGAACGTGACCTCGGCTTCGGCTCGCCGGGGCCTGGCCCGAATGGGGGCCTACGCTCCCAGCAAGGGCGCGCTGCACGTGTTCTCGCAGGTTTTGCGCCTGGAAGCCGCGCGCGTGGGGGTGCACGTGACGGAGGTGCTCCCGATCTCGGTTCAGACCGACTTTTTTCGGATGGCCGAAAACCGGACGGACCACGCCTATCGTCCCCGCGGCCTGGTGCATACGCCCGAGCAGGTGGCGGCTTGCATCGAGCAGGCGTTGCGGCGGCCACGGGCCGAGGTCTACCCCAGCTTTTTGAGCCGTCTGGCCTTCGTCTTCGAGACCGCGTTCCCGAACCTCACGGCCTGGCTGCTGGACGTTTCCTCTCGCCGGGAGTCCCCCGGTTAGGAGTCACGCTTCAAGATGCCCTGCTGCACCGCCCAGGCGGCTGCCTCCGACCGACGCGAGAGGTTCAGCTTGTCGAGGATGCGGCTGATGTGGTTGCGGGCCGTTTTCTCGGCGATGATGAGCTCTTCGGCGATCTGGCGGTTGGTGTAGCCGCGCGCGACCAGGCGCACGATCTCGACCTCGCGCTCGGAGAGCGGCCCCTCGTCGTTGGAGGGCGGGTTGGTCACCATCTCCACCAGCTTGCGCGTGACCTTGTCCGTGACGGCCGGGTCGAGCATCTGGTGGCCCTCCGCCACCAGGCGAATGGCGCGCACGAGCTCTTCGCGGCGCACGTTCTTGAGCAGGTAGCCCGAGGCCCCCGCCACGAGCGAGGAAAGCACCGCCTCGTCGTCCGAGGAGGAGGTCAGCATCAGCACCCGGACCTGCGCAAACCGGTCCCGAGCTTCCCGGCAGGCCGCCACGCCGCCCATTCCGGGCATCATGACGTCCATCAACACCACGTCCACCGGGTGGGTTTCCAGCCGGGCCAGGGCCTCCTCGCCGCTGCCCGCCTCACAGACGACTTCCAGATCGTCCTCCAGGGCCAGCACGGTCGACAGGCCCGTGCGCACGACCTCGTGATCGTCCACCAGCATCAGCTTCAGCATCGCAACTCCACCTTCACCCGGGTTCCCTCGCCCGGCGCGCTCTCGAGCGCAAACTGGCCCTCGACCTCGTCGACGCGGAGGCGCATGTTGCCCAGTCCGTGCCCGCGTCGAACGGTGGCGGGATCGAAGCCCTGGCCTTCGTCTTCCACGAGCAGGCGGATTTCTCCCGGGCCAAACGCCAGCTTCAGAGCCACTCGCTCCGCGCGAGAGTGCTTGAAGACGTTGGCCAGCGCCTCCTGGATGATGCGATAGAGGGCCACCCGGCAGGCCACCGGCAGCGTGCGCTCCTCCCCTTCGAGCGCGAAGTCGACCGGGATGGCCGAGACCGTCTCGAATTCGCGGATCAAGCGCCGCAGGGCCTCGCTGAAGGGGACGTCGCCCTCCAGCAGCGCTGCCTTGTCGTACATCGCGTTGCGCACTTCCCACAGCGCCTGGCGCGAGACCGGCACCAGCTGGCCCAGCTTCTCCTCCAGTTTGGGCTGCTCGGCGCGAGCCGCCAGCTCGCGGCAGGCGTCCAGCGAGAGGGTGAGCATGAACATCGTCTGGGCCACCCCGTCGTGGATCTCGCGACCCAGGCGCGAGCGCTCCTCGCGGGCCGCCAGGTCGCGCACGCGCGCCTTCTCTTGCTCCAGGCGGCGCATCAGCTCGGCCAGGAAGGCGCTGAAATACGCCATCATGAACGGGTTGAGCAGCGCCCCCACGAAGCCTCCGTCCAGGCGACCGTCGTGGTTGTAGACACCCGCGATGCCGGGGCCCGAGAGCCAGATGGCCGCCACGTACAGCGAGGAGTAGAGCAGCGAGGCCCAGGTGCCTCCTTTCAGGCCATACTTCAGGCTGGGGGCCAGCACCGAGGTGAGACTGAACTCGTAGAACGGGCTGCGCCACCCGCCCGACAGCCAGATCACGAGGTTGGCCGCCAGAATGTCGAGGACCGGCCAGAGGGGGTGGCTCGCAAGCAGCAGCTTCGGGCGCGCGAACGTGCCCGCGAGAAAGGCCGTCGTCATGGCCGTGAGCTGCAGCCCGGTGGCCAGCAGCAGCCACCAGCTGTGGGCCAGATTGGCCGGCGGCGCGGCCTGGAACAAGACGATGCCGAGCGCGATCAGCCAGGTGATCCAGCGCGCTCCGACAGAGAAGAAGAGCGGGTTGAGGAATCCCTCACCCGCTCGCTCCCGGCGCCACCGCCTCCGCAGCATTCGAAGGTTCATCTCGACCGACTTTTGCGCTGCTTTGGGGGTGGACCTTTTATCTGGAGGTTGGCAATTGGCAGTTTGCAGTTGGCAGCAGGACTGGGGAGAAGGCCCGGCCGACAACCGAGAACCGTCGACTGCCAACACCTTTACTCGCCGAGGACCATCAGTTGGAGGCGAAGGCTGCCTTCGAGGCGTTCCGCGAGGTCGACATCCTGATTCACGTGCATCACTTCCTTCCTGCAGCCAGTATGCCCGATCCGGCCGCGGGACCCGAGGGGCATATGACCCCATCGGGCAGGGACACGCGCCCGGGGGACCAAACCTGAAGTCATGCCGCGTCCCAAGCTGCGTAAGCTCGACTACCAGCAGTTCCCGCCGCCGCGCTTCCAGACGCCGCTGCCGGGGCCGGGCGACTGGAAGCTGTGGCGCGCCGCGGCGCCCCTGCTCGAGCTCGACGGTTTCGCCCTGCCGGCCGAGCGCAGCTGGGTGCGGCAGCTGGCCGAGCGCGTCCAGGAGCTGCGCGACGAGCCCTACCTGGCCCTGGAGCTCGAGGTGGAGAGCGCCGACCGCGACCCGAAGAGAATGCTTGCGCCTCTGGCTCGCTCGCTGCCGCTGCGGCTGGCGACGGTGCGGCCGACGGGACGCAACCGGCTGCGCCTGGCCCGTGCCGAGCGTGCGAACCCCCCTGCCGAGGCAACTCACCTGAGCTGTCTGCGCACCTGGGGCCCGGCTGCGTCGCGCTGGCGCGAAGACCTGCGCGAGCGCTTCGTCGACGTGGAGCCGCTGGAGGAGGGCCCTGTCGCTCTGGCTCTGAGCTGGCGCTGCTCGTCGTTGCAGAACTGGGTGGAGCTCTGGGGTCCTACCGGCGACAGCCTCGGTCCCGTGTTGGGCGAGCGGCGCCCGATGCGCCCGCGTCTGGAGCGGGTCACCGAGCTCTCGCTGCACCTGTCCCACGACGACCGGCTGGGCATGGCGGTGGACGTGGGGTTCTGGTGGCGTCGGCTGTAGTGGACGTCCCGATCCTGGAGTTCGACGAGGAGCGCGAGGCGGTTATCGAACCGACCCGCGCCGTCGCTCCCGCCGAGGTTCCCGAGCGCTGCGTGCTGTGCTTCTTCCACGATGTCATCGAGAAGCTGGCCCAGGAGGTCGGCTCGCCGGCGGCCACGCTCCGCACCGAGATGGGGCTGCACCCGGTCTGGGTGATCGAGCACCAGGGCGCGCGTCTGGGCGTGTTGCACCCCGGAGTGGGGGCTCCGCTGGCCGCCGCCATGCTGGAGGAGGCGATCGCGCTGGGCTTTCGCAAGTTCGTCGCGTGTGGCTCGGCGGGCGTGCTCGACAAAGAGGTCGCTCCCGGGCACGTCTTGCTCCCCTTCGCGGCGGTCCGAGATGAGGGCACGTCCTATCACTACTTGCCGCCGGCCCGCGAGGTGCGAGCCAATCCCGCCGTGGTGAGGGTCTTGCAGGAAGTGGTGGAGCAAAGCCACCGTCCCTACCTGCTGTGCAAGACCTGGACCACCGACGCCATCTATCGCGAGACCCGCGAGCGCGTGCAGCGGCGCAAGGCTCAGGGCTGCCTGGCGGTGGAGATGGAGGCCGCGGCCCTGTTCGCGGTGGCCCAGTTTCGCGGCGTGCTCCTGGGCCAGTATCTCTACGGGGGCGACGACGTGAGCGGCGCCGAGTGGGACCCTCGCGACTGGCACCGCCTGGCGGTGCGCGAGTCGCTGCTCTGGCTGGCGGCCGACGCCTGCCTGCGTCTCGACTAGACCAGGTCGGAGCGGCTTCCCCAGAGCTGGGCCAGCTCGCCCTGGTCCAGGAAGAAGCCGCCGCAATGCTGGCAGTTGTCGACCTCGATGCCGTGGAACATCCCGGTCCGGAGCTTGAGCTTGCAACGGCAGCACACGCGCTGCCCGGGCGGGCGGCGCGCCAGCTCGGGGGCCTGGGCGGGCGGGTCGAAGACCTCGCCCGGCGAGTCCAGGCGCTCGATCACCTGCTTGAGCTCGCCGCCGTCGAACCAGAGCCCGCCGCAGGCCGAGCAGCGGTCGAGCTCGACCTCGCGCACCAGGAGCGGATCCATGGGGACCGAGCAGGTCGGACAGAAGAGCAGCGAGCTGCTGACCTCGCGCCCGTGCGCGGCGGCCGTGCCCAGCTCGTCGATGCGCGCCAGCACGCGATCCAGATTGACCTGCGCCAGGGAGTCCTCGGGATTGAGCGCCAGGGCCGTGCGAATGTGCTCGAGCGCGGGCTCGTACTCGCCCCGCATGAACAGCAGCACGCCAAAGTCGTTCTGCACCTTGAAGTCGTCCGGCTTCAGGCGAATCGACTCGGCATAGGCGGCCCGGGCGCCGGCTTCGTCGCCCGTCCGTTCCAGCGCCAGGGCCAGTTGGTAGTGCACGCCGGGATCGGTGCCGCAGCGCTCGGCCGCCACCCGCGCCACGCGCGCGGCCTCCTGCAACTCGCCCGAATGGCGCAGGGACTCGACCAGCCCGAAATGGCCCCGGGGGTCATCTGGTCGCAGCTCGACCGCGGCCCGGAAATGCTTGACGCAATCGGCATCGCCGAGCTGCGCCCGCGCCCAGCCGGCCTGCATGTGGGCGTCGAAGGGGTCTTTGGCGCCCCGTTCGAGAGCCAGCTCGTAGGCCTGGGCCCGGGCCTGAGTCCATTCGGGGTCGGGATGGGTGGAAGCTTCCTCCATCGCCTTCATCGCGCGGGCGTAGTCGAGGAAGGCCTCCGGATCGTGCGGGCGCATCTGGCACTGGTAGCCGGCGCGCCGGGTCTCCTCCATCAGGTTCTGGGGCACGGTCATCACGATCAGCCCCTGCAGGTAGCGCGGCAGATCGCTCAGGTCGTGCACTTCCTCACGGTCGTCCTCGATCGGGCCGGTCACCAGCTCCTCGGTGGCGGGCCCCTTCTTGAACAGGCCTTTGACGCGTTCCAGCAGACCTGATCCGGGCTGGTGGGTGCTGTTGCCCTTCAGTACCGGGTTGGCGTCGTTCAAGACCACCACGCGGTCGCTGGCCTGGTTGCGCCAGCAGTGGTTGTCCCGGGCCGCTCCGCGCGCGCCCTGCATGAAGGCGATGCCATAGGCGCCGTTGCTGTGACTCTGATTCTCGAGCAGCAGCGGCGCCGCGCCGTCGCCCACCTGGATCCCGATGCCCTCGTTCTCGCCCAGATGGTTCCCGCTGGCGGTCCCGGTGGCCTGATCGTAGTAGGCCATTCCGCACCCGTTGTTCTCCATGCGGTTCCGGGTCACGTCGGGGCGCGACTGGTCGTTGACCGAGATTCCAACGCGGTTCTTGATGGCCGAGTTGGCCACGGCCACGCCCCCCGCGCTCTCGTGAAAGCTGATCCCCGCCTCCCCGTTGCCCCAGGCGAAGTTGTTCTCGATGCGCGGAGTGCTGCGCTCCCACGCCTGGATTCCGCCCTGCCCGTTGGAGCGGCACGTGTTGTTGCGCACGGTGGGAGCGCAATCGTCGAAGCAGGTCACGCCGGTGATGGCGTTGTCGGCGCAGGCGTTGCCATCTACCAGGGCCGAGGTGCGATCCTTGAGCTCGATACCGGAGACGTTCTCGTTGCACTCGTTGCGCACGATCGAAACGGCGCCCGAGCTGCCGCAGCTGATCCCCATGCCGCTGCGATGGCCGTGACAGTAGTTCTTGCGCAGCTCCACGGCGGCCTCGCCGCTCAGCCCGATGCCGGTGCCGTTCTCGCTGGCCTCGCAGTCTTGCAGCCGCCCGCTGCAACGCTCGCTCAACTCGGCCCCGTAGTTGCGATTGTCGTGGAATCGGCACTTCGTGGCCTCACAGCGGGCCTGCCCGCGTACCTGCAGCCCGACCCCCAGGTTGTGCTCGAAGTGGCACTCGAGCAGGGTCGCCTCCGCCGTTCCCGTCAGCGCCAGGCCGGCGTGGCGCCGATCGTCGCCGCTGACCGCGCCGCGAAACCGGCAGTGCGTGGCGGACAGCTTGCCCCCCTGGCAAACGGCGGCCGAGCCGGGCTCGGGACCGGCGTGCTCGAAGCTCAGCTGCTCCAGGCTTCCTCCCTGGCTCAGCACCAGCGAGCCCACCAGGCGCGTCTGGAACATTCCCGCGCCCTTGAGGGCCAGCGGGCCCATCAGCGTCAGGGGAGCGGTCAGGCGAAAGTCGCCCGCCTCGAGCTCGACGGGCTCTTCGCGCAGGGCGGCCTCGGCCAGCAGGGTGGCGAGATCTCCCTCGCCGGGCTTAACCCCCACCGCGACTCTTCTTGCCTTCGCGGCGGAAGATAAAGGCGGGCGAGCCCTGCTCGCTGCCGGGCAGATAGGTGACCAGAGGAGCTCCGGCGGCCTGGCACCAGGCCACGATCTCCTCGGCCGTAAAGTTGCGTAGCGAGTCGGGGGCCAGGAACATCTGGTAGAAGAAACGCTCGCCCAGGCGCAGACGCGGCTCCAGCGCGCGGCGATCCTCCTCGCCCGCGGGCAGTTGCGCCTCGGAGCTGACGATCAGATAACCGCCCTTCTTGAGGGCCCCCACGGCCCGTTTGAGCGAGGCGGCCGGGTCTTCGGTCAGCGAGAGCGAGCGGTGGAACACCGCGAAGTCGAAGCGGTCCTCGTAACGGCACTCCTCGGCCGTTCCCACCACGATGACGGCCCGGGTGGCGCGCTCGGCTTCGCGGGCGCACTCGTAGTCGGGCTCGATCCCGGTCGGCTCGATCTCGGGGTAGACCTTGCGCAACTGCTCGAGCCCGTAGCCGCAGCCGCAACCGAACTCGACCAGCCGGCCGCCCTTTTGAAAGCGCTCCAGCAGGCCCTCGACCTGGGGGATCTGGTGCTCCCAGAGATAAGCGTAGCTGCTGCGCAGCCCATCGGCCAGCAGCATGCGCAGGCTCAGGCTGGGCTCGGGAAAGGCCTTGCCGCGGAAAACGGCCTCCAGGCTTTCGTAGACGCGCTGGGTCACCTGGATGTAGGTGTTGACCCAGGCCCCCAGGCCGGGCGCCATCGCTTCCTCACCCTCGGCCAGGGTGTAGCCCTCTTCGGCGGAGCCGCCCAGAAACTCGTAGGCGTGGGCCGCGCGGCACCAGACCTCGAGATAGCCCAATTCGAAACCGAGATGCGCGGCCAGCTCGGCCGCGGTTCGGGGCTGCTGGGCCAGGGCCTCGAACAGACCGAGCTCCCGGCCGACATGCAGCAGCCACGTGCCCCAGAAGCCCTCGAGATAAAGGCGGACACGGGAGGACTTACCCGGAAAGTCGACCTGGGTCACGAGCTTGACAATCCCCCATCAGGGTGAAAATTTCTCGCAGCAGAATCGCTGGCTCCGTCTAGCTTCGGTTTGCGATAGGGGAGTGTCCTGCCGAATTGCGTGTTGAATTGTGTCCAAGTAGGGAGTCGGGAGTAAGGGCTTCTACCGTCTACCGTCTACCGTCTACGGTGCTCACACCCAGACCATCTCGTCGAGCAGGTCCAGCAGCACGGCTTCGCGTTCGGGGACGCTCAGGCCGGAGAGCTCCATGGCGGTGTGGAGGAACTCGCGGACCTGCTCCTTGAGGCGGGCGGGCTCCTGACCGGAGGTCAAGATCTCCTGGACCTTCCACAGCTCGAGCTCGGCGCGCGCTTGCATGACGCGGGCCAGGAAGGTGCGGCCGGCGTCCAGGTGCCAGTCGCTGACCGGGGGGAGCTCCAGCGCCTGGGGCAGCTCGACGAACCAGCGTTGCTCCACCAGGCCCTCGCTCACCACGGCGTCGCGCAGCGCTTCTGCCCAGGCATTGAACTTGCGCGTGGCGGTGCCGGGGTGCAGCCCCTCGAGCCAGGCGCGCGCCCCATAATCGAGCCACTCGACGGCGGACGGACCGTCCTTGGAGGAGCCCGTGATGTGACGCTGGATCTGCTGGGCCAGCTCGGCCATGCGGTTGTCCAGAAAGTCTTCCAGCTCCTGAATGAGCGAGTCGAGACGTCCCAGGTAGATCGACTGGTCCTCGACCACCGGCACGCCCGTCAGGCCGAGCACCTGGGGGAGGGCGCGGTTGAGAAGCTCCCGAGGCTGCGCCTCTTTGGAGCGCTCGAGCAGCGTGAGGAGTTGCTGGGCCGCGGTCGAGTGGGCCCCGCGCAGCACGCGCGTGAGGCGCGGAAGCTGCTCGAGCCACGTCTGGAGCTGGCGGTGCGTCCGCTCGTACAGGTCGCCTTCGGCCAGGGTTGCCATGGTAGAGGTGCCGAACAGTCCGCGCACGGCCTTGATGAACGACTCCTCGGCGCGCGTGGCTACCCGGTAGCGCAGGTCGTAGCGACCCGGAGCCGTGAGAGCCTGGCGAAAGCTCTCCACGTTGACCGGCAGGCTGAGGTCGCCATGGCGCAACTCCAGGTCGTCGGGGCGCACGCGCAGCGCCGCCGCCAGGTAGAGGTGGGCCACAGGGCCGCGCAACCCGCGGGGCGGCTCGGCCAGCCAGTCGAGCAGTTGCTGCAGCGTCTCGATGCGCTCCGACTCGCGCTCCCCGTAAAGCTGGTCCAGCAGGTCGCGCCAGAGGCGCAGCTCGGGAGTGTCTCCCTGCGGCCACTCTTGCACGGCCAGATGGCGGTAGCTTCCACTTTCGCCCACGCCGCTCAGGATGCCAGGCTCCAACAGGGTGCGTTCGAGCACGACCGACGAGGCGCAGGGCAGCGCGCACGAGATCAGCAGGGGCCGCTCGCGATCGAGCAGCTCGTCCACCGCGGCCACCAGGGCCTTCCGGCCGGAGACGGCCCGATGGGTGGGAGTGTCGGGATAGATCATTTCCAGGGCCTGCAGGAAGAAGGCGCGCCGGTGCTCGGGCGGGGACCACTCCAGGGGCACGTTTTGATGCCGCCAGCGAAACGCTCGCGGACGCAGGGCCGAGTGGATCTGCTCGCGCACCCGGCGGCGCAGGTAGCCCTGGTGAGCTTTCAACCCGTTCATGGCCTCGGGAACGCTGCGGTAGGGCTCCTGTGACGCGAGCTGCTCCAGCGCCGCCAGCTCGCGCAGCTCCTCGGCGATGAGCAGCGGCCCGCGGGGCAATCCTACCAACACGGCGGGATGCGACTCCACCGCCTCCAGGCGGTTGGACAGTCGCTCCAACTCGGGCAGACTGTAGCACACTCCGGAGAGGACGAGCAGATCCCAGCCCTTGCGGGGGGCGCTCGACAACTCGTCGTCGGGCCCGATCAGGCGCGACTCGACCCGGCGCGATTGCAGATAGCGGCGCTCGTAAGCGCGCGGACGGCTGGGACGTTCGGGGAAGAAGCGGCCCAACAGCTGGTGAGGCGGAGGGTCGCCGAGATTCTCCAGGGCATGGAGAATGTCGCGATTGAGGTCGTACTCGAGTTCTCGCATCGGCTAGAGGGTGATGCGGTTGGTGGTGTCCGTAATCTGGAGCTGGACCAGGTTTTCCTCACCCCGCTCGAGCACGCGTAAGAAGGCGGCCACAATACTGGGATCGAGCTGCGACCCCGAGGCCGAGCGCAGCTCGTTGGTGGCCCGGTCGCGGTCGAGCGCCTTCCGGTAGGGGCGATCGCTGGTCATGGCGTCCCAGGTATCGGCCACGGCGATAATGCGAGCGAAGGGATGGATCTGCTCGCCGGCCAGGCCGTCGGGGTAGCCCGAGCCGTCGAAATTCTCCTGGTGCTGCCGGATGGCCAGCTTGACGCGCGGCGGGATGTCGATGGGCAGGACCATGGACTCGCCCAGGGCGGAGTGGCGCTGCATCTCGAGCCGCTCCTCGTCCGTCAGCTTGCCGGGCTTGCGCAAAATGGCGTCGGAGACGCCGATCTTGCCGACGTCGTGCAGGAAGGAGCAGATCTCGAGGTCGGCCAGGTCGGCGCTGGACAGGCCCATCTCGGTGGCGATCGACATGCTGTACAGGCAGACGCGCTCGACGTGACCGCGCGTGTACAGGTCCTTGGCCTCGATGGCATTGGCCAGGCAGAGGATGATCTTCTTCTTCATGGCGTAGAGCCGGGCATTCTCGATGGCCGGCGCGGCCTGGTTGGCGATCGCGCTCAGCAGAGCCAGGCTGGTTTCCTTGAAGACGCCGTCCTGGATGCGATTGTCCACGTAGATCAGCCCGGCGACCCGGTCCTTGATGACGATCGGGGCGGCCATGATCGATCGGAGGTTGTGCAGCGAAACGCTGGCGAAAGCTTTGAAGCGCGGATCTTGCATGGCGTTGTTGGCCAGCACCGCCTGACCCGTCTCGAACACCTGGCGCACCAGGTTGCGGCTGAACGAGAAGGTCTCGGCCTCGATCTCGCTCTGGCCCAGGCCGCGAGCCCGCACCAGGTGGTAATCGGTGCCGTCCTCGGAGAGCATCATGACGCAGCCGCGCTCGGCTTTCATCATTTCGATCACCTTGTCGATGACCATGTCCAGGACCTGACCGAACTCCAGGGTGGAGTTGAAGAACCGACCCACTTCCAGCAACAACCGCAGCTGTCCGGCTTCAAGAGACTCGGTGGTGGGGCCAGGATTTCCGCTCTGCATCTGTTGGCGGGCTTCGACGGCGCGCACCGGTTCCCTACAGATTTCTTTGGGTTCGGGCCTGTAACATCATGCCAGGTCGCCGGTCAGAGGGAGTTAGATGAGCAACGCGGACGAGTCGGTTCTAGTTGCCGCCGCCAGGCGGGGGGATCGTGCTGCCTTCGAAGTGCTCGCCGAGCGCTACGCACCGCGGATCTACGCCCTCGTCTCGCGCATGGTGCGGGGGCGGCGAGAGGAGGCCGAGGACTTGACCCAGGAAGCCCTGCTGCGCGCCTTCCAATCGCTGGCCTCGTTTCGCGAGGACTCCAGCTTCTACACCTGGCTCTATCGCATCGCCGTCAACCGCACCCTCAACCGGCTCGAGAAGAAGAGCCCCGTGCTCGAGGACGAGCCCCGCGAACGCGCCGACACCGATCTCTCCACCCAGCCGATGGCCGCGCTGCAGAGCGCCGAGCTGCGCGGCGTGCTGGAGAGTGCTATCGGACAGCTCTCCGACTCGCTGCGGGTGGTCTTCGTTCTGCGGGAGTTGGAGGGTCTGAGCCACGACGAGATCGCCTCGCTGGTCGGAGCCAACGCCCAGGCCGTGCGCGTGCGGCTGCACCGGGCCAAGAAAGAGCTGATGGAGCGGCTCGCACCTTACGTGCTGGAAGGACAGCCACGATGAGCATCGATCGCTATGAGGACCGGATTGTGGCCTATCTCGACGGGGAGCTGCCCGAGCTCGAGCGGCGCGAGGTGGAGGCGCACGTGGGCGAGTGCGAGCGCTGCTCGCGGCTGGTGGCCTCGGGTCGCCTGCTGTCGACGCTGACCGCCACCCTGGAGCCGCCGGCCTTGCCCGAGGGCTTCATGGTGCGCCTGGGCGCGGCCCTGGATGCGGCCGAGCCGGCCCGCGTGGTGACCTTGCCCCGTCGCTCCGTGCGCTGGAGCCGCATCGGGCTGGCCGCGGCCGCCTGCCTGCTGGTGCTGCTGGGCTGCCTCTGGACCCTGTTGCCTTCCGAGATCGTGCCGCCCGTCGCGTTTGCCGATCCGCTCGTGCGGGTGGCCTCGGGCACGCCGCTGGTCGATTCGGTGCGGGTGGCTCAGGTGACCGATGTGGGCCCGGGCTCCGTGGTCGCCTCCGACGGCTCGGCCACGACGCTGACCGTGGGGTCGGGCTCGCAAATCGTGTTGGCCGCGGACAGCGAGCTGCGCGTGCTCTCGCTGCGCCGCGATCTGGCCGGGCACCGTCTGGTGGGCTCGCTCGAGCTCCTGCGCGGACGGGTGTTCGTCACCGAGACCGGCGCCTCGCTGACGATGGTGACGGCTTACGGGCGAGTCTCGCCCATCGGGACGGCCTACGAGGTTGCGCTGGTCGACGAGCAGGCCCAGGTGAAGGTTTTCAGCGGTTCAGTCCAGGTAGAAGCGCCCTCCGGGGCGGTCCAGAGGGTCGATTCGGGGAAGGTCACCGAGCTTTCGCGCAGCGGCCTGGGCTCGGTGCGCCCGCACACGGAGGAGATGGAGGCTCCGGTGCGTCCCGCGCCGCGCCCGGGGATGAGCCTGCCCGCCGAGGATTATCCCAAAGCCAGGCCGCGGGCTACCGAGAAGGGGAGCCGGCCGCACACTCGTCCTGGCAATCCGGTGCGCGAGGTCCCGACGGTCACGCGCGAGCCTCGCCCGGCACCCCGTGCGCTGCCGCGAGAGCCGCAGGCCCCGAGCTATCCGCAGATTCGCCGCACCGAGCGTCCTCGGCCCCAGCCTTCCAGGACGCAGGCTCCGCGCCCGAGCGCACCGCTCGGCTACCGGCCCGAGCCCTCGTATCCTCGCTATCAGGGCCCGCGCGGCCCGCGGCCCGCGGCTGTCCAGCCTCCGCAACGCACTCCGGTGAATGCTCGTCCCTATCCACAGAGCTACCAGCCCGTGGGCTCGGCGCCCCAACCGACGCCCGTCTTCCGCCCGCAGGCCCAGCAGCGGGCGCCTCTGGGCACGCGCCCGAGCTCGGGACAGCTACCGAGCTACCAACGACCGGGCAGCCCGCAGCGCACGCAGTGGAGCCGCCCCGGCTCCTCCTATCGCCAGCCGGTGCAGCAGCGGGCCCCGCGCTCGTACCGCCGCCGCTAAAAGGAAAGAGGCCGCTCGAAACGAGCGGCCTCAATCCTGTTGGTGCGGAGGGGGGGACTCGAACCCCCACGGTTGCCCACACGCCCCTCAAACGTGCGCGTCTGCCAATTCCGCCACCTCCGCGAAACAACTTCAGCATTATAGCAAACCCGACTCCGATGTCAAACGTCGGCACAGGGTTCCAACCCGGGAGCCCGAAAGGCCCTTTCCGGTGAGACGCAACACCCCGCCTTTGATATCGGAGCCCGCACTGCTGGGGGAGGTGTGGGAGGAGCTGGCCAGCACGCCCATCCTGGCTCTGGACCTGGAGATGGACTCCTTCTACTCGTACTTCGGGAAGGTTTGCCTCATCCAGCTCTCGACCGAGCGCTCCGACTACTTGCTCGACCCGCTGGCCGGGATCGACCTCAGCCCGCTCGGCGCAATTCTGGCCGACAAGAGCAAGATCAAGATCCTGCACGCGGGCGAGAACGACATTCCCTATCTGCGCGGCCCGCTCGGCTTCGAGACGGTGCGCAACGTGTTCGACACCTACCTGGCGGCCCGCATCCTGGGCTACGCCCGTTGCGGCCTGGCCGCCCTGCTCGAGGAGCACTTCCAGGTCAACCTGGACAAGGAGATGCAGACGGCCGACTGGCGACAGCGCCCGCTGACCGCCCAGCAGGAGGAATACGCCCGCACCGACACCCGTTTCTTGATCGCGTTGCGCGATGTCTTGCTCGAGCAGTTGCGCGAGCAGGAGAAGCTCGAGCAGGCGCGCTCGGAGTTCGACCGGATTCTCGACCGGGTGCACGTGCCGCGCCAGTTCGACCCGGCCGGCTGGACCCGCATTCGCGGCGTGCGCGACTTGAACGGGCTGGGGCGCGCCATCCTCAACGAGCTCTACAAGTGGCGTGACGACGAGGCTCGCGCCCGCGACCAGGCTGCCTTTCGCGTGGTCAGCGACCGCCAGTTGTGCGAGTTGGCCCGCCGCGCCCCCACCCATCCCGACGAGATTTCCGAGGGTCCCTTTCACAAGTTTCTGTGGGAGGCGGTGCAGCGCGGCCACGCGCGAGGCTTCCTGGGTTTCCCCGAGCCCTCGCGCAACAAGCTGGTCGACAATCGCCTCTCCCGCACCGAGCAAGAGACCTATGACCGGCTGCGCAAGTGGCGCAACGAGGCGGCCGTGGAGGCCGGAGTGGAAGCCGACCAGATCATTCCCAACCGCTTGCTGCGCCTGGTCGCCCGCAGCCTGCCCGCCAATCGCGAGGAGCTGGCCGGTGTTCCCGGTTTCGAAAGCTGGCGCGTCGAGCAACACGGCGCCGGCCTGCTAGCCGCTTTGGAGAGCCGGGAGTCGGGAGACGGGAGTAGGGAGTAGGGAGTAGGGGCTCTATCTCAGGCCAGCAACGACGGCTGTTTCAAAGCATCGGTGCCCTCGACGGCGGCCACGCTCAGGCGGCCGGCCGTGAGGCGGGCGCACTGGCGGAAAGCCTGGGCCGGGGCCGAGTCGGGCTGAGCCAGGACCACCGGGGTGCCGGCGTCACCCGCCACCCGCACGGCGCTGTTGAGGGGGATCTCGCCCAGGAAGGCCACGCCGAGCTCTTTCGCGGTCTCGCGCGCCCCTCCGTGACCGAAGACGTCGTCGCGCTCGTTGCAGTGCGGGCAGCAGTAGAAGCTCATGTTCTCCACCAGGCCGAGAACCGGCACTTTGAGCTTCTCGAACATGTTGATCGCCTTGGTGGCCACCCCGAGCGCCACGTCCTGAGGCGTGGAGACGACCACGGCGCCGCCGATGGGCACGAGTTGCGAGAGCGAGAGTTGCACGTCGCCCGTTCCGGGGGGCAGGTCCACCACCAGGTAGTCCAGCTCACCCCAGTGCACTTTGCGAAAGAAGAAGTCGACCTGGCCGTGCAGCATGGGCCCGCGCCAGATCACCGACTGGCCCGGGGGTACCAGGAAGCCCATCGACATGA
The DNA here is from genome assembly GCA_039809865.1 of Vulcanimicrobiota bacterium. GTDB lineage: Bacteria > Vulcanimicrobiota > Xenobia > Xenobiales > QWHO01 > QWHO01. The sequence continues at coordinate 88,941 of JBDHVW010000013.1, forward strand.
CCTTCAGGCCAAACTTCTCCTCGGGCAGAACCTGCTGCGTGTTCTCGAGCACACGCAACTCGCCGTGTTTGAGGCCGAGGAGAGCGGGGACGCTCGGTCCGTAGACGTCGAGGTCCATCAGTCCTACCCGGGCGCCATCGGCGGCCAGAGCGCAGGCCAGGTTGCTGGCCACGGTCGACTTGCCGACACCGCCTTTGCCGCTGGCCACCGCCACGATGTTCTTGATGTCGCGCGCCAGGTCGCCGCCCAGCGCGGGGCGAGTGGCCCGCTGGCGGGCCCCCAGTTGCACCTTGACCTCGGTCACTCCCGGCACGACCGCTACCGCCTTCTCACAGGAGGCGCGGAACTCGTCCTTGACGGGACAGGCGGGAGTGGTCAACTCCAGGGTAAACGAGACGGAGCCGCCAGAGACGGTCAGGTCTTTGATCATGTCGAGCGAAACGACGTCGCGTCCCAGCTCGGGGTCGAGAACAGCGCCGAGCGCTTGGAGAACTTGGTCTTTGGTAACAGCCATGGCCGCGGCCGCTTCGTGCCCGGCCCGATTACTCCTGGCCTGCCGGCGGCTCCTGGTGCGCCTCTCCCTCTTCGTTCGACCGGCCCTTGTGGGCCAGGACGCAGTTCAGGAAATCCTCGACGACCTCGCGGTAGCGATCGTCGGACAGGATGGTGCGGCTGATCTTCTGCTGCATCTGGGGAAAGCCAGGCTTCTCGTGGATCTGCTCCCCGAACTCTTGCTCCAGGGCCGAGCCGACCAGCTTCTCGGTGGCATCGGGCAGAAAGTTCTCGTCGTTCTCATCCATGGAAAGGAGCGCGGGCATGACGTTGGAGAGAAACTTTTCTTGCTTCTCGTTCGGAAGATTTTGCGCCGCCTGGCTGAGAGTCATCGTCTCAGTCGGCTCGTTCGTGCCGGCGCTGTACTTCTCCATGCCGGCTTCTTTCAAAGCCTTTTTTTGCGCGCGAAACCACTCTTCCGTGAGCGGTATCTGGGGTCCGCCGGGCGTGCCGGGCGGAGGACCGGGCCTCATCGGATCCAAAGATCCTTCACCAACCTTCCCAAAGCTTGTGGAAACACCAGGAGCTCCCTACGCCTTCGGCTCGCTGCGCGCTTCGCTAGCAGGTTTTTGTCTCTCGCTCGCTTATCACCTCCTGTTTCCAAAATGTAAAGTGCCCCCCCTGCCCCCGAGGACTCTAAAGCGCTTCGTCGAAGTGGAAACGTTACGGAAACTTAATTCTCTTGACCTCGGCAGTTGCGTCAAACCCGGTAACATTCTGTTAACATGGCGCTAATAAGCTGGAAACAGCCTGCCGATAGACTAATTTCAGGCGCACAGGCTCTGTGTAATGCGTGTTTGGAGCGTCTGGAAGAGCCGCACAGAGAACCGCGACGGTTCAGACACAAAAGGCGGGAGGAGCACCGATTATGGGCAAGCCTTACAGTATCGTAGATACGACGATGCTCGAAAAGGCGCTGAACGCAGCCTCGATGCGTCAGCAAGTCATCTCCAACAACATCGCCAATGTCAACACCCAGGGCTACACGGGTCAGACCGTGGTCTTCGAGAGCCACCTCCGCGAGGCGCTCGATAACGAGGACGAGGCCAATAAAGAGAACTCCGTGGCCGTCACCGCCAGCGTCGACAAAGAGTTCGCGCTCGACGGCACCGGCTGGACGATGGCCAGCCTGCAGCCCGAGCTCGTCGACCAGGCCGGCAAGGTCGACGTCAACCAAGAGATGGCCAGCCTGGCCAAGAACCAGATTATGTATAACGCGCTCGCCACCAAGATCTCGGGGGTCTATGGCGCGCTCAAGTGGGTCGTCGAGAATAGCGGTCGCTAAATCTTAAGGAGGCTTGCTCTGTGAAGTTTTTCCAGACCTTTGATATCGCGGCCAGCGGAATGTCGGCCGAGCAGTTCCGGATGAATGTCATCTCCGAGAACATCGCCAACGCCAACACCTCCAAGACCGAGGAAGGCACCCCCTACCAGCGCCAGATGGCGATGGTGTCCCCCCAGATGAAGGCTCAGTTCGAGGGCGACTTTGCCACCGCGTCCTTCGACGTCGACCTGAACAACGACCCCGTCAAGTTCTCGGGGGGCGGCGTGAAGGTCAACGGTATCGAGAAGGATCAGAGCGATTACCGCTGGGTCTACGACCCGGGTAATCCCAACGCCGAGAAAGACGGCCCCCACAAAGGTTACGTGGCCATGCCAAACGTCAACATCATTCAGGAAATGACCACGATGATTCAGGCCAGCCGCGCCTTCGAAGCCAACGCCACCACGGTGGAAGCGGCCAAGGCGATGGCGATGAAGGCTCTCGAAATCGGTAAGGGCTAAAATTTAGGAGGATCTGGACAATGCAGAACCCGTTGAGCTCCATCGGCGGCATTGGTGGTATCAAAGGTCTCGAGGGAACTGGCTCCCCCTCTCTGATCAAGCCCACCGAGGAACAGGCCAGCAGCTTCGCGTCCCTGCTCGGGAACGCGGTGAACACGGTCAACACGATTCAGGACCAGTCCAAGAAGATGACCCAGGCTCTGGCCAGCGGCAACGTGGACAACATCCACGAGATCACCATCGCGGGCGCCAAAGCTGAGGTGGCGATGAAGATGACCACTACCATCGCCTCCAAGCTGGCTCAGGCGACCACGACCTTGTTCCAGATGCAGCTGTAAGCTGCACCTACCGGCCGACCCGGGGCCAATAGACAGACACACGACCGGGTGATGGGGATCGAGAGGATCGGAAGGAGAGGACCTAACGATGGCCACTGGGATCCAGACGGGGATGCGAACCGGCAGTCGACTGGCCACAGGACGTGGGCCGGCCGCGGGCCCCGGCGGAGGGGGGCCGCTGGGTAAGGTTGGAGAGCTCTGGGGCAAGATGAGCCCCAAAGTCAAGATTTTGCTGTTCGTGGTCATCGGCCTCGTTGTGACGGGCGGATTGACCTACACGGTGATCAGCGCCTCCAACAAGCCGGTTGATCTGTATCCGACCAAGATGACGGCGACCGACGTCAACGAGGTCTCCAAGAAGTTGACCGAGCTGGGCATTCAGCACCAGGTCGCGGTGACGGGTGATACAATTACGATTCACCCGGGCGACCGGAATCGTGCCCAGATCGAGCTGTCCAAGTATGGACTGCCGCGCCATGAGGTGATGACCAAGGCGCCCGACGCCGGAATGGGCACGCAGACCGAGTCCCAGCAGCGGGCGATGGGTCAGCGCATTCTGGAGGGTCAGATCACCGAGACTCTGCGTCAGTTCGATGGCGTGGCCGACGCTTACGTCAAGCTCGCCATCCCCGAGATGACCTATTTCAAAGACGACCAGCGCAGCGTGACCGCGATGGTGATGCTCAAGCTGCAGCCCGGTATCAAGATGAACCGCAACCAGATCTCCGCCGTGATGCATCTGGTGGCGGCCTCGGTGCCCGACCTGAAGCCTGAGAACGTCCAGATCGTCGACAAAGAGGGCACCGACCTCACCGCGATGGTTCCCAACGGCGAAGACGGAGCCCTGGGTGCCGTCACGCCCGCCGAGATGAAGGACAAAGACGAGAGCGACAAGCAGCAGAAGGTGCAGGCCGCGCTCGACCGCGTGCTCGGCCCCAACCGCTCCGTGGCGACCGTCAACGTCGAGTTCGACTATTCTCAGACCGAGACCACCCGCAAAGTGATGGGCCCCACCGTCGAGGTTGGCTCCCAGCGCGTGACCGAAGAATACAACCGCAACCCCGGTGGCAGCGGCAGTGACAACGGCGCCCAGATGTCGGCCAACCCCGGCAGCGGCAACAATGGCGGCTACAAGAACGAGAAGATTGCAACCAAGCGTGAGGCCAGCGAGACCGTGGCGAAAGTCGTGGATCGCGCCCCCCGCATCAAGCGCATCACCTGCAGCGTGGCTGTGGACAACATTCCCGAAGACAAGCGCGCGATGATCGCCGGCCTGGTCCGCGACACCGTGGGCCTGGACGAGAGCCGCGGCGACAGCTGCACCGTCATCAGCATGCCCTTCATGGGCGGCAAGACGGCCTTCCTGGAAGAAGCCACCAGCAACATGGGTGGCGACGGTGGCTACGCTCCCCCGAAGGCGGGCGGCGCGGCGATCGACCCCAAGATGGTCGCCCTGATGATGTTCTTCCCGGCGATGATCCTCCTGGCCGTGGTGGCCGTGTTCCTCCTCAAGCAGCACAAGGTCCAGGTCGACAAGTCGGCCCCCTTGCTCGGTGCGACCGGTGGAGCGACCGCCAGCGACATCTCCGACCTTCTCAATGAGAAGTCCGGCAAGACCACGGCGATGGGCGAGACCCGCGTCAACACTACCGAGCAGCTCGAGAAGCTCGCCAAGGAGCGCCCCACCAAGGTGGCCGAGATGCTCAAGAGCACCTGGCTCTCCCAGGGCGGCTAAGACACAGTCGAGAGTCAAGAAGTCTGAGTTGAGAGGAGTTCCTCTCTTAACTCTCGGCTCTTGACTCTTAACTTGTACATTGGGGAGTGATCGTTATTCCGTACGTCGAGCTGACTCCGTTGCGGCGGCTGGCTTTGTTGATGCTGGCCATGGGCAGCGAGGCTCCTCTCGATTGGGTGGAGGAGCTCCGGGGGGACGACCGTCAGGCCATCTTCCTGGAGATGCAACTGCTGGAGCCGTTCTATCAGTCGCGCCGTTGGACCGGCCTGTTTGCCTGCGATCCGCTCCTGCAGCATCGCCGGGAAGGCAGGAGCCAATCCTGGCGCGAGCAGGTTACGCGTGTCGACCCCGGTCAACACGTACGCCGTCTGGCGGCGCTGGAAGGGGCGTGGTTGCGGAACCAGCTCAGTGTGCTGGTGGCGGCGGCCGATCCCCGGCCGGCTCGGGCCCCGCAGTCCCTTTCCCCGCGTCAGAAGGCGGCCGTGCTGCTGATGATGTTGCCTCCCTCGCTCAGCGCCGAGATCTTCGCGCGCCTGGGAGTGGAAGAGGTGCAGACCGTCACCCTGGAGATCGCCCAGCTTCCCGTGCTCGAGTCCGAGGACAAGGAGCGCGTTTTGAGCGAGTTTCTCGACCTGCCCGACCTGCCCGACGTATCCCAGCGCCCGCTGGGACGCCTCTTACAGGGTTTGGACGACCCCCAGCTCTTGCAGCTTCTCGAGGCCGAGGAGCCTCCCACAATCGCGGCTTTGTTGCGCAGCCTGGAGCCGTCTCGGCGTGTGACAGTGCTGAATGCGCTCTCCCCCGAGCTGCGCCAGAAGGTGCGACGGCAGTTGGATACGGTGCGCACCGAGCGAGCCCGCGAATTGGCCCGGCAAGACCTGCCAGGTTTCACGGGCCGCCTCAGGGAGCGCTGGCTCAAGTAGGAGAACCGCCCGGACCACATCGAACAGTGCAAGCGCCAGCGCGCAGGCGGGGGCAGGGGCCCCCGAGCCCGAAGGGCCGAAGGCGGCCCTGGCGAAAACTGGTATGCGGAAGGGAGTCCCACTATCTCTACCGTCAATCTTCCCCCCAAACAAAAAGCCGCCATCCTGTTGATGTCGCTGCCACCCGAGGTGTCGGCCCAGCTCTTCAAGGAGCTCGGGCCCGAAGAGGTGCAGGCGATCACGCTGGAGATTTCCAAGCTGCCCCAGATCAGCCCCGAGGTGCGGGCTCAGGTCATCGAAGAGTTCCTGCAGTCCACCAACGTCCCGGGGCTGCGCGAGGCGGCCCAGGCCGGCGGGGGTCTGGGCACCGCCCTGATGGACTCGCGTCCGTCAGCAACCCTCTCGGTGGGCGCCATGGGGATGGGCTCGACCGCGACCGGGCAGAAGCGTCCGCTGGGCTTTCTGCGGCGCGTGGACCCGCGCCAGCTCATTCACCTCATCCGCAAAGAGCATCCTCAGACCATCGCGCTGGTGCTGAGCTACCTCGAGCCCAACCAGGCTTCGGCCGTGCTGGGCGAGCTGGGCCCGGGCATCCAGACCGAGGTGGCGCGCCGCCTGGCCGAGCTGGGTAAGATCTCCAAGGAGATCCTGGATGAGGTCGAGCGCGTGCTGGAGACCCGCCTGCAACAGGCCCTGGACGAAGGTTTCCAGACCCACGCCGATGGCAAAGAGGCGCTGCTCGAGATCCTCAATCAAGCCGACCGCAACACCGAGGAGAAGATCCTCAGCGGCCTGACGCAGAAGAGCCCCCACCTGGCCAGCGACATCAAAACCAAGCTGTGCGACTTCGAGGACCTCAACAACATCGACGACAGCTCGCTGCAACAGGTGTTGCGCCTGACCGACTTCCGCGATCTGGTGCTGGCGCTGAAAGGCGCCAACAAGGAGCTGGGCGAAAGAATCTATCGGTTCCTTTCGCCGGAAGTTGCCCGCGCTCTCCGCGACGATGTCGAGAGCCTGGGTCAGGTTCCGTGGGAAGAGATCAAAGCCGCTCAGCAGCAGATCCGCAACATTCTGCGCGGTCTGGTGACTCTGGGCAAGATCAAGTTCAAGTAGGTACAGCTCACTGGCGCTGATCAAGAAAAAGCCCGGCGATGTCGCAAGCGCTCCCCAGAAGGAGGGGCGGCATTCCGCGCTTTATCGTTCCTCCGATTTCGAGCCTAAGCCACCCCAGGAGCAGCCCGAGGGCGAGTCTTTCCCGCCTCCGCCCCCACCGCCGCCGGAAGAGTCCAAGGAGTTCGAGGCCGCCGTCGAGCCGCCCAAGGTCGAGGTGGTCAGCACCCGTCTGATCGGCCACGGGGTAGGCATGCACGCGACCATGAACGTGCCGGTGGAGCATCCGCGCCTGCCTCCCATCAAAGCCAAGACGACCGTGGGAGGCGACGAGCCCCCGCCCGTCCCCGAGGCAGAGCCCGAAACCGAGGCTGCGGCTACCCCCGTGGTGGAGGCCGCCCCGCCGCCTCCGCCCGAGCCGGTGCCACCCCCGCCGCCTCCCATCGACGAGCAGATCCTCGAGGAGGCGCGCCGCAAGGCCCAGCAGATCATCTCCGATGCCCAGGAGCAGGCCACGCGCTTCATGGAAGAGGCCCAGGCTCACGTCCAGGAAGCCGAGAAGACCGCCAAAGAGCAGGGTTACGAGGCCGGTAAGGCCGAGGGCCTGGAGGCGGGCAAGCAGCAACTTTCGGGCGTGGTGGAGGAGTTCAAGATCCTCTTCCGCCAGTGCGTTACCGAGCGCGCCCGCGTGCTGAAAGCGGCCGAGCCCGAGCTGGGGCGGCTGGCGGTGAAGATCGCTCAGCGCCTCATCGGTGAGGAGATCAAGTGCAACCCGGACGTGATCGTCGGGGTGGTCAAAGATGCCCTGTCGCACATCAAGGACCGCGAGGAGATCACCATCCGCTGCCACCCCGACGACTTTGACGCGGCCCGGAAGCATCAGCCCGAGTTCGAACGCATGGTGGAGGGCCTGAAGAAGTTCGAGGTGACCGCCGACGCCAGTCTCGATCCGGGCAGCCTGGTGCTGGAGACCAACCTGGGCAACGTGGACGCGCGCCTCAAGACCAAGATGGCGGCCATCGAGGCCGCCTTCGAGGAAACCGCCGTCTTGATGGAAACGGAGCTGGCCAATGGCTGACACGGAAATCGAGGTCGATTTTTCCCGCTTCGAGCGGATGCTCCCTCAGATTCACACGGTCAAGATGCACGGCCGTGTGCAGCAGGTAATCGGTCTGACCATCGAGTCGGAGGGACCGGCCGTCAAGATGGGCGAGCTCTGCATGGTCTACGACAAGGCCGGCATCAAGCCGCCCATCCGCACCGAGGTGGTGGGCTTCAAAGCCAGCAAGGTCATGTTGATGCCGCTGGGCGACATGGGCGGCATCGGCCCCGGCTGCGAGGTGCGCGGCATGGGCAAGCCGCTCTCGGTCAAAGTCGGCCCCAAGATGCTCGGGCGCGTGCTGGACGGACTGGGCGAGCCGATCGACGGCAAAGGCCCGCTGGAGTACGAGGCCGAGGTGCCGATTTACAACGACCCGCCCAACCCGATCACGCGTCCCCGTATCGAGCACGTGATGCCACTGGGGGTGCGCGTGCTCGACAGCATGCTGACCTTCGGCAAAGGCCAGCGCGTGGGCATCTTCGCCGGTTCCGGCGTGGGAAAATCCACCACTCTTTCCATGATCGCCCGCAACGCGGCCGAGGCTGACGTCAACGTGCTGACGCTGGTGGGAGAGCGCGGCCGCGAGCTGCGCGACTTCCTCGAGCGCGACCTGGGCGAGGCGGGTTTGGCCCGCAGCGTGGTGGTCGTGGCCACCTCTGATACGCCGGCGCTCGTGCGTCTCAAAGCCGCTTACACCGGCACGGCCGCCGCCGAGTATTTCCGCGACCAGAACAAGAACGTCATCCTGATGATGGACTCGGTCACGCGTTTCGCGATGGCCCAGCGCGAAGTCGGTCTGGCGGTCGGCGAGCCGCCCGCCACCAAAGGTTATACCCCGTCGGTGTTCGCGCTGCTCCCCAAGCTGATGGAGCGAGCCGGCACCTCCCCCAGGGGAACCATCACCGCCATCTACACCGTGCTCGTCGAAGGCGACGATATGAACGAGCCCATCGCGGACACCGTGCGAGGCATTCTCGACGGCCACATCGTCCTCAATCGTAAGATCGCCCACAAGAACCAGTATCCGGCCGTGGACGTGCTGCAGTCGGTCTCGCGTCTCTTCACCGAGATCAACCCCAAAGACCACCAGGCCGCGGCCATGAAGCTCCGCAACGTGATGGCCACCTACAACGAGCAAGAGGACCTGATCAACATCGGCGCCTACCAGCGCGGCTCCAACCCCAAGGTCGACTACGCCATCTCGATGATCGACGAGGTGCGGGCGTTCCTCACCCAGGGCATCTACGACCCGGCGCCGTTCGAGGAGACCCGCCGGCGTTTGCTGGAGATGATGAGCCGCTGATGGGTGTGGTTGGCAGTTGGCAGTTAGCAGTCGGCAGTAGCCGAATTGGCAGGGCGCGCTAGTGCCTCCGAAGCGTTTTAAATACCGCCTCGAGAAAGTGCTCGAGATCAAGCGGAAGAAGGAAGACGAAGAAAAGGAAAAGCTGGGGAAGCTGATCCAGGAAGAGGCCTACGAGCGCCAGGTCAAAGCCCAGCTCGAGGCTCAGTTGATGCAAGCCCACGTCGAGGTTCGCCAGAAGCAGGCCGTGGGCCAGATCACCATCAACGAGCTGCGCTTCTATCCGCAACACATCAAGAACCTGGAAGGCAAGATCAAGTACCAGGAGTTGCGACTACAAGAGCTGGCCGTGAAGATTGTGGAGCAGCGCGAGAATTTGCGCAAAGCCGTCATGGAGCGAAAAGCCTACGAGAAACACAAAGAGAACGCCCACGAAGCCTGGCTCGCCGAGCAAGAGTATGAGGAATCCAAGATGATCGACGAGCTCGCCACCCTCAAGGTTGCGCGCGACAAAGCCCTGGGGGTGGAGTGATGGTTGACCGTGCCGGACCGAGGAGATATACTGGAGGAGCGCCCATTTGCCCCAGGACTTCCTCCGGTCTGGTCCCCCGGCTCAGCCTGGCTATGACCAAGAGACCGCAGTCCCGGTAACGCGAAGGAGGAACTGGCATGTCCATGGACCGCATCAAGGCGTTAGAGCTCAAGCTGCAGCAGCTCGACGCGAAAATGGGCGGGAGCAACTACATCTCCAAGTCGAATGCCGCCCCCGCCTGGGTCAGCGGACAGACGCGCTCCAACGAAGCGGTTTCGTTCGAGAAACTGGTCAACAGCCTGGCCGAAGAGAAGAAGCCGGCCGGCGCGGCCAAAGCCAGCGCCCCCCAGACCGTGGGCAAGTGGTCGGGAGAAGGAAGCGACTACGACGGGATGATCCGCGAAGCTTCCGGCAAGTACAACGTGGACGAGTCTTTGATCCGCGCCGTCATCAAGCAAGAGTCGGCCTTCAATCCTCGGGCCGAGTCCCACTGCGGCGCCATGGGCCTCATGCAGCTGATGCCCGAGACGGCCGCCGAGATGGGCGTGACCGACGGCTTCGACCCCTACCAGAACATCATGGGCGGCACCAAGTATCTCAAGCAGATGCTCGAGACGTTCAACGGCAACATGACCAAGGCCATCGCGGCCTACAACGCGGGCCCCGGGGCCGTGATGCAGTCGGGCGGCATTCCGCCCTATCCCGAGACCCAGAACTACGTTTCCGTCGTGCTCGACAACTACCAGCGTTACAAGCAACAGGGGGGCGCTAGCTTCTAATCTCCAGGTTCTCCCAACGATACAGCTACGAGGGGTGTTTGAATGGAAAATCCGATGCTTCAGACCCAGGCTCTGTTGAGCCTCTCCGGGGCTCCGCAGACCAGCACCAAGAAGAGCGAGAAAGGCGACGCCGACGCCTTCTCCAAAGAGCTGGACAAAGCCACGGGGGACAAGGAAGAATCCGGCAAGGCAAAGTCCTTCATCAATGACGACAAACAGGCCAGGCGGGAAGACAAAAAGGATACCCGCACCCACGAAAAGGCCGAGGAGCTCGACCAGAAGGCGCTTCAGCAGAAGCACCTGAGCAAGCTCAACGGATATCTCTACGATATCGCGCTCAAGAACACCGACACCATGTCGCTGGGCGAGAAGCAGTCCATGCGCGTAGGTGAGTTCTCTTCCGTCGGCCTGCACGATCTGCGCGGAATGTTGGCCGACCGCGGCATGCACCTGCGCGACCTCTCCTTCGCCCAGCTCGCCAAGGTCACGCGAGATGGCTCTCCCAAGAACGTTTCCACGCAGCTCGACCAGCTGGTCAAGGACAAAGAGCACGACCGCGAGTTCGAAAAGCTGGCCGCGGGCGAGACCCAGCCCCAGAAAGACCTGGCTAAAGAGCTGCGCGCCGTGCAGCAGAACACCGAGGTCAAGGCCCAGCAGAACGCCGACGATGCCCGCCAGCACCGCCAGGTGGTCATCAGTCAGCTGCTGCAGCACATCGAGGTGCGCAACCTGGCCAACAAGACCGAGCTCAGCATCAAGCTGAACCCGGAATACCTCGGCGACGTGCGCATCAAGCTGACGCACGGCAAGGAGGGCATCAAGGCCGAGTTCGAGACCACTTCCAAGGTCACGCGCGAAGTGATCGAGGAGAACGAGGAAGAGCTGCGGACCAAGGTCAGCGACCGGGGGATCCGGCTGAACGAAGTCTCCGTCAAGCTTGTGGACACCGTCTGACCCCGGACGGGAGACGGTAGACTCGAGACGGGAGAGGGGAGACTACGACTGACTTCTCCCGTCTCCCGTCTGCCTGCTACCGCCTCTTTTGGGGCGACCATGTTAACTTCGCGTTAACACACCGGCAAAAAGCCGGAAACGAAACGCGCCTAGAATGAAAGACGGAAGCCACGACGGCTTTGGGCGCGTAACACACACAAAGGTTTTGGGATTCGAGAAGGAGGACGCTTCACGGGATGTTTGATTTCAACAATCAGGTCAACTCCATCATGCAGAACCAGGAGATGCTGAACACCTATTCAGAGAACCTGAAGAACCAGTTCACTCCCGGTTACAAAGCGGAGACCGTGCAGTTCTCCGACATCATGAACAACACCATGTCGGGCGGAGCCCAGACGCGCTCGGGCGGCATCGTGTTCACCCAGGGACAGATTTTCAAGACCCAGAACGCCACCAACCTGGCGATGAACGGCCAGGGCTTCTTCATGGTCAGCGATGGCGTGAAGAACCACTACACCCGCGACGGCCGCTTCACCTGGCAGAGCGGCAAGCTCTGCATGCAGGACGGCAAGAAGGTGCAGGGCTTCAAGCTCGACGCCCAGGGCAACATCTCGGGCGACCTCGGTGCCATCGACCTGTCGCTCGACCCCCAGACCAAGCTTTACGCGGGCAAATACACCGGTTTCCACTTCGATGAGACGGGCAAGCTTTATGGCGAGTCCACCCTCACCGATCCGGTGACCAACCAGACCATCACCAGCTCGACCCCGCTCTACCAGGTGGGTGTGGCCTCGTTCGCCAACCCCAGCTCCCTGGCCAAGACGGGCACCACGACGTTTGCCGAGTCCGAGCACTCGGGCGGCGCGGTGGTGGGCGTGGCCGGACAGGGCGCTCTGGGTAGCGTCGCGCCCGGCAGCCTGGAGTTGGCCAACGTCGACTTCGCCCAGCAGGCCGCCTCCATCGGTATGGCCAAGCAGAACTACGAAGCCAACATGGCCGCCTTCCGCGCCATGGACAAGCTGACCCAGTCCGCTCTGGGTCTCGTCCGCTAAGCAACCCCCCCGGCGAAGGCGCCCGGGCCGAACCCGATTCAACGCGCCGCGCTTCGCGCGAACGCGATTGCAAGTTGCGACGCACAGCGCCACGACTTGCGGCCCGGGCCCTTCTGTGCCAGTCGAATGTTTCATGGCGTCGCGCCTGGCGTTGGTGCTATAATCGCCCGAGGCGGGAATGGCCCCGGTCAGGCTCGAAGCCCTGCTATTCACCGGGGGGAACGGCGACGGAGGTTGGTACTTGCGGGAAAGCGTGGGAAGCTTCAATGACGTCATGCGGTCGGCTCAGCGCCGCCGCTACGAAGGGGCCAGTCCGTACGATTTCCGCCAGATGGACAAGTTCTCGGCGGACCAGCAGCGCTTTCTTGAAAAGTTATTCGTCGGCTTCGCCGAGAGCGTCGTAACGGCGCTCGCCCCGCTCCTCCAGACCCGCTTTCAGATGGAGATGGTCAGCGTGAAACCGCGCAGTTACCATTCCTATCTGAACATGTTGCCCGACCCCACACCCATCTTGATCTTCAAGGCCGAGCCCGACGTGCTGGCCTTCATGGATATCGATTTCGACCTCTCCTTCGCTCTGTTCGACAAGCTGATGGGCGGCAAAGGCGCCCCTCCCCGCGAGGAAGTGCGGCCGTTCTTCACCGATCTCGAGAAGGTGATCTTGCAAAAGCCCCTGCTCAAGATGCTGGAAGCTTATGGCGAAGCCTGGAGAGATATCCGGCCCGAGACCAAGCCCCAGTTCCAGGGGCTCGAGTTCAACCCGATGGCCGTGCACATCGCGCCGCCCTCGGAGACGATGGTCGTGACCTCCTTCCAGGCCGACGTGGCCCACGCCCAGGGGCTGGTCAACGTCTGCCTCCCCTTCCGGTATCTGAAGAACGCCATTCCGCAAGCGTCCTTCGACCGCTACATCCTGACCCGCACCGAAAGCGGGACGGCCGGGGCGGCACCCGGGCCGCCCATTTTCGGACGCAGCCTCGAGATGGCCAAGGTTCCCGTCGCCATCAGCCTGGGACGGGCGGAGATTATGTTCCAGGACCTTTTGACCCTCGAGGTGGGTGACACGATTCGGTTGGACACCGAGATCAGCGCCCCGTTGCGCATCAAGGTGAACGACAAGACCAAGTTCCTCGGCCAGCCCGGCATCAAAGACGGTCGTATGGCAGCCAAGGTGCTCAGAGTGCTGCAAGAGGGAGACGAAGAATTCGATGAGTGACCAGGGCCCCCGCGCGGTCCAGTTCGGAATGTTGCAGGCCGATGCCCAGGCACAGGGCTCGCCCAGCAGCATCGACCTGCTCAAGGACGTCCAACTGGTGGTCCAGGCCGAGCTCGGCAAAGCCCGCCGCCAGGTAAAGGACATCCTCAAGCTGACGGTCGGCTCGGTGATCGAGCTGGACAAAGAGGCCGGTGAGCCGATCGACATCCTGGTCAACAACAAGCGCATCGCGCGCGGCGAGGTGGTCGAGATCGACGGCCAGTACGGCGTGCGGATCACGGAGATTATCAAGTAGCATGGACGGCGATTTCAGTGCGGCTCCCCGCCGCCGCAGCAATCCCCCCTCGGTTTTCCGCGAGCGTGAAGACCTGGGTATGCTGTACGACGTCCCTTTCATCGTCGAGGCCGAGATGGGACGGGGGTTGCGCACCGTGCGCGACGTCCTGAAGATCTCCGCCGGTAGCGTGATCGAGCTCGACAAGGAGCAGGGCGAGCCGGTCGACCTCATGGTCAACGGCACCTTGATCGCCCGTGGTGAGGTCGTGGAGATCGATGGTAACTACGCGGTGCGCATCACCGAGCTGGTGACGCCGTGAATCTGTGGCAGCCCCGACGCTGGGAGAACAAGCGCGCCAGGCGCGGGCTCGGGTGGCTGATGCTGCTCACCGTGCTCACGCTCTGCTTGACCACTCTCAGTCGGGGCGGACGAGCGCAGCCACCGCCGCTCACTGGCCCCACGGTCGGCGAGTTGATGGCTCGCTCGCAACGAAACCAGGTCTCGGTCGGTTCCTTCCCCCTCTCTCCCTCCTCCCCCAATCCCCACCGGAAACATCCCATGACGGTTACGTTTGGTGGCGGGGGGATCTCGGTGGTCACCGAGCCCCAGTACATCGAGAAGGGTCGGCGGGTCGAGGAGCGTCGGCCGACCGGGGAGGGTCGACAGTCGACAGTCGACAGTCGACAGGTACCGACCTTTGCGGCGAGCCCGGGAGGGCCGCGCCCGGAGGTCTCTCCGGCGGATGCCGTGGCGAGCCCCAGCCCCGAGCCTGCGGCCGTGGCCAGTCCGAGCCCCGAGCCCGCGGCGGCGGCCAGCCCCACTCCCGAGGCGGAGGCCGTGGCCAGCCCCACTCCGGCCGCGGTCGCCACGCCCTGGAACCCCGACGCCGAGGGTGGAGGCAACTCGAGCATCTTCATCAGTAAGCTGCAGCAGATGGTGATCATGCTCTTCCTGGTCGGCTTCCTGGCCTTCGCGACGCTCAAAGCGATGGCCAAGTGGCTGCCCGGAATGGCAACCTCCGGCAAGCGCGTCAAGCAGCTCGAGGTGCTCGAGCGACAGGCGCTGGCGACGGGCGCCACGGTGAGCCTGGTGCGCGTGGGCAAGAAGTACCTCGTGCTGGGCCAGACCGAGCAGAACGTCAACACGCTCTGCGAGCTGACTGAAGACCAGCTCGAGCCGGCACCCCAGGCCGCGGTGGCCGAGAAGCGCCCCCAGGCGGCCCCGGTGCCCACCCTGTCGTTCCACGGGGATATTTTGCGCCACTACCTGTCCATCTTCCCCGGCTTCGGCGCCGGGAGAAAGGGAGACGTATGAGCACCCGCACCAAATGGCTCTGGGCTTTTGGATTGACGGTTCTGTTCGGCATCCTGGCGACCAAGCGCGCCATGGCCCAGTTCCCGCCCATCGAATTGCCCGAGATCAACATCAACGGCAAGCCGATGGACGAGAAGGCCGAGGTCTCGACCTTCATCCAGGTGAGCCTGGCGCTCACCACGTTGTCGCTGGCCCCCTACATCCTGGTGATGACCACCGCCTTCATCCGCTGCACGGTCACCCTCTCGTTCCTGCGCACCGCGCTGGGAACGCAGCAGGTGCCGCCCACCCAGGTGCTGATGGCCCTGGCGCTGTTCCTGACCATGTACATCATGGCCCCGGTCGGCGAGAAGATGAACCGGGAAGCCATCCAGCCCTACTACAAGGGGACCATCAAGCAAGCCGAGGCTTTCAAGAAGTTCATCGGCCCTCTGCAAGAGTTCATGCTCGCACAGACCCGCGACAAGGACCTGGGGCTCTTCCTGGGGCTGTCCAAGATGAAGGTCGACAACCGCAAGAACGTGCCGTTCTACGTGCTGCTTCCGGCCTACATCCTGAGCGAGATCAAGACCTCGTTCGAGATCGGCTTCTTGCTCTACATCCCCTTCCTGGTCATCGACATGATCGTGGCCTCGGTGCTGATGTCGATGGGTATGTTCATGCTTTCCCCGATGACCATTTCGTTGCCTTTCAAGCTGCTGATGTTCGTCAGTATCGACGGGTGGCACATCATCATCAACGGATTGGTCAACAGCTTCAACCGTATCGAACAGTAGCCCCGGCAGGGCCGGGGCAACCAACCCAGAGCAAAGAGAAAGGAGATGGCGATGCTGTTCCTGGCCGAAGAGTTCTTTACCAAAGAGTTCATGCTTGCGCTGATCGCGGAAGCCACGCGGGATATGCTCGTGCTCTCCTCTCCCATGCTGATCGCCGCCATCGCGGTGGGCGTGCTGGTCAGTATCTTTCAGGCCGCGACTCAGGTGCAGGAGCAGACGCTCTCGTTCGTGCCCAAGATCATGGCCACGTTTCTCTCGGTCATCATGTATGGCGCCTGGATCGCCGCCACGTGTGTCGAGTTCACCGTGCGTATCATGGGGCACATCGAGAAGATTGGACCCAAGCATTGATGCTCGGCGCTGAGATTTTCACGGATACCTTCGTGATGGGCCTGTGCACCCGGGCCCTCTACCTCATTCTCATCCTGTCTTCTCCGATGCTGATCGGGGCGCTGGGCATCGGCCTCGTCGTCTCCATCTTGCAGGCCACCACCCAGGTGCAGGAGCAGACCCTGGGCTTCGTGCCCAAGATCATCGTCACGTTCCTGACCATGGTGCTGTCCGGCAGCTGGCTGATCGGCAACCTGGGAACCTTCATGGGTGAGGTCTTTGCCACCATCGCGAAGGTGGGTCCCCACTGAGTGGCGCCCGAGCCAAACGGATACGAGCAGGGCTTTGCCATGCTGGCCGTCTGGTGCCTGACGTTTACCCGGATCGTGCTCATCATGGTGCAGGCGCCCATCTGGGGTTCGCGCCACTTCAACAATCACATTCGCATCGGTACGGCCCTCGCGCTGACCTGCTGCGTTTACCCGACGGTTCCGGTGCCGGAGAACATCTACGAGTGCCTGGAGGCGCGCCAGTTCTTCGGGGCCATCTTGAGCCAGATCGGCGTGGGCCTGGCGATCGGGTTCATCTCGTTCATGGTGCTGGCCTCGGCCCAGTTCGGGGGCGAGATGCTGGACATCCAGCTCGGTCTCTCGGTGGCCGCCTCGGCCGACCCCTCCAGCCACGGCGCGATCAACCTGATTCGTCGCCTGCACTTCTACATGGCGATGCAGCTCTATCTCTTGCTCGACGGCCATCACAAGTTCGCGGTGGCCATCTGGGAGAGCTTCCGGGTCATTCCGGTGACCTACTTCAAGATGCCGGGAAACATCGTGGAGGGCTTCGTGGCGGCCTCGGGCGACGTTTTTGCGGTGGGCATCCAGATTGCCGCCCCGGCGCTGGCGGCCCTCTTCATCGGGCAGATCGCGCTGGCGCTGCTGGCCCGCGTCGCTCCCCAGATGAACGTTTTCATGTTAAGCTTTCCTATGAATATTGGTATCGGACTGAGCCTGATGACCGTGGGGCTGCCGTACGTGTGCCAGCTCCTCGAGAAGCAGTTCGCTCTGAACGATGACCAGATCATGCAGACCATCCATTTGATGGCGCCCTGAGAGGAGGTGACGTAGTTTGGGCGGCTCCGACAGCGATAAAACCGAAGAACCAACCGAGCACAAGCTCCAGGAAGCTCGCAAGAAAGGCCAGGTGCTGAAGAGCCAGGAGATCATCTCCACGCTCATTCTGCTCGCCTGTTACGGGGTGCTGCTCAGTTGCGGCCCGATGATGATGGGCAAGATCGTCGACTACACCAAGTATGTCTGGAAGCAGATTCCCACCTTCCAGATGGGCGAGCGCAACCTGATGGGCGAGACCGCGCTCATCATGTTCACCGTGCTCACCACGCTGGCGCCGCTGCTGGCCTCGGTGTTCGTGATGGCCATCGTCGCCAACCTGGCACAGGTCAAGTTCCTGTTCACGGTGGAGCCGCTCAAGCCCAGCCTCAGCAAGATCAACCCGATCGAGGGCGTGAAGCGCATCTTCTCGATGAAGTCGGTGATGGAGCTGGTCAAGCAGATCCTCAAGACGGCCGTCATTGGCTGGATCTGCTATAAGGCCGTCGCCAACGAGCTCCCCAAGTTCGCCGCCTCGCCGCAGATGGACCTGACCCAGACCATGCTGCTGGTCAAGGATATCCTGGTCACCCTCACGTTCCGCGTGCTGATCGGCATGACGGCGCTTTCGATCTTGGATTACCTGTTCCAGTACAAGCAGTTCATGAAGCAGATGCGCATGAGCATGCAAGAGCTGAAGGACGAGTACAAAGACACCGAGGGTAACCCGCAGGTGAAGGCCAAGATGCGCCAGCTGATGCGCCAGGGCGCCCAGGGCCGCATGATGGAGGAGGTGCCCAACTCCTCGGCCGTGGTCACGAACCCGACCCACCTCGCCATCGCGCTCAAGTACGAGACCGGGGTCGATCCCGTCCCCATGGTGGTGGCCAAAGGAGAAAACCTGATCGCGCAGCAGATCAAAGTGAAGGCCGAGGACCACGACGTCCCCATCATCGAGAACGTCGAGCTGGCCCGCACGCTCTTCGGAGCCTGCGAGGTCGGTCAGGCCATCCCAACCGAGCTCTACAAAGCGGTGGCCGAAGTCCTGGCTTATGTGATCAAGCTCAAACGCAAGCGCGAGATGAAACGCCGACGGGCCAAGGCTCGCAAATGATTTTACCAACCATCGGAGAAAGGGCGCACTAAGATGGGCCAACAACCGGACCCTCTGGCGGGGTTACCCGACCACCCATTACTCAAGCTCCTGAAGTTCTCGGACATCGGGATCGCGGTGGTTGTGATCGGTATCGTCATGATGCTCATCGTGCCGATGCCGCCCGACTTCCTCGACCTGTTGCTGGTCGTAAACATCGCCGGCTCGCTGATCACCATCCTGATCTCGATCTATATCGCCGAACCCCTCGAATTCGCCGTCTTCCCGACCTTGCTGCTGGTGGCCACGCTGTTCCGATTGGCCCTGGACGTGAGCGCCACGCGTATGATCCTGCTGCACGGCCAGGAGCTCGACCCGGTCACCAAGACGCCCATCGGCGCAGGCCACCTGATCCCAGCCTTCGGTAAGGTGGTGGTCGGCGGTAACCTCGTCGTCGGCTTCATCATGTTCATCATCTTGATCATCATTCAGCTGATGGTTATCACGAACGGCGCCGAGCGTATCGCTCAGGTGGCCGCCCGCTTCACCCTGGACGCGATGCCGGGTAAGCAGATGGCCATCGACGCCGACCTCCACGCCGGCCTCATCGACGCCGAGGGCGCCAAGAACAAGCGCCGCCAGATCGAAAAAGAAGCCGACTTCTACGGCGCTATGGACGGTGCCGGTAAGTTCGTCAAAGGCGACGCGATGGCGGCCATCGTCATCATGGTCGTGAACGTGATCGGAGGCATCCTCGTGGGGGTGCTCTATCACGGCCTGGCGGCCAGCGCAGCCATCAACATCTACGCCATTCTCTCCATCGGTAACGGTCTCATCACCACGCTGCCGGCGTTCCTGATGTCGACCTCGATGGGTATGGTGGTCTCGCGAGCCGCTTCCGACTCCAACCTCGGTAGCGACGTGACCCGTCAGATTACCGCCCAGCCGGGCGCGCTCAAGATGGCGGCCGGCTTCATGATCGTGCTCGGCTTCCTGGGACTGGTCGGCCTGTTCGCCTTCCCGCCGCTCCCGTTCTTCGTCCTGGGCGGTTTCATGTTCTTCTTCGCCTCGCTGCTGACCAAGAAGAACGTGGCCGTGGCCGACGTTCAGGCCGCCGAGCAAGACCAGAAGAAGAAGTCCGAGGTCAAGAAGCCCGAGTCGGTGGTGCAGCTGATGCAGGTCGACCCGATCTCGCTGGAGGTCGGACGCGGACTGCTCTCGCTGGTGGACCCGAACCAGGGCGCCAAGCTCCTCGAGCGCGTCACCTCGATTCGCCGTCACATCGCCCTCGAGCTCGGTATCGTGGTGCCCGGTGTGCGTTTCCGCGACAACCTTCAGCTCAAGCCCAACGCCTACGTCATCAAGATCAAGGAGATCGAGGTGGCCCAGGGCGAGGTGCAGATCAACCAGTTCCTGGCCATCGGCCCCGAGGAGAAGCTCAAGAACCTTCGCGGCACCAAGACGGTCGACCCGACCTACGGCATGCCGGGCGTCTGGATCAGCCCCGAGCAGCGCGGCGACGCCGAGCGCCTGGGTTGTATGATCTTCGACCCGGTTTCGGTGGTGGCCACGCAGCTGACCGAGGTGGTCCGCGGTCACGCCAACGAGCTGCTCGGCCGGCAAGAGGTCCAGGCGCTCATCGACACGGTCAAGAAGACCCACCCGGCCGTGGTGAAAGAGGTCATCCCCGACGCTCTCTCCCTGGGTGAGGTGCAGAAAGTGCTGCAGAACCTGGTGAAGGAGCGCGTCTCCATCCGCGACCTGGTGACCATCCTGGAGACAATGGCGGACAACGTCCACATCACCAAGGACCCCGAGATGCTGACCGAGTTCGTGCGCGTGGCCTTGAGCCGCGTGATCTGCAAAGAGTACATGAACAACGAGGGCACCATCAACGTGATCACCCTCGACCCCAGCATCGAGCAGATCGTGCAGGGCGCCATCCAGCGCACCGAGGCAGGCTCGTTCCTGACGCTGGACCCCAACACCGGCCAGGAGATCCTCCAGGCCATCTCGGGCCAGGTGCAGCAGTTGCAGGAGCGCGGCCTCCAGCCGATCCTGCTGTGCTCGCCGCCGGTCCGCTCGGCCCTGCGCAAGCTGACCGAGCGGTCCTTCCCCAACCTGGTGCTGCTCTCGTGGAACGAGATCGCACCGAAAGTGAACGTGAACTCGGTGGGGATGGTGCAGGTCTAGTCGAGGGTTGAGAGTTCAGAGTTGAGAGTCCACAAGGGCCAACCCACGACACTCTCGACTCTCGACTCTTAACTCTTGACAGCACGCTAGGACAACGGCCGCAGGCCCAGAATCAAACCACGCAAGATGTGGGAAGCTCCTGTCACGGCTAAGAAGACATTGCTCGATGCGCTCAAGACCCGGGTTCTGGTCTGCGACGGCGCCATGGGAACCAGGCTGCAAGGCCTGCGGGGCGCCGGGCACGAGTGTCTGGACGCCCTGAACCTCGACCCGCTCTATCGCCAGCTGGTGATGGCGGTGCACAAGTCTTACGTGGACGTGGGCGCGGACGTGCTGCTCACCAACACCTACGGGGCCAACTCGGTCAAGCTGGCACGCCACGCGCTGAGCTCCGAGGTGCGCGAGATCAACATCGAAGGCGTCAAGATGGCCCGCGAGGCGGCCGGTCCGGACCGGTTCGTGGGCGGGTCGGTGGGACCCCTCGAGATCCACCACATCCGCGAGGAGTTCGAGGAGACCGAGGTCGCGGCCATCTTCCACGAGCAGATGGAGGCCCTGGTGGCCGGCGGGGTCGATTTCCTCGCGCTGGAGACGTTCCAGTCGCTCTACGAAGGGCAGGCCGCGCTCAAGGAAGCGGTCAGCTTCGGGCTCCCCGTTCTCTTCGAGGTCGGCGGCGTGCAGAACGGCAAGACCGGCACCGGTGCCGACGTCAGCGAGTTCGCCCTGATGGCCACGCGTCTCGGGGCGCACCTGGTGGGGGCCAACTGCCGCGCTCCCTTCGACGTGCTCGAGACGCTGCAGCGTCTGGCCCAGTTCACGCACCTTCCGCTGGTCGCCATGCCCAACGCGGGCTCGCCCGAGATCGACCGGGGCCGGGTGGTCTACCACGTCAATCCAGAGCAGTTCCAGCGCTTCGGCAAGCGCTTGGTCGAGGCCGGCGCGTGCATCGTGGGCGGGTGCTGCGGCACCGAGCCGGCCCACATCGCCATGCTCAAGCAGGCCGTCGAGGGCATGGCCCCACCGCCCGTGCGCCACCCCAGCAAGGTGCGCGTCCACGAGGTGGAGCGGCCTTCGCAAGAGGCCGTGCAGGAGCCCAACCCGTTCCGCGAGGTCTTCAAAAGCGTCGATTTCGTGGTTTCGGTGGAGATGCGCCCGAACCGCGAGCAGCCGCTGGCCACGTTTCTGGAGGCGGGCAAGCGCCTGGCCCAGGACGGCGTCCACCTCTTCGACGTGCCCGACAACGCCGGCGCCAAGGTGACGGTGGACCCGCTCGTCTCGGCTGCCGCGATGCAGCGCGAGACCGGAATTCCCACCATGATCCACCTGTCGGCCTGCAATCGGAACCTGGTCGCGGTGCAATCCTACCTGCTGGGTGCCTGGCACGCCGGGATCAAGGCCGTGCTGGCCGTGACCGGAGACCACCCCAACGTGGGGGACCACGACAAGTATTCCAGCCGCGTCAACGACCTCAAGAGCTCGGTCAACCTGATGCGGCTGATCGGCAGTCTCAATCAGGGTCAGCTCTTCAACCAGTCCCCCTGTTGCCGATGCAACTTCATGATCGGGGGCGGCTTCAATCCCGGGCGCGGCCACAAGGCGCAGCTCAAGTGGCTGGAGCAGAAGGTGGCGGCCGGGGCGCAGTTCATCTACACGCAGCCGGTCTACCGCCCGCTCGAAGTTGAAGAGATGCTCGAGGCCACGGCCCACCTGGATATCCCGATCCTGGTCGGGATCTTGCCCATCACCAGCCGGCGCAACGCGGAATTCTTCGCGGCCGGTAAGATTCCCGGAATCGTCATACCCGAGGAGATTCTGGCGCGGTACGAGAAGGTTGAGACCCCTGAGGATGGTCAGAAGCTGGCGACCGAGCTGACTTTTGACCTCCTCGACCGGATCAAGAGTAAGATCCGCGGCATCTACATCATCCCCCCGTTCGGCAAAAATCGCTACGCCATGGTTAGCGACATCATCGCATCCGTGCGCTGAGGAAGGGCAGAAATGCGCGACTGGACCGATTATCCCGACGTCCTCACCGAGGAAGAATACGCCCAGATGCTGGCCGACCAGTTCGACCTGCAAGAGAAACATTACAACCCGATGATGGCTCGCACGCTACGCGCGTTGGGCTCGGCTCTGGTGGAATGGCGCGGCGAAGGGGCCTTTCTGATCGACCCGCGTGGCAAGCGCTACTACGACTGCATGGGCGCGGGCGGGACGTTCGGCATCGGGCATTCGCACCCCAAGGTCATCGCGGCCGTCAAGAAGCAACTCGACCGCGCCCCCCTGTCGACCCGCGCGGGCATCTCGCCGGGCCAGGCCTTCCTGGCCGCGGCGCTGTCGGAGAAAGTGCCTGGCAAGCTTCCCTTCTGCTCCTTCCTGAACTCGGGCACCGAGGCGGTCGAGGCGGCTCTCAAGCTGGCCCGCCTCACCACCAACCGCCCCAAGTTCATCGGGATGATCAATGGCTATCACGGCATGTCCATCGGCACGCTCAGCGTGGGCGGCATCGAATACTGGCGCCACAATACGCCCAACCTCGCCGAAGCCAGGCTCGTGCCGTTCATGGACCTCCAGGCTCTGGAGAAGGCCATGGGTGACGACGTGGCCGCGGTCGTGCTGGAGCCGGTGCAGTGGGCCTCCGGTTGCACGGTGGCCACGCCCGAGTATCTGCGCCGGGTGCGTGCCCTCTGTGACGCCCACGGCACGCTGCTGATCGCGGACGAGATCCAGACCGGTCTGGGCCGGACGGGCAAATGGTTCGCCATGGAGTATTCCGGCGTCGTGCCCGACCTGATCTGCGTGGGCAAGGTCCTGTCCGGAGCCGTCTGCCCGGTATCGGCCGTACTCTACAGCGCCCAGGTGCGGGCTGCCGAGGAGTCGCGGCCGCTGTTCAACAACTCCACCTTCGCCGGCAATCCCCTGGCTTGCGCGGCCGGAATGGCCACGCTGAAGGTTCTGGAGGAAGAGAAGATGATCGAGCGCGCCGCTCATCTGGGCGACATGCTCGAAAAGGGCTTCGATGCGCTTTGCCGCGACTTTCCCGACATGGCCGTGGGACACCGGGGCGTCGGACTGATGCGGTGCATGGGCACGACAGCCCCGGCCATCGGACTGACCTTCCAAGAGATGATGCGCGAGGAGCACGGCGTGCTGTTGACCTCCATGGTGCATTGCCCCGAGGTCATCCGCGTCTCGCCGCCCTTCTGCTCGACCGATGCCGACCTGCAGGGGCTGCTGGATAAATGGCGCTCGCTTTTCGAGTATCTGCATAAAATAGGCCCCAACGGCATCCGTAACTACCTGCAGGATCTGGCCAATCGCGTCAACGCCGGCATGGCCAGCCGGTAGAGAGGGGGGACCTTGGAGGAGACTACCGTTCCGTCCGGTGAGCTTGAAGGCCAGGTGGGCCTGAGCGCCACCGCGATGCTGAGCATCTTCAACCGGATGTACCTCGAGAGCTGGGCTCGCGAAATGAAGCGCCCCCAGAACTCCGACCTGCTCAAACGCCTTTCCGACGCGCCCGCGGTCGACCCCAAGTTGTTCCTGGAGATGATGGAGGTGGTCGTGACCGCGGCTCGCGACGCCACGGTGCTTACGTTGTACGAGAACAACGAGAAGCTGGTGGAGGACCTCAAAGCGGCCGGCGTGCGACTGCCGGGGTCCGAGCCGGCGTCGGAATGATACGTTCGGTCGCGCAAGTTAACAAAAAGTTTGCAACCCCCCGTCTTTACACAGGCCCGGGGGGATGGGATAATAAGTCCGAAGTCTAAACGCTGGAAGGGGATCTCGAATGCTCTTAATCGGTGGTGCAGCCAACGCAGCCTCAATCGCCCAGATGGCCCTCAGTGACCAGATGCAGGCCCAGACCATCCAGACCCAGATGATGGCCGACACCCAGAAGCAGCAGGCCGAGCGCTGGAAGATCCTGCGCGAGACTCAGACCAAGATCTTCGAAATCCAGCAGGACGTCACGGTCAACCAGGCCAAGACGCAGGACAAGATGTTCAACAAATGGAGCGACTATATCCGCAGCTAGTCTCTAGTTGCGCTACCAGACTGGCTCGGCCTGCAACGGCCGAGCCGTTTTCGGTTCCTAGCCGCCCACGTTAGGACGACCCCCTGCCCGAAAAAACATTAAGGCCTCTTTACTATTCGGCCCGGGCGCGTGATAGAAGACCCAAGACAGAGAAGTCAAAAAAAATAACCTTACCCGGGAGGACCGAACGACAATGCTACTTATTGGTGGAGCAGCCAACGCCGCCTCGATCGCCCAGATGGCCCTGAGCGACCAGATGCAGGCCCAGACCATCCAGACGCAGATGATGGCCGACACCCAGAAGCAACAGGCCGAGCGCTGGAAGATCCTGCGCGAGACGCAGACCAAGATCTTCGAGATCCAGCAAGACGTCACGGTCAACCAGGCCAAGACGCAGGACAAGATGTTCAACAAGTGGTCCGACTACATCCGCAGCTAAGCGCAGCGGGTTGAACTGTGGGGGCGGCTTCACGGCCGCCCCTCAGTTTTTTTTCAGGGTGATCCGGTAAACTGGGGGCACAGAGAGATTCAAGGAGGACCAACAACATGTTACTCATCGGTGGAGCCGCGAACGCCGCCTCGATCGCCCAGATGGCCCTCAGCGACCAGATGCAGGCCCAGACCATCCAGACGCAGATGATGGCCGATACGCAGAAGCAGCAGGCCGAGCGCTGGAAAATCCTGCGCGAGACGCAGACCAAGATCTTCGAGATCCAGCAAGACGTCACGGTCAACCAGGCCAAGACCCAGGACAAGATGTTCAACAAGTGGAGCGACTACATCCGCAGCTAAAGAGCCCGCTCTTGCTGGCTGTCGAGGGCTCCGGTATTGCCGGAGCTTAACTTTTTTCGGGATGGCTACATGTTTACAGTTTGGAAACAAACTGAGCGTTTACGGCCGAGAGGTCGGCTGGTATACTCCAGACACTTGGGATAAAAGGAGATATCTTCGTGGATACAACCGGAACTCCGATCGGTCGCGCCAATCAGCAGGCTTTGATCAAGCGCACCGAGCATCTGGGCCAGACGGCCGTTACCGGCACCACGCGCAAAGCGGACGGGACCACAGCCGAGGAGCGGCATGACCAGGTTACGCTGGGCCAGCACGAAGAGAACGCCGCGCACGTGGGTCTCACGGGCCAGCAGGGCTTGAAGGAGGCCAAGCAAGAGCAGCCCCCCGAAGGCTCCAATCTGCCCGCGCGCGTCGAGCGCGGCACGGTGCAGCAGCCCGAGGCCCAGGTGCTCGACCCGAAAGAGCTCGGGGACCAGCTGATGCAGCTGATGAGCGCCGCTCCCAAGGAGTATCAGGAGGCGTTTAAAGCCGAAGGCAAGAGCATGGCCTCGGCCGGAATGCCCGGCGCCCAGGCGGCCGGACAGGCCGCCATCAATATCACCACGGGCCGCCTCGTGCAACTCGAGGAGTCGCTCACGACCGATGTCCCCGCCGGTCTGCGTCAGAACAAGGAGTTTGGCGAGCAGCTGAAGGCCAACGTGCAGGCCGATCGCGCCGAAGGCCGCCAGACGCCGCTGTTCGACATCTTGCGTCAGACCGCCAGCAAAGAGGCGGACGCCCAGCTTGCCAAAGACCCGAATAACGCCGAGATGAAGGCCTATCGGGACAAGCTGACCGAGTACAGCCTGCTCGACCAGGTCAACCGGACGGGTCGCGACCTCTTGATGAGCGTCGGCGCGGTTCCGGCAGGCGAAGCCGGCCCGATTCAGGTCAACGGTGGAGCCGTGGTTCCGATGGGTCAGCAGGGCGTGGTCCCGGCTGGCAGCCAGGGCATCGTTCCGGCGGGTGGCAACCCGCCGGCGGGCGGGATGCAGCTTCTGGGTAACGCCCCGCAGCTTCTGGGCGGAGCCCCTCCGGCCGGCGGCGGACTGCCCCCCGGTGGGACACCTCCAGGCGGAACTCCTCCGGGCGGAACGCCTCCGGGCGGAACGCCTCCGCCTCAGGGCGGAGCCTCGGCCAACAACTTCGTACCCGGTGGCGGAGTGCCTCCCGGTGGCGGAGCGCCTCCCGGCGGTGGAGTGCCTCCGGGTGGCGGAGTGCCTCCGGGTGGCGGAATTCCTGGGGGCGGCCCGGTCCCCGGCCCGGGCCAGCCGGGTGGCCCGCAGATGTCGGCTGCCGACCAGGCTCGCCGCATGCAGCAGATTCTCCAGGACCAGGAGTCGTCCCGGGACATCTGGATGCAGATCTGGGCCGAGCGTCAGAAGCACGAGGCCGAGCGCTGGAAGATCATGAAAGAGACCATGGATTACTGGATGAAGACTTTCCAGGAGTCCACCGTCAACCAGGCGATGACGATGCAGCGTGTCAACGAAATGTGGCACCAGTACTTCAGAAGCTAGTGTCGTGAAAAGGGCGCCGTTGAAACGGCGCCCTTTTGGTTAGCCTCGTGGGGTGTGACGCGCCATGCAGGCTCGTCTGCGGCGTCAAGTCACTTCCTCCGGTGCTCACGTAGCGCTGCTACGCTCCGCTCCTCGGCAGCGACTTTCCCTGCAGCCAAACCCGCCTGGCGCCATCGATCCTTTTTGGGCTTTGGGCATGAAAAAAGGCGCCGTGAGGCGCCTTTTTGCTGGGGTGGCTGAGGGTTACATCATTGTGCTGGCGTCGATGTACATCTCTTCCAGCTTTCTCCTGTTGTCGCGGTTGATGCGCATGGCCTCGTTGATGTGGTCGTTGCCCTGACGGGCGAGCTCGAGGCCCTCTTCGAGATGGGCCGGATTCGGGTCTTCGACGAACAGCAACATCCGCTGGACCCCTTCGGTGTAGAGCTGGATGCCGGAGAACCCGACCTCGAGCTCTTCGCGGAAGTCTTCGACCGCCTCCGGCGGGATCTCGATTTCGCGGATCTGCTGCTCGCGCTCGTTGAGAATGCGGATGATGCCATCAAGGAACTCTCCGAGCTCCTCGGGGGCCCACTCTCCCTCGGCGGCCTTGCGGGCCGCGTCTTCGAGCTGCATGAGACGCTCGTTGACCCGGTCCGGCTCGGGCGCCTGGGCGGTTTCCTGGGGCAGCTGGGCTTTCAGCTTGCTCATGGACGGGTCTTGCTGCTCGCTCACGCGACTTCCTCCTAAAAAATTGGCTGTGCGGCGCGCTTCGAGGGTGTTTTTGGATACTCCTCCCCCGGAAGGGAGCGCCCGGATGCCTGTCCAATACTGGACTTGCAGTGATTTCTCCCGCTACTTTGAGGCGCTTCGTCGCGATTCCTTTGCTCCTCGGCATGTTGGCCATTCCGGCTTTCTGCCAGAACTATCCCGGCCAACGGGTCACGGGGGGCTCCACGTCGACGCCCGCACCGTCTCCTGGCGCGCCGCCCCCGCCCCAACCGGCACCCGCGCCCGCGCCCGCGGTCAGCTCGCCCGAAGCGCGCCTGCTGGTGGATAATCTTTACACCCCGCCCCAGGGTCTGCCGATTCGTGACCTGATTCTCGAGGTCGAGTGCAGCGAGCTGGTCGAGCAGAACGGCGTGGGAAATCTTCTTCCCTCCGGCACCGACCGGGTTTACTACAAGTTCCCCAACCGCCTGCGCGTGGACTCCGTGCTTTACGAGCCGGGCACCAACCTGGACGGCAAGCAGTTCATCATCATTCGCGACGGCGCCAATATGTGGATGTTCAGCTCGATGGGGCAGTATCCGCTCAAGAAGGGCGCCGATACGCAGGAGCCCACTCTCCACCTGCCGTTCAGCTTGCAAAAGTATCCGCAAGATGCCAACGACGATTACACACTGGTCGGCAACGACCAGTTCGAGGGGATTCCGGTCAAGGTCGTGCAGATCCAGAACCCGGCCCGGCCCGATCTCTCCACCAAAGTCTGGATCGACCCGGTGCGCCGCGTTCCGCTCCAGCTGATCAAGAAGGTCAAAGGTGAGGGCTCCAGCGGTCCGGTCGAAAAGAAGGTCATCTACCGCGACATCAAGCAACAAGAAGATGGGCGCTACCTGCCGATGCGCCTGGAGATTTACGTGGACCAGGTTCTGCGGCAGGCTCGCGTCTATCGGGCGGCCAAAGTCAACGCCGGTCTGCAAGACAGTCTTTTCGAGCCCATGAAGGGGCTGCTGAAGTAGGTCAGATCGGCCCCTGGTAGCCGGACTGGTACAGGAACTCTCCCATGCTCTCGAGGTAGGTGCGATAGTTGCTGAAGTTCATCGCCACCGCGTCGTTCATGTAAGTGTCGGCCTGGGCCGCCAGGGCCAGGAACTGCTTGAGCTCGCCCCTGTCTTGCGTATCGATCCAGTGGCGCATCACGCTGATCGCCTCGAGGTACGACTGCAGGCCGGAGCGGCCGGTGCGCAACTCTTCTTCGACGAATGGGCGCGAGTCGTCGTCGAACTGGTCGTCGGCCGCCTGACCCAGGATGGTCCGAATCGTGCGCTCCTCCTCGTTGAGGCGGGTCTCGAGCTGGGTTCTGTCGATGTCGCGCGAACGATACTCCAGCGAAAGCTGATTGAGGAGCGCGGTCTTGACCTGCACGCGAGGGGGCGACTTGCGGCCCGGCAGGTCGGCTCCGCAGTGCTGGCACTGATCCTGCGGCTTGCTCAGGTTCAGGCATTGATAGCAGAGCAACATCCGCCGTGCAGTTCTACAACCTTCCTAAAGGTTTCCTCTGCGCGCGGATTGGAAAATACTTCAAGCGAAACCCGCTGTTCGATGCCGGTCGCCGGAGACGGCGCAAAACCGGGAGCCGGGGTGTGCGGGGCCGGGGTCAAAACCCGAAAATGCACGGTTTTGTAACAGTTTTGGGCTCTTCATCAAGCATGGAGGACTGTTCGAGCGAGACTCGAAGGGAGACCTTATACGGGGGGAATCTTTTTCAAGTATTCGGACGGTAAAACACTTGTGTCTGATGCTTGAAGGTCAAGAAAGGCAGGTGTTTCTTTGAGGATCAATGCCCTGAAACACGCCGTCATGGTGCTGGGACTGCTGGCGCTGATGGCACCGGCCCGGGCCGAAATACTCTACTCGGTTCGCGCCTCCGACACACTGAACAAGATTGCCAAAGCCAACAGCATCAGTGTGGACGCAATCCTGCAGGCTAATCCAGGCCTCAAGAAGTCGGACGTTCTCACGGTTGGAACCGTGATCGTGCTTCCTACGAAGGACGACGTCCAGGCCAGCGAGCAAGTGCAAGATCCGCTCATCATCGCGAATCTCGACAATGCGCCGCCCGCTGCCAACCTGATCAAGATCGACGCGCAGCCTTCGCAGCTTCGCAAGATCGTTGGTCCCGACGGCCGCGTGGTCGAGATGGCTTACCAGCCGGGCCTCGACCGCAGCGGTGATCGCCGTTCGCTGCAGGGTAACCGCCACGGCAGCCTGGTGAACAATGTTCTGCGCGCTGCCAACAGCATGATGGGCACGCCGTACGTGATGGGTGGAACCTCCACCCGCGGAATCGACTGCTCGGCTTTCACCCAGCGCGTTTTCGGACTGAACGGAATCAAGCTCCCTCGCACCGCCGACGTACAATACAACGCCGGCGTAGGTGTGGCCCGCGGCCAGGAGCAGCCCGGTGACCTGGTCTTCTTCGAGACCTATCTTCCCGGACCGTCCCACGTGGGAATCTACATCGGCGACGGCAAGTTCATCCACGCCTCCTCTTCCCGAGGGGTCACGGTGAGCAGCCTCAAAGAGACCTACTACCGTTCCGCCTACATCGGCGCTCGCCGCGTCGTGCGTTAAAGCTGCCGTCTGGCAGCAGGTTTCGCCTCCGCTCTGGGCGTAAGTTGCCTGGGACGGAGGCGTTTTCTTTTGAGCGAGCTTGACCCCAAGATTTCCCGTGACGACCGGCTGCTGGCCGGACTGGCCTATCCCTTCTGGCCGCTGGTCTTTCTGCTGGTCTACCTCAGCCCCGAGAAGCGCGCCATCCGGTTTCTGCGCTACCACGCCTATCAGGCGCTCTTTCTGGGCCTCGGGCTGTGGGGAGGCGGGGTGGTCGTGCGCACGCTGGCGGCTTTCCTGGGCCGCAACCCGCTCTTCGGGCTGATGCTCTATCCGTTCGTCAAGATTCTGGGTTGGGTTTCGCTGGTGCTCGTGCTGATCTCCATGCTCGGCGCCTGGCGTGGCCAGTACACGGTGCTGCCGTTCGTGACCGAGTTCGCCCTGCCGTTCATCGACGAAGAGAAGACCCTGGCCGAGGAAGATGCCTCGATGCAGCGGAGTCCCCAATAGCCAGCCCGCCTGAGGTCATCATCTACACCGACGGGGCCTGCAAGGGCAATCCCGGTCCGGGTGGCTGGGCGGCGCGGCTCATTCACTGCCCCACGGGGAAAGTGCGCGACATTGCCGGCAACGAGGCGCACACGACCAACAATCGCATGGAGATGACCGCCGCCATCGAGGCCCTGCGCTCGCTGACGCGTCCCCGCGTGCGAGTCAATCTCTTCAGCGACTCGAGCTACATGATCAATGCCTTCAAGCAAAACTGGCTGGATAACTGGCGTCGAAACGGCTGGCGCACCTCCTCGAAGAAAGACGTCGAGAACCAGGACCTGTGGCAGGCGCTGCTGGAGGCTTCGGGCAAGCACCTGGTGGTCTGGGAGCACGTGAAAGGCCACGCCGGACACGAGCACAACGAGGCCTGCGATGTGCTGGCGCGAGAGCAATCCGAGTTGGCCGCGGCGGGTTCCCAGACCCATTGACGGGGTCACGCGGGCATGCTAGGATAACGCCCGACCCGCGGAAGTGGTGGAATTGGCAGACGCGCTGGGTTCAGGGTCCAGTGGGCTCACGCCCGTGGGAGTTCGAGTCTCCCCTTCCGCACCAAAAAGTCAGACCTCTGAACGGCAGAAGCCCCGGAGTGAAAACCCCGGGGCTTTTGCTTTGTGGCCAGGAGCGACCTGGAGCGGAGAGAACGCTCTGGGATGGCCCGCCGAAGGATCCGAGACGTTCTCCCCACGCCGCCCCCCGAAGAGACGCGCGACGTGGAGCTCATGGCCGTCAAAGAGGTGGTTCTGTTTCCGCACCTCATCATGCCGCTTCTGGTGGGTCGCGATGCCAGCCTGCGCGCCCTCGAGGAAGCGCTCGAGCACGAGCGCGGTCTGCTGGTCGTCAGCCAGCGCGATCCCGGTGTCGAGCATCCGGGCCGGCGCGACCTGTTTACGGTGGGAACTTACTGCAGCATCCTGCAGGCCCTGCGCCTGCCCGAGGGAGGCTACCGCGTGGTGGTGCAAGGCCTCGAGCGGGCTCGAATTTTGCGCACCCGGCAAAAGCAGCCCTTCCTGCGCGTCAGCATGAAGATCCTGGCCGAGCGTGAAGCGGGCAGCGAGGCCACCCGCACGGGAATGCAGGTCGTGCTCAATCAGTTCCGTCAGGCGGTGGAGCTGGGCAAGGAGGTGCCGCCCGAGCTGCTGGTGGCGTTGAACAATATCACCGAGCCGGGCCACCTGGCCGATGTCATCGGCTTCCATCTCGACACGAGCCTGGCCAACAAGCAAGCGCTATTGGAGTGCTCTCACACCGGTGAGCGGCTCCGGCAGGTCTCGGTGCACCTGTCGCGCGAGCTCGAGGTGCTCAAGATCGAGAACCGTCTGCAGAGCCGGGCCGAGCGCGAGATGGAGAAGGGGCATCGGGAGTACTTCCTGCGCCAGCAGCTGAAGGCCATCCAGCAAGAGCTGGGCTCTCCCGACGAGGAAGAGGAGGAGGTCCAGCAACTGGCCGAGGCCATCGTCAAGGCGGAGCTGCCCGACGAGGTGCGCGAGCACGCCGAGAAGGAGCTCAGGAAGCTCGAGCGCACGCCGCCCGCCGCGGCCGAGCGCTCGGTGTTGAGCACCTACCTCGACTGGCTGTTGCAGGTGCCCTGGAGTGTTTCCACCGAGGACCAGCTGGACCTGAAGCAGGCGGCCGGCTGCCTGGATGAAGATCATTTCGGCCTGCAGGATGTCAAGGAGCGCATTCTCGAGTTCCTGGCCGTGCGCCAGCTGGCCGGGGCTCACAAGGGCCCCATCCTCTGTTTCGTGGGTCCGCCCGGGGTCGGGAAGACCTCGCTGGGGCGCTCCATCGCCCGGGCCATGGGACGCAAGTTCAACCGGGCCTCGTTAGGCGGTGTGCGCGACGAGGCCGAGATCCGCGGCCACCGCCGCACCTACGTCGGCGCCCTGCCCGGACGCATCATCCAGTCGTTGTGCACGGCCCGGAGCAAGAATCCGGTCATCGTGCTCGACGAGATCGACAAGCTGGGCCAGGACTTTCGGGGCGACCCCTCGGCCGCGCTGCTCGAGGCGCTCGATCCGGAGCAAAATCGCGAGTTCAAGGACCACTACCTGGGCGTGACCGTCGACCTCTCGGAAGTCATGTTCGTCCTGACCGCCAACATGCTCGACCCCATCCCTCCGGCCTTGCGCGACCGGATGGAGGTCATCCGCATTCCGGGCTACACCGAAGAGGAGAAGATCCGCATCGCCTCCGACTTCCTCGTGCCGCGGCAGCTCGAGGGGCACGGGTTGCTCCCGCGGCAACTCGAGGTGTCCGAGGAGACGCTGCGCTCCATCATTCGCCATTACACGCGCGAGGCGGGGGTGCGCAATTTGAACCGCCAGATCGCCCGGCTGTGCCGCAAGCGTGCCCGGCAGCTGGTGGAGAAGGGGAGAGGCACGCGCCAGCCGCGACCCGAGCAACTGGAAAAGTTGCTGGGAGTGGCTCTCTTCGAGTGGGGGGACGACGAGCTCCAGCCCCGCGACCTGCCGGGGGCCGCCCGGGGGCTGTCCTGGACTCCCGTGGGAGGCGAGGTGCTGCTGGTCGAGGCCAACCTGACCGACGGGAAGGGGCGCCTGATCCTGACCGGCTCGCTGGGCAAGGTGATGAAGGAGTCGGCCCGCGCGGCCGCCACGTGGGTGCGCGGCTATTGCCAGCAGTTCGATTATTACTCGCATGATCTTCACATGCACGTGCCCTCGGGCGCCATCCCGAAGGACGGTCCTTCAGCCGGGATCACCATGGCGACGGCTCTGGTCTCGGCGGTCACCCGGGTGCCGGCCGACTGGGATCTCGTCATGACCGGCGAGATCACCCTGCGCGGCCGCGTCATGCCTGTGGGCGGCATCAAGGAGAAGGTGCTGGCGGCCTACAATGCAGGCGTTCAGCGCGTGATCCTGCCGCGCGCCAATCAGAAGAACCTGCAGGAAGTGCCGGACAACATCAAGTCCAAGCTGCGCTTCGTTTTCGTGGATTCCATGGAACAAGTGCTCGCCTTCGCCCTCCCGGGCCTGGGAGCATGTTAATGGCCCGTTTACAAGTCGGACGCAATTGTTTACATCGGTAAGTTTCATGTAACAAGCAGGCTATCCATGACCCGTTGCCCTCTGCTACTATGTGTCTAACCTGTCTTGAGCAAAGGAGAGCGAAAAGAAAATGGCAGAAAGAGTCGGCGGAGCCAGCCAGACCCCCCATTCCACTCCCCAGAGGAGCACCACTTCCTCCCACAACAACACCACTCCCGGCCAGGGTAGCACGGCCAACACCAACCACGGCACTCGCGGCGCCGAGGGGACCCAGAGCGGAACCGCTACCCGCGGTACCCGCGAGGGCCGCGAAACCCAGAGACCTGAAGAAGGCCGCCCGACGAACGAGCAGGACTCCGTTCAAACCACTCCGGGCGAGGGCAACGAGACGGAAGGCCCGGGCAAGGGCAAACACAAGAAAAAGGACAAGAACAAGAACGAGGACGTTCAGGGTCTTCGCAACGACATCGAGGATCTCAAGAAGAAGCTCGGTGACATGGGCAACAAGCCCGGCGAAGGTGCCGGCCAGGGTCAGCAGGGCGGCGGCCAGCAGGGTGGCGGCGGCGGCGAGCAGGGTGGGGGCGGTGGCGCTCCCCAGGCTGGCGGCGGCGGCGCTCCCCAGGCCGGTGGGGCCCAGGCTCCCGGTCAGGGTCAGGGCCAGCAGGGCGACATCAACTCGCAGCTGCAGGGCCTCGCGGCTCAGTGCTTGATGCAGGGTGGTATGCTGGGTGGCCAGCAGCCGTTCGGCGCGCAGCAGTTCGGTCAGCAGCCCGGCGTGGGCGGCATCGGCGCTCCGGGTGCTGGTGGTGCCAACCCGTTCCAGGCGGGCCTCCAGGCCGGTCTGGGCCAGGCGGGCGGCCAGTTCGGGCAGCAGGGCGGCCTCGGGCAGTTCGGCGGCCTGGGTCAGGCCGGCGGCCTCGGACAGAATCCCAAGCAGATGCTCGCCGCGGCTTACCAGCAGGCGGTTTCCAACCCGCAGAGCGCCCAGCAGATCCGTCCCGAGACGCACGCCCTTTGCCAGGCCGCGCTCGGTGGTGGCGGTGCGATGGGTGGCCAGCAGTTCGGCGCCAACCCGCTCGCCAACGGCCTCAACATGGGCCAGGCGGTTCCGGGCCTCGGCGGCGTGCAGAACAACTTCGGGAACATGGGCATCTAGAACAGCCCTCGTTCAACGCGAAAAGCCCTCGGCGAGAGCCGGGGGCTTTTTTCGTTGGGGGCTTCGTTGGATGTGTAAGTTCAGGGGTCCGTTGGGGGGCATTCGCTGAATGTGTAAGTTCAGGAGAGGTGGAGAGGAGGGGGAGGTGGAGAGTGAAAAGCGCGGGGAGGGGATTACCCGCCGCGGCGGAGGCGGGAGCTGTGCTCGTCGAGGAGGTTCTTTTCCTCGGGGGTCAGGGCCGCCATTCCCTCGAGGCGGATCTTGTCGAGGATCCGGTCGATGTCTTTCTCGAGGGCCGTCGGGATTGTCGGGGTAGCGGGCAGGGGGACCACCGTCTTGGGTGCCGGTTCGCTGGGGACCAGGTTGAGTTTGGCTCGCGACTTCGGCTTGGGTTTGCTTCGGGTTGCGAATGGGAGGAGCCGGCGTCCTGGTGCTTGTTTCGCATACCACCAGAGAACAAAGCATGGGATCGTCGCGGCAAGTCCGACCACCGGGTTTCTGGAGCCCATAAAGTACACGACACTGGCAATCGTCAGCCAGCGAAAGACCGTGGAGCTGATCGGAAAGACCATGTACAGGTTGATGGTCGCTCCACGATTCAGAACGGTCCAGGCGACAAGCAGCATACTGAAGGGATACCACATGCTCATGGCCGGGAGTCCCGTCAGACCCAAGGTAAAAGCCTCACCCAGGAGGGCGCAAACCAACCAGGCGAGCGTGAACTTGCGGGTGCCCCATGATTGCTCCAAAAACGAGCCGACCCACCAGAAGAAGGCCAGGCTGATGAACCAGAAAAGGGGCATGGAAAGATCGAGCAGGCTGTATGTGACCGCCGTCCACGGAAAGATCCGAGGGTCATTGGCCAGATAAAGGCGCGCGGGCTGATAGAGGAAGCACAGGACATAAGTGACGACATTGAGCGTCAGGATGACCGTCGTGGCGGGAGTCAACCGCAAGAAGTAGCGAAACTGAGGGTTCACCCGGACTGATTCTCTGTCAGGCCTCGGACTCTTCCTCCGAAGGCTCCTCGTCTTCGCCGTTCTCGCGGGCCTCGGCGGCGGCGGCTTCGCGTTCGGCGGCCAGCTTCTCGACGGCCACGCCCATGCGCTGGACCTGGTAGATCTTCTGGGAGCCCTCCCAGACGGTGCGGATGCCCTGAACCAGGGCGTCGCGGTTGGCCGAGTCGAGGTAGGAGCGCATCAGCTCCAACCCGTTACGGAACTCGGCGATGCCCTGCACCAGCAGGTCGCCCGTCTCGTCCACCAGGTTGAGCTGCTCCTGGACCGACTCTTCCTCTTCCTCGTCCAGGTCGGACGGCACGCCCGGTCGCGGGATGGCGCCCATCTGCGACTCGCCCTGCTCGAGCAGGTCTTCGGCCCAGTCGAGGATCTGGCCAAACTCCTCGGGAGTGATCTGCTTCTGGTCGATCGCCTCGCAGGCGTCGAAAAGGCGCTTGAGATGGGTGGTCATGACCATCTCCTCGCCGCTCTCGTCGGGACGCGGCTCGTCCGCCTCGCGCACCTCGAAGGTCGAGGAGGCGCCCCGGCTGAACTCGGCGTCGGCCACCTGGGGCAGCGGCCCCGAGCACTTGTTGCAGACCTTGATGCCCGGCATATTGGGCTCGCCGCAGCGCGGACACAGGATCTTGCCCTCGCGGTCGGCCACGTTCTGATAGGTGTCCACCGAGCTCTTCAGGTGCGACACGGCGTTCGTCAGCGCCATCACCCCCGCGTCCAACTGCTCCGGGGTCGGATTGGGCAGCGAGCGGCGCAGACCCTCGATCGCCTCGTCATGCAGGTCGAACGCCTCCAGGGTGTGCGGGATCTCGTCTTGCAGAACCGCCGACGAGACCGGCACCGAGGCCGCGCTCTGGAACCTGGCGCGCGCTTCGCGCACGGTGCGCTCGAGGTAGTCGAGCGCGTCCTTGAGGATCTGCGGCGGATAAAGCCCCGTTTTTACGCCCTCGGCGGCGTGGATGACCCAGTTGACGTAGGGCGACTCGGTGGGATGCTCCATGAACGCACCCTGCTGGAACAGCTTGAGGGCCGCCTCGAGCTTGCCGAAGCCTTCCTCCATCAGCTTGAGATCGCTCTCCATCGCATCCGGCTCGCCCAGCTTGCGCTCCATGCTCTCGAACACGCCCACCAGGGCGGCGCAGGCCTCGCGGCGCTCGGCCATGCCTTTCTCGCCCACGCGCCCGCTGGCGTCGATCTCCTCGATCCCTTTGGCAAAGAATTGCCTGGCGCCCTCGATCGAGGTGCGGAAGTCCTCCACCGGCATCTCGCCGTTTTTGAGGGCCGCCACCGCGCGCAGGTAGAAGTTGACGATGGGAAACGTGGTCGGCCCCGTCTGGGCATAACGGCTCTCGTACTGCGTCACGGCCAGGAACATCGAGTTGGTGGCCACCACCAGCTTCTCGATGTTGCGCTCGAGATGCACCGTCTGCCGGTCTACCAGGTACTGCGCCAGACCGGTCTGGGCCTCGTTCACCAGGTCGAACGTCTGCAGCACGGCGTCGATCGACTCGCGAAACGCATTGGCGAAATCGGGTCCCTCGCCGCCCACGCCTTCGAGAAAACTCGCCCGCGCCTGCTCCAGAGCCATGATGCGCTCTTGCAGGTAGAGGTTGAGGTCGTTCAGCTTGCCCCTCTCGCCTGCCAGCACCGCTTCGCAGAGCTCGATCAGCTTGTTGGTCTGGGTGGAAGGAGTGCGCGGTTGCGTTGCGGGTTCGGCCATGGGCGCGAACTTCGCTGTTCCGGGCCTATTCCTCTTTGGGCCGGGCCTTGCGCCGGCTGGGCTGAACCCGCGGCGCCTCGCCCTTTTGCTTGGGAAAATGGGGAGGCCAGGGAGCATCCTCCTGGCTCGCCGCCGCGGCCAGCAATTCCGCGAGCGAGCCGACCGCCTCGTCGATCCCCTCGTGCGGGTCCCCGATGTCCGCAAAACGCGCCGGCACCGTGTCCATCGTCCAGGCCAGCGGGTCGACGTCGGGCACCTCGTCCCACGTCAGCGGCGTCGAGACCCGGGCGTCGGGGGTAGGGCGCACCGAGTAGGCGGAGGCCACGGTGCGGTCGCGGGCGTTCTGGTTGTAGTCTACGAAGACTCCGTGCCGCTCCTCCTTCCACCACTTGGAGGTGGCCAGGTCCGGCACCCGCGCTTCGATGGCGCGCGCCACGGCCAGAGCCGCCTTGCGCACCTGGGGAAAGTCCCAGCGTGGCTGGATGCGCACCAGAATGTGCATTCCGCGGTTGCCGCTGGTCTTGGGGAAGCCCACCAGGCCGAAGTCGCGCAGCACCTCGCGGGCCACCAGCGCCACCTGACGAACCTGCGGATACTCCACGCCCGGCGTGGGATCGAGATCGATGCGCAGCTCGTCCGGGTGGTCCACGTCACTCGAGCGCACCGGCCACGGGTTGAGGTCGAGACAACCCAGGTTGGCGGTCCAGGCGAGC
This sequence comes from Vulcanimicrobiota bacterium, assembly GCA_039809865.1. Classification (GTDB taxonomy): domain Bacteria; phylum Vulcanimicrobiota; class Xenobia; order Xenobiales; family QWHO01; genus QWHO01. Next base: position 127,275 of record JBDHVW010000013.1, read on the forward strand.
CCGGCGACTTCGTCCACCACCAGCTCGTCGGCCGTGCGCCCGCTGGGAAAGGTGATGGTGCAGGTGCGCAGCCACTCCGGCGGATTGGGGGTGCGCTTCTGGTAGAACGGCTCGCCCTCGGCCCCGTCCACGAAGCGCTTGAGCACCATGGGACGGCTCTTCACGCCCCGCAGGGCGCCCTCACCCACGCTGATGAAGTACTTCACCAGGTCGAGCTTGGTCTTGCCGATGCGCGGAAAGTAGAGCTTGTCGGGGTTGGTGACCTTGACCTCGCGCCCCGCGACCTCGAGCATCAGCTCGTTCTTCGGCATGACAACGAACCGCTAGTTCTCGGTCGTGTTTTGCAGCAGGTAGACCACGTACTTGCCCAGGAGCTCGACCTGCTGAGGGTTCATCTCGCCGAAGCGCAGGCCGGTCAGCACCAGGCCGCTCTCGGGGTCGCGTCGCGAGTCGAGCACCACGCCTCCCAGGGAGAGGGCGGGCAGAATGCGCCACAGGCTCATATCGAGCTCCACGGTCGTCTCGCGCGGAAACTCCTCGTTGACCTCGACCAGCGCTCCGCCCACGCCCAGATTGACCACGCGGGCGTTGAGGTGGGAGCGGTCGGGAGCCTCCAGGCGCGCCGGGATGGACGCGTTGGCGCGGATGAACTTGCGCCGCTGGTAGACGCGGCTCTCGTCGAACCCGAGCTCTTGCAGCACCAGGCGCACCCACGACTGGCGCAGGTTGTCGCTGGAGTCGTCATACTTCAGGCCGCTCACGCTCTCGACGTAGCGCGGATGCGGGTTGCTCCAGATGACCTGGCACTTGACCCCGCCGGCGTCGGCGCCCGGATAGCGGATATCGATCGCGGCTCCCTCGTCCAGCTTCACGGGGCACTTCAGGCGCAGCCCGTCCACTCCCAGGTCCGTCACCACGCCCTTGACCTTCTCCGGGCCGTTCTGAACCTCGACGTGACAGTAACAGCGCACCCGGATCATGCGCCGGCGCTCTTCCAATGTGGCGCCGCCGGCCGATTGAAGTCCCTGAATCTGGTTCTTGAACATGCGCGCTAGGTTCCGCGGGCCCGCGCAGGTTCCTCTTTGAGGATCAAGCCATAGATCAGCATGAGGCAAAACGTGGTCAGCAACATCAGCGATGAGATGGCGTTGATCTCCGGCGTGATACCGGTTTTGACCATGCTGTAGATGCGGATCGGCAACGTGCCCGAACCGATGCCCTGGGTGAAGAACGTGACCACGAAGTCGTCGATGCTGATCGTCAGGCAGAGCAACGCGCCCGAAACGACGCCGGGCAGGATGCGGGGAAAGGTGACGAGGCGGAACGTGTCCCAGGGGTTGGCGCCCAGGTCGGCGGCCGCTTCCTCGAGGCGGAAGTCCATCCCCGCCAGGCGCGCGCGCACCGTGATGGTCACGTAGCTCACGCAGAAGGCGATGTGGGCCACGATGACCGTCCCGAGCGACAGCCTCCAGCCGATGGCGGCCAGGAAGCTCAAGAGCGAC
>JBDHVW010000014.1:0-125236 GCA_039809865.1 Vulcanimicrobiota bacterium
CACGCTCGCGGCCCTCCCCCAGGACAGCGCGATTCCGCTGCCTTACGCCAATGGCTATCAGTTCGGGACGAATGTGGAGACGCTGGACAGCCCGGTCCTGCCCATCGACCAGCAGGAGGCAGCCTTTTCCGGCGCTCTTGCGCCCACCGATTGGACGCTGGCCAATCCCTCCTGGACCTCGAGCGCTGGCTCGGGGATCTCGACGGCGGCGGACCTGGTCATCTATGTGCGCGCCCTGGTGGGCGGCGGGCTCCTGCCGCCGGATCTGCAGCAGGCGCGGCTCGCCTCGCAGCGCAAGACCTCTCCCGACGCGCCCGAGGCTGCCCCCACCTATGGCTGGGCCCTGGCCAGATTCGGTCCCCTCTACGGCCACACCGGCGAGCTACCGGGCTACAACACGTTCGTGGGCCACGACCCGGTGCGCGGGATCACGGTCGTGGTGATGGCCAATCTGAACGCGGCCCCGGACGGCAGGAGCGTGGCCAATACGGCCGCGATGATCATCATCGACCAGCTCTACGGAACGCCCGCCGCTCCGCCGCTCGATGACGGCGAGGGGCCGCTGGAGTAACGGTCTTTCTTTTCGCGCTGGAAGGCGAGCCAGCGTCGGATGGCGACGACGGTCCAGACCCCCTCGACCAGCCCGAAGGGCCAGGCGCCCTGAAGAAAGCCGTAGATCGACCCCAGGAAGCAGGCCAGGGCGAAGCCCAGGATGCACCAGTGCGAGCGGTCCTCGAACGCGTAAAAGACGAGGCCCATCCCCACCGAGAAGAGGCCAAATGTGGTCAGCGCGTCCATGCTGGCCAGACTACCGGGCAGCCCTGAAAATCTACGGAACGACGACCCCGTTGAAAAGCACCTGTCCGGGGGGCGTATTGAGGCGGATGAGGGTGTTGGTGGGGCTGACCGTGCCGTCGATGCGCACCGAGACCCCCGCGATCTGCCCGGTGGCCAACACGCTCAGCGAGCCGGTGATGTTGACCTCGAGTGCGTCGGCCGGAGAGAGATAGCCCCCGTTGGCGCGCAAGACCGAGTTGGCCCCGGCGATCAGGTCGACACCCGCGTCCGGGGTCAGCTCCAGGATGCTGCCGGCACTCGTGATCTGGACCGCGCCGCTGGCCGTGATCTGAGCCACCCGGATGTCGCCCGAGCCCGTGGTGCTCAAGCTCACCGGTCCGGCGGCGTTCATGGCCGTGACCTTGAGCGGACCGTCCGCGCTCGTGATGGTGATACCGCCGTTGGTGGTGCTGGCCGAGTCGAGCGTCAGCCCGCCCGTGGTCTCGGCCAGATTGATGCTGCCCGCGCCGCTCACGCTGGCCGACGCGCTGCCCACCGCGGTCTCGACGGCGCCCCCGGTGCCGATACCAGTGGCGCTCTGGAGGCTGAGCGTGGCCGACTTCAGATCGGCGTCGGGATCCGCGCCGAACTCGTTGATGACTCCCCCGGCGGTGATCGCGATGTTGCCGGTGGGAGTGGAGACACGGCCGACGCTCACGTTGCCGGTGGCGCTCAGGGCCACGTTCCCGGTGGCTTCGACGTTCTGGGCCATGAGGCCGCCCACGGTGCTCAGGGACACGCTGGGCGCGATCGCGTTGAGCACGTTGAGTCCGCCGCTCGCGTCGGCCAGGTCGAGGCTGCTTCCCTGGGCGTCCAGATTGGAGACGTCGATCTGGAGGGGACCGACCGCCCCCACGGCCGCGACGTTGAGGCGTTTGGCGACCAGGTCGGTGGCGGCGTCACTGTCGGCGTCCACGACCTGCGCCGCGGACGTCAGCGTGACCACCCTGCCCGGGGCCGACACGCTGCCCACGGCCACGTTGCCGGAGGTCGTGGTGGTGAGCAGCACGTCCCCGTTGGCCTGGATGTCGGTGGCGGTGAGTCGGCCCGCATCCGCCAGCAGGTCGACCTTACCGTTGGCGGTGGCGGCGTGGGTCACATTGAGGTTGCCCGCCAGGCGGGTCAGCTCGAGGTCGCCCGTGCCGGTAACGTCGGCGGTGAGATTGCTGGCGTTGGCCTCGAGTCGCCCGACGCCGGAGCCGGCGCTCAAAACGAGGTTGGTGCCGGTCAGATCGGCGCCCGCGTCGGGGTTGGACTCGTCCAGTTTGCCGCCGGCGGTCAGCGTGATGGTGTCGCCGCTGGCCGTGGCGTTGGCCACGAGCAGGTCCGAGTTGCTGCTGGCCGTGATGCTGCGCCCCGCTCCGCCCGCCGTCAGGCTGGCAAGCGTGAGAGTGCCGCCGGACGAGGCAATGCTGATGGCCCCGTTGGTGGTCTGAGCCGAAGTGACGGTGAGGCCGCCCGTGTTGTCGGTCAGGTTGAGGGCTCCGACGCCGCTGACGTTGGCGGTCAGGTTGGTGGCGTCGAGGCGGAGGAGTCCGCTGTTCCCGGTGCCGGTGGACAGGGTCATCGTGGAGGCCACCAGATCATTGTTGGCGTCGGCCCCGGCGACCAGTTGGCCGGGGGTGGTCAGGGTCAGGCTGGTAGCGGCCTGGATGGCCGGGGCGGTGCCCAGCGTGGCGCTGGAGAGGTCGATGTTGCCCGTCGAGGTGAGCGAGAGGGCGCCCGTGGTAGAGACGATGCCGGTCTGGGTGTTGCCGAAGTCGTCGGAGAGCTTGGAGGCCACCACGGCCACGTTGTCGTTCACGGTCATCGAGCCGACCTGAGCGGCCAGCTTCGGGGCGCTGAGCTCCACCGGGACGGTGGCGTTTCCGACCGCCTGAGAAGTCCTGAGGATGAGTTCCCGGCTGGAGATGTCCGGCGAGGAGTCGTCGGTGTCGCCGATGATGGAGCCATTCAGAGTCTGTAGGGTGACGCGATTTGCACTGACAGCCGGGCTCGTGCCCAGCCCGGCCCCGTTCAGACGGAGGTTGCCGGAGGTAACCACAAGCTGCAACGTCGCCGAGCCCCCGAGGAGACCCGTCGCGGACACGCCCGGACCCGCATTGGCGCTGTAGGGAGAGGTAAGCGCGTCGATGGTGACAACGTGCGAAGAGACCAGGTTGACGAAGCTATCCATCGAGCCCGCGAGAGTGTCCGAGGTGAACTCGATGGAGGCGCCGGGCACCCCCGCCTCGAGGCTGTCCAGGAGAAGCTGTGGAGAGATGATGTCGGGGGAGAGGTCGTCGGTATCGCCCTGGATCGTCCCGCCGGCCTCAAGGACCGCGATGCCGCCTGCTGCCACAGCTGGACTACTCCCAAGCCCAGCGCCATTGAGGTTCAGATGGCCGTCGGCTGCGAGCCGCAGCGAGCCCGTTGCGCTGACGCCCGCCACGACGGCGCCGCTGGCCAGGCTTGTCAAACCGTCGACCGTGGGGGTCAGCACTCCGTTCTGCTCGAGGTTGATGTTCGCGGCGCTAGCCGCCAGACGACTCGTATCGTAGACATAGGGGTCCGTGGGAGCGCCGATGAAGCCGCCGGCCTGGAGAATGACCTTGTCCGCTTTGACGTCGTAGGTTCCAGAGCCGGAGAAGATGTCTCCCGACGGCACGTAGAGACTGACAGAATTCGAGGCGCTCGCGCCGCCGGTCAGGTTGCCGTTTGTCACCGTAATGGCGATGTTCGTCAAACCGCCGCCCGAGATATTGCTGTCTCCGAGGCCATGCACGTAGGCTGAACCGGGTGAATTGAGCGTGACGAAGCCAAAGCTGTTCGTCAGCTGAGTCTCGACAGGTGCCGCCATACTACCGACGTTGCCGTTCATGGGATAGACAACGACCGCGTTCCCCGTTATGTCGGCGGCAACATCATCCGTGTCGCCGATGAGTGAACCCAGGCCGTAAAGCTGGACGTTGCCGAACCCTCCCACGGTCAGCGCCGGGCTCGCGCCCAGGTTGGCGCCCGCCAGAGACAGGTTCTCATCGAAGCCACTGCCCCCAACATCCAGGATAGCATCCGCGCTCGAGTTGACGCCCGCGACGACCTGTCCGCTCGGGGTCGTCAGACTGTCGAGGGTCACACTGATGTCGTCGTGCAGAAACACCCCCGCCCCGCTGGCCGCCAGCGTGCCAACCGCGAGCTCGATCCGGCTCGAGGAGGTGCCGATGGAGCTCCCTGCCAGCAAGATCGAAGAGGCGCCCACGATGTCGGCAGCGGCGTCGGTGTCGGCCAGGATCGCTCCGCCGGCCTTGAGAGTCGCACGCCCAGTGGCCTGAACCGCCGGGTTGCTGCCCAGGTTGGCGGCGCTCAGGTCGATGTCGCCCGAGCTGGTGGTCAAGGCCACGGCGCCCGCGGTGCCGCGCAGGCCGGTCACGACCAGGGCGCCCGGAAGGCTGCTCACTTCCTGGTCGATCACCACCCCGTCTTGCTCATTGAGAAAGACCTGTCCAGCACTGGCGGCCAGACGATCGGTCCTCGTCTCGATGGGCACGGCCGCGCTCCCAACCGCCGTGCCCGCCTGGAGCAACAAGACCGTCTGCCCGAAGTAGCCGACGATGTCGGGGCTGGTGTCATCGCTATCACCAAAGATGCGTCCGTTGGGGACCTCCAGGCTCACATTGTTCCCCATCAACGCCGGGTTCGTGCCCAATCCAGGACCGTCCAGGCGCAGGTCACCCTGCTCGACCCGAATCGAGATGGTTGTGGCAGCATTGGTGACGCCGGTAATCTCCGGAGCCTGGAGCGGGCCCTGAAACCGAAACCCGAAGGCGGCGCTCACCTGGGCGATCGTCAGCCCGTCCGACTCGATCATCTTGACTCCGTTGCTGCCAAAGTCGGCGGCAAAGAAATCGATGCTTGTCTCAACCGGCTGAAAGTACCCGAGGTTGCCGTGGTCCACCGTCAGGTTGGGTGCGATGATGTCGGGAGCGCCGTCATCCGTATCGCCGTCCACATGCGAGATCCCGACGAAAGAGACCGTGTTCCCGGCCGTGATCGCGGCCTGGGTGCCCAGGCCGGCTCCCCCGAGGCTGACGAAGGAGGCCCCGTTGATCAGGGCATCCCCCGTGGAGTGGATGCCGGTCAAAACGGCGCCGTTGGTGAGATTGGTCAGCCGATCGATGGTGGGCTCGGACATTCGGAAATCCAGATCGATCAGGACAGCGCTTCCGGTCGCGGCAAAAGAATCGACCTTCATCCCCCACACATTGATCTCACCGCTGGCTTGCAGCGTCAGTTTAGGGGCGTCTACCCAGGTAGCGCTCGACTCGAAGGCGGTCTTGATCGTCCCGCCCTGAGCGGTCAGGCTGACCTGGTTGGTCGCGGTCAGCGGATTGGCGATAAAGAGATTGCCGGCGCTACTGACGACGAGGTCTGTAGCCTGGGCGCCATCCAGGGTAAGGTCGTCGGCCTCCCGCACCACAACCGCTCCCTGGGCGTTGCTAAAGAGCGTGGCGGCACGCGTCTCGATCGGACCAGACAGGGTGCCGACGTCCGCCAAAGGGAAATACAAACTGACACGCTGGCCCACCACGTCCGGCGCTCCGTCGTCGGCATCGCCGACCAGAGACCCATCGCTGCCGTAGAGCTGCACCTCACCCTGGGCCTGAACCGCCGGATTGGAGCCTAAACTGGCATCGCCCAGATCGATTCCTCCGAAGTTGTTGGTCAAGCTGACGTTGCCGTGGGTGCTGGTGACGCCCGTCGTTCCCCCGATAGCAGCAACGGCGAGCAGGCTCGGGCCGGAGTTGGTGACCTCGAGGTGTCCGTCCGCCAGCATCGCGAGCCTGTCGACCTCGGTCTCCAGCGACAACACCGTGCCCCCGGCCTGGAGCTCGAGCGAGCCGGCCTTCACATTCGTGCCGCCCAGGTTGCCATCGACCACGGAGCCAAGTGTGGTCAGCTTGACCGCCCCCGTCCCCGCGTCGATGGACTGCAGTGTCATACTCCCGTCGGAAGCCACCGTGACCCCGCTGGCGCTGGTGAGGTTGCCCAGGTCCGCGGTGCCCCCGGCGTTCAGGGTGATCGTGCCCGTGCCCGAGGTCACCACCGTGTTGGTCGGGTCGCTGAAAGTCAGGTTGCCGCCGATCGCGGTCATCGTCAGGCTGACATTGTTGGCCATCGTGAGCTCGCCGTCGCTGAGATCGTTGACCGTGATCGAGTTGCTCGCCTCCAGCACGACGTTGCTGGTCTGGGCCTCGAGCGCCTGCTCCGATACGGTGTTCAGCGCGGTGTTCGCATCGCCGAAGAAGATGTCGGGCAGATTGCCGTCCTGGTCGCCACCGGAGCCGTCGATGATGGTCAGGTCGGCCGGGTCGATCAGGAACGTTTCGGCGGTGACCTGGCCCTGGATGACCACGTTGCCGAGGCCGCTGACCTCCACGAAGGGAGCCGTCAGCTGAGAGCCCGGGCTGAAGATTGTGTTTCCCTGACTCAGAGCCTGAACGCTGCCGGTGGCCTGGGCCAGCGAGCCCGGGGCCAGCACCGTGGCAGTGCCCGAATCGACCACGATGGTATCGCCCTGCAGCGTGCCGCCGTTCACCGCCAGACCCGACGCCCCGCGAAGAACGTTACCCTGCAGCGAGCCCGCGGGCAGAATGCCGCCGTGGTTGACGACCGCGGCCAACAGGTCGGTGGGGCCGTCGGTCTTTACGTCGCCGGCCGCGCTCAGATCGAGCGATACCAAACCGGACGGGTCCAGATAGGCCCGGGTGCCGGCGGCCAGTTGCACGCTGCCGAGGTTGGCCACGATCACGCCCTCGTTGTCCACCAGAGGGGCCACCAGGATGACCGAGCCGTGGTCGGCCGCCGTGAGGCGCCCCTGGTTGATGACGTAGCTCAGAGCGTGGTCCTCATCCTGGAACAGGCGGTAGTTGTCGTTCAGGAAGTCCTGGTCGGTCATGCTGAGCGTCGAGGCCACCAGGGAGCCCACGTCGACCTGAGCCGAGGGGCTGAAGAGAATGCCGTTCGGGTTGAGCAAGAAGACGCGCCCGTTGGAGCGCAGGGCCCCCTGGATGACCGACGGAGCGAGGCCCGTCACCCGGTTGAGCACCGCCGACAGCTGGCTCGGCTGCACGAACTTCGTCAGCTCACCGGGGCCGATGCTGAAGCCGTTCCAATTCAGGATCGTCTTACCGCTGGTGGTGGTCACCGTGGTGACCTTCCCCGCCTGCTGAATGGTGGCAGAGCCGGAAACCACCGTCCCATCGCTCGGATTGGCGAGCGCCACGGACGATACAAGCGACAAAGCGCAAATCCAGGAAGCAAACGACTTCATAGGGCCCTCGAATCAATGGATTGATCAGAGTAAATTGGCGCTAGAGGAAGGTTACCCTCTAGATTAGAGATTCGAAGCCTACGGGACGGGCACTCCATTGAAAAGCACCTGGCCAGGGGGCGTGTTGAGCAGCAACAGGGTGTTGGTCGGGCTGACCGTGCCGTTGATGCGGATCGAGACGCCGCCGACCTGGCCGGTGGCCAGCACGCTCAGGGTGCCGGCGATGTCGACCTCCAGGGCGTTGGTCGCGCCGATGTTGCCTCCGTTGGCGCGCAGGGTCGAGTCGACGTTGGAGACCACGTCGGCCGCGGCGTCCGAGTTGAGCTCGACGATGTTGGCCACCGAGGTCACGTTCACGGCACCCGTCGCGACCACGCGGTTCACGCGCACGTCGCCCGAGCCCGTCGTCGTGAGCGAAACCCCACCGCCCGTGGCGGACACGAGCGAGGCGTCCAGGTTGCCGTCGGCGCTGGTAACAGAGATGCCGCCGTTGGCCGTGGTCACGTTGACCAGGTTCACGCCCAGGGCGGTCTCGGCCAGGTTGATGTCTCCCGTTCCATTCGCGTGGGCATTGATGTTGTTGGAGTAGGTCTCGAGCGGATTGACCGCCGTGCCGATGCCCGTGTTGGACACCAGGTTGAGCTCCACGGCCTGCAGATCCTGGGCGGCGTCGCTGCCCTCCTCCACGATCGAGCCGACCGAGTTGATGCCGATGCTCGCCCCGGAGGCGACGACGCGGCCCACGCGCACGTTGCCGGCGGTCTGGGTGGCCAGGCTGACCCCCGAGAAGGCGCCGCTGCCCGAGTCGATGTTCGTGGCCACCAGGTCCCCGTTGCGCGTCACCAGCGAGATGTAGCCGCTCGCCGTCATGGCGGCCGCCGAAAGGCCACCGTCGAGATCCGTCAGGTCGATGCCGCCGGTGCCGGTCACCTGGGCATTGAGCGTGTCGACCTGCAGCTCGAGGCCGGAGAGGCCGGTGCCCGAGCGCAGCGTCAGGAGCGGAGCCACCACGTCTGCCGCGGCATCGCTGCCCGACTCGACGATCTGGCCCGCCGCCGTCAGAGTGGACGAGGTGGAGGCGTTCACGCTCGCCACCGACAGGTCGCCGCTGCCCACCGTAGAGAGCGCCACGGTCGTGCCGGAGGCGCTGGTGGCCGTCATCGCGCCCGTGCTGGACACGTCGACCCCGTTGCCCGAGACGGCCGAAGTCAACAGTAGCGGCCCGGTGTTCGAGAGAGCCAGATTGCCGGTGGTGGTCGACGCCTGAATCTCGGCGCCGCTCGTCTCGAGCCGGCTGACGTCACCGATGCCCGTGCCCGCGGTCAGCACCAGCAGATTGGCCGTCAGGTCGGCGCCGGCGTCGGCGGTGCCTTCGTTGAAGCGGCCCGTGGCCTGCACGGTGATCGTGTCGCCGGTGGCCACCACGTTGTCGGCCGTGATGTCGGTGGTGCTGCTCAGCAGCACGTTGCGCCCGGTGCCCCCCGCGACCACGTTGACGGCCGACAGGGTGCCGCTGCCCGCCGAAACCAGCGTGATGCGCCCGTCGGTGGTGGTGGCCGAGCTCACGGTCAATCCGGCCGTGCTGTCGCGCAGCTGGATCAGACCCGCTCCCGTCACGGTGGCATTCAGGATGTTGGCGTCGACGCGCTGGGTGGCGTTCACGCCGATACCGTTCCCGGTCGTCAGGCTCAGCGTATTGGCCTTCAGGTCGTCATTGGTGTCGGTGCCCGCGATCAGCGAGCCCGGCGTCGTCAACGTCAGCGTGGCCGTGGCGCTGGCCGCCGGAGAAGCACCCAGGCTGGCGCTCGAGAGGTCGATGTTCCCTCCGGCGGTCAGCGTGCCCGCGCCCGCGGTGGCGGTCAGTCCGGTGACTCCGGAGAGCTGATCCAGCACCACGGCGCCCAGGTTGCCGAGGAAGAACTGGCTGGCCGTGCCCGCGAGGCGCGGGGTGTTGGTCTCCAATGGGGTGGCCGCGCTGCCCAGCCCGGTGCCGCCCCGCAGCACCAGCGAGGTGGTCGCCACGATATCCGCAGAGGTGTCGTCGGTATCCCCCGCGATGCGTCCGGTGGTGGCCTCCAGGTTGACCAGGGCCGACGTAACGGCAGGGTTGGCCCCCAGCGCGGCGCCGCTCAGCCTGAGGTCGCCGCTGGCCACCCGCAGGTTGACCAGGGAGGCGTTGGAAACGCCCGTCACGGTCACCGCATCGATGGAGGTGCTCAACTGGTCGATCGTCACGCCGTTGGTCTCGACCAGGTTGAGTGCCGCGCCGCCGGTGTTGGCGGCCAGGAAGTCGACGTTCGTCTCCACGGGGGTAGTGACGCCCACCGCGAGACCATTGTCGAGCGTCAGATTGACCGCGACGATGTCGGCCGAGGTGTCATCCGTGTCGCCATTCAGCGTGCTGAGGCCGCGCACCGACAGGGTGCCGCCCGCGGTGAGCGCGGCCGAGGTGCCCAGCCCGGAGCCCGCCAGGCTGAAGGCGATCCCGTCGCCCTGCAAGAGCGTATCGCCCGTGGAGACCAGGCCGGTCTGGGTGGTGCCGTCCGCCAGCGAAGTGAGCTGGTTGAACGTGACGCCCGAGGTGAACGTGAGGTCGAAGGTGCCGGCGGAGCCCGCCAGAGTGGTCGTGTCCAGCGCATCTACCTGGGCGAGCGAGCCCGCCTGCAGGGTGACCGACGGGGCCGACACGGCGCCCGTGGCGACGAGGTTGGTGCCGGCTTTGAGGCTGGCCTGCGTCGTGGCCATGACGCTGCCCGCCACCGTGAGGGTGCCGCCCGACGTGACGCCGAGCTGGTCGGCCGCCAGCGCGTTGGTGGTCAGCGAGCCGGCCTGGGTCACGTAGAAACCGCTCGTGGCGCCGCCCGTGAGGGTGGTCGCGCCCAGCTCGATCGGAGTGGCCTGGGTGCCGACGTTGGCCGCGTCCAGGAAAACGTTCGAGCCGGTGATGTCCGCCAGCGTGTCATCGGCATCGCCGGTCAGGTTGCCGCTCAGGTCGACGTTGACGTCGCCCACGGCCACGATGGCCGCCGCCGTGCCCAGCCCCGCGCCGTTCAGAGCCAGATTCGCTCCGGTAAAGTTCAGGCCGGTGCTCGAATTGAGACCCGTGACCGTGGCGCCGAATGCATTGGCGACCGCGTTGACGGTGACGCTCGTGTTCGAGCTGAGGTAAACCCCGGCGCCGGTGGCAGCCAGATTGGTGGCGGAAACGTTCACGGGAGTGACGCTCGTGCCCACACTCCCGGTCGCCTGCAGCGTCACCGTTGCGCCCACCACGTCGTGGCCGCCCACGATACTGCCACTCGTGATCAGGCTGGCCGTGCCCGTGGCCGCGACGGCCGGACCGGTGCCCAGCCCGGCGTCGCTCAGGTCGATGTTGCCACCGGCCTGCAGACCGATCGTGGAGCCGAACAATCCGGTCAGGATCACGCCGTCCAACTCGTTGACGAACAGGGCTCCGCCGCTGCCCGCCAGGCGGATCGCCGAGGTCTCGACCGGGTTGGCCACGGTGCCCACCGCGGTCCCGGCGCTCAGGGTCAGGTTATTAGCCTGCACGTCGACGGCGGTGTCGTCCGCATCGCCCACGATGCTGCCGGCAGCGCTCAGGACCACGGTCGGAGCGACCACGGCCGGATTGTTGGCCAGCGAGGCATCGTTCAGATTGAGATCGCCCGTCTGCGTGCTCAGGTTGACGCTCACGTCGCTGGTCACGCCGATCCCCTCGACGGTCAGCCCGTTGCTCTCCACGACGCTCATCGCGTTGGTGGAATGGGCCGCCAGGAAGTCGACGTTGGTCTCCACGTTCGTCAGCGTGCCGTTGGGCATCGTGAGGCGGATCGCCACCAGGTCGGGAGACGTGTCATCCGCATCGCCCACCAGCGTGAGGTTGCTCACCACCACGGCACCGGCTGCGGCCGTGAGACCCGGGGAGGCTCCCAGCGAGGCGTCGCCCAGGCTGAGCGTGGCCGGACCGGTCAGATTCAGATTGCCCGTGGTGGCCGTGAGGCCGGTCAGCACGGCGCCGTCGGCCAGCGAGGTCAGCTGTTTGATGGCGTCGGGACGGGAGCTGAACGTCAGCGTCAGGCTGGGAGCGCTGCCCGCCAGGCTATCGACATCCACGTTCGCCGCCGTCACCGTGCCGCCCGCCTGCAGCGTCAAAGCCGCGCCTCGCAGGGCGCCCGTGGCCGTCACGTTGCCCGCGACCGCCTGCAAGGAGGCCTGGGTGGTGCCGGTGACCGTGCCGGTGGACGTGAGATCGCCCGCCGTCACGACCAGCCCGATGCGATCGGCGCTCAACGACGTGACGGTCAACCCGTTGCTCTCGGTCAGGAAGAAGTCGCCCGTGGCCGTGCCGGTCAAGGACGTGATCGTGGTCTCCACCGGGCCCGTCACCGAGGTGGCGGTCACCGCGAGGTTGCCCGCCACGATGTCGGCCGCCGTGTCGTCGGCGTCGCCCACGAGCGCGCCGTTCGTCAGAGTGATGTTGCCGGCGGCCGTGAGGGCCGCGTTGGAGGCCAACCCGGCGCCGTTCAAGCTCAGGTTCTGGCCGCCGATGATCACCAGGTCCGTGCTGGAGTTGAGCCCCGTCAGCGCTCCGATCTGGTCGACCGTCATGGCCGACTTCGCATCCAGGTAGATGCCCGCCGCGGTGCCCGCGATGGAGCCGGTCTGAACCTCGATGCGCTGGACGCTGGTTCCCACCGAGCCCACGGCTTGCAGGCTCACGGAGCCGCCCACGAGGTCGGCCAGGGTATCGTCCCCATCGCCGACCAGCGAGCCGGGCGTTTGCAGGCTGACGAGACCGGTGGCCTGGACGGCCGGATTGGTGCCCAGGGCGGCCCCGGCCAGGCTGATGTTGCCCGAGAGATTCGTGAGCGAAACGGGACCCGCGGTGCCGCGCAACCCGTTCACGGTCAACGCTCCGGTCGTGAGCTGGTTCAGCGTCACGGTGTCCTGCTCGGTCAGGAAGACCGAGGCGCCGCTGGCCGCCAGGGTGGTGGTGCGCAGCTCCACCGGGGTCCCGGCCGCGCCGAGCGCGCCACCAGCCGACATCAGGACCGACACGGCGTTGACGCCGCCTCCGCCCACGTCGACGGACGTGTCGTCCGCGTCGCCCAGGATGCGGCCGCCCGACTGCAGCGTGATGTGCTGGCCGGTCACGGCCTGCGCTCCCGCCAGCGCGGGGCCGTCCAGGTTGAGATCGCCCGCCAGCACGCTCAAATTCACCACGTCCGGGCTGGTGACGCCCACGATCGTGTTCGTCCCGGTGCGAGAGAACGCCGGGGTCAGACGGTCGATCGTCACGCCGTTCGTCTCCGTCAGCGTCAAAGTGCTGACGTTGGCGGCCAGGAAGTCGACGTTCGTCTCCACCGCGTTGACCGCCAGACCTCCGCTCAGAGTCAGGTTGGGTGCCACGATGTCCGCCGCCACGTCGTCGACGTCACCCGACAGCGAGCCCGAGCCGACGACCGAGACCGTTGCGCCCGCGGTGAGACCGGCCGAGCTGCCCAGGGCGGCCCCGTCCAGGCTGAAATTCACCCCGGTGCCCGTCAGCAGCAGGTCCCCGCTGGTCGTGAGACCGTCGAGGTTGCTGCCGTCAGCCAGGCTGGTCACGCGATCGAACGTGGTCGCGGTCGAGCTGACAAAGGTGAGATTGGCGGAAGCGCCAGAGCCCGCCAGGCGATCCACGTCGAGCTGCGCGGCCTGAAGGGCCCCACCGGCCTGCAGGGTCGCGTTCGGCGCCTGCACCAGCCCGGTCGCCGTCAGGTTGCCCGCGGTCGCTTTCAGGCTCAGATCGGTCGTGGCCACGACGGGACCGGACACATCCAGGTTGCCCGCCTGCACGGCCACGCTCAGGTGGTTGGCGGTGACCGCGTTGAGGGACAGACCGCTGGCTTCGCTTACGAAGAAGTCGCTGAGGGCGCTGCCCGCCAGGCTGCTCACGCTGGTCTCGAGCGGCGTCGCCTGGCTGCCGACGTTGCCCCCGGCGGCGTTCACCTGCACGGTGGCGGCCACCACATCGGGCGCCGTATCGTCCAAGTCGCCCACGACGTTGCCCGGAGTGGTGAGCTGCACGTTCCCCGAGGCCGTGATGGCGGCGTTCGTCCCCAGCGCGGCGCCGTTCAGGTTGAGGTTTCCGGTGCCCTGCGACAGCGCCACGTCGCTGCTCGAGTTGAGACCCACGACGTTGGCGCCGAACAGGCTCGCGACCTGATCCACCGTCACGTCGCCCACGCCATAGAGGTAGAGACCGGCCCCGGAGGCCGCCAGCGCATTGGTCTGCACCTCGATCGGCACGGCGCTCACGCCGACGCTCCCGGTGGCCTGCAGGGTGACCGAAGTGCCGATGACGTCGGCTGCCAGGTCATCGACGTCTCCGGTGATGCTGCCGCCGACCAGGCTGACCTTGCCGGTGGCCTGCACGGCAGGATTGGCTCCCGCCAGCCCCAGGTCGATGTTGCCGCCCGCCTGCAGGCCCAGGGCGCCCGCGGTGGCCCGCAGGCCGTCCAGGCCCGCAAGGGAGGCCAGCGACACGTTGTCGCTCTCGCTCAGGAAGATCTGGCTGCCCGTGCCCGCGAGCTGAGCGGCCGCGATCTCCACCGGCACGGCCAGCGTGCCGATTCCCGTGGCTCCGCGCAGCACGAGGCTGGTGCTGGAGTCGATGTCCGTGCTGGTGTCGTCGGCGTCGCCCACGATGCGCCCGGCCGCGACCAGCACGGCGGTCGCGCTCGTGAGCGCGGGGGAAGCTCCGAGCCCACTCCCGGCCAGGCTCAGGTCGCCGACGGCCACGGTCAGGTTGGCATTGCCGGTCAGGCCCACGATTGGCGCCCCGCCGAAGGCCGGCGTGAGCGCGTCCAGCGTCAGCCCGTTGGCCTCGGTCAGGGTGACCGAGGTGACGTTGCCCGCCAGGAAGTCGACGCTCGTCTCGAGCGCGTTGGCGGTCAGGCCGCCCCCCAGCGTGAGGCGGGGCGCCACGACGTCGGGCGAGGTGTCGTCCGCGTCGCCGGTCAGCCCGCCCGAACCGGTCACCGAGAGCGTTCCGCCGGCCTGCAGGGCCGCGGCGGTGCCCAAACCGGCGCCGCTCAGGTTGATCACGTTGTTGCTCGTCAGCAGCATGTCGCCCGTGGCGCGAACGCCGGTCAGCACCGCGCCGTCCACCAGGCTGGTCAGCGTATCGACGATCACGTCACCGGTAAAGCTCAGGTTGACCGCGGGAGCCTGCGCTGCCACGCTGCCCACGTTGAGGCCACTGGCCGTGATGGTCCCGCCCGACTGGAGGGTGAGCAGCGGTGTCGTGACCGCGGCGACGGTGTTCAGTCCGCCGGTCGCCTTCAAGCTCATGGCGGTGGTGGCCGTCGCCGGAGAATTCACGCTCAGGAAGCCGACGAGGACGTTCAGTCCGAGCGTGCCCGCGCTCAGGTTGCCGGTGCTCAGCCCGTTGGCCTCGGTGACGAACATGCTGGCACCGGCGCTGCCGGTCAGCAGGCCCACCGAGGTCTCGAGCGGTGTGGCCTGCTTGCCCGCGTTGTTGGAGGCCGTCAGCAGGAGGTTGCCCGTGGCCACCACGTCCGGGGCGGCGTCGTCGCTATCCCCCACGATGCTGCCCTGGGAGGTCAGCTCGACGTTGCCGCCGGTCGCCCGCACGGCCGGATTGGCGCCCAACCCGGCGCCGTTCAGGTTCAGGTTGAGCCCCGCGCCCGACTGGCGGATGACCACATCGGTGCCCTGGACGCCCGTCAGGACGGCGCCGTAAACGCTGCTCACCTGATCCACCGTGAGCGCCGAGGTCGCCAGCACGTTGAACGAAGGCGCGGTGCCCGCCAGAGTGGCGGCCGCGAGCTCGACCGGCTGCAAGTTGGACCCCACGGCGGTCGTGGCCTCCAGCGTGAGGGTGCTGGAGACGATGTCGGCCAGGGCGTCGTCGAAGTCGCCCGCGATCGTGCCGCCCGAGACCAGGCTGACCTTCCCGGTCGCCTGCACGGCCGGGGTGTTGCCCAGGGAAGCCGAGCCCAGATCGATGTTGCCGCCGGCCTGCAAACCCAGCGCTCCGGCCGTGGCGCGCCATCCGCTCACGACCGTGCCGGTCAGGGGGTTGATCAGCGAGGCGGCCGCCACGGCGTTGGGGTCGGTGAGGAAGACCTGGGGGCCGGCGGCCGCCAGGTCGGCGGCATCCACCTCGACCGGCGTGGCCAGGGTCCCGACGCCGGTCCCGCCCTGCAGCAGGATACTGGCGCCATTCACGTCCACGCTGGTGTCATCGGCATCGCCCACGATGCGCCCGTTGGGCACTTCCAGAGCGACGCTCGAGCCGCTGACGGCCACCGCCGCGCCCAGGCCCGCGCCGTTCAAACCCAGGTCGCCGCTGGCGACCAGAATGTTGACCGGGCCGGTGCTGTTCACGCCCACGACAGCGGGCGTGGCCGAGAAGGACGGATTGACGGAATCGATCGTCAGTCCGTTGATCTCGACCAGGCTGAGACGCGTGACGGTGCCCGCCAACAGGTCGACGGAGGTCTCCAGCGCCTGGGACGCTCCCACCTGCAGACCGCCCCCGAGCGTCAGGCGCGGGGCCACGATGTCGGCCACGGTGTCGTCCGCGTCGCCGTTCAAGGTGCCGCTGCCGTTCACCGTGATCACTCCGCTCGCAGTGAGCGCGGCCGAAGTGCCAAGGTTGGCGCCGGCCAGGGAGAAGTCGACCCCGTCGCCCTGCAAGAGCAGGTCCGGTCCGACGGTCACGCCCGACAGCGAGCTGCCGTCCGCCAGGCTGGTGAGGCGATCGACCGTCACCGTGCCGCTGTTGGTGACGAAAAACAGGGCGGCGCCACTTCCGCTGGCCGCCACCCGGTCAACGTCCAGACCGGTGGCGTACACGAGATTCGCCGCCTGCAACGTCAGCGCTGGCGCTGTGACCCCCGCATTGACCGTCGTGTAGCTGTTGGACTTGAGGCTGGCCTGCGCGCCCGCGGAAACTGGAATGTTCGCTGTCAGATCCCCGGTGGCAGCCTGGATCGCCACCAGGTTGCCGGAGACCACGCCCAGGCCGAACACCGTGTCCAGCACGAGATCCAAGCTCTCGGTCACGGTCAGGTTGCCCGTCGCGCTGGCCGCCAGGGTGGTGACGGTCGTCTCCAGCGGGCCGATGTTGGCGCCGTCCAGACGCAACCCGTTGGCGAGGATGTCGGGCGCGGTATCGTCGCTATCCCCGACCACGTCGCCCGTGACGCTCAGCCGCGCGTTGCCGCTCGTGTTGACGGCGGCGCTCGTGCCCAGCGCAGCCCCGTTGAGATTGAGGTTGCCGGTGCCGGTCACGACCACGTCGCCGGTCACTCCCAGACCGGTGACGGAGGCTCCGTAAACGCTGGTGATGCGGTCCACGGTCACGTCGCTCAGGCTGGTCAGATACAGGCTCTGGGCGCTGGCGGCCAGACTTCCCACCGCCACCTCGATCGGGGTGCCCGCGACCCCCACGTTGTTGGCCTGGAAGGTGAGCGACGAGCCCACGATGTCGGCCAGCGCGTCGTCGCTGTCGCCGGTGATCGACCCGCCCACGTTGAGGCTGACCTTGCCGGTCGCCTGAAGGGCTGGATTGTTGCCCAGACTGGCGCTACCCAGATCGAGGTTGCCCCCGCCGTCCAGCGCCAGGGCGCCGGCCGTGGCCCGCAAGCCGTTCACCGTGAGAGCCCCACTGGTCTGGGTCGTCAGGGTGACGTCGTCGAGCTCGACCAGGAAGACGCCCCCGCCGGTCGCCGACAGGTTGGTCGTCTGTAGCTCGATCGGGTTGGCCGCGCCGCCCACGGCGGTGCCGCCCTGCAGCAACACCGAGGTGGCGCTGATGTCGGGCAACGCGTCGTCGCCGTCGCCCACGATGCGCCCGCCGGGCGCGAGCAAGGTGACCTGAGGAGCCTGCGCCGCGGGATTCGAGCCCAGCGTGGCCGACCCCAGGTTGAGGTCGCCGGCCAGCACGGTCAGGTTGACGGCCACCGGGGACGTGACGCCGTACTGCTCGGTGTTCCCCACGAGGATCAGTCCATTGCTCTCGGTGAGGCTCAGAGCGGAAGTGTTGCTGTGGGCCGTCAGCGAGTCGACGCTGGTCTCGAGCCCGTTGAAGACGCCGTCCTGCAGGGTGAGACGCGCGCCGACCAGGTCGGGCAGCGTGTCGTCCGCGTCCCCGTTTACCGTGACCACGCCGTTCAGGGTCACATCGCCCGTGGTGCTGATGGCGGGATTGGTGCCGAGCGAGGCGTCGCCCAGATTCAGGGTCAGAGCGCCCGACAGGCGGATCTCGCCGGTCGCGCGCAGGCCCGTGAGGGTGCTGCCGTCGACGATCGACGTCAGGGCTACGATGTCGGTCGGACCCGTCATGGACAGGTTCATCGTCCCCGCGCTGGCGGCGAGGCGATCGATGTCGGTGGTGGCGTTGATGGCGCCGGTCGCCTGCAGCGTGGCCTGGGGCGCGGTCAGGCCCGAGTTGGCGTTGATGTCACCTGCGGTGGCCTTCAGTCCGAGCTGGGTCGTGGGAGCCAGACCCGAGCTGATGGCCAGACTGGCGCCCGACAGGCCGATGCGGTCGCCCGTGAGCGCGTTGACCGTCAGCGGGGTCGAGTTGTTGAGGAAGAAGCGCACACCGCTGCCGGTCACGGTATTCACGGTGCTCTCGAGCGGCACGGTCTGGGTGCCGGCATTGCCGGTCGCGGTCAGGGTCAGACCGTCACCCACGATGTCCGGCGCGCTGTCGTCGCTATCCCCCACCACGTTGGTGGCGGCCGTCAGGATGACGTTGCCGGTCGCGTTCAGCGCCGGGGCGGAGCCGAGCCCGGCCCCGTTGAGGTTGAGGCTGCCCGAGACCTGGTTGAGCGAGAGCCCTCCGCCCGACGTCAGGCCCGTGAGCACCGGGCCGAACACGCTGGAGACCTGGTCGATCGTCAGGTTTGCCGAGGACCGAAGGTAGATGCCCGCCGGCGCGTCGGCCGCCAGCGTGCCGACCTGCACCTCGAGCAGTTGCGATGCGGACGAGCCCACCGAGCCCGTCGCCTGCAGGGTGGCCAACGGGGCCACGAGGTCCGGCTGGGAGTCGTCGGAATCCCCATTGATGGTGCTGCCGCTGACCAGGCTCACCTTGCCGGTGGACTGCACGCCCGGATTGGTGCCGAGCCCGGCGCCGTTGAGGTTGAGGTTGCCCGCGGCCACCAATCCTACCGGGCCCGTGCCCGTCAGGCCGGTGACCACGAGGGCACCGGGGAGCCCGCTGGTGAGCCGGTCGAGGGTGACCCCGTCGGCCTCGGACACGTAGATGCCGGTGCCGCTCGCGGCCAGGCGAAAAGTCCGCGTCTCGACCGGCACGGCAGCCGTGCCCACGCGATCGCCCGCGACAAGCAGAACGGAGCTCGCATCCGTCGCCATCGAGCCGGTGATGTCCACCGCCGTGTCGTCGGCATCGCCGATGATGCGTCCGGTCGTTTCCAACGAGACGAAGTTGCCCGTGATCGCCGGGTTGGCCACGAGCGCGGCCCCCGCCAGGCTCAAATCGCCGCCGTTCACGCGCAGGTTGGTGGTGGCCGCCGTCAATCCGGTCAGGAAGCCCGAGCCTTTGTCGAAGGCGGGCACGATCGCGTCGAGCGTCAGGTTGCCGGAGTTGATCAGGTTGAGGCCCGTGCCGTCCAGCAAGCCGGCCATGTTGCCGACCTGCGACTCCACGATCTGGTTGCGCCCCAGGTTGCCGCCCAACACGGTCAGGTTGGTCGCGATCACGTCGGCGAGCGCGTCGTCCGCGTCTCCGTCCACGTCGAAGAAGCTCTGGAAGGAGAGCGTCCCCCCGGCCGAGACCGCCCGGCTGGAGCCGAGACCGCCGCCGGCCAGGCTGAGGATGCCGTTGGTCGGACCGGACAGCAGGACGTCGCCGGTGGCCGTGACGCCGGTCAGGCTGAGACCGGTCGCCACGCTCGTCAGCCGGTCGACGGTGAAGGTAAGCGGCACCTCCGAGCCCATGAAATCGAGGCTCACGTTGGCGCCGGTGGCCGCCACCGAGCCCACGTTCAGGCTGGTCCCCTGGACCGTGCCCATTCCCTCGAGGGTGAGGGTGGGGGTACTGAGGTTGCCAACGCTCAAAATGTCGCCCGCCAGACTGATCTGGCTGCTGGCGAACAGGGAGCCGCCGGTATTCAGATTGCCGCCGAGACTCGTGACCGCGATGACCCCCGGAATGCCGGCGCCCGTGCGGCTTACGGTAACGCTGTCCTGCTCGACGATGTAAATGCCGGCGCCGTTCTGGGCTCCTAGCGTCAGCGTGGTCGCGGCCGTCTCGAGCGGAGTGCCGGCGAGTCCCAGGGAGCCGCCGGTCGAGTGCAGGGTGACCAGGGTCCCCACCACGTCGGGCGCGGGGTCGTCAGCATCGCCAAAGAGGCTGCCCGAGAAGGTGATGTTGACGGCCCCGGTGGCCTGCACGGCGGGATTGAGGCCCAGCGCGGCTCCATCCAGACTCAGGTTGGAATTGGGGGCGACGCTGCTGAGCGTGATGGTGCCGCTGGTCGCCCTCAGGCCGGTGATGGTCTCGCCGGTCAGAGAGACGAGCTGGTCGATGTCGAGGGGGCCGGTGCCCACGAGGTTGAGGTCGGACCCCGTGGCGGCCACGGTGCCCTCCACCCGCACGGCATTGCCAGGGATGCCGACGCCCAGGTCTCCGTGCAGCGTGACGAGTGAGCCATATACGTCAGGCATCGGAATTTGCACCGACCCTTTTCCAATCAGGGCGCCCGCCGCCTGCAGACTGACCTGCCCGAACGCCTGGACGGCTGGCACGCCAGCGGGAGAAGTATTCATGGCGATGGACCCGCTGGTGGTCACAAGGCGCAGGTCGCCCGTGAGCGCGCTCAATCCTCGCACGTTGAACCCGGCGCCGTCATTGAAGCCGCCCACCGAAAGCCCGGCGGAGTTCTCCACGTAGGCGGACTCTCCGGCCTCGAGCGCCAGCACGTTCGTCAGCGTCTTCAGGGGCGTGCCCGTGGTGCCGATCGAGTCGCCGGCGCGCAGATACAGGTTGCTGGCCGAGAGCGCCGGCTGGACGCTGAGGCCGTCGAAAATGCCGTTGGCGATGTCGGCCTGGATGGTGGTGGCGGTGATGGCCTGGTTCAGGAACAGGTCGCCTTCACCCAGCTCCAGCACCACGTCGCCACTGGAGGCCAGGATCCCGTTCGTGGACCCGACCGTGTCCACCGTGACCGTGCCGCTGGGAACGCGCAGCCCGACGTGATTGAGAGCCTGGGCGGCCAGTGTGCTGGCCGCGATATCGAGATTGATGGTGGTGGAATCGCCTCCGGCCGTGCCGATGGAGCCCAGAGGGGCGCGCAGCTCGAGCTGATCGGCCGTGATGTCGAAGCTGGGGGTGCTGTCGAGGATGCTGGCCTGGGTCATCGTGAGGTGGATGTCGTTGCTGAACCCGACGTCGAGATCGACCTGGTCCAGATTGAGGGCGCCCGTATCCGTGACCGACAGGTCGGTGCCCTGGAGATTGCCCGTCAGGGTGCGAATCCCGCCCGAGCTGACGGTCAGCGAGTCGGGTCCGGTGAAGACCAGGTTGCCGTCGTTCATGGTGACGTTCAGGCTGAAGTAGCCATTGCTGTCATCGATCGCCTGCACCGCGCCCGCTCCGCTGACGTTGGTGGTCAGATCGCGGGCCGACAACTCCAGCGGATTGACGGCTGTGCCGATGCCGGTCGCCGCCGTCAGGGTCATGGTGCCGCCGGTGAGGTTGAGGTTCGTTCCGGCGTCGCCATCCAGGATAGAGCCTCCCGTGGAGGTCACAGTGAGAGCGGCCGTGCCGGCGTTGGCCCGGCGAATCGAGAGGTCGCCCCCGGCCGTCAGCGTGATCGGCTGATTGGCCGTGACGAAACGTCCGTAGGTGGCCGCCCCGGCAGCGTTGGCCGTGATCGTGCCGGTGCCGCTGGCCGTGATGGTGACGGTCGGATCGAGGAAATCGATGACGCCGGTCATCGTCTGCATGGTGAGGCTGACGTTGGGCTGCAGGTTGATCCCGAAGCCCTCCAGGGAGTCCACGTAGAGGTTGTCGTCGACCTGCAGGATGATGTCGGCGGTCTGGGCCTCGAGCGCGGTGCGCGAAAGGGTGTTGGACTGCGGGGGCAGGTCGCCGTAGAAGATGTCCGGCAGGTCGGGATCGGCCGAGCCATTGTCCAGGACGATCGTGAGGTCGGCCGGGTCGATCAAAAACGTGTCGGCGGTGACGTGGCCCGAGATCGCAACATGCTGCTTGCCGCTCACCTCGACGAACGGCGCGGCCAGCTCGGCGCCGGGGGCGAAGACGGTGTTGCCCTGGGAGTATGTCTTGACGTTGGTGGTGGCCGTGGCCAGAGTTCCGGGGGCCAGCACGGTCGCGGCGCTCGAATCGACCACGATGGTGTCGCCCTGCAGCGTGCCGCTGTTGACCGCCAGGCCCTCGGCGCCCCGCAGGACGTTGCCGTCGAGCGAGGCCGCCGGCAGGATGGAGCCGTGGTTGATCACCAGCGAAAGCAGGTCGGTGGGACCGTCGGTCTTGACGTCCCGGCCCTCGCTGCCGGTCAGATCGAGGCTGACGAGCCCGGCCGGGTCGATGTAGGCCTTCGTGCCCGCCGCCAGTTGGACGGTGCCCAGGTTGGCCACGATGACGCCCTCGTTGTCCACCAGCGGAGCCACGAGGATGACCGATCCCTGGTCCGCCGCGGTGATGCGCCCCTGGTTGATGACGTAGCCGAGCGCCTTGTCCTCGTCCTGGAACAGCCGATAGTTGTCGTTGAGGAAGTCCTGGTCGGTCATGCTGAGCGTGGACGCGACCAGGCTTCCCACGTCGACCTGCGCGCTGAGGCTGAACAGAATGCCGTTGGGATTCAGCAGGAAGACGCGCCCATTCGACCTCAAAGCCCCCTGAATGACGGACGGGTCGAGCCCCGTCACCCGGTTCAGGACCGCCGCCAGCTTGTTGGGCTGTACGAACCGGGTTATCTCGTTGGGGCCGATGCTGAAGCCGTTCCAGTTGATGATGGTCTTGCCGGTGGTGGAGGTGACCGTGGTGACGTTCCCGGCCTGTTGGATGGTGGCAGATCCAGAAACGACGGTGCCGTCCTGCGGATTGGCGAGCAAGGGGGGCGCTGCCAGCGCAGAAAGGACGGAAACGGTGCAAATCCAGGACTTCAGCGGCTTCATGGTGACTCTCCCGAACGGCGGATCGAAAGGGAAATCATTCAGCCTGGAGGGGGATTTCCCCTCCGCTCCGTCAGGGGACCGGGACCCCGTTGAACAAGACGGTGCCAGGAGGCGCGTTGAGCTTGATCAGCGTGTTGGTGGGGCTCACCGTGCCGTTTACGCTGACCGAAACGCCTCCCACCTCCGTCTCGGCCAAAACGCTGAGGCTGCCGGTAATTTGAACCTCGACGTCGTTGACATCCTGAGCAGCCCTCAGGCGTGAGTTCGCTCCGGCGGTGACGTCGGTGGCGGCACCCGGCGCCAGCTCGGCAATTCGACCCGCCGACTGGAGGATGACGCCTCTGGTGGCGGCGACGGTGCCGACCAGGATGTCGCCCGACGTGGTGGAGACGGTGATCGCGCCTCCAGTGAGGTTGTTGAGCTCCAGGGCCGGGCCGTTGAGCACGATGTCCCCGCCAGTGGCTGTCACGCTGAGCGTCCGGGTTCCGGTTTGCGTGAGCCGGATGTTCCCAACGCTGTTGGCGGTAAGTTGGGCGGCATCCAGCTCGAGCGCGTTGGAGGAGCTGATGGCGCCCTGACTGGTCAGCGTCACGGTGTCAGAGGTGATGTCGATGGCCGCGTCCGGGGTGAACTCCGACAGAGTCTTGCCGCTGAGGTTGGCGCTGGTCCCCCGTACCTCCGCGACGGCCAGGTCGTTGCCGGTCGAGGTCACGCTGACCGGCCCGCTGGCCAGCGCGAGCACGCGCGTGCTGGGCGCCGTGGTGCTGTTGCGCACGTCGATGACGGGGGCCTGGAGCGTGAGCCCGGTGGTGCTGGTCTGCAGGTCGATGCTCGTCGCCGCGGTGGCATTGAGGCTGACTCCCACCACGTCGGGCTGCGGGTCGGCCGTGCCCTCGCGGATGGCCCCCACGCTGGTCAGCCTGATGGGCAGCCCGACGGCCCGGACCGAGTCGACCACGATATCGCCCGTGCCCACCGTAATCAGCTTGATCTCGGACGGATTGGCGCCCGGGTTGAGCTTGAGGTTGCCCGCGTGCAGGTCGTGGTTGCGACTGAAGAACTCGATCCCGTCCAGGCTGGCTTCCGCGTTGATCAGGTCGGCTCGCACGTCCAGCGTCCACCCCTGGCCAATTCCCTGCGACGCGGTCAGGTTGAGGGTCGTGGCGACCAGATCGTCGGCGTTGTCGGCGTCCAGGGCCTCGATGTTGCGGGCGGCGATCGTCGCGTTGCCCGCCGTGGCGGCCTCCAGGAAGACGTCGCCGGGCGTGTCGACGAAGAGACCGGTCGTAATGTTGGCATTGGTAAAGGTGATATCGCCGCCCGCGGTCAGCGTGAAGCTGCCGGTGACGTTCGCGTTGTCCACGATCAGCGCCGTAGCGGGAACGTGTTTCATCTTGGCCGCCCCGGCCGAGGTGAGGTCGACGTGTCCGGCGCTGGTTTCGAGGCTGCTGACGGCCCCGCCCGAGTTGATGAGCAGGGTGCTGGACACGACATCCGCGGCCGTATCGTCGCTATCGCCCGTCAGGTCGCCAGTGGTGGTCAGGCGCACCTGTCCGCTGGCCTGCACGGCCGGATTGGCGCCTGCGCGGTTGAGGCTGATGGTGCCCGAAGTCAGGTAGAGCGCGCCCGCCGTGGCCTGGATGCCGTTGGCCAGGGTCGGTCCCTGGTTGGTCAGGAAGACCGAGGTGCCCGTGGCGGCGATCGTGTCGGCATCGGTCTCGATGGGGATGGTGGACGTCCCGATCTTATCCCCGGTGGTGATCTGGAGCGAGGTGGCGGTGACATCCAGACCTGCGGCCGCGTTGCCGACGAGTTTGCCGGCCACGTTGAGCGTGACGTTCCCCCCGCTCAGCGGACCGCTCAGGGTAAGATCGCCGGCGGAGGTCGTGAGCGTGACGTCGGACGCTCCGGCGTTGGCCTGCCTTACGTTGGTAGCGCCTCCCGTGGCGAGGGTGATCGCCTGATTCTGGGTGACGAAACGTCCCAGCGTGGCTCCCCCACCGGCGCTGACACTCAGAGCTCCGGTGCCGGTCGCCTTGACGGTGTCGTTCGCATCGATGAAGACGATGCTGCCGGTCTGGGTCTGCAGGGTCAGCCCGACGTTGTTCTGGAGGGTGATCTCCCCGTCGGCGATGTCGTTGACGGTGATGCTGTTGGTCGCCTGCAGCACGACGCTGGCCGTCTGGGCCTCGAGCGCTTGCTCGCTGACCGTGTTGGCGCCCAGGTTGGCGTCGCCGAAGAAGACGTCCGGCAGGGTGCCGTCCTGCGAGCCACCGGAGCCGTTCACGATGGTGAGATTGGTCGGGTCGATCAGAAACGTGTCGGCGCTGACGTGGCCCTGGATCACGACGTTGGTCGTGCCGCTGACCTCGACGAACGGCGCCCGGAGCTCGGCGCCGGGACTGAAGACGGTGCTGCCGTGGGAGAAGTTGTGGATACTGGTGGTGGCGGTCGCCCGACTCCCGGGGGCCAGCACGGTGGCGTTGGACGAGGTGACCACGATCGTGTCACCCTCGAGGGTTCCGCCGTTGACCGCCAGTCCATCGGTGGAGAGCCCGCGGCTGGCGATGGCCTGGAGCAGGTCGGTCTGCGGCTGCTCGCGGTGGCCTTGCGCGATGGCCTCCAGTTGGATGGCCGGGGCCTGGATGGTGCCTTCGTTGTCGACCAGGGGAGAGATCAGGTGGACGCCGTCTTTGGCGGTGATCAGCCCCTGGTTGATGAGGGCGCTATTGCCGTCGGTGAACCGGAGGTTGCCGCTGAGGAAGTCCTGATCGCTCAAGCTGAGTGTGGAGGCGGTCAGACTGCCGACGTCGACTCTGGCCGTGGGCCCGAACAGGATGCCGTTCGGATTGATCAGGAAGACCTGCCCGTTGGAGCGCAGCGCCCCCAGGATGGCGCTGGGGTCGCTGCCGGTCACCCGGTTGAGCACGGCCGACTGCCGGTTGGGCTGCACGAAGCGGGCGATCTCGTTGGGTCCGAGGCTGAAGCCCTGCCAGTTGACGATCGCCTTCCGGGTGGTGGAGGTCACCGTGGTGACGTTCCCCGCGCTCTGGATGGTGGCGCTGCCGCTCACCACCGTGCCGTCCTGCGGCGCGGCCAACGCCATCGCCGAGAGGACGGATACGAGCGCGACCCAGGCAGTCTTCATGCCGACAAAGGTTCAGCCCGCGGGCAGTTTCGCCCTGCCTAGGGCACGGGCACGCCGTTGAAGAGCACCTGCCCGGGAGGCGTGTTCAGCACGATGAGCGTGTTGGTGGGGCTGACCACGCCGTCGAGATTGACCGAGACCCCGCCCACCTGCCCGTCGGCCCAGACGCTCAGGCTGCCCGTGACGTAGACCTCAGGTGAGTTCCCGTAGCCGATGTCCTGGGCAGCTTGCAGGCGAGAGTCGGCGCCAGCCACGATATCCGCCTCGGCGTCCGTTCCCAGCTCGCGGATTCGACCCCTTGACTGGAGCATGACCGAATCGTTGGCCTCGACCCTCGCGACGCGGATGTCCCCGGCCGAGGCGGTCAGGGAACCGACAGCGTCGACGCTGAGCAAGGTGAGCTGGCCCGCTGCATCGAGCGCGATGTCGCCGTCGGCTGTCGAGGCACCGTCGACGGTCAGCGGCCCGGAATTCAGAAGCTTCACCCGGATGTCCCCCTGGCCACTGGCGGTCGCTGTAAGGCGAGCCGCGTCGACCTCCACGACCCTATCTTCACCAATGCCATGAACCGTATTCAGAACCACCTTTCTGGCGTTAAAATCGGCGAAAGACACTGTGCCATTCACGGGCACCCCGACCGTGTTCGCCTCGACGGTGATCGTGCCGCCGAGGGCGCGGACGACGTCATAGACTGCTACATCTTCGCCCTTCAGGAAAATGTCGTTGTCGGATCCTTTCGCAGCCACGGCCCTTAGATTCAGGTCGTTGTTGGTGATTATCCTGATGGGCCCGTCGACGGTGGTCGCAAAAAGGTCAGTAGAAGGCGCGTGGGTGGTGTTGCGAATATCGATTCCCCCACCCGGGCCTTTGGACAAGGTCAAGAGCGAGGCGGCATCGGTCTGGAGCGAAACCTGCTGGTTGGCCGAGGCCTTCACCTCACGGCCGATCGCATCCGGCGTCTCGTCGGAACCGTCTTCCAGGAGTGAGCCCGCCGCCAACAGGCGGACCTGATCAGCCTGGGCCGTCCCGATAAACAGGTCGCCGGAACCCACAGTGGCCAGTTCGATGATGCCATCCGTGGTGCTGGAGACCACATTCGCAGCATGGAGGTCGTGGTCGCGGCTGTAGATCTGGATAGACCTGGTGGCACTCGCCTCGAGCGAGTCAGCCGTCACGTCCAGGGTAATGTTTCCATCGCCCGGTTCCGTGGCAGTCAAAGAAATCGTATCGGCTGTCAGCTTTCCGCGGGCCGGATAGACGGCCGACACGATATTGAGGCCTGTCATCTGAATGTCGTTCGCCACGACGTTGGCGACTCGCACCTCCTGGCCGGCCACGGAGAGCGTACCCGCGACCTCGACATCCAGAAGAGAGAGGTCTCCCAGAGCAGTCAGTCCGAGTCCGCCGTTGGACGTGCGGGCGCTGTCCACGACCAGGGTTTCGGTCGAGGTTCCGTGTACGGTCGCGCTGCCCGTCCCGGTCACCTGCAGGTCAAGGTGACTTGCGGACACTTCGGCTGGAAGGATGGTCCTGCCCGCGACGATCGACACGCTGGGCGCGACAATGTCCGCAGCCGTGTCGTCCTCGTCTCCGCGGACGGTTGCCGCAATGTTGAGCTGCACGCCGGAGCCCCCCTGGATGGCCGGGGCCGTGCCCAGCGAGACCTCGTCCAGATAAAGGCTGGACGATTCGGTCGTGCCGAGCGAGGCGAGTCCGGCCGCGTTCACGCCGGTCACGACGTGGCCCGGGTCGAGCCCGCTGGCGACTTGCGCGGGGCGCATGGCGCCGCTGGCGCTCAGATAGACCGACCCGCCGCTCTCGACCGCGAGGAGCCCGCCCTGGTAACGCAGCGGAGTTTCGGCGGTTCCGATCGAGCCTGCGGCTGAGAGAAACAGACTCCCCGGATTGAAAGGACTCACGATACTGACCTGCGGTCCCGCTGCGCTCAGGATGGAGCCGTGGACCGCTTCCAGGCTCACATTCTCAGCATCCACGACGGAGCCTCCGGAGCGGGCGTCGCCCACCCTCAGGTTCCCGTCCAGGACCCGGACGTTGACTCTCTGTCCGCCACCGAGCCCGACCAGCAAGAAGCCCGGTCCCTGGAATGCCGCCCGAACCGAGCCGATCGTCAGCCCGTTCTTTTCGACCAGGGAGCCCTCGCCGCCGGCCACCTTATCGACATCGGTCTCGATGGGATCGACGAGCCCGAACCTCCAACCGAGGCCCAGTCCCGGCGCGACGATGTCGGCGAAGGTATCATCCGTGTCGCCCATGATCTCGCCAAACTGCAATTCGGCCGTTCCGTTCGCCGCCACCGCGGCCCGTGCGCCCAGGGTGCCGTCGTCGAGATGCAGGTTTCCAAAGATCGGGCTGTCAGGGTTGCTCGTATCCAGGGATTGCAACCAGAGATCGCCGGCCGAGCGCAAGCCATTCACAAAGGCGCCGTTGGTCAGGCTGGTGTAGCGACCAATCCCGTGCTCCTTCTCCTGGGAGTAGCTGTCGGGAAGAATGAAGAGCCGGATAGTCTGCCCGGTCGCCGCTACCGAGTCGAAGACCAGCTCATTCAGGGCGATGTCGCCGCCCGCCTGGAACGTCACGAGGTGGGACGCCAGACCGGCTCCCGTGATGTTGCCGCCGGCTCGCAGGCTGAGCTGGTTGGTGGCCGTGACCGGATGAGTCGGGTCCAGGGTGAGATTGCCTCCGACGGAGATGCCGATTTCGGAAGCGAACAGGTTGGGAGCGGCGTGCCCATTCAGGGTGAGGTCATCCAGTTCGCGAACAAAAATTGAACCCAATGTTTGCGAACCAGCACTGAGACTCTCTATCTGAGTTTCCACCGGAAAATCCAAGGTCCCTACCGCATTGTCTGCGAGCACTGATAGGCGCTGGGAGACGATATCCGGACTCGAGTCGTCGGCGTCACCCACAACCGAACCATAAAGTGTAACCGTCCCTGGGGCCTGGATGGCGGGCCCGGTACCCAACTGCAGCGAGCTCAAATATAAAGTTCCAGCCGTCGTGTAAATGTTGACCTGGTTGTCGGTGGCCGTTACCCCGACAGACGAGCCAACCTTGGCGAGACGGAGATCGCCGACAGCGTAGAGACCGACATTCTCGGCTGTACCCGCAGCCTGAACGACATCGAGGTCATTAACAAAAAAATTGCCATGAGGAACCTGGAACTCTAAGGCGTGGGCTGTGACGGTTGGCTCAGGAGTTAGGACCAGCCAGTTCGCACTACCCTCTGGGTTGAAATAGTGCAGAGTGCCATCCTCCAGGTCTAATTTAACGAATGATAACAACCCCAAGCTGCTCGTTTCGCTCAGCGTCAAATCGGTTCCAGGTAAATGTCCCTCGAGGCGATTGTTCGTATCCGACTGGAGCGTGTCACCCCCCGTGAAATGGAACACGCCCCTATCGGAGGTAACGGAAAGCGTATCATATCCGTTGGCGTCGTAGATGGATTGCACGCCGAACTCGGCCATCACCTGCGTGGACAGGTGGGCGGTATTGACTTCGATCGGATTGGTTTCCAATCCGATGCCGTTGGTTGCCGTCATTGTGATCATGCCACCCGTCAGGTTGAGCGCAGCACCGGTGTCGCCGTCCAGAATCGTGCCGCCGCTCGTCAGCGTCAGGTCGGCGGAGCCCGCGTTGGCACGCCGGATGGACAGATTGCCGGCGGTCCTCAGGTCGATGGCCTGATTCTCGGTGACGAAGCGGCCCAGCGTGGCGCCGCCTCCCGAGTCGACGGCGATCGAGCCGGTGCCGCTGGCGTGGACGGTGTCGGTCGTGTCGGCGAAGAAGATGCTACCGGTCTGGGTCGCCATCGCAAAGCCGACGTTGTTCTGCAAAGTGATCTCGCCGTCGGCGATGTCGTTGACGATGATGCTGTCGGTGGCCTGCAGCACGACGTTGGCGGTCTGCGTTTCGAGAGCCGTCTCGGAGACCGTGTTGGCGCCCAGGTTCGGGTCACCGAAGAAGATATCCGGCAGAGTGCCGTCTTGCGAGCCCCCCGTGCCGTTGACGATGCGCAGGGTGGTCGGGTCGATCAGGAACGTGTCGGCGGTGACGTCGCCCTGCACGACCACATTGCCCACGGCGGAGACCTCGACGAACGGGGCGCTCATCGAAGCGCCGGGCGAGAAGATCGTGTTGCCCTGGGATAGGGCCTGCACGCTGGTCGCCGCCTGGGCCACGCTGCCCGGGGCCAGCACGGTGGCGGTGGTCGAGTCGACCACGATGGTGTCGCCCTGGATCGTGCCCCCGTTGACCACCAGGCCCTCGGCGCCTTTCAGCACATTGCCCTCCAGTGACCCGGCGGGGAGGATGCCGTCGTGGTTGACCACCGCTTTCAGCAATGCGGATGGATTGGCCGCCACCACGTCGCCCGGAGCGTGGTCCGGCAGCACCAGGCTGACAACCCCGTCCAGGTCCACAACGGCCTCGGTGCCCGCGGCCAACTGCGCGCTGCCCAGGTTGGCCACGATGACGCCCTCGTTGTCCACCAACGGGGCCACCAGGATCACCGAACCGCGGTCGCGAGCCGTGATCTGGCCCTGGTTGACCACATAGCTCATCGCTTTCGAAGAGTCCTGGAACAGCTTGAAATTGTCGTTCAGGAAGTCCTGGTCGTTCATACTCAGCGTGGAGGCGACCAGCGAGCCCACGTCGACCTTCGCGGTCGGGCCGAAGAGAATGCCGTTCGGGTTGAGCAAGAAGACCCGCCCGTTGGAGCTGAGCGAGCCCTGGATGACCGACGGGTCGAGGCCCGTCACGCGGTTGAGCACCGCCGCCAGCTTGCTGGGCTGCACGAATCGGGTGACCTCGCCCCGTCCGATGCTGAAGTCGCTCCAGTTGATGATGGTCTTGCCCGTGGTGGAGGTGATGGTGGTCACCTTGCCCGCCTGGTTGATGGTGACCGAGCCCGAGACGACGGTTCCGTCTTGCGGGTTGGCCAGCGCCGGGGCGACCAGGAACGAGAGCAGCGATACCGTGCTAAGGAGAGCTTTTTTAGTATTCATCGTGGTCATTCTAACCTTGAATACTCACGAATCGGTGACCGGGACATAACAGAACGATAACAGACCACGTTCATCTTCTTGCAATGTTTCCGCAATGTCCGGGACAAATGCTCGTAACAGTCTGTTTACCGGACTATGCGACGCTGGGATTATGAAGTCGATCCAACAACCCCTCCACGTCTACCTCCGGGCCCGACGGCTCCAGCTTGGCCTGACTCAGCGTCAGGTGGCGAACCTCGCTGGCCTCGACCCGAGGCGCCTTTCCGCCTACGAGACAGGGACCCGCCGTCCCAATGTGCCCCACCTGCAGAGTCTGGCCCCTGCTCTGCAGACGTCGCTTGAGGAGCTCACTCTCCACCCCTCGGTGTGGCGAGGGACCTCGGCCCTGGATGACTGGTTCCGCGACCGGCATTTCTTCAACCCGAGATTCGACCGGACGGGCGAGCAGCGGCTGGCCACCGCGGTCGCTGTCTTTGGCAAGTCCGTCAAGCCGCTTCTGGACGCTTGTAAGGCGCCCGCCCGACAATTTCTCGCCCTGACCGCCGGGGACTCGGCCACCGAATGGATGTTCCAGCTCCAACTGCTGGCGCGGGGCGCGGAGCCGTCCCGGGTCTCTCCCCTGGGGATTCAGTTCCGGCGCCATTTCGTACTCGACCCTGCCACGCGCGAGTGCGTGGGAGACTGTTCGGTGCCCTGCCTCATCGGGTCTGTTGGCCCCGTGCGCTACATCCTGATCCCCAAAGTGCATGTCCTTACGCTTGCACGTCCGCAGACCCCTTACACGCTCGACTTTCTTTGCGGACTGCGTGAGCCCCGCCGACCCATCACGCACGCGGACGTGGAGATTGACGGCACGGGCCACAATCCCCGCTATGACCGGGAGCGCGAGCGCTCCCTCTGCTTGCACACCCTCCGCTTCACCCAGAGCGAGGTGGGTCTGCCCAACCTGGTGGATCTCTTCCACGCGCGCCTTCTCCCCTTCGCCACGTTGGGGCGCACCGGCTAGGACCCAGAGATCCGCGTTTCGATGGGGATCCCCTCGCGTGCGGCGGAGATCCGCCCCTCGAGACGGAGCCGCGCACGAAACGGGCGGATCCGCGCTTCGGTGGGGATCCCCCCGCGCGCGGCGGAGATCCGCCCCTCGAGACGGAGCGGCGCACGAAACGGGCGGATCCGCGTTTCGATGGGGATCCCCCCGCGCGCGGCGGAGATCCGCCCCTCGAGACGGAGCGGCGCACGGAAAGGGCGGATCCGCATTTCGATGGGGATCCCCCCGCGCGCTGCGGAGATCCGCCCCTCGAGACGGAGCGGCGCACGGAAAGGGCGGATCCGCGTTTCGATGGGGATCCCCCCGCGCGCGGCGGAGATCCGCCCCTCGAGCCAGAGCCGCGCACAGAACGGGCGGATCCGCGCTTCGGTGGGGATCCCCTCGCGCGCGGCGGAGATCCGCCCCTCGAGACGGATCCGCACAGGCAGCGCGGAGATCCGCGCGAGGAGCGGGGCTCCCCTCCTCCGCGCGAAGGGGCCGACCCAGAAAGCCGCGAACGCCTTCTGCACACGATTTTCCAGGAGGCTTCCCGCAATGCAAGTCGTCGATCTCCAACAGAGCGCCCAACGCGTCATCTCCGATCTGCGCGAGCTCCAGAAAAAGACGTCGGACGAGAAGGGCGCCCAGCGCCTCTGCTGGGGACCCATCTGGCGCGAGGCGCGGGCCTGGTTCAAGACCAAGATCGACGAGCTGGGGCTGACCATCGAGACGGATATGGCGGGCAACAACTGGGTCACCCTGCCCGGCGAGTCCGACAAGACCGTCATCATCGGGTCCCACCTCGACTCCGTGCCCAACGGCGGCTGGCTCGACGGCTGCCTGGGCGTCGTCGCGGGCCTCGAGGCGCTAAGAAGATACTCCGGCAGCAAACCCCCCGTCACCCTGAAAGTGGTCGACTGGGCCGACGAGGAGGGCGCCCGCTTCGGACGCTCCCTGCTGGGCAGCAGCGCCGCCGGGGGGAGCCTCAAGATCGACGAGGTGAAAGACCTCAAGGACAAAGAGGGCACCACCCTCCCCGACGCCCTCAAAGAGAATGGTGTCGACTTGAGCACGATGCTGCAAGCCCACGACCAGCTCAAGAAGATCCCCGCCAAAGCCTACCTCGAGCTGCACATCGAGCAGGGCCCGGTGCTCGAGAGCATGCAGAAGGCGACCGGCGTGGTGCTGGGCACCTTCGGCGTAGAGCGCCATATGATGCGCTTCACCGGCCAGGCGGCGCACAGCGGATCCACCCCCATCCCGATGCGCAGGGACGCCTTCCTGGCAGCCAGCCAGACCGCGCTCGAGTGTCGCGAGATTGCCAGAAGACACTCCAAGCCCGGGGCCAACGTGGTCTGCACCGTGGGCGTGGTCAAGGTGGAGCCCTCCATCGTGACCGCCGTCCCGGGCGTGTGCGAGATCTCCCTGGACCAGCGCGCCCTCCACGCCGACGTGCTGGCCCAGATGTACAAAGAAGCCCAGGAGGCCAGCCACAAGTTCGCCAAAGAGAATAACGTGCAGGTCGAGTGGAAGCACCTGTGGGAGATCGAGCCGCGCCCGTTCGACCCCCACCTCGTCAAGCTCTGCGAGGAATCGGTCCGGGAGATCACCGGCGACGCCCCCAAACTGCCCTCCGGCCCGCTGCACGATGCGGCCGAGATGGTGCCCCACATGCCCACCGTGATGATGTTCGCCTACTCCAGCAACGGTCTGTCCCACTGCATCGAGGAGAACACGCCGGCCGAGCACCTCGAGAAGACCCTTCAGGCCTTCATGCTGCTGGTGGACAAGACGATTCAGCACGTATGCGGGTAATGGAGCTGCTGGCCGGGGACGGCCTGGAGCACTTCCGGCACGCCCTCGAGGGAAGCGGGGTGTTCTTACTGCGCACGTCCCCCGACGGCGAGCTGGCGGAAGGCTTTCTCCCCTGCCCCGGCCCTCTCTCCACGTGCTGCCCCGTGCCCCCGCCCGGCGAAGAGCCGATGCCCAACTGCCCCCACGGCTACGCGCGCGCCTGCTGGCCCCTGCACGTGCCCGGGGGCGCGGCCGGCTTCCTGTGGCAGTTCAAAGCTCCCGACGCCAAAGGCCCCGAGCTGGGGCTGGCCGTGGCCGACCTCCTCACCCGCGAGGCGCGCTCGCGCTTCGAGCTGGAGAGCACGGTCAAGGAGCTGCTGGGTAAATACGAGGAGCTGACCGTGCTCTACGACAGCGCCTCCACCATCGCCACCGTGCTCGACCTGGACGAGGCCTGCGAGAAGATCCTGGACCTGGCCGCCGAGATCCTGGACGTGGACCACGCTTCCCTGATGTTGATCGACGAGACGGGCGAGTGGCTCGACATCAAAGCCGCGCGGGGCACGCGCAGCGACACGGTGGGCAAAATTAGGGTGCCGGTGGGTGAGGAGATCTCCGGCATCGTGGCGCGTGAGGGCAAAGCCATCCTGGTGGAGGACATCGAGACTCATCCCACGTTCCAGCGCATCGCCCGCACCGACGGCACGCGCTCGCTGGTCAGCGTCCCGCTGAAGGTGAAAGACAAGATCCTGGGCGTGCTCAACGTGAACAACAAGAAGGACGGCACCCCGTTCCACTCGGGCGACCAGAAGCTGCTGATGGCCCTGGCCGACATGGCCGCCATCTCCATCGAGAACGCCCGCACTTACCGCAACGCCATCACCGACCGGCTGACGCGGCTCTACAACTACGGCTACTTCAAGGAGCAGCTCGAGAAGAAGGTGGTGGACTTCGCCTCGCAAGACCTGCCGCTGTCGCTGCTGATGTTCGACATCGACCACTTCAAGAATTTCAACGACAAGAACGGCCACGAGGTGGCCAACGTGGCCCTGGTGGGGGTGGCCAACATCTGCGTGCGCTACAGCCGCCAGAAGGGGGACCGCATCCCCGACCTGGTCGCGCGCTACGGCGGCGAGGAGTTCCTCATCCTGCTCGAGGGCGTGGGCAAACAGCAGGCGGCGCAGACGGCCGAGCGAATTCGTAAGCTGGTGGAAGAGCAGAAGTTCGAGGGTGGCCAGAATCAGCCGATGGGAAAATTGACCATCAGCATGGGCGTGGCCTCGTTCCCCGAAGACGCGGGTTCCGCCGACGAGCTGGTCAACAAAGCCGACCAGGCGCTCTACAAAGCGAAGCATGCCGGCCGTAACAACGTCCAGCTCGCCTGACCGCTGGGACGAGGAGTTCCCCGAGCTTCCCCGTCCAGGGGGCCTCTGGCCGTGGATTCTGGCCGCCGTGGTGCTGGCGGTGTGGGGCACTTATCTGGTGGTAACGCCGGGCGTCGAGCCCGAGCAAGCCTATCGCAACCCGGCCGCCGTCGCTCCCCGCCCGCTGGTCACCGCGTCCACCTCTGGTCCTCCCCCGGCCGGAACCCGCCTGCTGGAGCTGGGAATCGTGGACAGCCAGAGCTCGACGTTCGCCCTGGCGGCCGACTCGTTCGCCCGAAAGGTGGCCGACCGCACCCACGGCCGCGTCCAGGTGCGCACCCTTCCGGGCCAGTCGCAGCGCAACCTGGGCGAGTTGGAGCTGGTGCACCAGGTCGCCTCGGGGGAGCTGGAGATGACGTTCTGCACCACCTCGCCCCTGACCAACCTCAACCCCAGCTTTGACGTGCTCGACCTGCCGTTCTTGTTCCACAGCCTCGAGCAGGCCGACACCGTGCTGGACGGCGCGATCGGGCGTGGCCTGCTGGAAGGGCTGGAAGACCACAACCTGAAGGGACTGGGCTACCTCGAGCTGGGCTTCCGGGTCTTTGCGACCGGAGAGCCCATGCCCGACGCCGCTTCGTTCAAAGGCAAGAAGATCCGTGTGCTGGAGAGCGCCAATTGCATCCGAATGGCGCGCAGCTTCGGCTCCACCCCCATCCCGGCGCCCGTGGACAAGATCTACGAGATGGCCAAGCAGCACCTCATCGACGCCGCCGACCGCACCTATCCGACCTACTGGGATTTCAAGCTGTACGAGGTGCAGCCCTATATCACCGAGACCCAGCACCTGTATTCGGCCAAGTGCATCCTGATCAACCTGTCGGTGTTCAACTCGCTGGAGCCCGCGGATCAGA
Organism: Vulcanimicrobiota bacterium; assembly: GCA_039809865.1. GTDB lineage: Bacteria > Vulcanimicrobiota > Xenobia > Xenobiales > QWHO01 > QWHO01. The sequence goes on from JBDHVW010000014.1 coordinate 35,605, forward strand.
AAGCGATCATGGAGGCAGCCCGCGAGGTCGAGGTGGAGCAGCGCACGCGCCAGCGGGGCGAGGAGCAGCGCGTGCGCGACCTGTGCCGTCAGCAGAACATCACCATCTACACCCTGGATGCGCGCCAGCGCGAAGCCTTCGTCAACCTGTGCAAGTCCATGTACGCCGAGTACTCGCGGATGCGCGACCCCCGCTTGCTCGAGCAGATCCAGGCCACGCCGTGAAGTTTCTCCCCGACCAGAACTACGATTGCGTGCTCTGCGGCCGCTCCTGTCAGGGCTGGAACATCGAGGTCGACCTGGCCACCCGCGGGCGCATTCGCGGCAGCGAGCTCGAATTGCGCGTCTTGCAGGAGACAGGCCTCTCCTCGACCCTCGTGCCCGGCGACCACCGCACCCGGATGGCTTCGCGGGGAGATGCGTGCGTCTACCTCGACGAGAACAAGCTGTGCCGCATCCACGGCGAGATGGGCGCGGGCGCCAAGCCTCACGGTTGCAGACAGTTTCCCTTCCTGATGGTGGAGACGCCCGACGACACTTACGTGGGCCTGAGCTTCTACTGCACCGCTGCCCAGCGCAACGAGGGGCGGCCGCTGGCCGAGCACCAGGACGACGTGGAAGCCCTGCTGCGCAAGCTCCCGGCTCGCAAGGTCGGCTTCAGGCCGCTCGTCCTCGAGGGCGACGGGCAGCTCGATTGGGCCGAGTACAAAGAGCTCGAGCAGTTCCTCTGGGAGGGCCTGGCGGTGGGATTTCCCGAGCGAGCTCTCTCCATCGCCCTCTGGGCGGCCTGCACCAAAGAGGGCCCGTGGCGCTTCGACCCGGACATCTCCGAGGTCTTCGACCGCGCCACCGAGCTGTTCGACACCCGCCTCCTGTGTCTATCGAGCCTCGTGGCGGCCCAGGAGGCGGCTTCGCCCGACCAGACCTGGCCCCTGACCGAGGCCATCCGGGCCGACGAGCCAGTGCACCTCACCCGGACGGGCTGGACGGGCCGCCGCAGCGAGATCGACGCGCGCGCCCCCAACCTGCCCCCGTGGGTCCACGACGAGATCCAGCGCTACCTGCGGGCGCTCGTGTTTCGCAAGTTCCTGGCGCTGGATCGCACGGTGCTGCAGAACCTGATCGTGCTCTACATGATGCCGCCGATCTTGCGCAGCTACACCATCCTGTTCAGCATGGTCCGGGGCGGGGAGGTCGAGCGCGAAGACTACTACCGGGCCCTGAGCTTCACCGAGAAGGACCTCAGCCACACGCTGCAGGGCGCCGAGGGGACGTGGAGCACGTTCGCGCGCCTCTACCAGGAGACGATCAAGCTCATAAAGCCCTACGTCTAGGGTTTGGTGGGCACCTTCGCCCCCGGGCCGGGCCGATAGACGTCATAGCCCCCTTCGCTGCTCTTGGCGTGCTTGGTCATGAAGTAGCTCGGGCTGCCGTCCTGGTTCACCAGCTGGTGGTCGAACAGCGAGTCGGAGCCGTCCTTGCTGCGCATCTTGACCGTGTTGCCATCCACCCCCGTCACCAGGCCCGAGTGAACGGCTTGCAAGGGGTCGTTCTTGTGATAGACCACGATGTCCCCCGGTTGAATCTGGGCTCCACCGGGCAACTTCTCGTAGCCGTAAGAGGTGGGATTCTTGATGACCGGCGTGGGGTCGATATGCCCGCCGGGAGGCGCGGTCGTCTTCCCGCCGCTCCAGGCGAAATCGTGGCACACGTAGTCGGGCGTGGCCGTGCCCTTGACCCGCTTGATCTGCGTGTCGTCGGAATACTCGTATTCCTTCTTCATGAAATCGCCGAACTGCACCTGGGTCTCGAAATCCTGGTGCTTGAGCCACTCCTGCAGGTTCGGGTCGTTCGTGAGGGGGGCGCGCTCGTTGAAGTCGGGGTTGTCCGGTTGGCGAGCGGTGTTGGCCGACTTGAGCACCACGTAGTCTTGCACCTGCTCCACCGACCATTCGCCGGGATTGCCGGTGGGCATCGTGTGGGTGGGCTTCATCACGACCTCGGGCTCAGGCTCGCGCTCGCGACCGATGGGGTCGTCGTCGCCCTCGTCCATCCCACGTCCTGTCCCCAGCGAAGGGGGCGCTCCGGAAGAGGTGCTGGGGCCAACGCTGCCGGTGGTGCAGGGACCGCAGGGTCCGCACGGCATCTGGGCTGAGGAGACGGTCGCGAGGGAAACGGTAAGTCCAATCACGAGAAGCCAACGCATGGCGAAGGAATTGGCGTAAATCGGGGAAATTCCTTTCTCAGGATTTGCGGCGTACGGCCACGCCGCCCACGATGAGCCGCCCGTCCCGCTCCTCGATAGCCGAAGTCGAGCCCCGCATCCCCTCCTGGACGGACGCCAGCAGGTCCTTCTTGGCCAGGAAACGCACCGCCTGAATCCGGTGGTCACCCTGCGTGCGATTGGGACCGGCCGCCGCCGGCACCCCGGGCTGATAGGCCTGATCGTAGGCCTTCCCGGCGCTGTTGGCGCCGGCGCTGATAGCCTTCTTGAGGCCCTTCTTGGACAGCAGCCCGCCGAGAGCGCCTCCGATGAAGCCGAGCGAGGCGGAAGCCACGCCCAGGGCCAGATTGCCCTGCTGTTGGAGTCCGGCCTGCGGGTCGGGCGAGCTGACCTGGAACAGCATCCCGGAGCCGGAGGCGCGAACCGAGCCGCTCCAGGGAGTGCTTTCCAGCTCGCCCGCGGAGGTGATGAACGTGAGTTGCCCGGCGCCGGTCGTGAAGAAATTGCCCCGGGCGTCGAAGGAGCCCTCCCCCACCGGAGCCGGGGTTTCCTTCGTCCAGCCGGGGTCGCCGGCCGCCGAGATCTGGGTGAGCTTGCGGCCCATTGCCGCCAGCATCGAGCCGTCGGGACTCAAGAAGAGGTCTTTCATCGGGCCGGGATAGGTCCAGTTCTTGTGGCCGCTGCTGGCCTCGACGGCCGTGAGGCGGCCCAGGGTATCGCGCACGAAGACCTGATTGCCGGTGCCGAGCCAGGCGTTGGGCCCGTGGGCCGGCGTGTCGAGCCCGCCCACCTTGCGCCCGCGCCCGTCGGGGCGCACGATCTGCAGGTAGTGCTCGTCCTCGGAGCGCCCCGTGACCAGCATGGTCTTGTCGTCGAGCATGCCGACGAGCTGCTCGGTTGGCTGCAGTTGCAGGGGATAGCGCTCGACCCCGGTGGCCGCATCGCGCACGGTCACCTCGTGACGGCCGTCGGCGCCCACGTTGACGGTGTAGAGGCTCTGACCGTCCTGGGAGAGACCCATCGGGAACGCGCTGATGCCGCCCGCATTCTGGCGCCAGCGCTCGCTGCCGTCGGCGGCCAGGCTCACCAGCTCGCCCTGATCGGTGCGATAGAAGAGCGACTCGTCTCGGGCGACGAGGGGGGCGGAAACGTTGAGCGACGACTCGGTGGCCAGTTTCTGGACGCTGCCGTCGGGACTCATCCGGAACAGGCTGCCGCCGGCCGCAAAGTAGGCCTGATCGCCGTGACCCGGCGTCATGACGGGCGGAATCGTGCCATGATGGATGTAAACGCCGGTTTCGGTCAGCTGCGAGGTGGCGGTCTCGCCAAAGAAGCCTGGCTTGGGGATCAGGCCCGCATCCTCGGACGGGGAGCCCGTAGCCACGGTATCGCTGGGACCATTGGGCGAGGAAAGGTCGTTCCGGCCTCGAGCGGGCGAGGAGGACTGGCCCAGGTTGACCGGAAGCAAATGCATACGGGGTTATATTACGCCGAGGAGACTCAAAAAAACCTGCCCCAGGCAACCATCGGCGAGCTGCTGCGGATTGCGCTGCAAAAGCGCGAGCGGCTGCTCGAGCAACTGGCTTCGGAAGGCACCGACGGCTACCGCCTCTTCCACGGAGTGGCGGAAGGCTGGCCCGGCGTGGCGGTGGACCGCTATGGGCCGCAGATCCTGGTGCAAACGTTCCGCGAGCGGCTCTCGGCCGCGGAGATGGGCGAGCTGCAGGCAGCCCTGGACCTGCCGGTAACATTTCGGCATCGGCCCGACGGCCCGCAGCCCGGTTCGGAGCCGTTCACCTGCCGCGAGCTGGGGCGCAGCTTCACCGTGCGCACCCACCACAAAGGCCTGGATCCCTATCTGTTCCTGGATCTGCGGGTGGCCCGGCGCTGGCTGGACCGGCATCACAGCGGCACCCTGCTCAACCTGTTCGCCTACACGTGCTCCGCCGGAGTCATCGCGGCCGCGCGCGGCAGCAGTCTCAACGTGGATTTCAGCGCCCAGCACCTGCGCGTAGGAGAACGCAATGCCTCATTGAATGGCGTTCAAGAAAATTTCACGGTGGTTTGCGAGGATGTCTGGCCGGTGGTGCGCCAGCTGGGGGGCCTGCCGGTCAAGGGGCGGGGGGCCCAGCGGGAATATGTGCGACTGGAGCCGCGTCAGTTCGACACGGTCTTCCTGGACCCGCCCACGTTTGCTCGCAGCGCCTTCGGGGCGGTGGACATCTTGCGCGATTATCCCGCTCTGGCGCGCCCCGCGATGGCTTGCGTCCGGTCGGGCGGTCGACTGGTGTGCACCCACCACCTGGCGGAAGTTCCGCTGGAGGATTGGCTGGCCTCGCTGCGGCGCACGGGCGAGAAATGGGGGCGCCGCGTGGGTGAGGTGGAGGTGCTGGAGCCGGACGGGGATTTCCCCTCCCCGGACGGGCGCCACCCCCTGAAGATCGCCGTTCTGGAAGTTCTGTAACATGACATTCAAACGTTCGAGGCTTGTTCGGTTCATAAGATTGGTCAGAGGTGAAAGAGCATCATGCACAAGCACGTCTTGATCTCGGCACTGTTGTGCCTGAGTCTGTATAGCACCGGCTGGACTCAGCCGGTATCGTCGGAGGGCGCCCAGCCCACGGAGCAGAGCGTTCCGTCGGGGGAAGCCGTGCCAGCGTCGGGCGAAGTGCCCGGGGCGGTGACCCCGAGCGTGCCCCCGCCCGCACCGGCGCCGGCACCGGCGAAACCTGCCGCCAAGCCCAGGCCCGCGGCCGGTAAGAACGGCAAGCAAACCGGCAAGACCCCCGCCAAGCCGGCCGGCAAGCCCGCTGCAGCGGCTCCCGCCCCGGCCGAGCAGACTCTTCAGGGCCCCTCCAACCTCGACGCGGCCGCGGCCCCTCCGTCGCCCGCCCCCGCTCCGGAGGCACCCGCCCCGGCCGCCGTCCCGAGTCGCCCCCTCGAAACCGCCGCGGGCGCCGCGGCCTCAGCTTCCAACGGCGCGGCCACGGCCGGCACCGGGTCCTCGCTCCAGACCACCAACCCGGGCGACCCCTCCCTGTCCGCCAGCCAGCTCCAGCAGCAGGGCGTCGGCCGCACCGGCCGGCCCATCATGGCTGGCCCCATCACGATGCAGGCCGCCATGGAGATCGGCCTGGCCAACAGCCTGGGCGTCTCCCTGGCCAGCTCCGAGGTCGACAGCGCTCGGGCCGGCACGCGTCAGGCGGGGGCCGGCAGCAGTGTCAGCGTCAGCACGGACTTCCAGAAAGTGCGCGGCGAGGCCGGTCGTATGTGGGATGCGACGCCCACCCTCAATACCAGCATGATGACCAACGGCATGCCCGAGAACCTCGGCATGGTGCGCGCCCGGGTAAGCTATCCGCTGTGGGGCGGCGCCTTCCGCGAGAGAATGGCCGTGGCCGACGCCGCCGAGAAGCAGGCCATGGCGCACCTGGCTCTGGCCGTGCGTGATTCCGCGCGCAAGATTCGGCGCTGCTACTTCCAGGTTTTGCTCGAGCGCGAGCGCCTCCAGATCGCCCAGAAAGAGATGGGGCAGCGCGAGGAGCTGCTGGGCCTGGCCCAGGAGAAGCTCAAGGCCGGCAAGGTCGCGCCGTTCGTGGTGAACCGGCATCAGACCGAGCTCGCGGCCGCCGAGCAGCGCGTCAACGTCTCCCGGGCCAACCTGACCTCGGCCGAGGCCCAGTTGAAGGCATCGCTGGGCATCGAGGTCACCAGCACCCTGAATTACCTGGACAACTTCGAGATTCCGCCCACTTCGGGCAGCCAGGAGGACTTGCTGGCCGAGGCGCTGGACAACCGTCCCGACCTCGTGGCGGCCCGCTACGGCGTGAAGGAAGGCGCTTCGCGCGTCGACCTGGCCCACGCCGAATATGGTCCGCAGCTGAACGTGGGCGCCTCTTACAGCACCATCGGCAATGGCGGCCTGAGCGCCGACTCGAGCTACACCGGGCAATACTCCACCGGTCTTACCTTGAGCATGCCGTTGTTCGACGGGGGCAACCAGGAGGCCGAGGTGCAGCGCGCCGAGGCGATGAAGAAATCGCGCGAGCTGCAACTGGCCGATCTCGAGCTGGAAGTCACCCGCCAGGTCGTAGACGTGCAGGCCCGCTACCAGGCCGCTCAGGCCAACCAGAAGCTCTCCGAGGATGCTGGAGCCCGAGCCGACGAGGACCTGCGCATCGCCATGCGGCGCAACGAGGTGAATCAGGGCGAGCCCACCGAGGTTCTCGACGTCCTGACCGCCACCACCCGCGCCCGCAACAACGCCGTGCAGGCCGCCTACGACGCCAACGTCCTCTACGCCGACCTGCTCTACTTCACGGGCCGCTTCTGAGCAGGAGGGTTGGGGGGTCGACAGTCGACAGTTAACAGTCGACAGTAAAGGGGAAACAGAGCGTTAACCCGGCGTTTCGGTCGCCGGAGTATGATGCCAGGAAGATGTTGATCCCTGGCACCTGGTGCCTGCTGCCGCAAAAGGCCTCTTCGGCCTCTCCTGTCGACTGTCGACTGTCGACTGTCGACCCCTCCCCAGTCGACACCCACGTCGGCCACACCGTAACGCTGGAGCAGGCGGCGCGACAGTTGCTGCGTCCCGAGCCCACGGCGCCCGAGAAACCGACGGCGCGGTTCAAGTGGGAGGGCATCTCCTCGCCGCCCGCCATCGGCGAGGACGGCACGCTCTACATGGGCGTGGCCGGCGGCAAGACGCCCTTCGAGGGGCGGCTGGAGGCGCGCGCGCAGGACGGCACGGTGCTCTGGTCGGTGGAGACCAGAGGCAAGTGCAAGGACACCCCGCTGCTGCACGAGGGCAAGCTGCTGGTGCCGCTTTCCGACCCGTTCTCGGTCAGCTCCTTCGATCCCAAGACGGGAGAGCTGCTGGGGACGCGCAAGGACGCGGGCGGACCGCTGGTGGCCGGCAAGAGCGGCGTCTTCGCGCGCACCTGGCGCCAGGAGATCGTCAAGGTCAACGGGGGCTGGACCTTCGAGCTGAAGACCACCGAGTCGCTGGCCGAGCTAAAAGTGGCCCCGGAGGGCCAGCTCTACGCCTCCACCCGCCAGGGCACGCTCTACGCCCTGGATCCGCGCAGCGGGAACGTGCTGTGGAGCAAGGACGCGCCTGACGGCGAGTTCACGCTGGACAAAGACCGCGTGTTCGTCGCCTCCAAGGACGGCAAATCGGTGCTGCAATTGGGCCACGACGGGCAGCTGCAGAGCACCCTGGAGGGCTTCCAGCGCGCCAATCCGTGCGGTGTGGCCCCGGACGGCACGCTGCTGGTGGCCGACCGCACCGACATGTTTCGCAACGACCTGCGCGCCTTCAGTCCGGACGGCACCAAACGCTGGACCGCGCTGGTCAAGGACGCCGCCATCGGCGAGGTGCGCTACGACAGCCAGGGTCGCATCCTGGTGCCCTCGGGCAACTACTTCAACCACAGTGGCGCCCTGGAGTGCTTCACGCCGGGCGGGCAACTGCTCTGGCGGGCCGGCATGTCCGAGCCCCCGCGCACGGCTCTCGGGCCGGACAACGCCATCTACGCGCTGGACCCGTTCTACCAGCTGCACGCCCTGAATGACCCGGCGCCAAAGGTTGTGGAGGCCAACGCGCCCCCGCGCGTGTTCCAGCTCGGCGACGCCGTGGTCGTGGGCGGCGTTCGGGTCAAGAAGCGGCCGGCATGAGAACGCTGCTCCTGATTCTCGCCCTGACGCTGTTTGCGGGCGCCGACACCCTCAAGTATGGCGGGGTGGACCGCACCTACCTGGTGTTCGCGCCCTCCAACACGAGCGGCAAGGTGCCGCTGGTGATGGTCTTGCACGACAAGGATTCCACCCCGGTGCTCACGGCCCGGCTCACCCGCATGCACGAGCTGGGCGCCAAAGAGGGCTTCATGGTGGTCTATCCCGAGGGCATCGACAAGCTCTGGATCGACGGCCGCCAGAAGTATGACCGCGAAACGCGGATGACCCAGCAAGATGACGTTGGCTTCCTGGAGACCGTGATCTCCACGCTGGTCAAGACGCGCAACGTGGACCCGAGCCGCATCTACGTGATGGGCTTCGGGAACGGAGCGATGATGGCGCTGCGGATGGCCGTGCAGGACCCCGGCACGTTCAGTGCCGTGGGCGCCGTGGGCGGCACGCTGCCTGAGCTGGTGGACGGCGCTCTGGGCAAGCCGGTCTCGCTGATCCTGATCAACGGCTCGGTGGACCGCCTGGTGCCCGAAACGGGCGGCCCCATCCAGGCGGGCGTGGAGCTGGGCCGGGTGCTCTCGGCCGAAGCCACCGCGCGACGTTTCGTGACCGCCGTTGGAGCCTCCGACCCGCCCACCAGGGAGACGCCTTATCCGGGCGTGAGCGTCTCGCACTGGAGCGGCCGGGGTGAGGTGGTCTGGGCGCGCATTGCCGACTTCGCCCACGAATGGCCCACCAGTTTCGACGTGAGCGGCATGCTGTGGGAGTTCTTCAAGCGCCAGCGTCGTTCATGAAGTAGAACGACATCTACGGTTCCGGTCTGAAATTTTTCAGACTCGCCGGCTAGTCTGGAGCCAGATGATGGTGTCCTCGATACGTCCCCAGGCGAGCAGCGGGCTCAGCGCCTATGCTCCCCCGCCGGGCTCGAAGAACCTGGCCTCTCCCGAGCCCGCCGACGAGGTCTCGCTAGGAACGCGTATTCTCGAGGCCGCCGAGCCGCGCAGGCTCAGGAAGGGCGCAGGGGTGCTGGCGGGCATCGGGTTGGCCCTGACCCTGACCGGAGTCGTCCAGCTCATGCCGCCGGCGCCGGCCGCCGCGGTCCACTGTGCCAGCAGCAACGTGGTGACGGGCCACGGACGCGAGGCCGTGCTGCAGTGCGAAGGGGTCACCTCCCCGACCGAGCTGAAGAACCCCCAGAACCGCGCCCAGTATGCCTTCGAGGCCCTGCGCGCCGAGCTCGGTCCGCTCTCCAACCTGAGCGAGTATCAGGGCCGCAAGAACATCACCGCCTGGCCGCTCGGCCAGGTGCTGGCCGCGTCGCTGGACACGGCCAAACTCACGGGCGACTATACCGATTTCGAGACGCTCTCCAAGCAGATGGATCGCTACCTCACGCCGGGCGGAGGGTATGCCCCCGGAACGATCGGGCTATTCGGCAACGGGGATCGCTACTTCGACGACAACGCCTGGATCGGGCTGGTCTACGTGCAGGCCTATGCCCAGACGGGCAACACGGAGTATCTCGCCAGGGCGCAAAGCACGTTCGGTTTCATGGAGACGGGCATCCAGCCCGATGGAGGCATCCTCTGGGTGGAGAACTCGGAGAGCCCGTCCTATAACACCTGCACCCACGGCCCCGCCATCGAGCTAGCCCTGCGCCTGTATCAGGCCACCGGCAACGAGCACTACAAAGACCGCGCCCAGAAGCTCACGGACGTGATGGACTCCAAGCTCCGCCAGGCCGACGGAATGTATGCCGACAACTACAACCTGGGCTCGGGCCACGTGGACCCCAAGCATTACAGCTACAACCAGGGGACGCCCATCGGGGCGCATCTCCTGTGGTATCAGGTCACGGGCGACGAGCACCACCTGGAACTGGCGAAGCAGACGGCGGAGTCGTCGTTGAAGGAGTTCACTCCCGAGGGCCTGTGGAAAGCCTCGCCGGCCTTCAACGCCATCTTTCTGCGCAACCTCATCCAGCTCGATCCGAAGTACCGCGACGTCCTCGACACCCATCTCGAGCACGCCTGGCAACATGGGATGGATCCTGGCACGGGGCTCTTCAACGCCTCCGACATGGGTCAGTACGAGCATCAACCGGGCAAGATGGGGACGATCGACCAGGCTGGATTGACGCAGCTCTACGCGCTCCAGGCGTGGCCCGCCTCGGATTTGCACCAGGTCAGCTGACCTAGCGAATCCGGCCGCGAAGCTCCTTCGCGAACGGCTCGCCCACGCTCGTCAGAAGGTCCTTCTTGTCGCGCTCCGGCAGGTGCGGCAGGTCGGCGAACAAGCGCTGGACAGCCTTCTTGACCACGTTCTCGATGCGCAGCTCGGCGGGAACGGGCCGCTTGGGGACATCGGCCAGGTCGGTGACGTTGTTGAACAGGCGCATGACCCACTGCATCTGGAAGTCTTGCCAGGCGCCCTCCTTGGGGAAGTCGTAGGGCACGGACGCCATGTCCCAGAGCTTGACGAAGGCCTTTTCGTCGTTCCGCTCGTACAGCCAGCGCGCCCCTTTGCGCAAGTAATTGACGCGGGGCGTGTCCTTCATCTGGTCGAGCGCCAGCTCGATGGACGGGGTGACGAAGCGAAACCACTTCTCGGTCAGATCCAGCTTCTTTTGCAAGATCAATCCGAGCCAGATGAAATTGGCCAGCTCGAAATCGAGGGCGGCCTTCTGGCCTTCCTCGTTGATCGGTAAGCCGACCCGAGCGGCAGCCTCGATCATCTTCGCGATGTCGGGAGATACCGTCTCCATCGCTTGCTTGCAGGTCGCCGGGAAGTCTTTCCGCGGATCGACCTTTTTGAACAGGCCTCCCAAGGTTTAGAGGGCAGCCTTGTCCATCCCGCGCGAGTCGACGAAGGGATTTGCTTTATCGAAGATTGCCTGGCCCACGATGATGGGAAGGCTCTTCTTTTCGCCGCCCTCTTTCTCCTTGTCGCCTTTGAGGCGCTTCGACTGGGAGTAAATCTGGTAACCGGTCCGGGCGATGAAGCAGCCCGCGGCGACCAGCGCCGGGATGCGGCCCATGCCGGCCGGACCCATCATGCACACCGCGGTGGCGGCGATACCGCCCACGGTCTGGAGAGCGCCGTCCACGGTGCCGTCCATGTTGCGGTTGATGGCCGAGTGCTTGGTCATCGCGACGCCCGTGGCCACGCTGTAGGCCGCACCCACGAAACCGAGACCCGGGATGCCGAACAGCCCGCCGCTGGCGTTGCCGCTGAAGACGGCGCCGGCCACGTTCCAGAACGAAGCCATGCCGCCGATGCCGCGGAAGAACTGGTCGGTCGAGTTGACGAAAGCGAAGCTCTTCTCGAATTTGCGGCCCTTGTCGCTGTCCAACTCGGCCTTCTCCTGGGTCGCGGCGCCGCTGGCCAGTCCGGTCGCGAGACCGGCGGGAGCCGCGGTGGCTCCCAGCGAGACGGGCTGGGCGACGGGCGCGCTCGCGTCGGGGGCGGCGGGAGCCTCGGTGCCTTTGCTTTCGGCTTCCTTCGCGGCGGCTCTGGCCTTGGCGGCCGCGATGGCGCCGACGGCCTTCTGGCCGGCGAAAGAGGCGAGTGCCACGCCGGCGGCGATACCGCTGACCAGGATGGGCGCGCCCAGCGAGGGGCCGAGAGCGGCGACGTAGGTGGCCACGCCCTGCACGACCTGCAGGCTGCCCTGCAGCGAGCCGGAAGCATCACGATTGATGGCGGCCTGCTTGGCGTGCGAGGCGCCGCGAGCGACGTCCAGCGTGCCCGCGACCAGCGCTCCGCCCAGGGCCAGCGGTCCGGCCGAGAAGCCGGCCAGCGGTCCGGCCGAGAAGCCGGCCAGCGGTCCCACGACCGCCAGGGCCTGGCCCGTCTTACTGGCGATGTCGGTCAGCGCACCCAGGGCGCTCACGCCGTGATAGATGGTTTCGAAAGTCCGCTCGTGGCGGTTGGGACTGCTGGCCTGGAACTCGTCCACTTCCGGCTTGGAGGGAGGCGCGGCCGGCGGTTGCTGCGGCTGAGCAGGCGCTGCAGGCGCATTGGCGGTCATCGGCCGGGCGGCGATCAATTGGACGTTCACTGGTACTAGCCCCTTTCGTGGTGCCTCGGAAGGCATGGCCCCGAGGTCGCTACCATCCTATCCGGTGACCGGAGCGCATTTGTTACGCAGATGTTTCTTCCGTGACGACACAGGCTTGTTGCCCGGAGGTTCGAACGCGACCGCCATGAGAGCGGTGCGGGTCGTCGTCCACGGAGACGTGCAGGGAGTCGGTTTCCGCTACTACACGCGGACTCACGGACAGAGGCTCGGCCTGGCCGGCTGGGTACGCAACCTGCGCGACGGCACCGTGGAAGCCTGGTGCGAGGGCAACGCGGAACAGGTAGAGCTCTGGCTGACCGCCGTCCGACGCGGCCCCGAGGGCTCCTTCGTCCGAGAGCTCGCCCTCAAGGAAGAAGCCCCGCAAAATGTCCGGGGCTTCGAAGTTCATTTCTAGGCGACTGCCAACCAACCGCGCGACCTGTTCAGCGGTTCGGCTTCTTGGGCAACCGGGGCGCCCCGCTGAGTCGGCCGACGGCCAGTCGACCGATGGTGCGCACGGCGGCGGTGTTGCGGGCGCGGCGCGAGGGCAGAAGTCCGGTGGGGATACGCTGCGATTTACGTTCGTTGCTCACGAGCCGTAGACTAGCACGGTCCGGCCCCCGGCTTGTTAACGAAAGTTTTCCTCCTCGTCGTCGGACATCAAGCGCGGCCCGCGCCGACGCCAGTAGCGCACCGCGCCCGTCCAGGCGCAGGCGTAAACCAGGGCGATCTGCAGGCCGAACAGCATGATCTGCTCGTCGATCTCGGCCATGGGCACGAAGGGAAAGGCCATCACGGCGGGGTTGGTGGGATCGGGCGGGATGAGCGCCAGCACCGGCAGACTGCCCGCCCAGCGCGGATCGCCGCTCAAGAAGCCCACCAGGAAGCCGACCGGAATGAACACCATCATGCAGAGCAGGATGCGGATGGAGACCCAATCCTCGCGCTCGATCACCGGCTTCATCAGCTCGAACAGGCCCTGCTCGAGCGCGTCCGGATCGTCCCCGTGGGCCAGCTGCAGGGCCTGCACCTTCTGCTCGAATTTGGGCACGTCGCCCTCGGCCAGGGCGTAGAACCAGCCCGTGAGCAGCACGAAGCTGAGCTTGACCAGAATGATGAGCGCCAGCCACATCATTCCGTACACGAACATGGTTCGGGTCCAGTTTCTCAAGGCTCGGAGCCCCGGCGAAAGATCTCTCCGAAATACTCCTCGACGGTGGGCAGACGCACTCGCCGAAAGTGGGGACAGGCCGCCACCTGCCCCATCGGCACGATCAGCCCGCGGCTGTTGGAGTCAGCCCCGCGCGTGGTGACGCTGCGCCACGGGGTGGCCAGCAGAAAGGTGCGCAGGTTCTGGACCGAGATGATCAGGCCCGACTCGCCCTGCCCCAGCACGTGACACCAGACGTCGGCGGTGGTGGACATCACGCCCGAAGGCTTCTTCTGGCGAGTGTTCTCCACCTCGAAGTAGAGATTCCCCGAATCTTGAGCGCGTTTGTCCCACTTCACCTCGACGCGACGCTTGGGAGCGCCGTCGCGCACCAGGGTGATGTCGTAACGGCCCTCTACGAAACGGATCTGGCTGTGCCACCCGGCCAGCATGAAGTACAGGGCCACTCGCAGCTCGTTGTAGTGGCCCTCGCGCAGCTGCGCCTGAAACGCCTCGGGCGAGTTCTGAAGCAGGTTACAGCGCCTTTGCTTTCGCCACGGCCAGGGTCGGGCCCATCATGCCGATGCCCATCGAGTTGTTGTCGAAGTCGCCCTCGAGCTCGAGCTTGATCCCGTCCTTGAGCAGCCCATCATCCAGCCCGCTCACGTGAAATTGCTCGCCCCCATCGGTCACGAACACCCACACTCCACCCTCGAGCTCGGACTTCTTCATCTGACCTTTGTATTTCACTTTTGACTCCTCCCGGTTGGCTCTCTCAACAGAGCTCTCAACTCTCAACTCTCGACCCTCGACCGAATCACCCTACAGATCGACGTAGGGTCGAATACTTTCGAGCTTCTTGTCCCCGATCCCGGGAACTTTCCCCAGATCTTGCACGCTGGCGAACGGAGTCTTCTTTCGAAACTCGATAATGTCGGCCGCTGTTTTGGGTCCCACGCCGGGAATGGCCTCCAGCTCGGCCTGCGAGGCCTTGTTCAAGCTGACCTTCGGAGTCTTGCCACCGTCGACGTACTGGCTCCAGTTGCCCTGCTGCGGACCAGGGGCCGCCCCGTCGGGAGGCGGGGGCGCCGGGCTCTCGGGGGCCGGTGGTGGCTCCTCCGGGGGCGGCGGCTCCTCGCCGGTGGGAGAGACGACCGCCGCCGGCGACGGACTGGCGCCCTTGGCGGGCACGACCACCATTTGCTCGTCCTTGAGCCGCGAGGCCAGATTGATGGCCAGTGGATCGGCCAGGGGCGTCATCCCCCCGGCCTTGGCGATGGCGTCCTCCACCCGGCTGCCGGGCGTCAGCGAGACCACGCCGGGCTTCTTGACCTCTCCGGCGACGTAAACCTTGATGATGCCGCTCTCCACCGGCGGAGGCAGCACTTCGGGGATCTCGCGCGACGGGCTGGCCGAGGGCGTGAGGACGGCCTCCGTGCCCAGCACCCCGGCGGGACGGCGGTAGTAGTAGCCCAGCACGAGCAGCGACAGAACCACCAGCACCCCCAGAGCTACCGACAGGCCCCGGTTGCCTCCGTGGGAGTCGTCGAGCTCCACTTCCAGATCGTCAGCCATGGGTGGCGGTCGCGGCTTCCTTCTCCAGCGTCAGGCCCTGCGGATCGAGCTTCACGTCCATCACCTTCGCACCCGAGTCATTCAGAGCCTTGACCACCGCCTCGCGAGCGGACGGGGCCGCCAGCGTGAGCAGACACCCTCCCCCGCCGGCCCCGCAAATCTTGGAGGCCAGCGCGCCCGCCTGGGAAGCGGCCGCGATCATCGCGTCGATCTGGGGAGTGGTCACCCCGTCGGCCAGGCCCTTGCGGTTGTCCCACTCGCGTCCGAGCGCGCGGGCGACCTGACCGAGGTCCTCCGCCTGCAGCGCGGCCTTCATCTCCCAGGCGGTCTCGGCGATGCCGCGCATCCGCGCCACCGTGTCGCCTTCCTTCTCGATGTAGCGCTTGAGCATGTTCCAGTTGGAGGTGCCGGAGAAATGACTCACGCCCGTGAAGCTCACGATGACCGCATTCTCGAGCTCCTGACGGAAGGCGGCCGAGAACTCCAGCCCTTCGCGCTGGCTCCCCTCCGGGCCGAACTGCAGCGCGTTGAAGCCGCCGAACATGGCGCCGAAGTAGTCCTGCAGACCGGTCGGAATGCCCAGGCTCCGCGCCTCCAGGCCACTGCCGATGCGGATGATGTCCTCTTTGGTGAGCTCCCGCCCGGCCTTCTGGCAGAGGGCGGCGCTGAGCGCCATCAGCAGACTGGACGAGGCGCCCAATCCAGAGCCGCGCGGAGCGGTGTTGCGCGTGGTCACTTTGACCCCGCCCTGGGGCAGGTAGTGCTGCACGGCCATCACCAGCAAGCCCAGCTCTCCGTAAGGGTCCAGCTCTTTAGCGGTGGCGCCGCGCGTCTCGCGGTCGAAATCCTCGGAGCGAATCCAGGTCTCGGTGCCGGGCAAATCCTCGACCTGCACGTGCGAGCGCAGGCTGATGCCGGCGTTGACGGTCAGACTGCCGGGCTCGAAGAGGAACAGCGGATACAGGTCCAGCGTGCCTCCGGCCAGGTCGATGCGGGTGGGGGTCGATGCGGTGATTCTCATACGGCGGCTCCTACGGGTTTGGGTGCGTAGTCATAAAAACCGAGGCCCGACTTCTTGCCGAGCTTGCCCGCCTCGACCATGCGGCGCAGCAAAGGGCAGGGGAAGTACTTGTCCCCCAGACCCCGGTGCAGCACCTCCATGATGTGAAGGCAGACGTCCAGGCCGATCAGGTCGGCCAGCGCCAGCGGTCCCATCGGGTGGTTCATTCCGAGCTTCATCACGGTGTCGATCGCCTCGGCCGTGCCCACGCTCTCCATCAGGCAGTAGACCGCCTCGTTGATCATGGGCATCAAGATGCGGTTGGACAGGAACCCGGGGTAGTCGGCGCACTCGACCGGGGTCTTGCCGAGTTGGCGGCAGATCTCCACCACCGCCTTGCGGGTCTCCTCGCCGGTGCGCTCGCCGGGAATGAGCTCGACCAGCTTCATCAGCGGCACGGGGTTCATGAAGTGGACGCCCATGAACTTCTCCGGCCTTTGTGAAGCTGCGGCCAGGCGCGTGATCGAGATGGAGCTGGTGTTGGAGGCCAGGATCGCCTCCGGGGGGCAGATCTCGGCCAGTTGCCGGAAAACGCCCTCCTTGACGGCGGGGTCCTCGAAGACGGCCTCGATCACGAGCTGGGCCGACCTGGCCGCCTGCAGGTCACTGGCGAAAGTCAGATTCTTGAAAGCGGCTTCGGCGTTCTCCAGGGCGCCTTTGGAGGCGAGCTTGTCCATGCTCGCCCGGATGGAGGTCTTGGCGCGCTCCAGCGCGGGGGCGGCGGTATCGATGAGGTGAACGGAAAACCCGCTCTGGGCGAAGACCTGGGCGATGCCGCTGCCCATGGTGCCCGAGCCGATCACGGCCACAGTTTGAATGTTCATGGGGAAATGCTCCGGGATAAAATGCGTGGCCGAAGTTCTGTCGCCCTCCGGTCAAATCCTGTTGACAGGCGCCCGCGTTACTTTCTCTGGTTGTCCAGAATGAACTGGCTGATCAGGTCGCGGGTGATGGGCGAGATCTCCGGTGGGAAGTGGATCGCCACCACGTAGGTGCCGTCACTCTGGCGCGTGGAGCGCACCACGGTGGCCCGGATGTGCAGCGGGAATTTCCAGGCCAGCAACTTGACCTCGACCTCGCGGGTGGCGTCAAAGCTGCGGTTGCAACGAAAAGCCAGCCCGCTGAGACTGACGTTGCTGGTGTGGACGGTGACGGGCGGCCCGAGCTCGGTTTCACGGACCTCGCGGCACTCGCCGGGCAGATCGGCCAGAATGCGCAGATGCTTGCGCTTGCCCTGCCCGCTGGAAGTGTTGAGGCCTTTGGTGCCCTGCCCCGGCGGGGCCAGCAACACCTCGTTGGGGCGATTGTTGCCGGGGGTGCTCTCGATGCGCAGCACGGTGCAGTCGTAGATGCGGCGCTCGCCCCCCTCCTGCACCACCACCGTCATGGTGTCGTTGGGCTTGGCGACATAGGCGTCGGTGGCCTTGTCTTGCGATACCCACACGCCCTCGTGATCGGTGCGCAGGATGCGCGCGTCCCAGGTGCGCGGAGCGCCGGGCTGGCGCTCGGGCGCCAGCTTCACGTTGAGGCCGGAGCGCAGGATGGCGGGAATGCCGGGATGAGCCTTCGTCTTGACCGGCTCGGGAGGAGGCGGAGGCGGGGCGGGCTCGTCGGGCGCAGCCGGGGGCGCGAACTCAGCCCTGGAGAGGTCGGGGACGATGAGGTCCCCGGTCCCCTCTTTCTCGGGCTCAGGTGGCGGCTGCTTCTTGAAAAGATTGAAGAACACGGTGAAACCCGTTGGCAATTCGCTACGGTCGCCTTCGGCTCCCTGCTTTATCCCAGCGCTTCAAACGCGACCGCAACTCCGTTGCCGCCGCCCAGACAGAGCGTGGCGAGGCCCTTTCCGCCTCCGCGGCGGGTCAGCTCGTGCAGCAGCGTCACCACGATGCGCGCGCCGGAGGCGCCGATCGGATGGCCCAGGGCCACCGAGCCCCCGTTGGGATTGACCTTCTTGGGGTCGAGCCCCAGCTCTTGCTGCACCGCCAGAGCCTGCACCGAAAACGCCTCGTTGAGCTCGATCACGTCAAAGTCTTCCAGCTTCCAGTCGGGGTTGCGGCCCAGCAGGCCACGTACGGCCGGGACGGGGGTCAGCATCACCCAGGCCGGGTCGACGCCCGAGGAGAACGAGTCCAGCACGCGCGCGAGCGGCTTGAGACCCATCTCCTTCGCCCGCCCCTCCGACATGATGACCAGCGCCGCGGCGCCGTCGTTGACCGAGGGCGCGTTGCCCGCCGTCACCGTGCCGTCCTTGCGGAAAGCCGGGCGCAGCTTGGCCAGCGACTCCACGCTGGTGTCGGCCCGCGGGCCCTCGTCGGCTGCGATGCGGATGGTGTCTTTCTTGCCCGGGATCTCCACCGGGGCGATCTCCACCGTGAAGTCTCCGCGCTGCTGGGCCTCGATGGCCTTGGCGTGGCTGCGGTAGGCGTATTCATCTTGCTGCGCGCGCGTCAGGCCGTAGCGGTCGGCCACCAGCTCGCCCGTCTCGCCCATGTGGAAGTCGTAGTAGCAATCCCACAGGCCGTCGTTGATCATCGAGTCGATCAGCTGGCCGTGGCCCAGGCGGTAACCGGTGCGGGCTTTGTCCAGCAGGTAGGGCGCCCGGGACATGCTCTCCATCCCCCCCGCGATGACCACGTCGGCGTCGCCCAGGCGGATGGCCTGGCAGCCCAGCACCAGCGCCTTCAGGCCGCTGGCGCAGACTTTGTTGATCGTGAAGGCCGAGGTCTTGGCGTCCAGACCGGCCAGAATCGTGGCCTGACGGGCGGGGTTCTGGCCCACGCCGGCGCTGACCACGTTGCCCATGATGACCTCGTCGACCATGTCGGGTTGGAGGTTGGCCCGCAGCAGCGCCGCCTGGATCGCCACGGCGCCGAGGCGCGGGGCCGAGAGCTCCGAGAGCGCCCCCATGAACTTGCCGATGGGCGTGCGCGCCGCCGCCACGATGACCGGCTGCGCCAGCTCGGGATAGTGCTTGCGCGGCTTCACCTTCGGGCTCAGCTGGGGCTCTGGGTATTTGCTCGTGACGACGGTCATTGTTTGGGTATCCTTTCCGTAGGGGTCGACAGTCGACGGTCTACAGTCGACAGGGGTCCGGGGGGGGACCTCTCCTGTCGACTGTCAACTGTCGACTGTCGACCCTAGTCGTTACCAACGCGAAACAGTGGCTCGCCCGGATTGACGGTCACTCCGGCCTGCACGGCCAGTTCGGTGAGCACCCCCGCCAGCGGGGCGGTCACCTCGTTCTCCATCTTCATCGCTTCCAGCACCAGCACCACCTGTCCGGCTTCGACGGCTTGCCCGGCCTGGGCCAGCACGCGCACGACGACGCCGTTCATAGGAGCTTTCACCTGACCATCCCCGGTTCCCTCGCGGGAGGCCTGGCGAAGTCCGCCCCGCAGGTAGCGCACGGGCACCACTTTGCCCTGCAGCACCACGGCCGTGGGCGTCCCGTCCTCGGCGCGCACCACGTCGTAGGCCACGCTGCGGGTTCCCAGCAGCATGTGGCCGGGCAGGTCCTCGAGCGGGATGTCTTTTCCGTTGATGCGGGCCTGGCCCGGCGTGATCTCCACGCTGTAGGGCTGGGAATCGATCAGGAACTCGTAAAGCACCTGCGCGCCGTTCTGATCGGCCGCGCCAGGATCCTGCCCGTCGGGAAGCAAACAGAGGCCTTCGTGAGCGCCATCAAAGGCTTTTTTTTCGACATTGGCGGCGTCATCGTGCACGCCGACATGGACCGCTGGATGCTGGTGGGAGCGGGTCTCTTGCAGAGTAATCCCGAGAGCGTGCGGCGCGAGGTGCTGGCGCTGGTGCCCGACCTCGAGCGGGGCAAGATGGACACCAACCAGTTCTGGAAGCAGGTCGGCGAGAACCTCTGGCGCGCCGGCGAGGGGCGCCCGCCCGAGGGCGACTCGTGCCGCTGGGTGTGGCGCGACGTGATGCGCGCCACCGCCAGGGTGGACGACGACATGATGACCTTCTGCTGGAACCTCCAGAAGCGGGGTTACATTGTGGCGGCCCTGTCCAACACCATCGTGGACCACGTGCACGTGCTCAACGAGCTGGGCGTCTACCAGCCTTTCCGACCCCTGGTGCTCAGCTGCCAGGTGGGCCTGCGCAAGCCCGAAAAGGAGATCTACAAGGTCGCCGCGGGTCTGGCCAAGCTCAAACCCAAGCAGTGCCTGCTGATCGACGATCGCGAGGACAATCTCGAAGGCGCCCGCGCCGCGGGCTGGCAAGGCCTCTTGTTCACCTCGCCCAACAAGATGCTGCTGGACCTGCGCAAACTGGGATTGCTGAAGGGCTAGAGCGGCGCGAAGAGCTCGCTGAGGTCCAGGTCGACCACCGGATAGGGCGCCCAGACAAAACGCTCGGTTTCGTCAAGGCTGGCTTCTACGACGTAATGCTCGCCCTCCAAACGCAAAACCAGGAGAGTCTTTTCTTCTGGATCAACCAGCCAGTACCACGGGATTCCGTTCTGGGCATATTTGTTGAGTTTCAAGGTCCGGTCCCGAGCCGCGGTGCTGGGCGAAAGAATCTCCACCACCAGCGTGGGCGGACCGGAGACAAAGCGTTCTTCCACCTGATGGGCTTGCTCGCGTGGCAAGAACAGAAGATCCGGCTGAACCGGGGTGGCCCCCTTTAGAATCAAGTCCACCGGCGCCGTCAGCACAATTTCTCTGGTCGCTGCCAAACTGAGCAGCAACCTCGCGGTAAGAATCTGGTGGAATGTCCGTGGCGCCGGAGTCATGTACAGCTTTCCGTCCAGGATTTCGTAGCGATTGCCATCCTCCGGAAGGGCACAGTAATCCTCGTAGGTCCAGATGCGCTCGCTCTGCTGCAGGGACATCCAGGTGAATTTCCCGCTTTCGCGCAGGATCCCCTGTGTCAGGCCGCGCTGCGGCGGGCGCTCAGGCGCAGGCGGGCCAGCTCTTCCACGACTTCGCTGTCGAGCGGGGCGGTCAGGCGGCAGGGGCCGCACTCCACCAGCAGATCGCAGTGCGGGCAGACGGCCGCGCCTGTCTCGTGGGAAGCCCCGAGCATCTGCTCGCGGGCCAGGTCGTCGCGCAGGCCGCGGAGCTGCTCGAGGGACAGCTTCCAGGGGTTGGACTCGAGCAGCTCGCACAGGGAGCACTCCAGCTCGCAGCTGCACTGGTAGCAAACGCGCTCGAGCTGGTGGAACGTTGTGGCGATGACGTTGTGAACCATGATCCAATCCCCCGGAAATAGAATATTTCTCAACTTCCTCGGCTGGCGAGTTCTTGGCGGTTAGAGGGAAAAGTCCTCCCCTGCTGCGAAACGCAGGCCCGCTATGAGTGAATGGATCGAGCTGATCACCCTGGATCAGCTGCAAGAAGGCCAGGGTAAGAGCGTCAAGGGCCCCAACGGGCACGTCTACGCGGTGTTCAAGGTCAACGGTGAGGTGAAGGCGCTCGACGACGAGTGCTGCCACCAGGGAGGTCCCCTCGGCGAGGGCGACCTCGACAGCGAGGGCGTGGTGACGTGCCCCTGGCACGGTTGGCAGTTCAGCACCGAAAACGGCGAGTGCCTCGACGTCCCCGGCGAGTGCGTCAAGAAATACAACGTCAAAGTGGAAAACGGAAAAGTCCTCCTCGAGGTCTAAGGGAACTTCCAGGGACCTGTCCGGTGTTATCGAATCAGACCGAACCGAAACTCGAAAGGGAGCACTGACAATAGATGCGTCGTCTCGTTACACTGGGTCTCATGCTGACCCTTGGAATCCTGCTCGCCGGCTCCGCGCGCGCCGAAGGCGCCTGGCTGACCTCCTGGGATGAGGCCGTCAAGCAGTCCAAATCCACCGGCAAACCGATCCTGATCGACTTCACCGGCAGCGACTGGTGCGGCTGGTGCATCAAGCTCAAGAAAGAAGTCTTCGACACCGCCGAGTTCCAGGCGTGGGCCAAGAAGCGGGTCATCCTGCTCGAGTGCGACTTCCCCCAGAACAAGCCGCAGTCGGCCCAGGTGAAGAAACAGAACGAAGAGCTGTCCACCAAATACAACATCGAAGGCTATCCGACCATCCTGTTCGTGGATGCGAAGGGCACCGTGCTCGGTCAGTACGGCTATGACGAGGGCGGGCCCAAGACCTGGACCGCCAACGCCGACAAAATGCTGGCCAAGAAATAACCACGGCCGGTCGCTAAAGGAGAGCCTCGCCCACAAGCGGGGCTTTTTTCATGACCAGGGTTGTTCACCGCCCGAGGAGAACTCTCGGCCCCGGTGAAATTTTTCTCAACCTTCATTCGCCATCCGATTCTCGCGTTGATGCTCAATCTGAGCTTGATCGCGGGGGGCTTGTTCGCGTTCACGAGATTGAATGTTGATCAAATGCCGGACGTGCAGATCGCCTACGTGACGATCGACATCACGCTGGAAGGGGCCGGCCCCGAGCTGATCGAGGCGCAGATCACCCGTCCGGTGGAAGACGCGGTGGCGGTGCTGGACGGGGTGGACGAGCTCAAATCGACCTCGTCCGTGGGCAGGTCCCACACGCAGATCAAGTTCCAGGTGGGCATCGACGGCGATCAGGCGCTGGATCAGGCACGCCAGAAGGTCGACGCGCTCATCAACCAGTTCCCTCTCAACACCGAGACCCCCGTCTATGGCAAGTATTCGAGCTCCGAGCAGCCCGTCGTCACGCTGGCCGTCACCGGCAAGCGCTCGCTGCGCGAGCTGACCGAGATCGCCAAACGGCAGGTGGGCGACCGGCTCCAGACGGTCGATGGGGTGGGCGACGTCAAGGTCAACGGCGGTCGCGAGCGCGCCATCCTGATCCAGCTCGACGCGGCGGCCCTCGAGGAGCACCAGATCTCCCCCGCCCAGGTGGTGGCCGCGGTCGAGGCTCACAGCGCCCAGGTTCCCGGCGGCTACATCCGCAACCAGGATGACGAGTACCTCGTCACCGTCGACACCAACCTGGTCACGGCCCAAGATTTCGCCAATATCATCGTCAACGAGCCCAAGACGGCCGTGGGCCAGGGGGCCCAATCGCCCGATCTGGGCGTGGACGAGAGCCCCGTACGGGTGGGCGACGTCGCCCGAGTGATCGACGGCGAGAAGGACCCCACCTCGCTGAGCCGGCTCAACGGCAAGGATACCCTCACCCTGGACGTGACCAAGACCGCCGAGGCCAACCTGGTCAACGTGGTCAAGGACGTCAAAGACGAGTTGGACTACCTGCGCAAGCTCCTCCCGCCGGACATCAAGGTCGAGCTGGTGCGTGACAACTCCGTCGTCATCGAGGAGGCGGTCACCGACCTGCAGGAGGACATCCTCCTCGGCACCGGGCTCGCCTGCCTGGTGGTGCTGATCTTCCTCTTCAACCTGCGGCTGACCATCGTGGCCGGCATCGCCATCCCGATCTCGCTCATCGCCAGCTTCATGTTCATGTGGCTGTTCGGCTTCACGCTCAACAACATGACGCTGCTGGCGCTGTCGCTGGCCGTCGGCATCGTGGTGGACGACGCGGTGGTGGTGCTGGAGAACATCACCAAGACCATCGAGGAGACCGATCTCGAGCCCATCGACGCGGCCCAGAAGGGGCTCGAGGAGATCTCGTTCGCGGTGCTGGCCACCACCTGCTCGCTGGTCGTGCTGTTCTTGCCGCTGGCCTTCATGCCGGGCGAGGTCGGGGCCTATTTCCGGAGCTGGGGTGTGGTGATGGCCGTGACCATCAGCCTTTCCATGGTGGTCAGCTTCACGCTCACCCCCACCCTGTCGGCCCGGTTCCTCAAGAAGCGCAGCGGCCCGGCCACCGGGCCCGGCTTCCTGATGCGCACGCTGCAAAATACCTACGGCGCCATCCTGGGGGTCGCCCTCAAGCTGCGCTGGCTGGTGCTGATCATCGTGGCGCTGAGCTTCATCTGGGGGCTGCACCTGCTGCGCAGCATCGGCACCGAGTTTCTGGCCAAGGAAGACGAGGGGAGCTACACGGTCAACCTGCGCATCCCTTCGGGCTGGCCCCTCGAGCGCGCGGCGCGCGAGCTCGTGCCGGTCGAGGCCGAGCTGCGCAAGCTGCCCCACGTCAAGAACGTGCTCCTGACCGGCGACGGATCCACGCCCAGCTTCTATATCGGCCTGGAAGATTGGGACAAGCGCAAGCCCTACGACGAGTTCGACTCCATCGACGAGGCCCGCCAGGTGCTGGCGCGCTTTGCGCTGCTGCAGCCCTCGGTGGACACCGGCGACGACAAGGACTTCGAGTACGTCATCGCGGGCGACGATCTCGGCGAGCTGACCAAACTGGCCAACGGAATGATGGACGGGATGCGCAAGATCGACGGTTTCGTCGACATCGCCTCCTCCATGACCGACCCCGGGCCCCAGGTCGATGTGCAGATGAACCAGCAAGCCGCGGCCGACCTGAACGTGAATGTGCAGCAGGCGGCCCAGTCGGTGCAGATCTTCCTGAGCGGCCTGCGCGTCACCAGCTTCCAACGCGGCATCAACACCTACGACGTCATCGTGCGGGCCTTGCCGGATCAGCGCCAGGAGCCCGAGGACGTCAAGCACATCGTGGTCGCCAGCCAGAATCCGAGCACGGGCCTGATCACCCTGGACACCGTGGCCGACATCAGCGTGGGACTCGGACCCGGACCCATCGAGCACCTCGAGCGCCAGCGCCGCGTTACCGTGAGCGCCAACCTCACCCCCGAGCTCCCCCTGGGCGCGGCCAACGACAAAGCCGAGAAGCTGTTCAAGGACCTCAAGCCCCCGCCCGGCTACGGGCCGCTGCCCTCGGGCAACACCAAGTTCCTCCAGGAGACGGCCATCGCGGCCCTGCAATCCTTCGTGCTCAGCGTGTTGTTCATGTATATGGTAATGGCCTCGCAGTTCGAGAACCTGCTCGATCCGCTGATCGTGCTATGCACACTGCCTCTCGCCATTCCCTTCGCCATCTTCTCGCTGGTGGCCGCGCACATGACGCTGAACCTGTTCTCGGTGCTGGGTTTGTTCTTGCTCTTCGGGGTGGTGAAGAAGAACGCCATTTTGCAGATCGACCGCACCAACCAGCTCGTGCGGGGCGGTATGGAGTCGCACACGGCCATCATCGAAGCCAACAAGGACCGTATCCGGCCCATCTTGATGACGACGCTGACGCTGGTGGTGGCGATGATCCCGGTGGCCTGGGCCGGTCCCACCGGAGCCATGCGCGCCCCGATGGCCATGGTCGTGGTGGGCGGCCAGAGCCTGTGCCTTTTGCTGACGCTGGTGGTGGTCCCGGTGGGGACGTCCATCGTGGAGGACATCCAACGCCTGTTCCGGAGGAAGAAGCCGTGAAACGAGAACGCAAGCGGAGCGCGCAGAGAGCCGCAGGCGAACGTAGCTCACCTTTGGTCCTCGAGCGGAGCGCGCAGAGAGCCGCAGGCGAACGTAGCTCACCTTTGGTCCTCGAGCGGAGCGCGCAGAGAGCCGCAGGCGAACGTAGCTCCTGGTTGCCCGTCCTTCTGGTGGCGGCGGCCTGCTTCCTGACGGGCTGCCCCGCCAAGCAGCCCAAACCGAAACACTCGGTCACCCCCTCCCCCGCCGCCAGTGAGACGCCCCGGGTCGACGTGGCCACGGCCGTGACCCGCAGCATCGCGCGCGACCTCTCCATGCCGGGAACGATGGCGGCCAACAAGTCGGTGAATGTGACTCCGCAGGCGTCCGGCGCCATCCTCGAGCTGTATGTCGACATGGGTGACTACGTCGGTGAGGGCGAGGTGATCGCCCGCATCGACTCGAGCGAGCTGCAATCGCAGATCAAGACGGCGCAGGCCCAACTGGCCAGCACCCGGGCGCAGTCGTTCCTCTACTGGCCCGACGGCTCTCCGCGCGATCCGGCCGACGTGCCGGGCGTGCGCAAGGCCAAGGCGGTGATGGACAACAACCATCAGAAATACGAGGAATACCGCCAGCTGCGCCAGCAGGAGCTGATCTCCGACCAGAACCTGGCCGACATCCGCCAGCAGTACGTGGCCGCCAAGGCCGACTACGAAACGGCCATGGAAGAGCTCAACCAGGCGCGCGCGGCCATCCAGGTAAGCAAGGCCCAACTGGATGCGTTCACCTCGCAGACCCCCAACTACTTGATCCGCTCGCCGATCAGCGGCATCGTGCAGCAGCGCACGCTCAACGTGGGCGACGTGGTCAGCGTAGGCCAACCGACCAACCTGGTTATCGTCAGCTCGAGCCCCCTCCTGGTGATGGTGGACGTTCCCCAGCGCTACGCGGCGCAATTGCACGTGGGGCAGAACATCCGCTTCACCTGCGACGCTTATCCCAACCGCAATCTGCAGGCCCGCGTGCGACGCCTGGCACCGGTGGCCAAGACCGACACGCGCGCCATTCCGGTGGAAGGCGTGGTGGATGGGCCGCCCCAGTGGCTGCGTCCCGGGATGAGCGTCAAGGTCTGGCTGACCACCGAGGCCCCTGAGGTGCACGTGCTGGTGCCCGACTCTTCCGTGCTCTCGCAGGACGGCAAGTCGGTGGTGTTCGTGCTCGCGCCGTCGGGGAAGGACTACGTGGTGCACCAGCGCAGCGTGCAGACCGCCCGCAGCCTGTCAAACTGGGTCGAGGTCGAGGGCGTCAAGGCGGACGAGATGGTGGCCGCCTCCGAGATCGACGGCCTGCATGAAGGTGACCACGTCCAGGTGGACCAGAAGCTGAAGGCGCCCCGTTTGTGAGATGGGCTCTGGTCATACTGGTGGCCCTGGCGCTGGCGGCTCTCCCCGCCCTGGCCGAGCCGCCGGCGTTGCAGCCGCTCTTGAACCAGCAGACCGACCTCTTGCCGCCCATGCCTGATCCGGGCGGCGCGCCGCTCTCGCTGGACGAATGTCTGCAACTGGCCTACGAGAACCACCCCGCGCTCCTCTCCAGCCGGGCCAAGGTGGACCAGGCGCGCGCCCAGCTCGGCCAGGCCTACGCCCTCTACGAGCCCCAGATGGGGCTGCAGATCCAGCGCAACTTCCAGCTCATCAACGGCCAGATCCAGGGCGTCTTCGATTACGTCCGCGAGACGATCATGACCGTGGGCACGACCTGGACCGTGCTCGACTCGGGCGTGCGCCACACCACCGTGCTGGCCGCTCGCTACAACGTGGCCTCGGCGCTCTATAACTTTCAGAGCGCCTGGCTGACCCAGTACCAGAAGATTCAGAGCGCCTACGTCACTGTGCTGGCCGCTCAGCTCAACCTGGCCATCCAGCAGGGCAACCTCGAGCGCGCCCAACTCAACCAGCGCGTCTCGGAGCAGTTCTACCAGGCGGGCCAACGCGGGATGGTGGACGTGACCTCGGCGCTCTCGCAGGTGGCCAACGCCCAGGCGGCCATCGCCGACGCGCGCGCCGACGAGCGCGACGCGCGCCTGGCCCTGGCCGCGGCGGTGGGAGTGGACAAATCGAAGGTGGAAAAGGCGAAGCTGGACGACATTCTCCAGCAGGAGCCGGTCGTGCTCGCCCGCGAGCAGGCGCTCCCGCTGGTCGACGTCAATCCAGCCTTACTCTCGATCGATGCCCAGGCCGCCTACTTTCTGATGCAGGCCGAGATCGCGGACCTGGGCAACCGGCCCAACCTCCAGGCACTGGCCGGAATCGGCACGACGGGGCTCGATCTGCCGAACGTCCCGTTCTTTCAGGTGGAGTTGTTGCTGAACATCCCGTTCTTCACGCCCGGACTCGACTCGCAGGTGGAATTCTACGAGGCCACCGCCAAGCAGCTGCGCCACGACCGCGCCAACGTGCGGCTGCAGCTGATCCAGATTCTGGATACTTCCTACGCCGATCTCGACGGCGCCAAAGAGCGCACAGCCGCCTCCGAGGACGAGGTTCGGGCGGCGCTGGCCAACTTCCAGCTGGCCTCCAAGCGCTACACGGCCGGCCTGACCGACCTCTCCGAGCTGATCAACGCGCGCTCGTTCGTGCTGCAAGCGCAGGGGGACCTGGTCGAGGCGCTGACCGACCGCGCCACGGCCGTGGGCAAGCTGAAGGCCATCACGGCCGAGATCTTCCAGGGCACGCTCCAGCTCCCCGAGGACGCGCTGGCCCCGGACGAGAAATCCCAACCATGAGGCTCTTGCTGTTGCTCTGTTTGCTGGTGCTCCCCCTGCGGGCCGAGCAGCCCCCGGAACGGCGCGCGCTCGACCTTTTCGACCTGGGCCAGGGCCTGAAAGCCGCCATCAAATGGCTGGACCACTATCCTGTGCTGGAATCGCTGGACATGTCGTTCAACGAGCTCTCCAGGCTGCCGCGCATCCCCTACATGCAGGGCGTGCGCTCGATGGACCTGTCGGGCAACGCGCTCGACCACATCCCCCAGGAGCTCTACGGAGCGACCACCCTGCGCGCGCTGGACCTGCGCGGCAACCTCCTGACCACGCTGCGGGGCGTGCAGTGGGCCAAATTTCGCTCGCTCGACGAGCTCGACCTGGGCGGCAACCAGCTGACCGACCTGGGCTCGCTACGGGGCCTGGAGGGGCTCGTCTCGCTGGACCTTTCCGACAACCAGCTCAAGGCGCTCCCGCCCGAGATCGGCCGGCTCAAGTCGCTGCGCAGGCTGGACCTGTCACGCAACCAGCTGACCACCCTGCCCCCCGAGCTGGGCAAGCTGACGGCGCTGGAAGAGCTGACCTTGAGCGGCAATCCGCTGGTCAGTCTGCATCCCGCCATCGGCCGCCTGACCAGCCTGCGCCGCCTGGACATCGAAGACACGACCCTGAAGAGCTTTCCCGACGAGATGGGGCGGCTGACCCGGCTGGTCACCTTCAGCTGCCCGGGCTGCAACGCTCCCATCCCCAACAGCTTCAAGGGGATGCGCTCGCTGAAGTGGATCTATGTCGGAAATCTCAGCCCCGAAGAGCTGGTCCGGCTCGAGAATTTGCTGCCCTGGGCGGAAGTGATCCCTATCCCCTGACCCCTTTGTGGGTGATGCCGCCCAGGAACCCCGACTGAATCCCGGTGTATTTGCTCACCCAGTAAGCCAGGATGGTGCGCAGGAAAAGGCCGGCGATGAGGCTCGAGGCCGAGGCGCCCAGCATCTGGAACTTCCAGGTCAGCACCACCAGCAGCACGAGCTGGATGACCAGGCTGATGGCAAAACCCTGAGCGACTTTGACCGAGTGGCCCGAGACGATCAGCACGTAGGAGGGCGGACCGGCCGAGGCGATCAGGACCTGGTTCCAGGTCAGCACGACCAGGGCCCAGTAGCCTCCCTCGTAACCGTTGCCGAACAGGTCCAGCACGTACGTGCCCGCGTAGGTCAGGAAGAGGGCGAAGATCAACGTGGGATAGGTGGCCAGTTGGGAAGACCGGATCAAGACCTTCTGGAGGCCAGCCACGTCCTTCTTGGCAAGCAGAGGGCCGATCAGGGGGGTGACCACGGTGTTGGCCGCTTTGGAGAACGTGTTGAGCAGCTCGGCGGTGGCCAGCACGGCGGCGTAGATACCGGCATCGGAGTGCCCGTCGAAAAGGGCGACTCCGAACAGGTCGGCTCGCGCCGTGACGATGCCGAACAGAGTCATGACCAGGACCGGTTTGGCGGTCGCATCCCAATCCTTGGGGTCGTACTCGAAGGCGACGTTGCGGGCCTCGGCCGGGTAGCTGCGCACCAGCAGAACGCGCTGGATGAGGGTGCTGAACATGTTGACCGCCAGGTAGACGAACAGCACGTGGTAGACCAGGAGCTCGCCCGGCGTGAGGTAGTCGGCCACCGCGATGCCCGCCATGAAGAGCACGGGAGTGAGCACCATGCTGGGCACGAACGAATCCAGCCAGCGTTGCTGGGCCGTCAGGCCCGCCTCATAAGCCTCCTGGCCGCCCTGCACGGGAATGAGCAGCAGGGTAACGACACACCCGAAGGTCTCGGCGTCGGTCCAGGGGTCGTCGCTGTGATGGATGGCCCGCACGAACGCCAGGCCCGCTCCCACCAGAACCGCCAGCACGAAGGACGCTTTGGTCATCTTGATGACCGAGTAGTGCACGAAGCCTCGGAACAGGGCCCATTTGCCTTCGGCACGGTAGTTGGGCAAGAAGCGCTGCATCGCGATCGGGTAGCCCAGGCCCACGATGTAGGCCAGCACGAACGCGGCCGTGGCCATCAATGAGTAATAGCCGAAGTGATGGGGCCCCAGCCAGCGGCTGAGGAAGATCTGGGTGACGTAACCCAGGATGATGCCCACGGCGCGCAAGCTCAGGTATTTGAGAAAGCCGTCCAGCAGATTCTTGGACTCGACGGTCTCGTCGCTGCCAGACACAGGGTCGGGCGTGCCCAGGTGCTGCTGGGGCGCGAGCTCGGGGGAGACGACCGGCCGCTTGCCGGACGGCATGCTAGACGGCTGCTCGGTCACAGGTCAACTCGAAGATGTCGCGGGTCACGAAACCCACGTTCTGGAAGATCTGGCAGCGATAGTCCAGCTGCACGCGCGGGTAGAACCGGGGAAAGAGCTGGCGCAGGAGGCCCTGCTCGGAGTCGGCGGCCTCGGGAACGGGAGCCGTCGCCGTGGCCTCGCGGAAAAACTCCTCCACGAAACGGGTGCGTCCGATCCAGGTGCCGCCGTTGAGGTAGCGGAAATCGGTCTGAGCGGCGCCCGGGATGGACTTCTCGAACTTGCGGAAGGCGGGCAGAGCGGGCCAGCTCATCATGTCCGCGCCCATCAGCAAATCGCAGTCCATTGTCAGAAAGCGGTCGAGCGCCTTCCGGGGGTCATCGATCAGCACGGCGTCGCGGGAGTCGGCGTAGAGCATGAACTCGGTATCGGCCGCTCGGGCCGCCTCGGTCAGGAGGCGCGGCTTGTGCTGGCTGTTGACCCAGGGCTCGAGGCCGTGGCCCAGCACCTGGCACGAGAGACCGGCCCGGCGACAGCTCTCCTCGAACAGCCCCATCGAGGGGTGACCGTTGTTGCAGGTCACAATCGTGAGGTTCTCCGGGGGGGCAAAGGAGAGCGAAGTATCGAACAAAGCCTGCCGGATGGGCGGCCACTGCGGCTTGTGCGCGTGCGAGCCGTGGGCGTGCACGAGGACCGGCCATGTATCGAACAAGCGGTTCCGGAGGAACGACATCCGGGGGAAGTTCTGAGGAGGTGCGCTGTTCTCCCTCTGAGAATCGCCCCGGATATGAGTCAGGTTCGCGTATTCGTAGGCACGCGCAAAGGCGCGTTCGTATTGACTTCCGACGGGGCGCGCAAGCGCTGGAAAGTGGCCGGCCCGCATTTTGGGGGTTGGGAGATCTACCACGTCAAGGCCTCCCCCGCCGACCCCGATCGCGTCTACGCCTCGCAGTCGAGCGGCTGGTTCGGACAGGTCATCCAGCGCTCCGACGACGGGGGTAGGTCTTGGACGCCCCTGGAGACGAAGTTCGCCTACGAGGGGCCGACCGGAACCCATCAGTGGTATGACGGGACGCCCCATCCATGGGAGTTCAAGCGCATCTGGCACCTGGAGCCTTCGTTCGAGAATCCCGATGCGGTGTATGCCGGGGCCGAGGACGCCGCGCTCTTCCACTCGTCGGATGGCGGGTCGACCTGGCACGAGCTGAAGGGCCTGCGCACGCACAAATCCGGCCCCGCGTGGTCTCCCGGCGCCGGGGGGATGTGTCTGCACACGATTCTGCTCGATCCCCGCAACGCCAAGCGGATCTATGTGGCCATCTCAGCCGCGGGGGCTTTTCGCACCGACGACGGCGGCAAGTCGTGGAAGCCCATCAACCACGGATTGCGTTCCGAGGGCATTCCCGATCCGAAGGCCGAGGTGGGTCACTGCGTGCACCGGTTGGCGATGCACCGCGCCCGGCCCGACACGCTCTACATGCAGAAGCACTGGGACGTCATGCGCTCCGATGACGCGGGCGCCTCCTGGCGCGAGGTCAGCGGCAACCTGCCCAGCGATTTCGGATTCCCCATCGATGTGCACGCCCACGAGCCCGAGACGATCTACGTGGTGCCCATCAAGAGCGATTCCGAGCACTACCCGCCCGACGGCAAGCTGCGCGTCTACCGCTCGCGCACGGGGGGCGACGAGTGGGAGCCACTCACCAGGGGACTGCCCCAGCGCAACTGCTACGTCAATGTGCTGCGCGACGCGATGTGCGTGGACTCGCTCGACTCCTGCGGGGTCTACTTCGGCACCACGGGCGGACAGGTTTACTGCTCACCCGACGGCGGCGACACCTGGTCGGCCATCGCGCGCGACCTGCCGGCGGTGCTCTCGGTCGAGGTGCAGACGCTGCCGTGATCCGGGTGACGCTGCCCCAGCACCTGCGCACCTTGTCGGGCGTGGACGGCGAAGTGTCGCTCGCCGTCGAGGCTCCCATCACGCAGCGGAGCGTCCTCGACGCTCTCGAGGCCCGCTATCCGGTGCTGCGCGGCACGATTCGCGATCACACCACCTTCCGGCGCCGACCGTTCGTGCGCTTCTACGCCTGCCAGGAAGACCTCTCGCACGAATCTCCGGACGCGCCCCTGCCGGAGGCCGTGGTGGAAGGACGAGAGCCGTTTCTGGTCGTGGGAGCCATGGCAGGGGGCTAGAGGATCCTTTTCCGTCAGCCCGAAAGGCGCCGGCCTTATGCGCTACCTCGCCCTTCTTGCCATGCTCTGCTTCTTCGGTTGCGGGGGTTCGGACGGCCCCGTCGCAGCCTCCGCTCCCGTGACCAACCCGACCTCGCAACGGCTCGTCCTGACGGCCGAGAACGCTCAGCATGTGGCCTCGATCTCGGATGAGCTGCTGGTCCCCAGCGGACGCAACTCGGTCGAGCTGGCCGGCGGCAATCTCAGCCTGATCGAGATCGACGGCATCGCCGGAGCGCTCGTCGAGCTGCCCCTGGCCTACCCGGTCCTGGTGCAGGATCAATCCGGGCAGTTCGCCGGGCCGGGGGGCGGCAGCGCCACCCTCACGGTCAACGGCCGCGATGTCTCGATCGTTTTCACCTCGTTCGTCACGGCCGACGGGAGTCTCCTCACCGGAAGCGTGAACATGACCGGCCTCGTGCAGGGCATCGAAGGGGAGATCTCGGCCACGTTCGCGGGCTTCGTCGTGACGGACGTGGACGGCCGTTTTCAGATCGACGGACCCGTGACGCTGATGCTCGACCGGGTGCAAGAGCCGGATCGCTACGTCGAGCGCGTGCGGCGCGTCTTGAACGCGACGGTCACCGAGCTGGACAACGGCGGCAGCGTGCGCATGCTCGACCTGCACTCGGAATCGGATATCGAAGTGGAGGCAGGCTTCCAGGCCGGCACCTCCACCGTGAGCGGCACTTTGTTGTTCGCGAATTTCGAGGGTCTCACCGGCGAGATGCTCATCGTTCCGGACCTCCCGTTCACCTTCACGGTCGAGCACGCCACCCTGATCAGCGAGGTCACGAGCGGGCGTGTCTTCTACGAGGGCGAGGGCACGGTGCGCCGGTCCATCCTCTCGCCGAACATCTTCGAGACCGCCGTGCGCCCCACCGGCTCCAGCGAGTTCCAGGTCGTGGGCACCACGGACATCACGGACATCGACGCACCCTGACCGAGTTCACAAATTCGTAACATCTCCCGAGGCAGAATTCACCGCCCGATTATCCCGGTCGGATATGCTCTCGGTATGACGAACAGCAACACTGCCTCCACCGCCGAAGAGATCATCGCCCGTATCCGCGCGCGCCGCCAGTGGCTGGTCATCCACCCGCCGGCCCCAGCGCCGGAGCCGCAGCCTGCCTAGCACGCCGGGGCTTACGGAACGACGACCCCGTTGAACAGCACGCTGCCGGGCGGGGAGTTCAGCTTGATCAACGTGTTGGTGGGAGACACCGTGCCGTTGATCCGCACGCTCAGACCCCCGCTCTGCCCCGTGGCCAGGACGCTCAGGGTCGCGTTGGTGATCTGAACGTCCATGATGCCGGGGCCGCCCACGCCGATCGTGTTGCCCTTGAAAACCGACGGAGCGCCCGCGACCACGTCGGGATCAGGGTCGAAGGCGAACTGGGTGATGTCGCCCGCGGAGGTCAGGTTGACCGCGCCGGGCGCGGAGACCAGCCCGACCGAGAGCTCGCCGCTGGTCTGGGTCACCAGGTTGACGAACGAGCCGGCGCCGCCCGCCTGCACGTCCTTGGCGAACATGGTCTGATTGCGCGCCACCAGGACGATCTCGCCCTGATGGGTGTCGACGTCGTCGGCCGAGATGGTCGATCCCGCCACGTCCGTCAGGCGGATGGCGCCGATGCCGGTGGCGTGGGCGACCCAGATGGAGACATCCGTCTCGAGGGCATCCGTCGCGCCGATGCCGGTCACCGCGTTCATCGTCAGCTGCGAGCTGGGAGCCACGATGTCCACGCCCGGATCCCCGTTCTCCTCGATGCTCGTGCCGGCGGTCAGATTCACGCTGCCTGACGAGGTCACGCTGTCGACCACGATCTTCGTCGCCGAGCTCGCGAACACGCTCGTGCCAACCACGCTCGAGAGGGTCAGCGTGCCATTGGCCGCCAGGTCGACCTGGCCCGCGGGCGCGTTGGCCGAGAGCACCGTGAGCGTGGCGGTCAGGTCCTCCACCGCGACCCGGCCCGAGGCCGCCGCCGAAGCGGTCAGGTTGGCCGTCTTGACCTCGATTCGATCGGCATTCCCCACGCCGCTCTGCGAGTTGAGCACCAGGTTGAGCGCTGACAGGTCCGCCTCCGGATCGCTGCCCTGCTCGCCGATCGAGGTCGCGGCGGTGACCGTGATGGTATCGTCCAGAGCCGCCGCGCTGTCCACGGTCACCCGGTCGGTCGAGGAGGTCAGCAGGACGTTGCGACCGGCCCCACCGGCCACCAGATCGTTGACTTGCAGATCCCCGCCCACCGCCAGCAGCTGAATCGCCCCGTCGAAGGTGCTCGCGCCCTGCACGGCGACGCCGCCCGAGAGGTCGGCGACGTTCACCCCGCCCACCCCGGTGACGACCGGCGTCAGGGCCGTTCCGTTCACCTCCAGGCGGTCCGCCGCCCCGATGCCGGTTCCGGCCGTCAGGCGGAGCGTCGAGCCTGTGACGTCGATCGCGCTGTCGGGCGTCACCTCCTCGATGGCTCCCGAGGCGCTGATGGCCACGGCATTGGCGCGCACGTCGTCCACCAGCACGCTGCCCCCGGGAGCCGTCAGGGTCGTGTTCCCGGCGCCCCCGGCGAGCACCGACCGGGCCGTCAGAGTGCCGCCCTCGGCGATGATCGCGATGCCCCCGCTGAACGTGCTGGCCGAAACCACGTTGAGCCCGCCGCTCAGGTCGCGCAACGAGATGCGCCCGCCGCCCGCAACGGTGGCGCTGCTCAGCACGCCCACGTCGGTCTCGATGGCGCTCGCGGCTCCAATTCCGTAGTCGGAGGTCAGCGACAGGACTGCGCCGACCAGATCGGCGGTCGCATCCGGCGTGAGCTCCTCCAGGCTCGGCGCGGTCAGCGTGAGGCGATCGGCCGCGGTTACCGAGTCGACCAGCATCCCGTACTCGGACGAAAGCACGACGTCGCGTCCAGCCCCCTGGGCATTCACGAGGCGAGCCGTCAGAGCGCCGCCAAAGTTGGCGATCTTGATGTCGCCGTTCACGGTCGAAGCGGTGGCGTCCAGGGCGCCGTTGTCGTTCCTGAGGTCGAGCTTGCCCGCGCCCGTTACCTGGGCATTCAGCGTGTGAGCGAAGCTCTGGAAAGGCGCGGTCGTTCCGATGCCGGTCGCGGCGATCAGCGTCAGGGTATTCTCCGGGAGGGCGCCCGCGCCACTCGAGTTGATCGCTCCCACGGAGGTCACGGTCACGTCGTCGCCGTTCACGAATCCGAGGGTGACGTCGCCAGAGCCGACCGTGGAGAGCACCGCGGAGCCCGTCCCGCCGGGGGTGACCGAGACCGCGTCCAGGTTGCCGTTGGCCGTGAGCAAAATGCTGCCGTTGGCAGTGGCGACGTTGCTGGCCGTCAATCCGCCGGCCAGGTCGTAGAGAAAGAGGACGCCGTTGCCGGTGATGTTGGCCTGCAAGCCGGTCGTGGCGTTGATCTCGATGGCGGCGGCCCCGCCAATGTCGGAGGCGCTGGTGAGCTGGATGTCGGCCGCGCCGATGTCGACGCCCGGGTCGGAGCCGAGCTCGTTGAGGGCGCCGCCGGAGTTGATCGTGACCCTGTCCCCGGCCGCGACCACGCGCCCCGCCAGCACATTGCCGCCGTTGGTCGTGGTGATGGTCACGTCGTGGCCCGCTCCGAGGGCCTCCACCTCGACGGCTTCCACCGTGGCGTCGTTGCTGATTCCGAGGTTGCTCCCCGAGGTTGCCGTCACGGTCGCCTTCTTGCCGCCGGTCTGCGTATAGGAGGCGATGTTCCCCGCGGTCAGAACCGCCGTGCTGTCCACCAGAGCGCTGTTGGTGATGCTCACGTTGCCCCCGGGCGAAAGGGCCGTTACGCTGGGAGTCTGCACGCCCAGCGACTCCAGGAAGCTGCCCGCTTCGAGGTAGATGGACGAGCCCGCCAGGTCGATCGGGCGCGAGATGCTGGTGGTGATGTTCTGGGCCGCTTTGATGACGTAGGCGCCGGTGCCGGTCAGCGTGCCCATGCGAACGCTGTCGCCGGTGCTGATGAGGCTGAGCGTGCGGCCCGTCCCGCCGGCGGTGATGGTGCCCGCCTCCAGGAAGCCGTCGGTGGTCAGGCTGATGGAGCCGTCGGCCGTGGTCACCGTGCTCGCGTCCAGCATCCCGGTATTGCTCAAGCGGATCGCCCCCATCCCCGTGGCCGTCGCCGTCAGGGGAAAGGCGGACTGGATCTCGAGCGCGTCGGCGTTCCCAATGCCACGCTGCGTGGTCAGGGTGAGCGTGCGCCCCACCAGATCGACGCCCGCGTCGACCGACACCTCCTCGATTTTGCCCGCCGAGCTCAGGTTGGCGTTGTTGTTGCCCGCGTTGACGCTGGCCAGGAAGAGGTCGTGGCCGCCCCCAAAGGTGGTCAGGGTCAGCAGCTTGCCCGTGCCGCCCAGCACCAGGTCGAAGACCGACATGGCGCCGGCATTGCTCAGCGTGATGCTGCCGTTGGTGGTATCGACGTTCGAGAAGCCCAGCGAGCCGCCGCCGTTCTGCGTGAAGGAGAGGTCGGTGGCCGCGTTCAGCGTGGTCACCGACGCCGCCGTGGCCGAGGTGTTGCTGACGTCGATCTTGCCGAGGGACGCGTTCAGCAGCAATTGTTGGCCGGCCAGCTCCAGCCGGTTGGCCTCGCCGATCCGCTGCGCCTGGATGTCCATGAACGGCGCGATGAGGTCGACCTGCGCGTCGGGATTGAGCTCCTCGACCGACCCGCTGGCGGCGCCGATGATCAGGTTCGCGCCGGCCTTGGCGCGGTTGACGGCAATGTTGGCGGTGAAGCCAGCCAGGGTCACGTCGCCGGTGGCCTCGGCGTTGTCCACGTTCAGTGTGGCCCCCGTGTTCTGCAGCGAAACCGAGCCGTTATCGGCATCGGCCAGCGTCACGTTGAGGACCTTGCTGCCGCCCTGGACGAACCGGATATTCCCTGAGCCGGCCGTCAGGCTCGCGACCGTCACGGCGGCCGCACCGGGGAAGCTGCTCAGGTCGATCCCGCCCACGCTGGTGCTTGCGCCCACGACATCGGGCGTGTCCAGCTCCAGCGCGTCGCCGTTGCCGATGCCGGCCACCGCCGCCAGGCTCACGTGGGGGGCCGTCAGGTCGACGTTGCCATCCGGCTGGTACTCCAGCAGGAAGCCGTCCGAGCTGAGAACGATCTCGTCGGTGGCGCGCACGTCGTCCACCGAGATGCTGGCGCCCACGGAGGTCGTGATGCGAACATCGCGCAGCGTGCCGTTGGCGTGCACCACGTCGGCCGACAGGTCGCCGTTGCTCACCAGCGTCACCGCGCCGTCCCCCGCGTCGGCCGACACGACGACCGCTCCTCCCCCCTGCTGCTCGAAGGCGATCCCCACGGCCGCGTTCAGCGTCACCCCGGTGAGGCTGTTGCTGGAGTTGACCAGGTTGATGCCGGCGTTGGCCGAGCCGGCCGTGATCGTCTGCGCGGAAAGCTCCGGCACCGCCAGGCCGCCGATGCCGAGCGGAGCGGTCAGGTGCACCACGCTGCCCTCGATATCCGCGGCGGCATCCTCGAACCCGACGATCTCGTCGATCCGGTTCGTGACCGTCAGGTCGACCGTGGTGCCGCCGATGTGCGCGACCCGAATCTCGGTGGCCTGCACGGTGAGCGTTCCGTTGACCTGGCCGTCGGTCAGGACGACGTTGCCCAGAGTCAGCGTGGCATCGCCGGCGAAGGTGCTCACGTCGGCGATGGTGACCGGACGGTCGTTCTCCGAGAAGTGGATGTCGCCCGCGGCGCCCGTGACCACCAGGCTGACGGTCGGATCGCTGAAGTAGGCGTTCGTCAGGTAGATGTCCCC
Source organism: Vulcanimicrobiota bacterium (assembly GCA_039809865.1). Classification (GTDB taxonomy): domain Bacteria; phylum Vulcanimicrobiota; class Xenobia; order Xenobiales; family QWHO01; genus QWHO01. Next base: position 73,718 of record JBDHVW010000014.1, read on the forward strand.
GCCGGTCGTGGCGGCCTCGAGCTGTCCGGTCTGGAACTCGAGCACGTCGGAAGCGCCTCCGATGCCCGTGCCGGCCTCCAGGGTGACGCTGGCGGCCTTCAGCACCAGGCCGCTGCCGGGTTGCGAGAGGCTGCCCCCGGCGCTGATGAAGACCGCGTCGGGCACGGCCGTGAGTGTCCCCAGCGTGATGTCCCCCGCGGCCGCCAGGGTGAGGTCGTACAGCTGGAACTGGCCCTGGCTGAGGCTGGTCACGTTCAGGTCGCCGCCGCTGGAGAGCAGGGAGATGTCTCCGTTCGGGATGCTGGCCGTCACGGTCAGATCGCCGGCGACGTTGGCCACGGCGATGGCGCCCGTCGGCGGTCCGCTGATGACCAGGTCGAGGTCGGTGGTGGACGTCTCGAGCGGGCCCGCGGCCCCGATCGCCTGGAAGGCCGTCAGGTCGATGCTGGCACCGGTGATATCGGCCCCGGGGTCGTCGCCATTCTCCTCGATCGACCCGCCCGAGGTCACCGTGACGTTGCCGCTGGCCGACACGTCGCCGAGCGTCACTCCGACGAGATTCGTGTTGCCCAGGGTCAGATCGTGCGTCCCGCCCACGGTGACCGTGCCGAGTTGCAGCGTGCCCACCACCGTGTCGAGCGCGATCGTTCCGTCGTACGTGGTGGCGCTGGTGACGTTGAGATTGCCGTCCACGTCGTTGACGGCCAGGTCGCCGACCCCGGAGACCGCGGCCGAGACGTTGGCGACCTGGATGTCGAACGCTGCGATACCCGTGACCGCCTGCATGGCCAGCGTGGTGGCCCGCACCTTCGGGCCTCCCCCCTGACCGCGGATCTCCCCCACGGAATCGAGGCTGACCATCCCGTTCAGAGCCAGCACCGAATCCGCCACGACGTCACCCGAGGTCGTGGTCGTGGCCGACACCGAGCCGGTGCCCTGGGCGCTCACGCCCTGCAGGACGAGGTTCGCGCCATCGTTGCTCAGGTCGATGTCCCCCGTGCCCGTCGTGTTCATGCCCTGGGCCAGCATCTCATAGCCTCCGGTCTGCGCGAAGACGATGCTCCCTCCGCTGCCGGCGGCGTGGTAGACGGTATTTCCGCGCGCATCCACGTTGAGGGCGATATCTCCCCCGGTGGTGTTGGCGATGACCGTGTTGAGGACCGACACCTCCAGGGCTCCCTGGGTGCCGATGCCATCGTTGGCCGTCAAGTTGACGCTCTGGCCGAACAGGTCGTTACCCGGGTCGTTGCCGAGCTCCTCGATTCGAAAAGTCGAGTCGAGGTGGATCTGGCCCAGTCCGGAGGCGACCGTCAGCGAGTCGACCAGCAGATTGGAGCCGAGCTCAGAGAGGGTGAACTGGCCGCCCTGCACGGCGCCACTGAGGCCCGAGGGGCCGTAGGTCAGGGTATCCGCGCCCGACAGGGTGATGGTGCCCCGGTTCGTGGACAGGTCGAAGATGCTGAAGACGCTGTCGAGCTCCAGCGCGGTGGCCGCGGAGACTCCGCTCGTCCGGGTCGTCAAGCTCGCCCCGCTGACCGAGACGTCGATCCCCGTGCTGGCCGCCAGCTCGATGCTGGAGGTGGCGGTGATGTCCGTGCTCAGGTTGCCCGGGTCGTTGGAAATGCTGCCTGCCCGGGTCTCCAGCTTGACGGTGCCGGCGTGGACCTCGTCCAGCACGAGGTTCCCCGTGTAGGTGGTGAAGGTCAGGGAGCCGAGCGTGGTCGGGGCCGAGAAGGCGCCGCCGGGCGCGTAGGCCAGCACGCCGGTCAGGCCGCTCAGCATCTCGACAGGGCCACCGTTGACGGTCACCTTCAGCGTGGTCGGGACCGAGGCAAAGTCGAGGTCCACCCCTGCCCCGGCTCCCTCGACCAGGACGTCGGCCCAGGGAGTATCGACCTGCAACTGGGTCCCCACCTGACCGATTCCACCCGGAGCCGTCAGGAAGAGCCGGGTGGAAGCGAGCACGTCGGACGCCCCGTCCACGGTCCCCTCCCGGATGGCGCCCGCCGAGGTGAGCAGGACGGTGGGGCCGGAAACCAGGCCCACCACGATGTCACCCGACTGGTAGGTCGAGGCGTCCAGGGGAAAGATCGTGCCGTTGGACACGTCGACCAGGGTCAAGTCGCCGCCCGTGGCCGAGAGGGAGACACCCCCGAGGGGCGTGGTGGCCGTCAAAACGTTCAACCCGCCGCTCAGGTCATCGATGCCGATCGAGCCAGAGGAGGACACCGTGGCGGAGAGATCGTCGGCCTCGACCTGCAGGCGCCCGGGACTTCCCACGCCGGACACGGACTGGAGGTCGAGCGTGGTCGCCGTAAGGTCGGCCTCGGGATCGCTGACGAGCTCGACGATATTGGCGCCGGTATCGATCGTGATCGACGCGGCGGAGAGGTCGTTGACCTCCACCGCCCCGGTGTGGTCGAGCGCGATCGAGCCGGCTCCGGCCGTCAGGGTCCCGCTCTGGGTGAACTTGCCACCGCCGCTCGTGGTAAAGTCGCCGCCGTTGGTCGTGATGGCGCCGCCCTGCACGATGTCGCCCGTTCCCGCGGTCAGGTCGACGGTCAGCGCACCCGTGCCGGAGGCCGTGATGTCGCCGTTCAGAGCGATCCCGGCCGTGGCTCCGGAGGTCAGCGTCAGGTTGCGGTTGGCGGCCAGGCTGACGCTGATGGGAGCGTCCGCATTCTGGGTGATCTGCCCCACCCCGCCCGAGCCGGTCGTGGCGTCGATCGTCACGCTGCCCAGCCCCAGCATGGTCTCGATCTGGAGGTTCGTGAAGTCGTTGGGCCCGGTCGGATCGCCGCCCTTCACGATGTTGACGTCGTGCGGGTCGATCAGCAGGGTGCCCCCGGGAAAGTCCACGGCGCCCGTGTAGGTCAGCCATTCAGCCGACATCTCGACGTTGCCCGCGTGCGCCACCAGCGTGCCGGCCACGGTGGCGTCGTGGTCGGCCCAGACGACCAGCGTGCCGCCGTCCTCGGCTGTGACCGTGGCGCCGGACTCGACCCGGGTGGAGGTGGCGCGGTGCTCGGGGCCCTGGCCGCGCTGGTTGCCGCCGACCAGGACGGTCTGGCCCTGGACGTTGCCCGCCACCGTGACATTCTGACCCAGGATCCGGGCGGAGCTCGTGGCCGAGGTCTGACCGGTGAGGACCGTGAGCTGGCTCGAATCGGTGCTCACGTCGCCCGCCTGGATGGTGCCCGCCTGCACCAGCGTGCCGCTGCCGCCGACCAGCCGGATCGTGCCGTTCTCCTCGACGAGCTCGGAGGCGGAATGCCCGCCGACCGCCTGCTGCAGCACGTTGCTGACCGCGTCCCGGGTGAGCACGACGGTGCCCTGCGCGCCGGCGTTCCCCACCTGGAAATTCACCAGGTTGCGCCCGTCCAGATTGAGGGTCACGTCGTCGCCCGCGCCCAGCGCCACGTGGCCCAGATTGGCCACGATGAGGCCTTCGTTGCTCACCAGGGGCGCGGTGAGGATGACGTAACCCTCGTCGGTCACGTGGATCTCGCCCTGGTTGATGACGCTCTTCAGGTCGAAACCGGAGTCCTGCACGAAGTGGTAATTGCCGTTGAGGAAGTCCTGGTCGCTGAGGCTCAGCGTGGTGGCGACCAGCGAGCCCACATCCACCTGGCTTCCCGGGCCGAAGAGGATGCCGTTCGGGTTCACCAGGAACAGCTGCCCGTTGGCCTGCAGCTTGCCCAGGATGATCGACGGATCGCCCCCCGTCACGCGGTTGAGGATGACGGCCATCTCGTTGGGCTGCACGAATTTCACGAGCTCGTTGCGGTCGATGCTGAACTTCTGCCAGTCGATGATCGCCCTGTCCGTCAACTGCCGGATCGTGGTGCTTCCCGACGTCTGCTGGATCGTCGCGGAGCCGCTCCGTACTTGACCGCCCTGTGGCTCAGCCTGAGCCGGGTGGCTCACGGACAGCATTCCGAGGATAATGGCGCTCGCGATGGCAGACTTGTGCATAGATCCCTCCCGTCGTGGTTCGCCTTGGTTAGCCTTTCCACGGGAAAGTCCTGGGGATTTGTGAAGAAACCGAACCGAGCCTTAGGGCACGAGCACGCCGTTGAAGAACACCAGGCCCGGCGGGGCGTTGAGCTTGATCAGCGTGTTGGTCGGCGAGACGATCCCGGCGAGCAGCACCGAGATCCCCGCGCTCTGCGTGGTGGCGGACACGCCCAGCGTGGCGTTGGTGACCCGCACCTCGGGCGCGTTGGAGGACAGGCCGATGCCCCCGCCCAGAGCCCGAATGGTTGAATTGGCGCCCGCCACGAGGTCGTCGGCGGCGTCGCTGCCGAGCTCGTCCACGCCGCCGGCGGCGGTCAGGTTGACCGCGCCCGTGGCGCTCACCAGGCCGAGCTTGAGGTCGCCCGAAGTCTGCGAGGTCAGGTTGGCGAAGCCGCCCGTGGCCTGAACGTCCTGGGCCACCAGCTGCTGGTTGCGCGCCACCAGCACGATGTCGCCGCTGGCTGTGTCCACATCCTCGGCCGTGATGGAGGTGCCCGCCGCGTCCGTCAGGCGGATGGCGCCCACGCCCGTGACGTGGGCATTCCAGAGAAGGCCGTCGGTCTCCAGGGCGTCCACCGCGCCGATGCCGGTGACCGCCTGCAGCGTGATCCGCGACGTGGGCGCCGTGATATCCACCCCCGCGTCGCCATCCTCCTCGATGCTCGTGCCCGCGGTCAGCGCGACGCTGCCGGCGGAATCGACGCTGCCCACCACGACCTTCGAGGTGCTGGTCGCCGTGACGCCGTTGTTGCCGGCCGTGACGCTCGTCAACGTCAGCGTGCCCATCGCGCTGAGGTCGACGCCTCCCGCGGAGGTGACCGAGGCCGCCGTCAGGGTGGCGGTCAGGTCGCTCACAGCGATGTTCGCCCCGGCCGACAGCGTCGAGGCCGTCAGGACGGCCGTCTTGACCTCGAGGGCGCCCAGGTTCCCGACGCCCAGAGCGGACGCCAGGTTGAGGTTGTTGGCGCTCAGGTCCTCGGCCGCGTCGGAGCCCAGCTCGTTGATGGAGCCTCCGGTGGCCGACACGGTGATGTTGTCGTCCAGGGCCACCACGCTGCCCAGCAGCACGCTGCCTCCGTTGGATGCCGTGAGCACGACGTTGCGGCCCGTGCCGCCCGCGGTGAGCGAGGTCGCGGTCAGGGAGCCGCTGACGGCCAGGAGCTGGATCGCTCCATCGGCGGTCGAGGCGCCGGTGACCGTGACGCCGCCCGCCATATCGGCGACGCTGATGGCACCCGGGCCCGTGACGACCGGGGTCAGAGTGGTGGCGTCCACTTCCAGCCGATTTGCCACTCCGATGCCGGTCCCGGCGGTCAGACGCACGGTACTGCCCGTAACGTCGGCCGGATTGTCGGGCGTCGTCTCCTCGATGGCGCCGACGGCGGTGATGATCACGAAGTCTCCCACCGCCTGCACGTCGCCCACTCGAATGTTGCCCGAGGTGGTGGTCGTCAGGGTCACGTTGGAGCCGCTCCCGCCGGCGCTCAGGCTGTCCGCCAACAGATCGCCCGCGTCGCTCGCAATCGCGATCGCGCCGTTGGCGGTCGTGGCGCTGACCACTTCCAGCGCGCCGACGTTGCGCAGAGCGATGCGGCCCGTACCGTTGACCGTGGCCGTCTGGACGCGCGGGGTGCTGGTCTCGACGGTCGCCAACTGTCCGATCCCGGACTGGGTGGCGAGAGTGAGGCGCGGCGCGGTGAGGTCCGCCGTCGGGTCGACCCCCAGCTCTTCCAGACTGCCGCCCGTGACGGACAGCGACACGGTGGCCGACACGTCGTTCACCAGCACCCCGGCGCCATTGGAGCCGGTCAGCGTGACGATGCGCCCGCTGGCGGTGCCGACGCTCAGCGTTCCGCCGACGGACGTCAGGGTGAGGTCGCCCGTGCCGGCATTGGCGGAGAGCACATCCAGTCCGCCGTTCTCGAGCAGGTCGATTCCGACCGCGGTCGCCTGCACCGTGTTGCTGCTCAGGAAGAGTGCGATGCTGCCGGCCGCGGTCAGGTTGACCTGGTTGCCGGTCACGCCCGGGCTGATCATTCCCGAATCGAGCAGGCCGGCCGAAACGACGCTGACGTCCCCGGTCGTGCTGACCTGATTGGCGTGGACGTTGCCCGAGCCCACGGTCGTGAGCGCGAGATTGCCCCCGCCCGAGGTCACGAGCTGCGCGTCGAGATCGCCGCCCGTGGCGCTCAGGGTCAGGTTGCCGGTGGTCGTGGTGACGTTGGTGGCGCTGAGCCCGCCCCCGATGTCGGCCAGGTTCAGAGCTCCCGCGCCCGAGACCTGGGCGATCAGGCTGCCGGTCACGTTCACCTCGATCGCCCCCAGCGAGCCGATGCCGTTGGGCCCGCGCAGATCGACCAGCGCGCCGGCGATGTCCAGACTCGCATCCGAGCCGAGCTCGTTCAGGGCGCCCGAAGGCCGCAGAACGACCGTATCACCCGCGGCCACCACGCGACCGACCAGCATGTCTCCGGCCGAGGTCAGGCTCACGAAGCCGCTGCCTCCGGCCTCCACGTCGGTCGCGGTCAGCGCGCCGCCGGTCGTGACCGTCAGGTGGCCGTTCACCGTGTCCGCGTCGAGCAGATTCAGGCTCTGGCCGCCGGTCTGCGCGTAGGTCATGTCGATCTGCGAGTGCAGTTGCACGGTGCTGGCCGAAGCAGGAGCGTTGGCCAGGGTGGAGGCGGTGGCCTGCCGCGCGGTGGCGGTAAGGCTCGGCGTGGCGGTTTGAAGGCTGATGAAGCCGCCGTCGAGCACGATCGAAGCTCCCGTAAGGTCGGCCACAGGATCACTGGTCGACTCCACCAGGCCCCCGGTCGCGGTCAGCGCGATGGCGTCGGCGGCCGTGACGCTGTCCACCAGGATGAGCGCGGCCGAGAGCGTGACGTCGCTCCCCGCCCCGCCCGCGGTGACCAAGGTGGCCGTCAGGTCGCCCGTGCCGCTGATCGTGATCGAGCCGTTGCTGGTCGAGACCGAATTCAGCGTCAGCGGTCCCAGTGGGGCGGCCAGCTTGATGGCGCCCGTGCTGCCGGCCGAGGCGGTCACGCTGCCGAGCGACTCGATCTCCAGGGTGTCCGTGGTGCCGATCCCCTTCTGGGCGTTCAGCACGAGGTTGCGGCCCCCGAGATCGACCGACGCGTCCAGGGGGGCAGCTTCCAGCAAGCGCCCGGGCGTGGTGACGGTGATGTCCCGTCCCAGCACGACCCCGACCAGGATGTCACTGTTGGCGCCGGAGGTCGTCAACGTTACATCCGACGTCGAGGAGTTCGTCCGCACGTCCGTGGCCGTGATCAGACCATTGTTGACCAGCGTGATCGCGCCCGTGGTGGTGAAGACGTTGACGGCCAGGGCTCCTCCCCCGTTCTGGGTCAGCGAAACGGCATTCTTGGCCGTCACCATGACCGTGGCGGCGGAGGCGCTGGTGTTGCTCACGTTGACCCCGGCCCCACTGGTGGTGGCTGTCAGGAGCTGGCTGGCCAGCTCGAGCCGGTCGAGCTGCCCGATGGCGTTCGCGGACAGGCTCAAAGTGGGCGCCATCAGGTCGATGCCGGGGTCGGGCGCGCTCTCCTCGAGCGTGCCGCTGGCGACGCCGACCGACACCTGCGTATTGGAGCGGACATTCCCCACGTAGAGATTGCCCGAGCCCAGGACGGTCAACTGCGTGGAGCCCGTGGACTGCGTCGTGCCCACCGTCAGATCGGCCCCGTCGTTCAAGATGGCCAGCAAATCCGAGGAGGCATTGGCCGCCTGCACCGTCAGAAGCTTGCCTCCGGACTGCGAGAACACCAGTTGGCCGCCGCCCGCCAGGTTGGTGACCGTGACCGCCCCGGTGGGAACGCTGGTCAGATTGATGCCGCCCGAAGTGGTCGTGGCCGCGAGAGTCGCTCCGTCGAGCTCGAGCAGGGAGATGCCGGTGCCCGCCGCGAGCGTCACGCCCGCCGCCGTCAGGTCGGCCGCCGCGTCGAGCCCGCTCTCGGTGATGGCGGCGCCGGCCGTCACCGCGATCTGGTCGGGGGCGGAGACGTTGCTCAGCAGGACGCTGCCGGCTGCCGTCAGCGTGACATCCTGCCCTGCCCCCAGGGCGGTCACCGTGCCGGCCGTGAGGTCGCCCCCGGCATGCAGGGTGACGCTTCCCGTTCCGGACACGACCGCCGAGGTGACGTCCAGGTTGGCGAGTTGCTTGTCGTAGAAGAGCGCGCCGGGGGCCGACAGGGTCACCACGCAGGCCGAGGCTCCGTCGTCCACGAGATGGATTCCGCCGGCCGCCGTGGTGGCCACGACCGACGAGCTGGCAATCTTCAGGTCGATTCCGGTGCCCGCGTCCAGGGACAGGGTTCCCGCCAACGCGCTGGTGGGCCCTGAAATCTGCCCGTCCGTCGTCAGGGTGACGGTGTTGGCGGACAGAGCGCCGACCTCGATGCTCCCGCCCGCCGCCTCGTTGGTCAGCCCGACCGACCCGCCCGCCCCGCCGGCCAGCTTGACGTCGGCCGTGGTCAGACTGGCGTCGCCCAGGGCGGCCTGCACGGTGAGATCGACGTGCTGGGCGGCCTGCGCAAAGGTGATGTCGCCCGTCCCCGTCTCGACCTGCAGCGACACCGTGGAGGGCCCCGAAGCGGTGTTGGTCACGATCAGGTCGCCAGCCACGGTGTCCGCCGTCAGGACGTTGGTCGCCGTCTGGAGCGCGCCGATTCCCGTCTGGGCGGTCAGAGCGAGGCTGCCGCCCGCCAGGCTGGTGCCCGTCTGCGTGATGGCCTCCACCGAGTCGATCACGACCGCGCCCGAAACGGCCGCGATGCCGGTGCCCAGCACCACGTCGCCGCTGGTCGTGGTGGCCAGGGTGAGCCCTTTGCCGGCGCCGCCCACGGTGATGTTCTGGGCATTGAAGTCGGCTCCGTCCACGCCCAGCGAGACGTTGCCATTGGTCGTGCTCACGCTGGTGAGGACGAGGTTGCCCAGGTTGACCAGCGAGAGATCGGTGCCCGCCGTGGCGGTCAATCCCCCCACCCCGACGCTGGTCTGCAGCAGCGAGATAGAGCCCGTGGCCGTCAGGTCGATGGTGCGGGCCTCCAGGTCGGCCTCCGGGTCGTCCACGTACTGCGCGATGGAAGCGGCGCTGAGTTTGAGCGTGTTGACTCCCGCCACCGTGACCGAGTCGACCGTCATGCCATCCGCGGTGGAGACGTCGAGGCTGCCGTGGTTGACGACGACGCTGGTGAGGTCGAGACCGTTTCCGGCATCGTGCAGCGTGACGTCCCCCACGCCCAGGACCTGGATCTCCAGCGAGGAGGCGTCGATCTCCAGCGATCCGTCGGTCCCAAAGCTGTTGTAAAGCACCAGCTCGCCCGTGGGATTGGAGATCTTGACGCCGCTGCCCGAGCCGATGACCTGCGTGTTCCCGCGGATCTTGACCTGGCCGCCCTCGGCCGTCAGGCTCTCGATGGTCAGGTCGCCGCCGTTGACGTTGAGGTCCATGGTTCCCGACCCGTGAATCCGCATGTCCTGGACCAGGACCTCGCCGCCGCTCTCGAACTGGTTGAAATCGAGGCCCTCGAAATGCTCGAGCACCGCTCGTCCGCCGGCGTGGTCCACGGCCACGCCGCCATTGAGACTGGTCAGGACGTAGGTGACCTCGGGGGTGAGGGCCGCCACGTTGAGCGAGACGAATCCGTTATCCGTGCTCGCCTCGAGGCGGGTCCCGACTTCCAGCTCGGGGCGATTGAGACCGCCCAGGCCGGTCAGGGCGCTCATCGTGAGCGTACCGGCGGCGGAAAGGTCGATTTGCGGGTCGAACCCGGCTTCCTCGATGTTGCCGGTCGTGTTCAGCAGGCTGACGTTGCCGGCAGCCGTGAAGTCCGCCAGGCCCAGGGTGCCGACGTGCTCGCTGAAGGAAAAGCTGTCCACGTCCACCGTGCCGGTCAGTTCCTGGCTCACGTAGGAGACGGTCTCCCCGGACCCGGTGATGCTCACGTCGCCGCCCGTGGTGGAGACGCTCAGGACATCGGGAGCCGTCGTCAGGCTGTAGGTCGTGCCCGCATCGGTGTTGGTAACGCTGGTGGCAACGCTGGTGGCGCCGAGCTCGAGCGCGCTGACCTGACCGATACCGGCCTGGGCGGTCAGCACGATGCTCCCGGCGGTGATATCGGCCGCGCCGTCCGTGCCGAACTCGTCGATCGCCCCGGCGGGAGTCGTGAGCGCCACGGTGCCGGAGGCCGCCACGCTGGCCACCAGCAGGTTGCCGCCCGTGTTGGTCAGGTAGAGATCGCCGCTCGGCCGGTTCACCACCAGCCCGGAGGCGGACAGAGAGACCGAGTCCGCCCCCTGACTCACTGCGATGGTGCCGTTATTGGTGGTGAGCGACAGGGGGAAGGGCAGGCCCGAGATGGACTGCAGGGCCAGGGTTCCGCCGCTGGCGGTGGAGGTGGCGCTCAGAGAAGCGTTGCCGAAGACCTCGGGCACGCTGGTCAGGCCGATCTGGCTGGCGGACAGAGTCACGGTGTGACCGAGGATGTCGTCGCTGCCGTCCGCGCCCGACTCGTCCAGGGTGCCCGTGGTGGTCAGGGTCACTCCGTAGCCGCTCAACAGTCCGACCGTCACGTTGCCAGCCGCGCTCACGTTGATGTCAAGCGGCGCCGTGAGGCTGCCCACGGTCAGGTCGCCGTCGGTGGATAGCAGGATCTCGCCGAAATCCGAGGAGAGTGTCGACACCGCAAGGGCTCCCCCCTGATTGCGCAAGACGATGGACCCGTCGGCCGTGGCCGACAGGTCGAGGACGTCGGCGTCGAGCGCGCCGAGGCCGGCGCCGGCGGTGAGGACCAGGCCGGTACCCGAGGTAAGCTCGCTGCCCGGGTCCGGGCCCGAGGCCACGATACTGCTGGCGCTCGTGGCCGTGATCGTGCCGGTCGCCGTCACCGAGTCGAGGACGAGATTCCCCGTCGATTGGAGGGACACCGACCCGTTCTCGGTCGCGACCGTCGTGGCCGTCAGCGCGCTGGCGACGAGGCTGATGTTGCCGTTGCCGGTGTGGGCGTCGACGACCATGGCGTCGAGCGGGGACGCCAGGTTGATCGCTCCGGTGAGCGTATCGGCCGAGACGTTCGTGCCCCCGACCACTTCGAGCGTGGCGACCGTGCCGATGCCCGCACCCGCCGTGAGAGTGAGGGTGCCGCCCACGACGTCGCCGGCCGCGTCGTCGAGCGCCTCCTCGATGAGCGCGCCCGCGCTCAGGCTGACCTGGTTGGCCAGCGCCTCGGCGTGCCCCACGATGACGCTGCCGCCCGTGGCCGTGAGGGTGATGTTCCCGGAGCCTCCCGCCTGGGCCTCGTAGACGGTCAGGGTCGTGTTGGTGGTCAGGTCGATGTTCCCGTCGATGGTGGTGGCGGAGGTCACCGTCAGGCCATTGATGCCGACCACGCTCAGCGATCCGGCCGAGGAAAGGGTCGCGGCATTCGGGGTCGCGAGCTCGAGCGCGCCGTTGATCTGGCCGATCCCGCCGCTGGTCGCGCTCAGGCTGATGCCCTGAGCAAAGACGTCGGTGGTCCCGTCGGCATCGGGGAACTCGTCGATGGAGCCGCCCGTGACGCTGAGCGTCGTGTTGGCCGCCAGGTCATCCAGCGCGACGGCTCCGCCGTGCGTGATGGTCACGGTCTCGGCGTGAGCGTTGGAAAGCGTGAGGTCGCCCGGTCCCGTGGCCGTGAAGCTCCCGCCCCGAGTCTCGATGCTCGCCAGAGCGGTGGCGCCGCGGGTCCCCGATTCGAGGCTGAGATCGAGGCCCTCGCCAAAGTTGGTGGTGATCTCGGCGTTGAGCGTGATGCCGCCTTGCGCTCCCGAGATCAAAGTCAGCGAAACCGGGTTGGCCAGCGTGACGATGATGGGCGCGTCGGCCAACTGCACGATGTCGCTGTCCTCGGAGCCGGTCGTGATGGCGGCGTCGATGGTGACGTTCGTCCCGCTCTCGAGCTGACCCACGATGAAGGAGCTCTCGATGTCGTTGGGCTGGTCGGCCGCGCTGACGATCCGCACCGTCTCGGGGTCGATCAGCAGGCTGCCGCCGGGGGCGTGCACGGCGCCGGTCAGCCTCAGGTAGCGCCCGGAGGTCTCGACGGTGCCTCCGTTGGCCTGTAAGGTGCCCGCCATGGAGGTGTTCTCCGCGCCCCAGACCACGATGTTGCCGCCGTCCTGCGCCTGCACGGTGCCGGTGGCGGCGACGTTCGTTCCCAGAATCTGGATATCGCGACCGCCCTGGATCGTGCCGGCCTGCACCAGCGCGCCCTCCCCGCCCACCAGTTTCACCTGGCCGTTCTCCTCGATCATCTGCGAGGCCGAGACGCCCCCCACCGCATGCTGCAGCACGCTGCTGACGGCCTCGGGCGTGAGCACCACGGTGCCCTCGTGCTGCCCGGTGCTGACCTGGAAGTTGACCAGGTTGCGTCCGTCGAGGTTGAGCGTGACTTCGTTGCCCGCTCCCAGCGCCACCTTGCCCAGGTTGGCCACGATCAGGCCCTCGTTGGAGACGAGCGGGGCGGTCAGCACGACGTATCCCTCGTCGCTGACGGTGATCGTCCCCTGATTGACCACGCTGGCCAGGTCGAGGTTGCTGTCCTGAACGAAGTGATAGTTGCCGCTGAGAAAGCCCTCGTCGCTGATCTGCAGGGTGGTGGCGACCAGCGAGCCCACATCCACCTGGCTTCCCGGGCCGAAGAGGATGCCGTTCGGGTTGACCAGGAAGAGCTGTCCGTTGGCCTGCAGCTTGCCCAGGATGACGCTGGGGTCGCCCCCGGTCACCCGATTGAGGATGACCGCCATCTCGTTGGGCTGCACGAATCGCACCAGCTCGTTGCGGTCGATGCTGAACCTGCGCCAGTCGATGATGGCCCGGTCGGTGAGCTGCTGCACCGTGGTGGTCCCGGGCGTCTGCTGGATGGTCGCGCTGCCCGCCCGCACCTGGCCGCCCTGCGGCTCGGCCACGGCGCTGACCGACAGCAATCCAAAGATGAGAGCAGCAGCAGCGACGGACTTGTTCAACGGACCGACCCTCCCCCGAGTGATGTCCGCTTTAGTTACTTTTGCTCTCGAAAAGTCCTGTTGGCTACGCGCCAGACCCCCGCAGACGCTCCACGGATCGCGCCACAAAGGCCTCTCCAGCGGCTTGCCCGACCTTGAACAAACCAATCGTGCCGACGACGGCTCCCGCCACGCCCCCGACAATCTCTCCCACGGCCCCGTTCACGACGCGGCGGCCGGTGCCGGCCTCGTCCGGGTTCCCCGGCAGCTTCGTCAACACCGCGTCCACCCAGCGGTCGCTGCCGGTCTGGACGCGCTCGCGGACGCCCTCACCCTGGATGCGCCACATCAGGTGGCCGCCGACGGTGCCCAGCACCGCTCCCACGGGGCCGCCGCCCAGAGCCGACGCGGCCGCCAGGTTGGCGGTCAGCGCGCCCTGGAAAGCCGCCTCCTTATGCTCGGTGACCCGCGCGCCGTGCAGCGCTCCTTCCGCCCCTCCCGCGCAGGCGTTCACGAGCATTCCGCTGGTGCCGAACACGAGTCCCACGGCGAAGCCGGCGACCTTGCGCGCGGCCCACTCGACGCAGTCGCCGACGCCGCGCTCCTCTTCTTCTGCAGGCGGCTTCTCCTGGCGGGTGATGGGCAGAGTACGGCTGGTGATGCTGCTAATCATGCCCCGGAGCATACTCCAGCGGGCGCGAGGAGGTGTGAACGCGAGGTTGCCACCTGACCACCCACTCCAGAACCAGGAAGAAGACGACGCCCGCGACGACCTCGTGGCAAAGCTCCCAGGCGACGCCGCGGTAGAGCAACCAGAAACCGCCCACCAGGCGCACCAGGTTCAGCACCAAGAGGCCTCCGAAGAACGCCAGGAGCCTGCGCCCGCTGGGCCAGAGCAGAGGCACGGCCCCGCAAAAGACGTCGATCATCGTGCACGAGATGCCGATGGTGATCGGGTGTCCCGGCAGAGCGAGGCTGACGTCGCCCAGCCGGCTGACGGGCAGGCCGAGGAGGGCGCACAGAGCGACGCAAGCGCCGCAGGTCCAGGCGCGCAGCGCATGCCACTGGAGGCTGTGGGCAAAGAGCACCCCCAGCACGACCAGCGGGACCTTACGCATACCGGCGACTCAGGGCCAGCCTGAAGGCGACCAGTGCCAGCAGCGTCAGCACGCTGATCCAGGTGCCGCCCGCCACCGCGAAGATCGGCTCGGTCTGGCCGTCGCCGTCCAGATCCAGCAGCGCCATCGCGCGGGCGGTGGTGACCCCGCCACCCGTGGCGATCAGCGAGATGCCGGTGTTGAAGTTGAGCCCGTCGCCCGTGCCGCTCAGCACGGCCGCGCCGAAGGCCTGCTCGTCCAGGAACAGGATGTCGTTCACGCCGTCGCCATTGGCATCGGCGATCAGGGTCTGCGAGGGCAGCGTGTAGCCCGGGTCGGACAGCAGGTTGGGGGCGCCCAGCGCGCCCCCGCCGTCGTTGAGCAGCGTGAAAGCCTGGCCCAGGTTGGTCCCGTCGTCCTCGGCTGCCACGGCCACGTCGACCGAGCCATCGAGGTTCAAGTCGCCCGCGCCGACCGTGTTGAGATCGGCGAAACCGATCGCGGTGAGAGTCGGGTTGAACCCGCCACCCGCGAAGTCGTAACGGCCCAGGCCGGCGGTCTGCTCGGCGGTCAGCACCTCGGCCTGCCCGTCACCGTTCAGGTCGGCCACAGCCACGTCCTGACAGAAGTCGGTGGTGGCCTGGTCGACCGCGGTGTAGGCGAGCGGGCCGGTCGAGAGCGCCGCCGCAAAACCGTTGTTCCCGTTGGTGTTGGCCACGAAGTCGGGGATGCCGTCGCCGTTGATGTCGCCGGTCGCGATCGAGGCAAAGACGGTGCTCAGGGGCACGGTGAAGCTCGCTGCGGCCGGGTAGTTGCCCGTACCCGGGTTGAGATAGGCGTCCAGCTGGTTGTTGACCGCGTCGGTCGCCATGACATCCTGCGTGCCGTTGCCGTCCAGGTCGGCCAGCGCGATGGTGCCGAGCGTCTCGGCCAGGGTGATGTCGAAGTCGGCCACGGGGGGCAGGGTCTGGTCGGGCTGGCGCAGGTAGACCTCGAGGTGCGAGGGGGGACCGGCCGGCGTGCTGCTGGCAACGAGGTCGATCAGGCCGTCGCCGTTGAGGTCGCCCACCGCCACCGACTGCGTGTTCACCCCCTGGTTGGGCAGCGGCAGCAGGTTGCCCGCGCCGTCGCCGTTGAGGCGCACGAAGCGGTCCTCATTGGAGCCGGCGCCGACGTCCAGGTCCCCGTCGCCGTTGAAGTCGGCCACGACGACCGAAACCGGATTCGGGCTGGCCCCGAGGGTCTGCGTCGAGACCAGCAGCGGGTTGCCCGGGGTGGGGTCATTGAGGTAGAGGCCGACCTCGGCCAGGAACGGGTCCACGACGACCACGTCCGGACGGCCATCGCCGTCGAAATCGCCCACGGCCACCTGGTCGGGCGCCCCGCTGGGCGCGGTGGCCGGTCCGGGATAGGGGCTGCCGGTGGCCTGCGTGAACACGCCGGCGTTGTTGAGGAACACGACCACCTCGGCGCTGATCCCGCCGATTCCGTAAGCGACGAGGTCCGTCTGGCCGCCGTCCAGGTCGCCGGCAGCCAGGGCCGTGGGAGTAAAGCCGGCCGCGTTGAGGCTCTGGTTGAAGGCGAACGCGCCGGCGCCGTCGCCGGTCAACACCTGGACATCGGTGCCCACGGTGACGGCCGCATCCTGGGCGGGGCTGCCCGCGAGCGAGGCCACCACGACCTCACCCCCCACGGCCGAAAGGCCGGAGCGGACGCCCGGGTTGGGGAAAGCCCCCGAGCCGCTGTTGACCAGCGTGAGGAGCGCCCCCCCGACACCGTCCTGCAGGCTGAGCACGAGGTCGGGAAAGCCGTCCGCCGTCACGTCCTCGAGCACGAAGTCGAAGACGTCCACCACGCCTGGCAGAGCCAGGTTGACGGGGGCGTCGAACCCGGTGCCGTTACTGAGCCAGACCTGCGCGTCGAGCACGACCGCGTTGTTCGTCACCGACACGATGTCGGCCCGGCCGTCGCCGTTGAGGTCCTGAGCGTGGGCCCGCACGAGACCGCTGATGGGCAGGAAGGAGCGCGTGTAATCGCCGTCGGTGGTCTGGGTGAAGACCGCGATCCGATCGCTGGAGGTATGGCATCCGTGCGGCCGTCCCCGTTGAAGTCGCCCCCGTCGACGGTGCTCGCGAGACCCACTCCGGCCGGCACGACCAGCGAGAAGTCGGCTTTGGCGAAAACGCCCTGGGTGATGTTGAATGGAGCGCTCGTGGCGGGCGTGAGACCGGGCGCCGAGGCGATGAGGGTGAACCCGGTGCCGGGCCTGGTGATCGTGAGGTTGGAGAAAGTCGCCTCGCCGGTCACCGTGTCGACGACCTGGGCGCCCTGCAGGCTGGCGCCGCTGGGATTGGTTCCCAGGGCGATCGTGATCGGCCCGCTGAAGGCAAACGGGTTGCCGAACTGGTCGACCACCTGCACGGTGACGGCGTTCAGGAACGTCTGCGCGTCGGCTGGCTGGGCCCTGAAGACCAGGGTCGTGGGCTGCGGAGCGCTGGTGACGGTGATCGGATTGGAGGTGGCCGGGGTCAGCCCCTCCGAGCTGGCGCCGAGTTGGAACGTGCCGGCGGTGGTGAAGGACAGGCCGTCGAAGGTGGCCACGCCGTCAACGGCGTTGCGGGTGAGCGTGCCATCGAGGTTGGGGCCGCTCAGCGCGATCGCCACGGTGGAGTCGGTCGGGTTGCCGTTGAGGTCGAGCGCGGCGACCTGCAGCGAGAAGGTGTCGCCCGGGGCGAGCACGCTCGGCTGAGCCTGGAACTGCAGCTGCGTCGCCGCATTGCCGGTGTTGGTGTCGACCCAGTCGGGGTTGTCGATGACGAAGGTCTGTCCCGGCTCGAGCACCACTTCCGTCCGGAACGTGCCGACGACCGTGCCCGCACTGAGATACTCGATCCGGAATCCCCGGGTCTGGGTCGGGACTCCGGTCAGCAAAATGGTGGCAATCTTGGTGCGCGTCTCGGGGCCGAAGACGATATTGCCGTTGGCGTCGGTGCCGGTGAAACGAAAGCTGTCCACGCTGGTCGGCACGGCCCGCTCCAGGATGTGACGGACCTCGATATTGGCGGTGCCCGCGTCGGGCGTGACCGGAGTCTGGGCGCCGCCTGGCTCGCTGCTGTTGCAACCAGCCAGAATGGCCATGACGGCGAGCAGGAGGGTGAGGAATCTCAAACGCAAGGTGAAGGCTTTCCTATCCACAAGATTCAGGGCGGCGGGCATTACGGCGAAGGAATCGGCATGACCTCTGGGCTCGCCCGGATCAGTACGCGAGTACTGGCGGCCTGACGGCGTTTACGGTCTCCAGCGACCGTGAGGGAACAAGACGCCCCTGAAACGCGGTCCTTCAAGAAGGACGTGCCACCCGCCATGCTTAAGCCCCCTGCCGTGAAGCCCCAACTCTATTGCTGGTCAGCCCCCGACCGCGAGACGCTGCTCGCCGACCTGCCCACGGGCACGGAGGGGCCGTGCCGCCTGGCGCTGGTCGCCAGTGACCCGGCCGAGCTCGAGCAGAAGCTGGCCACCGCGGCCCGGAGGCTGCACGAGAATCCCGCGCCCCGGTGGCGCCACCGCTCCGGCATCTTCTTCGCCGACCTCGACCAGCAGCCCGGCGGGGATCCGGTCGCCTTCCTCTTTCCGGGCCAGGGCTCGGAGTATGAAGGCATGCTGCAGGAAGCCCGCCAGCATCTGCCCGGCGTCCAGGAGTGGCTGACCGAGCTGGAGCAGGTTTGGGGCGAGCCGATCCGCTGGCCTATGAGCGTGGACCTGGGCGGGATGGTGACCACCGTCTCCGGGCTGGCCCTGGCCCAGGCCCTGACCGAGCTGGGCGTTCCGGTGCACGCGATGGCTGGACCTTCGTCGGGCGAGAATGCCGCCCTGATGGCCGCGGGCTCGATGCAGTTCGCCAGCCGCCAGGAGCTGTTCCAACTGCTCAAGGAGCTCTTTGACTCCGGCTCCCGCCAGGCCCGCAGCGGGATAGCTCCCGAGGCCGACTTTCTGGCCGTGTCGCTGGAGGACCGCGCTCCCATCCACGAGCTGCTGCAACGCTTTCCCGACCAGCTCTGGCTGGCGCTGGACAACTGCCCCCGCCAGCTGATCCTGGCCGGGCTCCCGGCGGCCGTGGCCCGGGCCGAGTCCCACCTGGCGCAAAGCGGTGCCTTCTCGTTCCGGCTCCCGTTCCACCGCGCGTTCCACACACCGCTCTACGAGCCGGTCAGCCGCAGCCTCGAGCAAGACGTCTACCCGCACCTGCGGTTCTCTCCCCCGCTGGTGCCCGTCTACTCTTGCGCCAGCACCGAGATCTTCCCCGACGATCCGCAGCAGATCAGCGCCCTGGCCGCCAGCCAGTGGGCCAGCACCGTGCGGTTCCGCGAAACGCTGCTGCGCATGCACCGCGACGGCGTGCGCCACTTCGTCGAGGTCGGTCCGGGGGGCCGCCTGGCCGGATTCGTGCGCGACACGCTGCGCAATCAGCCCCACAGCGCCTGGACGACCGCCGCCGAGGGGCGGTCCGAGGTGGTGCAGATGCTGGAGGTGGCCGCCTTCCTGTTCTGCGAGGGCCCCGCCCAGGCACTCCCCACGAAAGCCTGCGAGCCCGCCCCCACGCCGTTGCTCCGGCACGCCCGGATTCAGGGCGACCGCCTGACGGCCTCCCTGGAGCTCGATCCCGAGAAGCACCGCTTTTTGCTCGATCACCGCCTGGGCAAGCTGCCGGTGCTGCCGTTCAGCTTCTCGCTCGAGCTGGCGGCCGAGGCCTCGATTTTGCTGGCCGGGGGCGTCTGCGTCCAGATCGAGAACGCGCGCAGCTCGCGCTGGCTGGCCCTGGACGAGGACCGCCTCACGCTCGGCATCGAAGCCGTCCAAATCGCTCCCGACCGCGTGCAGGTGCGCCTGCTCGAGAACCACGAGCATCCCGCCTTCACCTGCGAGGTCACCCTGGCGCCGGCCTACCCCGAGGCCCCTCCCCCCCTGGCCGACGTCCCCGGCGATCCCATTCCGGTGCAGCTCTCCGTGCAAGCCTACAACGCCTCGCTCTTTCACGGCGAGGGCTTGCTGTCGCTCTGGCGCACGCACGCGGCCACCACGGGCGGGGTCGAGGTGGAGGTGCGCGTCCCCCCGGGCCATCACGAGCCGTGGGTCCTGGCCGCGGATACCCTGGACGCCGCCGGTCACCTGGCCGCATACTGGATTCTGCTGCAGGGCAAACGCCGCTTCTGGCTGTTTCCCAACGCCATCGAGCGCCTCAGCCTCTACGCGCCGCCTCCCCCGCCGCGCGAGATCTTGACCTGCCGCCTGCACCTGCGCGACGAATCCAGCGCCCACCTCGACTGGGTCGACGGTCAGGGGCGCCTGCTCTTTCGCATGCACGGATTCCACTACATCTGGGATACCTACCCGCCCCAGATCTACGACTGGCTGCATTACCCGGCCCGCAACCGGCGCCTGTCGGAGCCCTGCGAGGACGGACGCCGCCTGCTGCTGCGACCTGGCTACCTCGACAGCACCGGGGGCATCTGGCGGCGCGCCCTGGCGCGACGCGCCCTCACCTCGCGCGAGCGAGCTTCGGCCGACTGGCCGCTGCCGGCCTGGATCGCGGCCAAGGAAGCCTGCCAGGCCTGGGCTCTCGAGCGCGGGCTCAAGCTCGAGCTGGATCAGATCGAGCTGCTGCCCGACGCGGAGGGACAGCCCCGGCTGGTGGGGCCTCCGCTCTTCGAAGCTTTGCAGCTGACCCTGCGCCCGGACGGCGTGCGGATGGAACCCCGGCCCGGGCTGGTCCGGTCCTCATAGGAGAACCCTCGCTGAAAGCGAAGGGGGCGGCCCAACTTCATCGGAGGAAGCCTCGTGAAACCCGACAAGAGCCAGATTCAGAACTCCATCCTGGACATTCTCACCGAGATGACGGGCGATTGGGACCTCGACGAGGCCCTCACCCCCGCCAGCAAGCTCTCGGCCGACCTTGGGTTCTCTTCGGTCGACCTGCTCGAGCTGCTGGCCGCCCTCGACATGCGCCTCGGGCGCAAGCTGCGCTACGAGTTGCTGCTGGTGCACGAGGGGCAGTTCCGCACCGACCTCTGCGTGGCCGACCTGGCGGGCTTCGTCAGCGAGAATTACGACAGCGTGGTCAGCGGCAGCCCGGTCCCAATGTGAGACTGCTCTTCTACGCGCACGTGCTCCTGGGGTTAGGGCACGTCTCGCGGGCGCGCGCCATCGCTCAGGCGGCCGCCCGTCTGGGAGCCCGCTGCGCCCTGCTCGCCAGCGGCACGGTGGCCGACCTGCGCGCTCCCGACGGGGTGGACCTCATCAAGCTTCCTTCCCGCGTGGATCGCGGCGATCTGGCCGCCCGCCGGTGCGAGGTCAAGAGCGCGGTCGACCACTGGGGCCCCGACACGATTCTGGTGGATCACCTCGCGCTGGGCCTCGAAGGCGAGCTGCTCGACCTCCTCCTGGACAGCTCCTATCGGTTCCTCTGGGGCCTGCCCTATGCCGCCCCCGCCGCGCCGCCCCGCAATCCCCGCATCCGGGCGGCCCTGGCCCGCTACGCGGGCGTGGTGGCCTACACCGACCCGGGCTGGTGCGATCCGTTCCCCGCGATGGAATCTCAACTGCCGTCCGAGCGCTTCTACGCGGGCGTGATCGCGCGCGCCCCCGAGCCGGTGGGCCCCGCCCAGGACCCTCCCCTGGTCGTGGCGCTGGCGGGTGCCGGCGCGGGCGGACGCGAGCTCTTCTCCTGGCTGCGCGAGAGCCTGCGCGGCGTGGCCCGGCTGCGCGTCGTGCTCGGTCCGCTGAGCGACGCTCCCGAGCTGGCCTCGTGTCCCGACGTGGAGGTGCACCGCGAGGGCGCCGCCGAGCAGAGCCTGAGCGGGGCCTCGCTAGTGGTGGCCCGGGCCGGTTACAATACCGCCTATACCCTGGCCCAGAGCCCCCTTCCGGTCGTGCTCATGCCCCTGGACACGCCGCAGTCGGGCGCCGAGCAGTGGGAACGCGCCTCCTCGCTGGCCCAGCTCCCCGGCATCTGGTGCCGGAAAGGCCCCGACCCGGACGTGCTGCCCACGGCCCTGGCCTGGCGCGGCGTGCGCACGCTGCCGTTCCGCGTGGACGGCGCGGAGCGCGCCGCGGCCTACTTGCTCGAGGAGGCCCGAATCGCCCGATGAAACGTCTCTACATCGTCTGTGACGACTTCGGTCTCACCACCGGCGTCTCCAACGCCATCATCGAATCGATCAAGGACGGCTGCGTCTCGGTGACTTCGGCCATGATGTGCGGCCTGGAGAGCGCGGAGCTGACCCGCAAGATGGCCCCCGCCATTCCCCACCGCATCGGACTCCATCTGCAGCTGACCGACGGCACGCCCTGCCTGCCCCCCGAGCAAATCCCCACGCTCGTCGGTCCCACCGGCACGTTTCCGCGCTCCTGGCGCGAGCTCCAGCGGCTCGATGCCCGCGAGATCCTGGCGGAGTGGCAGGCCCAGTACGACCGGCTGGTGGAGCTGGGAATCCAGCCCACCCACGTCGACGTCCACCATAACCTGCAGCGCAATCCGCTGGTGACCAAGGCCTACTGCGTGGTGGCGCGCCGGTGGGGCATCCCGGCCCGCAGCGGGCACTTCCTGTTGAGCCGCGAGCTGGTGCGGCACCGCGTGATCTGCCCCGACGCCAGCGTGCTGGAGTGGTTCGGAGGCGAGCTCTCGCCCGAATCGCTCGTCCAGAGCGCCTCGCTGGCCTTCGCCGAGCTCAAGGGCGGCCAGGGCACATTGGAGCTGGCCTGTCACGTGGGCCACGTGGACGACGAGCTGCGCCAGCGCTCCACCTATGTCGACGAGCGCGCCGCCGAGCTGACGGTGCTCACCCACCGATCGCTGCCCGGCCTGCTGGAAAAGGCCGGCATCCAACTCGTCCTGCCGGAGGTGCTGCTGTCATGAGCGGACTGGCCCTGATCGGATGCGGCCGCGTGGCCCCCTGCCACGCCGACGCGTTCGCCATCTTGCCCGACGTCGAGCTGAGCTGGGCCTGCGACATCGAGCCCGAGAAGGCGGCGCAGTTTGCGCGGGAGCACAACTTCGCGCGGCACGGCTCCTACGAGCAGGCGCTGCAAGACCCGGCGGTGACGCTGGTGGCCCTGGCCGTGCCCCACCACCTGCACGCCCCGATGGCCGAGCAGGCGCTGCGGGCCGGCAAGCACGTGCTGATCGAGAAGCCGTTCTCGATCCATGTGGAGGAGGGCCGCAACGTCCTCCACCTGAGCCAGCAGGCCGGCAGGATCGCTGCCCCGGTGGCCCAGCACCGCTTCGACCCGGCCCTGGTCCACATCCGCGGGCTGCTCGAGCAGGAGGCGTTGGGCCAGCTGCACCTGGT
Source organism: Vulcanimicrobiota bacterium (assembly GCA_039809865.1). GTDB lineage: Bacteria > Vulcanimicrobiota > Xenobia > Xenobiales > QWHO01 > QWHO01. The sequence continues at coordinate 96,174 of JBDHVW010000014.1, forward strand.
GCGCGCTCACCTGGAGTGCTTCCGCAACCCCGATTACTATGCCGGCTGGCGAGGCAAGTGGAGCACCGAGGGAGGCTCGGTGCTGATCAACCAGGCCTACCATGTCGCCGACCAGATGCTCTGGATGGCCGGGCCCGTCGAGGCGGTCGCGGCCCAGATGACGACCTTCGCGCGCGCCACGATGGAGACCGAGGATGCGCTCGTCGCCTCGCTCCGCTTTGCGAATGGCGCGCTCGGCAGCCTGAGCGTGAACGGCGCCTCGGGCAGCCTCTGGGACAGCTACATCGAGCTGTGCGGCAGCCACGGCGCGGTGGCCTACGACATCGCCTATCCCAACAAGATCCACCGGCTGCGCCTGCAGAGCCGCAAGCTCTGGAAGAGCAGCCAGGCCTACTTCGACGAGCTGACGGCCAACGCCGCCCCGCCCCCGCCTTCCCTGGCTTACTACGGCATCACGCACCGCCAGCAGGCGGCCGACTTCGTAGGCCAGACGCGCGGTCAAACGTCCCACGGCGCGACCGCCCAGGAGGCGCTCCAGACGGTGGACCTGATCCAGAGGATTTACGCCGCGTGCAAGACGTAACCGCCGAAGACCTGGACGACGTCCGCAAGCTGCTCTCCTCGGGCGTGCTCAGCGTGCCCCAGGGCGGCATCCTGACGCGGTTCGAGAAGCGCTACGCCAGGTTCGCCGGCAACCAGTTCTGCGTGGCCACCTGCAACGGAACCAGCGCCCTCTACGCCGCCCTCTGGGCCGTGGGCGTGCGCGCGGGTGACGACGTGGCCGTGTGCGACTACGGCTTCCACGGCATGGCCGCGGCGGTCGTCGCGCTCGGGGCCCGGGTCGTGCCGGTGGACTGCCACCCTGCGAGCCTCACGATGGACCCCGAGGACCTGGTGCGCGCCCGGACCCCCCGGATGAAGGCCGTCCTGGTCCACAATCCCTGGGGCGTGCCGGCCGATTGGAGCGCTTTGAAGCGCGCGACCGACCTTCCCCTCGTCTCGGATGCCAGCCACGCCCACGGGGCCCTTTACGACGGATTGCCGCTGGGTGCCCAGGCGACCATCAGCTGCTGGTCGATGGGCTACGGCAAGCTGATCTCCGGAGGCGAGCTGGGGGCCGCCACCACCGACGATCCCGAGCTGGCCGACCGCATGATGATCCTCGGCCATGTCAACCGCAACGAGCGCCACACCTCGCTCTGGACGGGCAACGCGGTGGGCCTGAAGCTGCGCCCCCACCCGGTGGCCCTGACGCTGGCGTTCCACCAGGTGAAGCGCTTCCCTGAAAAGCTCGCGCTCTTGAAGGCGCACTGCTCGCAAGTGATTGCGGCCTCGGGTCTGCGGGTTCAAGAGGTGCCCGCGGAAGCCGAGCGCTCTTACTGGAAGCTGGTCTTCCACGGCCCGGGCGAGGGCAACGAGCCCAACCACTACTGGCCCACGCTGCAGCACCAATCGCTCTTCGCTTGGCCCGGCAACCAGGTCCTGGCCCGCGAGTGCCCCGTGGCGCGCGAGGTCGTGCCGCGGCTGGCGACGTTCTCAATAAAAGTAGAAAGCCAGCCCCACGATGGCGTAGAGAGCCAGCAGCTGAGCGCCCTCAAACCAGGTTAGGGTGTTGTCCTCGCTGTGGGCCCGGATGGTGAGCACCGCCAGGGCCACGCTCAGCACCTCGAGCGGGGAGAAATCGAGCGTCAGCGGGTGGGACGTGAACCGGCTCACCAGCACCAGCATGGGGGCGACGAACAGGGCCACCTGCACCGCGGCGCCCGTGGCCACGCGAAAAGCCAGGTCGAGCTTGTCCTTCCAGGCCATGCTGACGGCCGAGGCGTAGTCGGCCGCATTGCCCACCACCGCCAGGCCCACCACGCCCATGAACAGCGGGGGCAGGTGGTAGGAGTCGACCAGCGCGTCGGTGGCGTCCACCAGCTGGTCGCTGATGACCACCACCAGCGAGACGCAACCCACGATCCAGGCCAGGCTCTTGCCCAGCGGGGCCCGGTTGCGCAGCTGGGCGATCTCGACTTTGGCGCTGTACTGCATGTCCTTCGAGTGCGTCCGGAACATGAAGAGCAGCGACAGGACGTAGATCAGGATCAGCGTGATCGAGGTGCCCAGGCTCAGGCCCTCGATGCGCTGGTCCATGCTCGGTCCACCGGCCGGATCCGGCAGGCTGTTGAAGATGGCCGGGAAGAGCAGCGCCGCCACCACCAGCGTGAGCGTGCCCAGGTTGGCCGAGGTGCCCAGCGGATGCAGCTTGAGGAACTTGTAGCGCACGCCGCCGACCACGGCGGACAGACCGATGACCAGCAGCAGGTTGCACAGGATGGAGCCCGACAGGGTCGCTTTGACGACGTCCAGCATGCCCTTCTGCAGCGAAAGAAACAGGATGACCAGCTCGGGAGCGTTGCCGAAGGTGGCGTTGACGAGCGCCCCCCCGCCCGGGCCGAGATGCTCGGCCAGATCCTCGCTGGCGCGCGCCAGAGCCGACCCGAGCGGCAGCATCGCCACCCCGGAGAGCAGAAAGGTAAGCCAGGCCGGACCGCCGAGCTGGGCGCACCCGAGCGACGAAACGACCATGACCACGAGGAAGATGAGACTCTGCGGGCTCAGCACGGGTCCGCCCCTTAGTCACAGGGGGGAGCGGCCCCTGCCTGCGAGAAGGGATCGGGATGTGCCGCAATATCAAGCCTCTGTTCAACTTCGAGCCCCCCACCAGCGAGGATGAGATCCGCGCCGCCGCGCTGCAATTCGTGCGCAAGGTGAGCGGAAGCACGCATCCCTCACGGGCCAACGAGGAGATCTTCCATCAGGCGGTGGACGACGTGACGCGCGTGGTGCAGCACCTGCTCGACAACATGGTCACGCTGGCGCCGCCGCGCGACCGGGCCGAGTTCGCCGCCAAGGCCAAAGAGCGCTCGCTCAAGCGCTTCGCTCCGCGGGGATAGCCGCAAGTTAACAACTTTCTGCTCCCCCTGGCGGCTCGCTTCGGGACATACTGCAGCCGATGGTCATCACCCGCCCGTCCGTTCCGCTCATGCCCGTGCGCAGCGCGCGTCACGACGCCCTGGCGCGCGCTCAACGCCGTTTTGGCTGGATCGACGGGGCGGTCATCGCCGTCTCTACCTCACCGGCCAGCGGGGGCAAGCCCGTGGTCACGCTGCGCAACGCGCACGGCTCCACCACCGGGTATCACGTGCACACCCACTTCCACGGAGATCAGCTCTACGACCAGCAGGTCGACTACGAGGGTCATATCGGCCAGTCGGTGGCGGCCGCCTGGGAGCGTGATCCCTCGCAGGTCTTCGTGCTGCCCGAGGCGCGCAACGAGAGCGCCGCGCCCCGCAGCGACTGGAACAACATCCGCTCGGTGAGAGAGCTGACCCGCGCGGGTCTGGTTTCGCTGGGCCTCGAGCCCACACAGGCCGAGCGCACCACCGTAAGCGGGCACTCGGCCGGGGGCTCGCCAGTGGCCAAAGCCATCGCGCGCGGCGATCTGGGCTCGGTGGACCGCATCGAGCTCTACGACGCGGCCGTCTCCAGCCAGCACAACCCCGTCTCGGACGCCGAGCGCCGGTCGGTGCGCAAGTTCTGCGCGGCTCATCCCGAGCGCTTCGTGGTCATGCCGGGCGTGATGCAGAGCAGCTGGCTGGACTACATCGACCGCTCCCGCTGGACCGCCCGCGCCTCCGATCACTGGACGCCGCTGTGGTCCTCGCTGGGGCGCGACCGCGACCCCTCAGGCTAGCACCGGCACGCGATCCCAGGGACCCTCCCCCGCCACTACCTCGACGGGGCCGCGCGCCGAGCGCACCTCGGCCTGCAAGAAGGCCACCCCGGCCTCGGGCGCGATCGGCTCGATACCGCGCGAGCGGAAGGCCCGGTTGACCTCGTCGCCGGCCATGCCTCCCAGCCAGGGACCCCACGCGACCGAGACGATGCGGGCGCGCGGCCAGCGGTCCTGCATCGTGTACGCCATGCGGGTCAGCACCTCGTTGGCCAGAGCGTAGTCGCCCTGACCCCGATTGCCAAACCGCCCGGCCGTGCTCGAGAACAGCACCACCAGCTTGAGCGTGTCGGGCTGCAGCGACGCCAGCAGGGTGCGAGCGGACTCGACCTTGGTGCTCAGCACCTCGTCGAAGCTTTCCATGGACTTGTCGCCGACCAGCTTGTCGCGAATGATGCCGGCGCCGTGCAGCACGGCGTCCAGGCGACCGAACCGGGCGTAGATGCCGCTCACGAGGTCGCGCAGCCGGGCGGAGTCACGCACGTCGCACACCTGGTAATCCACCGTCACGCCCATTCGCGCGAGCTGCTCGAGGTGACGCTTGATCTCGCGCTGACGCAAGATCTCCTGGCGGCGCGCCTCGACGGCGGCCGGAGTGCCGGGCGTGCGCTCCAGCAGCCAGGCCAGCAAGCCCTCGTCGGGCACCTCCGGGGCCTCGTCGCCGAGCGGGGTCGTCCCCAGCAGCACCAGGCGCATCCCGGCGCGGACCAGGCCCTGCAGGCAACGGAAGCTGATGCCGCGCGCGCCCCCGGTGGCCAGGATGACCGCGCCCTCGGGCAGCTCCGTCGTGCCCGCCGGCGCCGGCTCGGCCACGGGCCGAAACGCCCAGCGAGCGTTGTCGAAGCGACCGACCTCGAGCTGGCCCGGACCGCTGCGCAGCTCGTCCAGCACCTGCTCGGCCAGCGAGTCGGCCGAGAGGCCCGCCTCGAAGTCGAGGGCGCGCGCCCAGAGCCCGGGCCATTCGGCCTGCAGGCTCTTGAGCAGGGCCTGACAGGCCGGGCCGTAGGGCGAGCCCGGGGTGTGGCGGCCGAAGCGGCCATCCACGTTGGACACGGTCAGCACCCGCTGCACGCCCTGGCAGCGGCGAACCACCTGGAACAGGCTCCGCAGCTCGCACTGCAGGTCGTCATGACGCCCCACGGGCGCAAGGTGCACCAGCATGGCGGGTGGGCCGTGCTCCTGCACCAGGTCCTCCACGCGTTTGGCGAGCCGGTCCGGATCTTGCAGCAGGTCCGCGGGCAGCGTCAGCGTGCGCACCGCGTGCTCGGCGAGGCGCGCGGACAGGGCCTCGGCGGCGCCGAGCGCGTCCTCGGTCAGCCAGCACATGCCCGTGGGCAGGGGGCTCGAATCCGGCAGGGGATCGGGCCGGGCCTGCATCACATAGCGGGCGCAGGGCTCGGCCGCCGGCTCCAGCAGCTGATGGACGGCCCGAGCCAGTCCGCGCAGCGTCTTGGTGCGGCTCAGGCGGTCGAGCTGGCCCTGGAGCGCCGTCGGGTCGGAGAGACTGCTCACGAACTTGTCGAGGATCTCCAGCCGCTTGATCGAGTCCACCCCGAGCTGGGCCTCGATGTCGAGGTCGGGACCCAGCATCTTGGGCGGATAGCCGGTGCGCTGGCTCACCAGGCCGATCAGGCGGTCGAGCAGCGCATCTTCGGACGTGGCCGCCGCGGGGGCCGCGGGGCGCACCCGGTTCTGAACGGCCTGGGCCAGGCCGCGCAGGGTCTTGGTGCGGCTCAGGGTGTCCAGCTGGCCTTTCAGCTCCGGGGGGTTGCCCAGCGAGGTGACGAGCTTGTCCAGGATCTCCAGCCGCTTGATCGAGTCCACGCCGAGCTGCGCCTCGATGTCGAGGTCGGCCCCGAGCATCTTGGCGGGATAGCCCGTGCGCTGGCTCACGAGCGTGACCAGCAGGGTGAGAATCTCGTCCTCGGTGGTCGGAGTCTTGGGAGGCGCGGGAGGCCGAATGCTCTCCGCCGCCGGAGGCTTGCTCGCGACGGCCGCCACGGGCTTCGGAACGGGCCGCGCCGCCACCACCGGCCTGGTCGCCTCGCCGCCGGCCAGGAACATCCGCATCACCTCGGTCTGGTTCTCCAGGAAGACGCGCATCGTCTCCTGGTAGGCCTGGAGGGCCGCGCTGCGGTCCTCGACCACGGGCGGCCGCGCCGCCACCGGCTCCTGGATGCTGGCCACGGGTTTGACTTCGCGCGCCTCGCGGGCGGCGGACTGGCTGTCGAGGATGGGACCCGCGCCGGCATACACCCCCAGCGGGTCGCCCGGACGGCGCACCTGGTTGCCGTTGACCAGCCACAGCGTCGGCGACGGCTCGGCCGGGGCGGTCAGCGACGCGAAGTCGAGCGCCTTCACGGCGCGCCCTTCGAAAAGGCCGGGCCAGCTCAGGCGCACGCGGCTTCCCAGGCGCGCCAGGCGCGTCAGGAACCAGCGCAGGTCGCTCTCTCCCAGGCTCAGGCAGGCCGCGTCGGGCGCGATCTTCTCGGCCAGGCGGGCCAGCACCGAGCCGGGTCCGACCTCCACGAAGGTATCCACCCCGCCGGCCACCAGCGCGCGAATCTGCGCCACGAACTCGACGCGCTCGAGCAGGTGCGCCTGCATCCGGGCCCGGATCGCCGCGGGCTCAACGGGATAGGCCTCGCCGTCCCGGTTGGCCACGATCGGCACCCGGGGAGCGTGCAGCTCGAGGTCCTCGATGAACGCGTTCAGCGGACCCTGCGCCGAAGCCATCAGGGGCGAGTGGAAGGCTCCCGCCACGTCCAGGATGTTGGCCGTGTGGCCCTGGGCCCGCAGGGCCGCGACGCAGCCCTCGACAGCGGCCACTCCGCCGGAGATCACCGTCTGCTCGGGGCCGTTGTGGTTGGCCACCACCACGCCCTCGGTCAAAAGGGCCTCCACGGCCGCGCGCGGCGCCAACACGGCCGCCATGGTGCCCTGCTCGCAGCCGGCCATGGCCCGCCCGCGCACCTCGGCCAGAGCGAAGAAATCGCTCTCGGAGAGCGTCCCCGCGCTGGCCAGAGCCGTCAGCTCGCCGAAGCTGTGCCCGGCGCAGGCCGAGGTCTCCAGCCCGAGGCGCTCGAGGAAACGCGCCAACCCGAGCGACAGCGCGCCGATCACCGGCTGGGCCACGTGGGTGTGCGTCAGGGCGCCGCGCTGGGCCTTCTCCTGCTCGGCGTCGAGCGGCTGCCCCGGGTAAAGGTAGCTGGCCAGGGGACGCGGATAGGCCGCGCCCACGCTCTCCTGACAGGCCGCCAGCGCATGGCGCAGCTCGGGCAGGTACAGCACCGGCTCGCGGCAAGCGCCCACCGCCTGGGAGCCCTGTCCCGAGAAGAGCAAGGCCGCTCGTCCCGAGGGCGCACCCTCGGCCAGGAAGGCCTCGGGCGGCAGGGGGTCTCCGTGCCGGAGATGCTGGGCGCACAGGCGCAGCACCGGCTCGGCCGTGGCCAGCTCGTCCACCACCACGAACAGCGTGCGGGCGGCCGCCGGATCGGCCTGCAGCGCCAACGTGTAGGCCACGTCGCGCAGACGCGGACGCTCGCCGTTGCGCAGCATGAAGGAGGCCACCCGCTCGAGCTGCTCGGGCAGGTCGGGCTCGGTAAAGATCAAGAGCTCCCAGGGCCAGGCGTCTCCGCCCGGCGCGGGCGCGGAGCCCTGGTATTGCTCCAGCACGGCGTGGGCGTTGGTGCCCCCGAAGCCGAACGAGCTCACGCCCGCGCGCAGGCGCTCGGAGGAGAGCCAGGGAGCGGGGCGGCCGTCCATGCAGAGCGGCGAGGTCGCGTCCGCCAGCACCGCCAGCGGTTGCTCCACCGGGTGCGGGGGCAGAGTCTGGTGGTGCAGCGCCAGGGCGGTCTTGGCCAGCGAGGCCAGTCCGGCCGCCACTTTGGTGTGCCCGATCAGAGCCTTCACCGAGCCCAATCGCACCGAACGCGGCGCGGCCCCGTCCTCTTGCAGCAGGCGGGTTACGGTCTCGGCCTCGGCCCGATCGCCCACCGGCGTGCCGGTGCCGTGGGCCTCGTACAGCCCCAGCTCGCTGGGAGAGACGCCCGCCTGGCGGTAGGCGCGGTTCAGCGCGCGCAACTGCCCGGCCGGCAGTGGAGCCGTCATCCCCAGCGCTTTGCCGTCGCTGGAGGCGCCCACGCTCTGGATGACCGCATAGATGCGATCCCCATCGCGCTCGGCGTCGGCCAGGCGCTTGAGAACCACGAACACGGCGCCCTCGCTCAGCACGATGCCGTCCGCGCCGGCGTCGAAGGGTCGCGTGCGGCCCGTGGGCGACAGCGCCGTCAATTTGGCGAACGACAGGTAGGATTGCGGGGTCATGCCGATGTCCACGGCGCCCACCAGGGCCACGTTGGAGCGTCCGGTCACCAGCTCGCGCACGCCGCCCTCGAGAGCCGTGAGCGACGAGGCGCAGGCGGCGTCGACCGTGTAGTTGGGGCCGCCCAGGTCGAGCCGGTTGGCCACGCGTCCGCTGACGATGTTGTTGATCGTGCCCGTGAACGTCTCTTCGTTGATGCTGGGCGAGCGCCCCAGCATGGCCGTGTCGGGGCGCCCGGTCACGAGCGGCAGCACGGTGCGCAGGGCCAGCATGTTGCCCAGCAACCCTCCCGTATCCGAGCTGGCCACGATGCAGGCGGTCGATTCGCGGTCGAAGCTGCGCTCGTCCAGCCCGGCGTCCTTGAGGGCGCGGCGCGCCATCTCGAGAGCCAGCAGCTGAGCCGGGTTGATGTTCGGCATCGAGGTCGGGGGAATTCCGAACTCGACCGGATCGAACTCCAGCTCTTGGAAGAAGCCCCCCCAACGGCTGTAGGTCTTGTCCGGCGCGCTCTTGTCCGGGTCGAAGAAGAGCCGCCAGTCCCAGCGGTCCGCCGGGATCTCGGTCACGACGTTGCGCGCGCTGGAGCAGAGCTGCCAGAACTCCTCCAGGTCCGTGGCCCCGGGCAGCCAGCAGGACAGGCCCACGATGGCGATCTCGGCCGGCTTCGCGGGCGCCGTCTCGGACGCCAGCGCGCCGGGAAGATACCGCTGGCTGTCCTCGCACAGGGCGCGGTGGAAAGCTTCCAGGCAGGACGGCTCGGAGCGCAGCGCGGCCACCTCGCCCAGCAGGTACATCCCCTCCGAGGCCTGGCGCTGCTCGTCCACCGCCAGCAGCTCGCTGCCGCGGCGCTCGAGGCCCTTGGCGGCCACGCGCAGGCGGCCCAGACCCATCCCCTCGAGCTCGCGCTGGGTCTCCTCCAGCGAGGCTCCGGCGGCGCGCAGACGCAGTCGCTCGCTCTCGAAGGTGCGCGCGAACTCGGTGCAGGCCACGCGGTTGGACTGACCGGGGGCCGACTCGAGCCCCACCGTGCGCTCGCACGCCAGCGCCTGGCGCTGGTACTCCGGCACGATGGCGCCCGTCTCCACGGCCTCGCGGGTGAACAGGTAGCCCGTGCCCGCCAGCAGACCGAAGCGCACGCCGCGCGCCGTCAGGGGCGCCGCCATCGTGGCGGCCAGGGCCGCCGAGCGCGCGTCGCCGAGACCGCCCGCGAACAACACGTGATAGTCCTCGTAGGGGGCGGGCGCTTCCAGCAACGCCTCCACCATCAGCTCCCACAGCACCAGGCTTCCCAGCGGGCCCGTGTGGCCACCGCACTCGCGGCCCTCGAACACGAAGCGCCGGCAGCCCTGGCCCACGAAGGCCCGGAGCAGCCCGGGAACGGGGCAGTGCAGGTAGGTTGCGATGCCGCGCGACTCCAGGTCGTGCGCCTGGTCGGGCCTGCCGCCCGCGATGAGCGCGAACGGAGGTCGCACCTGGTGGATCTCGTCGAGCTGGGCCTGGCGAATCTCCAGTGGCACGAAGCCCAAAATTCCCACCCCCCACGGACGGGTCCCCAGCAGGCGGCTCGTCTCGGCCAGCAAACTGCGGGTATCGGCGGCGCTCATCAGCGCCAGAGCCATCATGGGCAGCGCCCCCGCCTCGGCCACGGCCAGGGCGAACTCGGGACGGTCGCTCACGCGCGTCATCGGACCCTGCACCAGCGGGAGGCTCGTGCCGTGGGAGCGAGCCAGGGGAGCCGACCCGTCCAGCGCCTGGGCTGGCTCCTGCGCGCTCAGGGCGTGCATCAGAGCGGTCACCGTCGGGTAGCGTCGGGCCAATCCCGGAGCCAGGGCGATCCCCTGCCCCAATGGCCACATGGTTCGAGCCGGATCGTCCCATCCCAGCGGCCCTTCGCCGAAGGCCGGATGGGCCGCCACGCGCAGCTTGCCGTCGAGCAGGCGCGTCTCCTGACCGGCGGGCGATGCGAGCAAGCGGCGCCGGTGGTTCGGCAGCGGCGACTCTTCCATCAGCAAGATCTGGTCATCGAGCAGCACGCCCGCCGCCCCGATGGCGCGCGCGCCGCGGGCGCCCTGCACCCCGCAGGCTCCGCGCAGGTAGACCGGCAGCCGGCCCCACTCGAGCGCCGCGCAGAGCAACGGCAAGCTGGAGAAATCTCCCACGGGGCCGCCGTTCTCGCTGCCGCTCACCACCACGCCGGCATAACCCTGCAGGCCCTCGAGCTGGGAAGGATCCTGCACCTGTGCCAGCCAGCGCACCCCTGCGGGCGCCGGACCGCCCGGGTCCACGATCACCGCCAGCGGTGCGTCGCCGACCTGGTCACGGCGTCCTTTCACTCCCCAGCGGGCCGCACGCCGCCTCAGCTCGGCCAGGTTGCGCCGCACGACGGGGTCCTCCAGGCGGCAGTGCTGCAGGTCGAGCAGGCCGTAACCTCCGGCCCGGGAAGCGGCGACGGCGGCGTCCAGGTGGCTGGCATTGGCGGGAATGGCGATCAGGCATTCAAACATGCGGATGGCTCCTTGGGAGGTTCTACACAGGGAAGACCACGCGGCGGAGGAGGCGGGTTCCCATTCGACAAGACGACCTCGCCGGGCGTCCCGACGAGGTCATCTAGAGGGCAAAGCCAGGGAGGAAGGTTACTTCTTCTTGGCGCCGCCGCTGGCGTGGCGCGTGGCCGCATCCAGGAAGTCAACCGCGTCGGCCACGGGGATCACGTCCACGTGCGAAGCGTCGAAAATGGGGTTGAAGCGGACCTTACCGGCCAGCTCGTAGCTGTCCTTCGCCTTGACGACGTAGGCACAACCGCCGCCGATGAACGCGTAGGCCGCTTCGACCACGCCCTCCTTGATGGCTTTCTTCAGGGCCGCCGTATGGCTCTTGGTGTCCTTGCCGGCGCCGTGCTCGCTGCCGTTCGGGCGCATGATAACGAGAAACTTCATCGTTTAGAGTGCTCCTTCAATTGATGCGGAGATGGTCCGTGGGGGCGGCCTTCGTCGAACGGCCCCTCACTTCCCTCCCCTGATCCGAACCTCATATCCCAGAGCGGCCGGACCGCTCTTTCCCCAATAGATATCGGCCTTCTTCTCCAGTCCAGCTTGCCGGATCTGGTCGGTCACCTCCTCCAGAGTGTACTTCTGCTCGAGGATCGTAGGACCGATACCGGCCGCGGTGCGCAACTCATTGAATTGCGCGAATGCCTCCGGATCGGGATCGCGCCGCATATCGTGAATGACCGCCACGCCATCGGGCTTGAGCAACCGCTGCATCTCCTTGTAGCCCAGCGCCGGCTCGCGCAGGTGGTGCATGGTAGCGCGGCACATGATGAGGTCGGCGAACTCGCTCGGCAGGCCCGTATCCTGGGCGTCAGCGACCTGCACCGAGAGGCGATCCTCGAGACCCTCGGCCTTGATCATGACCTGGGCCTTCTCCACCATGTTGGGGTAGAAGTCGAGACCGTGGATCTTCAGGCCGTTCAGCTCCGGACGCCGGGCCGCCTGGATCATCAGCACGGCCGTGCCGGTGCCCACGTCGAGCAGCATGCCGCTCGACTTGCCCAGCCGCTGCCACTCCTCCACGACACGGTCGATCAGAATGTCGTCCCAGGGCCGCGTGAACGCCCCCGTGTAATGGTCATACAGATCCGGCGTCTGCGGAACAGGAATATCAGTACGCATTGTCATCTCCTTTACCTGTCGACTGTCGACTGTCGACTGTCGACCCCAAAATTAAAGCCAATCCAGTGAGATTTTGTCATACCACGCCCGGGCATTGGGACTGGTGGTCCCGAAGGCCGGCCGGTTGCGCCGCTCCACGATGTGGGCCACCATGGCGGCGGGGCGCGAGCACAGGAAGATGGCGGAGCCGTAGCCGCTGCCAATACCCAGGCTCAAAAGGGTGGTGGAGTTGATGGCGTCGAGGTTGGGCTCGATCTTGAGCCGCTCGCGCATGATCTCCTGCAGTCGGTCGTACACCCGCAGGTAAGGCGATTCGAAGCCGTAGTCGCGGAACAACTGGCGAATGCGCGGCACGCGCGGATCGGCCAGGAAGAAGGGATGGCCGTAACCCATCATCCGCTTGCCCTGACTCAGGGTGCGCTCGAGCAGCTCCTCCCCCGCCTTGACCGGGTCGGGGCTCTGGAAGAGCTGCTCCATCATCGCCATGTGGGCCTCGCAGGCCCCGCTGTGCATCGGGCCGCTGGTGGCGAAGCCCGCCGAGACCGCCTGCCACATCGGCACGCCCGTGCCGGCGCAGGCGCGCGGCACCAGCACGGTGGGCGGCACCACGCCGAAGCCGGCGTGAAAGCTGACCATCAGGTTGTCCAGCACTTTGCGGTGCAGCTCGTCGGGCAGGTGCTTGCCGGTGCACAGCCAGTAGAGCTGGTCGAGGTGGTCGCTGGGCGGCGGCACCAGGTCGTGGCCTCGCACGCCCGCCGTGACGTAGCGGGGAAGCACGGCCAGGATGCGGCACGCTTCCAGGTTGTCCTTGGAAAGGCTGGGCGGGTTGGGCGCGGCGGGAGGCGGCTCCACGCAAAGGCCGGCCTGGGTGGCGGCGTGCCACGAGGCGCCCGCTTTGTGGGCGAGCTGAATGAGCTGCAGCGCCGCATGGTCGGTCGGCACGGCGCGACACGTGGCCGCCATCCAGCTGTCGAGATGCTCGGCATCCTCCCGCGAGGGGATCTCGCCCGTCAGCAGGTGGTGGACGGCCTGGGCAAAGCTCAGCGTGCCGATCATCTCGTTCAGATCGTAACCCCGCACGCTCAGTCCGGGATTGGGGTCCAGCGAGGGACCGTCGAGAGTGGTGCCGATGTAGCGCGTCATTTCAGCTCTCCCATGCGGATCAGGATGGAGCGATTCTTGTCCCGCGCCTCGCGGCGCCCGTGCATGATCCAGGCATTGTCGAGCATCAAGACGTCGCCCTCCTGCCAGCTGACCTCCACGGTGTGGCGCTCGGCCACCTTGTTCAACTCCTCGACCAGCGAGGCCGGAATGCGCTCACCCTTCTCGGTGCGCACCACCATGGGGCAGGACGCGGGCATCGAGTTCCCCACGTTCTCTTTGATCCAGCCGCTCTCGAAGGCCCACTCGGCCATCCAGACGTTGACCAGGTTGTTGATGAAGATTTTGCGCCCGTCGCGCTCGAGGCAGGCGTCAAAGACGGCTCGGGTCTCCAGCCGGCGCTCCTCGGGGTAGGCGGCCACCGAGTCGCACTGCTGCGTGGCCACGCGCCTGGCCTCGGCGAAATCGTCGGTCAGAAACGTGGTCTGCCAGTCGCCGTCCTGCAGGTTGCGATGGTAGGCGATGCGATTCTGCTCGAAGAAAGCCTTGAGCTCGGGGGAGAAATCCTCCCAGATGCCGGCCCCGTCGGCCAGCGTGGTCTGCCCTCCCCCATCCTGGGGCGGCCGGGCGCAGTAAAACCAGAGAATGCCGGGCCGGCGCGGCAGGTAATACATCTCGCCGTGCAGCGGCATCGCGAAGCCCTGCGTGTGGCCGGTAACGGTCAGCAGCGTCTTGTCGTTATCGACCGCCTGACGGTTGAGGGCCCCGATGCGCATCCCGCCCCCGCCGTAGTCGGAAAAATCGGTACAGAGCTCGTTGGTAAAGGCCTTGAAGGCCTCGGTGTCGGGCGAGAAGCCCCGCAGCAGCACGGCGCCGTGCCGCGTCAAAGCTTCGCGCACCTCCTCGGGCCGTACCTCGCTCAAGGGGCCCGAGCCCGTCAGGGCCACTCCGAGTTGCTGGGAAAGGGGCTCCAGGGTCAGCATCGCGGTTCTCCTCACTGTTTCTGGTTGGACTGAGGGGGGGCCTCGGGAAGTTCCCTAGAGACCCGAACGCAGCACGCCGGCTAGAAAGAGGCCGAGGCGCTGCTGGCGGTCGTCCTCCATCGGCATCAGCTCGAGCCGCGCGGTGCGCCCTCCCTCGAGCACGGCCGCCTGCACCTGCATCGGCGGACCGGGAAGATGCAGATCGAGCGACAGCTCGCCGGCCTTCACGGGCTCGTCGCTGCGTACGCGCATCCCGCGCAGGCTCACATCCAGCACCACCAGGTGGTGGTTGTCGCAGGTGACCGTCAGGGGCGGATGAAAGCGGACGAATTGGCGCCGCTCGGGAGTCGAGTCGAGCACACCCTCGCGCTCCACGCCGACCTGCTTGCGGGCGCCGTTGGCCTTGACCCAGGCCACCTTTCCGTTCAAGCGCAGGGCCCGCTCGGTCGAGCTCAGCTCGAGCTGGTCCCCCGGCTTGACGGTCTCGGTGGCCGAGCACTCGAAGCGCACGCCGCCCACGGATTGATCCAGGCAACGCGCGGGGAACGCCTGGCCCCGGGTTCGGATGATGAGTTGCTGCTCGATGGCGCGGCGCGGTGTGCGCCGCTTTTCGCGCAAGAGATCGAGCGGGGATGGATTCTTAGCGCGCCCCCGCAACGCCGAAAGGATTCCACGCAACATAGCGGCGCGGCCTTTCTCGCGCGAGGCCCTCAGGTCCTTCTCCGCAGCACCGTTCCGCCGATCAGCACGCGACCGGACTGTTCCTCGATGCCGGTGTGCTTCTTCTGCCGCAGCTCCAGTGGGGCACGCAGGGTTTCGGCCTCGACCTGCTCGGAGGGAGTCAGGTCGGGGCTGGAGAGCACACCCAGGGCCACCTCGAGGGGTGGCTGACTCATCTCGACCAGCATCGCCCGCGCCAGCCGTTGCTCGAGGGCGGGGCTCTTGGAAAGCCCCGACAGGCTCTGCGCCTCGACGGTCCAGTCGGGGGCAATCTCCTTCATGGCCGCCCAGACGGGGGGAAGCGAGGCGCCTCGACCCACCGCTCGCTGCAGCATCTGTCCGACTTGAGCCGGCGTCTCGGCGTCGGGGACGGCCAGGGCCGCCTCGTAGAACAGACGTTTCTGCCCCGTGGGCAGAGCCTCGGCAATCTGCACGGCCAGCCTCGTGGCGGGCGTCTGGAACATCTCCAGCACGCATTTCTGCACCGGTACCAGCGACGTCTCTCTCCCCCGCAGCTCGTTGAGCACGCCCGCAATCATCTCGCTGGGATCGCTCCGTGCCAGGCCCAGCAGCGTCTGGGCCACGGCCACCTTATCCTCGGGCGGCAGCGGCAGGTCCGTCATCGGCTTGCCGACCGCCACCAGCACGGGGAAGTCGGTCAGATGGTCCCATACCTGACCCGGGTCCGACGGCATGAGAAGAGAGGCGAGCTGGGGTTTGTTGTCCGGCTGATCTTGCTGGGTCTTGAGCGCCTTGAGCAGCTCGACGGGCGTGGGTTTCGCGTCCTTGAGCAGTTGGGCTGCAAATCCGTCGAAGGAGCGTTGCGCGATCAGCCGCGCATCGTCGGCCAGCCGTTTCTGAGCGGGTCCCGGCGAGGCCTTGGCGTGCAGCCGGGCCAGCTCCTGCAGCATGTCGAGCTCGAACTGGGGCCGGTCGGGTTGCTCCATGCAGAGGCGAAACACGGCCGAGCGTCCCGGATTGCTGAGCCCCTCGGCCTGCTTCGCGCGCTCGGGCATCAGGTCGAGCAGGGCCGCATCGCGCGATTCCACCGTGTCGCAGACGCAACGCGCCAGGCAACGCAGCTCGTCGGGCGTGCTGGCGCCCGGCTGGGCCAGGAGCTGCTGGATGGCGACCTCCATGTTACCCGGGTCCCACTCCTTGAGCTTGGTGGCTCCCGTGCGCGTGGCCTCGTCGCGCAGGAGGCGGCTCAGGGCCTCTTCCGGCGCCGGGGCCTCGCCGGGCTCGAACCGATCGGGCGCGCCCTCGCTGCTGGCGCGCGTGGGGACCGTCCACGCGTGGCTCGTCAGGGGACCGGTCGTCCGAATCATCGAGACGAATTTCGCTTTCGCTCGGGTTCAGGCCTTTAGGAAGCGACGCAGCCTCGCATTCACGAGGGCGGGATGCTCGAGCGGCGCCCCGTGGGCGGCGTCCTCCATGAAGTAGCCCTGCGCGCCGGCGATGCCGCTCACCAGCTCGCGGCTATACTCCCAACGCGCGATGGGGTCCTCGAGCCCGCAGAGCACCAGCGTCTTGCGTCCCTGCGGCAGCCCCCGGTCGGGATGGCGGGCCATGGCCTGCAGCTGTTGCATCAGGATGGGCGGACTGTCGGCCAGGTCGCGTCCTACCAGCGGCTCGAGTCCGCGGGCCAGCGCGGCGCGGTCGGCCTGGCGCAGGCCTTTCCGCGAGTAAAGCACGTCCAGAAAGGCGCTGCGACGCATCGCCCGCGTGCCGATGCGGGTGCGTAGGCCCATCCACAGGGTCTCGGGCGTCACGCGCGCGCCTTGCGAGCCGCGCGCGAACGTGCACATGAGCGTGAGGCTGCGCACCCGCGCCGGGGCGCGCAGCGCCATCTCCTGGGCGATGATTCCGCCCATCGAGTGGCCCATCACGTGGGCGTCGCTCCACCCCAGGTGATCCATGAGCCTGAGCGCGTCGTCGGCCATCTTCTCGATCGTGATGGGGCCTGTGCAGGAGCTCTGTCCGATGCCGCGGTTGTCGAAGGTGACCACGGCGTGGTCCTGCTCGAGGTCCTCGACCTGAGGCAGCCAGGCGCGCCCGATGACGCCCACGCCCTGGATCAGCAGGATGGGCTCGCCCTGGCCGCTCAGACGGTAGGCCAGGCACGTATCTTCGAGTTGGAGAGGTTCTGCTTCCACGCGGGTGGTAATCTTCTGGGATGAGTGAGATGCGGATCCTGGGTCTGGTCTTTTTGTTCGCCGGTGGGGTCAATCTGCTGGGCGTGCTTTCGCCCACGGGCTCGTGGTACTGGAACCTGCGCAAGGTCCAGCGCACCGTCCGCTGGTTCGGCCAGGGCCCCGCCCGGGTGTTCTATCTCCTGATGAGCCTGGCTTTCCTGGCCACTGGCGGCTACCTGGCCGTCACGGGCTAAGCGGGGGCCGACTCCTCCGACATCGCCAGTACTCCGTTGCGGATGCCGAAGATGTTCTGTGGGTCGAGGTTCTCCTTGATGTCGCGCACCGCCTCGGTGGTGGCCGGCGTGAAGACGCGCGGCAGGAAGTCCTTGCGCAGCTTGCCCACCCCGTGGTGGTGGCTGATCGAGCCCCCTGCGTCCAGAATGGCCTGGCGCAGGCGCTTCTCCATCACCGCGAAAGTGTTCTCCGGATCCTTCACCCCGCGGAACGACGCCCCGTGCGTGAAGTAGATGCACACGCCGGTGTGGTAGATCTGGGTGATGCGGGGCGAGATGTAGGGCCGCCCGGGGAGCTCGAACTCTTTGTGCAGCTCGTTCCCCACGCGCTCGACCGCGGCGCAGACGTCGCTGATGCGCGTCCAGGGCACGGTGGTCTCGTAGGTCTCGCCGATGATGTGCAGATCGGCCAGGAAATCGCGGATATAGGCGATCGCAAAGGTCAGCATGTATCCGCGCTTACCGTTGGTCGCCCCGGCCCAGAGGCCGCCGTAGCGCGGCGCCAGGCGCTTGACGCGCTGCTCCTGCACTTTCACCTCGTCGGGCGAGCCCTCGAAGACGAACGTGGCGGCGCACATCTGGTGCGGATCGAACTTCTTGACCTTGAGCACCACCTGGCGCTGGATCCACTCGTAGATCGCCTTGAAGCCGGTGGCTTTCGGCTTGAGCGCCTGTCCGAAGCGGAACTGGATGTTGTCCACGAGGCGCACGCTGGCGGGCAGGTCGCGGCTCTTGGAGAGCTCGTAGAGAAAGGCCCGTCCGGCGTCGAAGTTGGGGAACACGACGCTGCCGAATTTCTTCACCTCGGGCAGCGGATGGATGCGGATCACCGCGCGGGTGATGAGCCCCATGTTGCCCTCGCAGCCGAACAGAGCCTTCTGAATCTGCATGCCCGGCGCCTGGCGCGGGACGGGGCACTCCTGCTCGATCACGCCGGTCGGGGTGACCATCGTGAACGTCTCCACCAGGTCCTCGATGTTGCCGTAGCGATTCTTCTTCATGCCGCTGGCATTGGTGGCGATCCAGCCGCCCAGCGTCGAGAGCTCGGCGCTGTCGGGCTCGTGCCCGCTGGTGAAGCCTTCGGCAGCCAGGGCCTCCTCGAGCTGCGTACCGGTGATGCCCGCTTGCACGCAGGCGCGGCGATTGGACTTCTCGATCCACTCCACGCGGTTCATCTGGCGCGTGTCCACGCTGACGATCATCCGCCGCTCTTCTTCCGGGAGGCGCAGGGCGCAGCTCACGCTGGTTCCGCCGCCATACGGAACGAGGCAGACGTCGTGCTTGTTGGCCAGCTCGACCAGCCTGACACAATCCTCGGTGGACTTGGGCCGGAAGACCATGTCGGCCACGCGCTCGAGCTTGCCGTACATCACGCGGCCCACCTCGTCGGCGGTGGTCTGCCCGTGGCTGTGCACCAGGCGGTCGCGATCCTCGAGGTTGTACTGGTTCGGGAACTTGCGGTCGACCTCGCTCAGGAAGGCTGCGTTCACGACCGACGGCGGCACGGCCGGGTGCACCTCGCGGCGCGTGTCGTTGAAGTCGAGCTTGATCTGCAGCATCTCCTCCACGAACGGGAGGAAGTACGGCATCTTGAATCCGCACAGCGCATAGCGGCTGCCCGTCATGCTGACGGTCTTCTTGTCCGCGTTCAGCACGAAGGCGGTGTCTTTATAGCCCCACTTGTGTTCCCAGCGATCTTCGGCCACCGATGGCACCCCCAGTTGGAGAATGGTCGCGGCCAGTTCTGCTTCGGAAGCTCGATCCCTTTTGACGCAGGGCGACAACTGCGGTGCCCGAATCGTAAAGCGTGCTGGAATGGCTGGCGGAGCGCTATCGGAAGGTTCGGGCCCGCGATCAGCGGCACCTCGAGCTGGCCCCTCTCTGTGAGGCCGCCTCGCGCGGCGACGTCCTGGCCGCCTCCCAGCTGATCCGCGAGTTTCGCGCCAACGACGATCCCGAGCTGCGCAAAGCCCTGTCTTTTCAGAGCGCGCAGGCGGTGCGCAACGAGGTGGCCCGGCGCTGGCTCGAGTCGCACGACCCGCGCCTGGCCGCCCTGCTCCAGCAGTGGGGGCACGTCCCGGAGCGTCCGCCGGAGCTCCATTTCTCCGTGTCCGTCCTGCTGGACAAGCCGGTCCGGGGCGACCCCGACGTCTACCTCCCCATGCTCTTGAAGGAGCCGCGCGCCTGGCACTGGGTGCGCGGCGGCCTGTGGCAGGATCTCCTCTTCGAGCTGGCCATGACCAATCAGCTGCCCGAGGGCGTGCGCGCGCTCCTCCCCGGGCTTCCGCGCGACGCCGCCACGCGGGCCGCTTACCTTTTGCTGGCCGACCGCCTCGGCGAGTTGGAGGAGCTCGACTCCGACTTCAGCCTGGTCATGCAGGCCTACGAGACGGCCGGTGCGGGCCTGCGCGCCCGCCTGCTGGCCGCGCTGCGGCGGGTCGGCCGCAGCGAGCTGGTGCTGCGCAACGTGCGCCAGGAGCTCTCGCTGGCGGAATGGCATTCCCAGTTCGACCAGCTCAAGAGCGCCGGGCGCCGCGACGAGGTCTGGGCCATGGTGGGCCGCCTGCCTCCCATCTGGGCGGCCGAGGCCCTGCGCTGGTTGGGAGAGCAAGGGTTCGCCGACCCCGATTTCCGCGCTTTGCTCGCCGCCCTGCCCGAGGACCTGACGCTCACGCCCCACCTGATGTTCACCCACGAGGGCGTCCCGCTGGCCTGGTTGTCCGGGCGCGAGCTGCTGCTGACCGGCCCCCAGTTGTGCCAGGTGGATCTCAAGGAAGTCCACCAGGTCACGCTCCCCCTCAACTCCCACGCCCGCAGCTGGCGCCTGTCGCCCGACGCGGCCCGGCTGGCGGTGATCGAAGGCTATTCGGACGCGGTCGGCAATCGCCATTTCAGCCTGCGCCTGCTGCGGCGCGAGGTGGGCAACCCCATCTTGCTGTCCCGGCCGCCCCAGCCCGCCGCCAACGAGATGGCGTTCTCGCCCGACAGCCGCTGGCTGGCGGCCCGTGAGGACGGCATGCTGCGCCTCTTCCCCGTCGGAGGCGGCGCCTTTCACTGGGAGCTGCTGCTCGAGGGCAGGGGCGAGCTGCGCTTTCTCAGCCACGAGGAGCTGTTGTTCCTGACCCGCACGCACTACCACTGCGTGGACGTCAGCTCAGGGCGCCTGCGCTGGAGTGTTCCCGACGCCGATCCTCACCCCCACGTTCGGGGCCGCGAGGAGGAGCTGCTGTTTTTCGGCGACAGCCGCCACATGAAGGTGGTGAACCGCTTCTCGGGCCGACTGCAGGGCACGCCCTCGGCCTCACAGCAGGTTCGCGACGCCGTCCTCGGCCCCGGGGGCACGCTCTTCGCCGCCGGCCTGACGCGCCTCGAGATGCTGGACGTGCAGACCGGCGAGGTGATCCAGGGCCAGGACCTGGCCCACGCCAGCCACATCCGCTTCGCCCCGGACGGGTTTCGGCTCGTGCGCGCGCGGGGAAAGGTGCTCGAGCTGCTGGATACCCACGAAGGACAGCGGGTCGGTCAGATCGCGATGCCCGGACCCGTGACCCAGCTCGACTTCTCCCCCGACGGCCTGCTGCTGGCGGTCGGGCTGGCCGATCGGCGCACGCACATTCTGGCCATGCCCCCCACCACCTCGGGGCGGCTGCTCTCGTCCGACGCGCTGCAAGAGCTGGAACGGCTTTCCTTCGGCTCCCCCGCCTGGGGCTTTTTGTACGCGCTGGCCCGTTTCCGCATGCGCCACGCGGTGACTCTGGACGACTTCTGTCTTCAGGACGAGTATCTCATCGAGGTCGAATGATCGAGCTTCCCCTGCCCCCGGGCTACGATCTGCTGTCCACGGTCGCTTTCTCGCGCCTGGGGTTCAACGACCCCTCCTGCCGTCTCACGCGCGAGTCCTGGCAGCGCGCGGTCTGGACCCTGGATGGCCCCTGCAGCTTCTCGGTGGAGGTGCGCTCTCAGGTGGCCCATTGCTCGTGGGAGGGGCCGTTTCCTCACGAGCAGCTTCCCGACGTCCTCGGGCTCACGGATGACCTTCCCGAGCTCGACCTCCCCTACCCGCCCATCCGTCTCGCCGGCTGGCCCTTCGTGCACGACGTGGTGCTGCGGCGCATCTTCGAGCAGCGGGTCGCCTGGACGGACGCCGCCCGCTCCCATCGCAAGCTGCTCGAGCGCTTCGGCACCGACTTCGGCGGCTTGCGCTGCATCGATCCTGCGCGCGTGCGCCGCCTCAGCGCCGGCGAGTTGGGCTGGCTGGAGGTCGACCCCCAGCGGGGGCGCGCTCTGACTGAAGTGGGGCTGGTCTGGAAGAAGCTCGACCGCCTGCGCGAGCCCGAGGCCTTGCGCCGGGCCATCAAGTCGCTGGTGGGCTGCGGCCCGTGGACGGCCGAGTGGACGGCGGGGCTCTGCCTGCCCGACCAGGACGCCGTCCCCACGGGCGATTTCGGTCTCCCCAACCAGATCGCGTGGAACCTGGCCCGCGAGCCGCGGGCCGATGACGCCCGCATGCTCGAGTTGCTCGAGCCCTACCGCGGCCAGCGGTTCCGGGTGGTGCGCATGGTGATGTGGTCGGGTGAGGACGCCCCCCGTTTCGGCCCGCGGATGGACCCTCCGGCCAGCAGGCTCGACCGGCGCTGAGGGAGAACCTCCGGGACGCTATGCGATACTTACTGCTCCTGCTGCTCTTTAGCGTTTCTCTCGCCGCGCCCGGCATCCAGCTGCTGGTGGGCGGCAAAGAGGTCTCGTTCTTTCGCCCCACCGACCACACGCTCAACTTCCGGGTGGATCTGTCCACGTTGAAGCTGGGTCAGACCAAAGCCAAATGGCGCTTCCTGGCGGTCGAGACCGCCAGTGGCGACAAGGGCCTGATCAAGGAGGCCGAGACTAGCGGTCTGGTGACCTCGCAGGTGGACGGCACCCTCACGCTGCCCCGGGACTGGCCCTATGGCAGTTACAAAGCCGAGCTCTACCTCAACGGCAAGCTGCACGGGACCTATCCTTACATCGTCTCTCCCGCCGTCGACGAGCTCAAGGCTCGCGGCCACGGGCTCTTCCTCGACAACGGCAAAGGCGAGCTGGGCAAGAAAGTCGAGCACTTTACGCCCAAAGACCACATGCAGCACTTCGCCGTGGGTATCAACGGCTTCGTGATGGGCAAAGCCAAGGTGGCCTGGACCTTCGTGGCGGTGGACACCTCGCAGGGCAAGAACCAGACCATCACGACGCTCGAGAAGGACGTCTCCAACTTCCAGGGCGACACCCTGACCAGCCACATCGAGCTCCCGCGCGACTGGCCCACGGGCAAATACCGCGCCGAGGTCACCCTGAACGGCCGCGCGCTGGACAAGATCGACTACGAGGTCAAGTAGCCCCGGCGACCCAGACGTAGGTCCAGCTGTCGCTGATGGGCTCGCCCCGGAAACCTCCATCCAGTTGGAGCAGCTGGAAACCCTCGAGCTCCAGCAGGAGCCGCCACTCGCGCCCGTAGATCCAGGCGATCTCGAGGTCGTGCAGGGCGTTGTCGAGCTGCTCGCCCTGGGGAGAAAAGACCTCGGTGCGCATCAGCACGGTTTTGGTCTGCTCGTGGGTGTCCACTTCGAGCGTGTAGCTCGACTGCACCACGCGCTGCCCGTTGGGGTTGGTGCGAATGAAGTCCACGTGCTCGTAGGGGGTTCTGGCCAGGCGTGCCGGGTCGGGGCGGAAGAAGCTGCCCGCGAACTTTCCCCCGGGTGCGAGGTGCCGGCGCACCTGGCGCAGGCACTGGCGCTGCTCCTCTTGCGTGCGCAGGTGCAGGAAGGCGCTGAAGGGGATGTAGACCAGGCTGGCTTTGACGTCCAGCTCGAAGTCGGTGAAGGAGGCCCTGTGCTTGCTCAGGTTGTCGTGCAGCGGAGCGGCGTCCAGCATTGCCTGGGAGCGATCCACCCCGTGGATGCGGGTGCCCCGGCGCGCCAGCTCGAGGCCCACGCGGCCCGAGCCGAAGCCGAGCTCGATGGCGGGTCCGTTCCCGGCCAGACGGTGGTAAAAGTCGAACTCCCCTTTGGAGATTTCGTCGAAGTGGCGCAGGTCGTACAAATCGGGGCGGGTGGTGTATTCCATGGCGTTCTAGGACTTCCCGGCGGGCGCTGCGAAACCCGCTCCCTCATGCGCAAACTTTTGCTGCTCGCGCTTTTGCTC
This sequence comes from Vulcanimicrobiota bacterium, assembly GCA_039809865.1. Taxonomy (GTDB): domain Bacteria; phylum Vulcanimicrobiota; class Xenobia; order Xenobiales; family QWHO01; genus QWHO01. The sequence goes on from JBDHVW010000014.1 coordinate 119,356, forward strand.
CACGGTTGCGGGGGAACCGCGGAGACCTTCTCGACGCCGGCCGAGGTGCCGCCGGCCGTCACCCTCCCCCGTTTCGACGACCCCGACCTGGTGGCGCGCGACGTCAACCAGGCCGCCTGGAACCAGTTCCTTTACCTGAACTGGCCCTCCAAGACCGACGAGCGGGGCGAGCCCGATCCTTCCAAGCAGTTGGGCGACCCGGGCCCGCGCGCCTGGGAGACGATGAAGAGCGAGGACGAGCTCTTCCGTGCCGACGGCTCCGACCCGGGCGATTGGGACACCCCCGAGCCGCTTCCCCCCGACTTCAAGCTGATCGACAATGACAATCCCAATTTCCTCGACCCGCTGACGCCCAAGCTCCTGGTCGACCTGCACGGCAATCCGATTCAGTACGAGGTGCGCATCAACCGTCCGGTGTTCGAGACGGTGCGGGCCCTGGGTTTGTATAGCCTCAAAGGCCAGCTTGCTTACTTCAACGACGTCAGCTCGCCACCGCTCAATTTCCCCTTTGGCAGCTTCGAGTGCAAGGCCGCCTGGACGATCCTGGACGCCGACGATCCGCCCACCTATCACACGGCGCTGGCGGTGGTGAACGTGGGCACCCAGGCCGAGCCCGTGCTCGAGGAGCGGACCGTGGGGCTGACGGGGATGCACGTTTTGACCAAGCCTACCGGCTATCCCAACTGGTTCTGGTGCACGTTCGTCCACCGCGACAACGCGGCCCGCACGCCGACCATCACCGAGCATTTCCAGGTCACCCCGACGCCCGAGGTGGCCCGCAAGAACGAGGAGATGCACGCGCTGCTGAAGGGGACGGTGTGGGAGAATTACGACCTGGTGGGCGTCCAACTCGCTTACGTGGACGCCGCCGGCAATCCCACGCTGCTGGCCAACAACCAGATCGAGACGGCCTTCGCGTCAACCTCGTCATGCATCACGTGCCACCAGCTCGCCCAGATGGGCCCGGGCACGGACACGCCCTCACGGCCCGAGTTCTTCCGCGGCCAGAACAACCAGGGCAACCCCATCGGCTTCGTGGGGCCTCCCGCCGAGCCACAGCTTCCCGACCTGCGCTCGCTGGACTTCGTCTACTCGCTGACCAGAGCTCACTAGTGCAGCGAGAACGCCTCGGCGAGCTGCCGGAAGTCGGCGAACGTCTTGGGCACGTAAAGCAGTGACCGTTTCTCGGCCTCGCGCACCACGTGGCCAAGGTTCGGCCCCAGGATGGCGCTGAGCGCGCACTCTCCCCAGTCGATAGGGGACCGTGTGATGGGCAGCACCGTTTGCTCCCATACGAGTTGAAGCGCCTCGCTCACGAGGATGCTGGCCAGTTCGGGCGTGAGGTCGCAGCGGTCCCTCTGGGACTGCTCTCTCTTGGGCCGCCGCTGGGGCCGGTCGTGGCAGACCGGCAGGGGCAATTGCCGCTCCTGCATCCAATCCGGCAGGCTTTCGCGTATCAAGGACACGATCATCTCGAAGCGCATGATGACGGGGCGCACTGAAAAGATCCTGAAACAAATGTTAAGGTTTGTTCGCGCGAGGGGGACCGGCGAGCAGATTTTCGAAGCGCTTTATCTATGCGTTATCTAAAGATGGTCATGGTGCTGCTCATCGCAGCTACCTGCGCCCAGTATCTGGGCTGCAACCCAGGCGACATCACGGACAACCCTCCTCTGGGTGATTCCGGAGTCATCAACTACGATGTTCCCCGCTTCTACGTGCTCGAGGGACAATCGGCCGTCATCTCGGTCGTCCGCGAGTCCGGGACCTTCACCAACGCGACGGTGGCCTACAATACGGCTGACGGAACCGCCGTCGCGGGCGTTGACTACCAGGCCAGCAATGGCGTGCTCGCCTTCGACCAGGGGGCCGAGCTCCAGACTTTCAACGTGCAGACCCTCGACGACAACGTGGACAAAGGTCCGCGCGTCGTCAACCTGTCGCTCTTCAACCCCACCAACGCCCAGCTGGGGGATCAGCCCACGGCTGAGCTCGTCATCTTTGACAATGACGTGACCCTGGTCGGCCTGACCGCCAGCCAGACCTTGTTGCAACTCTCGGCCAACGCCCCCGGTTCTCCGCAGGGAGAGGTGGCGATCACCGGCCTGAACCCGGGCGAGGCCGTGCTGGCCATCGACTACCGGCCTTCCGACGCGGCCCTGTATGGCTTTACCAACCAGAACCGCATCCTCGTTCTCGACCCCGTGACGGGCGCCGCCACGGCCCCCGTCGACATGAATCCCACCCTGAGCGGAGCGGCCTTCGGCGGGGACTTCAACCCTGTCGCCGATCGTCTGCGAGCGGTGAGCAACACCGGCCAGAACAGCCGCTTCAACGTGGCCACCGGGGTGGGCACCGCCGACACCGGCCTGGCTTACGCCGCCGGTGACGCCAATGCAGGCCTGGCGCCCAGCGTCGCGGCCGCGGCTTACAGCAACAACTTTCCGGGCGCGACCACGACGACGCTCTACGATATCGATACCGCCCAGGATGTTCTGGTCATCCAGAATCCGCCCAACGAAGGGCAGCTGACCACCGTGGGCTCGCTTGGCACCGATGTCAGCGACCAGCTCGGCTTCGACATCAGCGCGGGCGGCTCGCCTTTCGTGGGCAACGGCTCCCTGAACCAGATCGACCTCGAGACGGGAACGCTCTTCCAGGAAGGTCCGCTGCCCAACGGAATCCAGCTGATCGGCCTCAGCGCCATCCCGCCCGGTCCGGTGCAGAACCGCATCGTCGGTCTGCAGCCGGGCAACACCCTGATCACCTTCGCGCCGGACGCGCCGGGTACGGTGCTGAGCACGGTGGCGGTCACAGGCCTGCAGGCGGGCGATCAGCTCGTGGGCATTGACTATCGGCCCGCCGAGAACACCCTTTACGGGATGGGCAATCAGAGCACGCTCTACACCATCAACCTGGCCACCGGCCAGGCCACCCTGTTCCCGCCCGCTTTCGTGGTGGTCGGAATCGGGTTTGGCTTCGACTTCAACCCGACCGTGGACCGCATCCGCATTACGACCACGCAGACCGACAATATTCGGGTCAACCCGAACAACGGCGCGCTGGCGGCCGTGGACACCAACCTGGCCTATGCCGCGGGCGACCCGAACTTTGGGACGGCGCCGACGGTGTGCGGCTCGGCCTACTCGAACAACTTCCCGGGCGCGGCCACGACCACGCTCTACGACATCGACGAGACGACCGATGCTCTGGTGATTCAGAACCCGCCCAACGGCGGCCTTTTGAACACCGTCGGCCCGCTCGGGTTCAACACCGACCAGCGGGTCGGTTTTGACATCGACGTGGCCGGCACGGCCTTCGCGTCGCTGACCCCGAACGCCGGCCCCACCTCGACGCTCTTCACGGTGAACCTGGCCACCGGCCAGGCCACCGCGGTGGGGACGATCGGCGGTGGTGCGCCGCTGGTCGGCCTGACGGTCGCCCCCGCCGGCACGCCCTAGCGGCTCAACGAAAAAGAGCCCCGAGCTTTCTCAGCTCGGGGCTCTTTTGTTTGTCCAGGCTACTTGGCGATCGACGCCGCGTTGGTGATGTCGGTCGACTGGATCAGGGTCGGCTCGGCCGTGAGCGGGTCCACCGAGAACACCGACACGCCCTGGAGCGACAGCACCGTCAGGAACTTCTGCCCCGTGCCCGGGGCGGTGAAGTCCAGGATAGTGCGGTAGAACGCCGTGACGGGCCCGGTGCTGAAGAGCTGCGTCAGAGTCCCGTTCGGCTCGATGCGGAACGTGTCCAGCCGCGACTCGGGACCCTCGATGACAGCCACGAGCATGAGCGGCCCGAGATTCGGGTGAATCATCCCCAGCAGCCACTCGGGGCTCCGGCCGACGTAGTCGTAGGCCGTGAGCTGGTTGGTGAGCGCGCCGGTGGCCAGGTCGAGGTCGAACCGGGTAATGCGTCCCGCCCCGTTCTCGAAGTAGGTGGCCACGTAGAGCTTGTCCAGGATGATGTCGGTGGCCAGCGGCAGTTGCCGCGCGAACACATCGAACGGGATGCCCGTGTTGACCGTCGCGAAGCCCAGATTCGTGAACACGGGCGGGTTGAGGCTGCGGTCGAAGCGGAACACCTGCACATCCACGGCTTCCTGAGTGCCCTGCACGTTGGGGTTGCCCGAATCGGTGCTGCGCCCAGCGACCACGACGATGTCCGAGTTGGCGGACCCGACGGCCTGGATCGCCCAGGTGTCCCAGAAAGTGTTCCCCACGCCGTGCGGCGGAAGGAAGATGCTGTCCGAGCCCACCTCGGCCCCGGTGCCGGGATCGATCTGCGTACCCGCCAGCTCTCCGCCGGTGGTCAGGTAGAACAGCGCGTTGCTGCCATTGCCGGTCAGGAAACGCGAGGCGGACGGCAATCCGCGCAGGCTCTGACTGACGAGCTGACCGCTGGTGTCGTTGTAGCTGAAGGTGTTAATTCCGGCCTGGGAGGGCGTGAAGACGAAGTTGCCCAGGCGCGCGGTGCGACCCTGGCTGTTGACCGGGGTCTGTCCGCTGGCGAAGGGCGAGCCGGAGACGGCGTCCAGCGCGCCCGTGCTGAACAGATCGAAGACGCCCACGCCGTTGGTCTGGCCGTTGTTGGTGCCGACATTGACGAAGAGGCGTCCCAGGTTGACGTCGCCCGCGGGGGCGGCGTTCACCGTAATGCCGATCTGCGCGCTGAGAGGATTGCTCCCTCCGGCCTTCTGGAAGACCTCGATGGTGGTGCTGCCCGGCCGCAACCCGCGGACGAATCCGGCGCTGCTGACCGAGGCGTTGGCGTTGCTGGCGGTCCAGTCGACCAGGTTGCTGACGTCGAGCTGGGCGCCGTCGTTCAGGGTGCCGACCGCGCTGAGTTGAACGGTCTCGCGCACCTGCAGCGTGGTGGGGCCGTCGGCCTGGAGCGCGATCGACTGCAGCGTGCGTCCGGCCTGCACCTGGAAGGGCACGCCGATGTTGACCAGGTTGCCGCTGCGGGCGATCAGGCGGTGCTCGCCCGTGTCTCCGATGACGAAGTCGGGGAAGCGTGCCCGGCCGCTGCCGTCGGTGAGCACGCGCTCCGAGACGAAGCCCGCCCGCGGCCCGACCGCTTGCAGCACGACCGGAACGCCCACCGCCGGGGATCCGTCGGTATTGGTCACCTTCACGATCGGGAACGGGTCCAGGGGCTGGAAGGTGCTCTGAGTCGTGGTCGGCTGCCGCGTGAAGGCGAGCGTGCCGGGAATGGAGACGGGATCGCCGGTCACGGTCACGTCACCGAAGGCGACGAGATCGTTCTCGAGGTCGTTGAAGAATACCCGCGAGTTGCCCGGGTTGACCGCGATGAAGCGGCCCGGATTGTTGGGATCCTGGTAGAGCACGGGACTGCTGCTCTGAGAGGTAGCCGACCAGACCGCCAGGGAGGTCGTGTACGGGATGGCCCGATCGTTCGGGTCCACGGCCCGCACGCTGTAGACGATGGTCGTGCCGGTGCTGACGCCGAGAAGGTCGGCGAAGGGCAGCGGGGTCAGGCTGGACACCAGCCGGAGCCGCACCTGCGGCGGCGGCGGGAAGGGATGCTCGAACGCGGAGGAAGGGGGATCCACATCCACGTCCTCGATCCCCATAATCGAGTAGATTCTCAAGCTGGCGCCGTTCTGCCCGATGACGTTGGCACCGTTCTGCCCGATGACGTTGGCGCCGTTCTGGCCGATGACGTTGGCACCGTTCTGGCCGATGACGTTGGCACCGTTCTGGCCGATGACGGCGGCGCCGTTGTCCGAGATCAGGCCGGCGCCGTTCTGGCCGATGACGTTGGCGCCATTCTGGCCGATGACGTTGGCGCCGTTCTGGCCGATGACGGCGGCGCCGTTATCCGAGATCAGGGTGGCGCCGTTCTGACCGATGACGCC
>JBDHVW010000015.1:0-112735 GCA_039809865.1 Vulcanimicrobiota bacterium
CATCCATCTGACCCAGGGTTCCCACCAGATCGACAGTGAGCATCGGTTTGGACACGGTCAGCGTCATCGTGCCGCCCGGGCCCAGATTGAGCAGGCCCCGGTTGAGGCCGGTCCCGCCCTTCTCGCGCTCCACCACCCACATGCCGTCCGGGCGGCTCTCGCTCGTAATCTCCAGGCGGCGCGTCTCGTCGTAGGCCGGCATCTCGTCCTTGCCCAGCTTGTTCAGGGGCCCATACGGCGTGTTGGCGCGGTCGTTGGCGTAGAATTCCACGTGGGTGGCGTCCACGCTCAAGATCATGGCGGTCTTGAGCCGCATGTTCATGAAATTGCGCACCACCACGCCGCGCTGCAGGTTGTCTTGTTTCTGATCCAGCTTGACCGACCGGCCCATCAGGGGAATCAGCATCTCGAACAAGATGGCAGACACGAGCAAAAGCAGCGAGGCGCTGATCAGGACCTCCGGAATGGACATCCCCCGCCTACCGGACGACATGGAACACCGTTTCATACGTGCGGGTGATGGTGTTGTGGTCGGCGTCCTGGTCCTTGTAGTCGAGCTGCAACCGAACGCGCTTCATCTCGAGGTAGACGCTGGTGTTCAGGGGGTTCTTGACGCGGCCCAGGTCGTCCACGCGATAGACGTAGTCGCGATAGGGGGTGCCCGGGTAAGTGATCGGGGCGTCGGGAGCCGGAGTGTCGGGCCAGGTATCGCGGATCTTGATCTCCCAGCAGTCGCGAATGGCGTCGAGCGCGGCCACCGACTCGCTGTTTACGGCCGTCTTACGCGACCCCCCCAGCATCGAGGTGTAAACCACCACCAGGGCCGAGCTGAGAAAGGCCAGGATGAACAGGCTGACCAGAACCTCCACCAGCGTGAGCCCGGCGCGTTTCACAGACGCTGGAAGCTCGCGATGACGGGCTGGATGGGTAGAAACATCTCGGTCCGGATCTCGGCCTCTTTCAAAGCCTGCCACGAGTAATCGTAATGGGCATCGCCCGAGAGCTTGTAGGCCGTGACCAGACTGTGGAAGCTCCCGCGCACGTCGCCCGAATAACCGGGAGCGCAGCGGGCGCGACGCATGGCAAAGGGGAAGATGGCGACATCGGTGGTCGCTTCGCCAGCCGGGGGGCTGGCCACGCCCATGTCCCCCCATTTGGCGATCCCGCCGGGATAGTCATAATTCCTGGCATCGACGAACTGCCCATCCGAGCGGATCCGCCAACGTTCACCGCCGGCGTGCGAGGCCACCGCGATGCCATAGAAGTTGCAGTGCGGACCATCACCCCAGTAGCCGATCCAGTTGGGCGAGCAGCGGAAATCCCAGTCGCCGGGGGTGCCCGTGTAGTAGTTGCTGTACTGCGCGTCCAGATCCCAGATCTGCTGGCGGTAGTTGACCGGATTTCCCGCCATGTCGTGCATATGCCCGCGATGGACTCCGGGGTCGCCCGCGCCGGTCAGGGTTCCCCGGCACAGCAACACGCAGCGATCGCTGGAAAAAACGACCTGGTCAGGGTCGGTCTTGATGTTGCGATCGGCGTACAGGACGCCCCCGACGACCCCCGGTGCCCCCCCCGTGGGAAGCTTGTTGGCGGGCGAATCGGCGGGCATCTCATGCTCGCCCAGGATCATCATGTGCAGTCGATCCTCGTTCGGATCGAGCGTGTCGTCCGTCACGTCATAGACCACCATCACCTTGCCCTTGACGATGCCGCGCACAAAGACCGGCGGACCCATCGGCTTGCCGTCCACGCTCAGAAAATCGGTTCGGCTGGTGGTGAGGTAGATCGTGGTCCAGTTGGTGGCGCTCAGGGTGTAGCTGGCCAACGGGGCGGCGCGCTCGGTGCGGTAGACGTCGCAGTAGTCGCCCGTTCCGGGGCCGATGTCGGCCGGATAGTTGTCGTCGGGAAGGCCGGGATCGTCCCAGGCCACCTCGGCGTCGAGTTTGGCCTGGGCCTGCGCCGGCGTGATGCCAAAGTAAGGCTCGTAGTAGTCGGTGCTCATCGGGTAGCTACCTTCGTCGAGAGCCAGCGCCTTATCGTAGACCCGCCCGATCTGCCGGCGGGCCGCCTGGCTGACGAACACCTGCCCGTTGGTGAACTCCACCAGCACGCCCTCGGGGCCCGCGCTGGTGATATCCAGCGGCGCCGGGCCGGCGCCCGTGCGAAACTTCTCGAGCAGCTTTTTCATGGTGGGAATCTTGGTGGTGAACTTGGCGTGGGCTTCGAGCGCGCATTCGTCGGTGAAGATCACGCTGGCGGCCCACGAGCCCCAGGTGCAGAGAATGTTGAAATCCTGGTTCTGCAGGCTCTGGGGCGGATAACGCCCGTTCAGCAGCAGAGGAGGAGCCGTATTGCCGTGGTCGCAGCCATTGGCGATCTGGATGTCACCCGAGGCCCGCGCCTGGATGTCCAGCTTGAGATCGCCCTGATCCATCTGGTAGGCGTGACTGATGCCGTTGTAATACTCGCTGGCGTGGCTGAGCGTCAGGTTGCCGGGCTCACCCGAAACCGGGTCGGCGTTGACCACGATGGGCCCCACCACGGTCGTGCCGGCCCCGATCCAGAGGTTGCGAGGAGAGAGAAAAAGGTAATTCAGCAGCGGGTTGGTCATCTTGAGCGTCATCTCGGAACGAGCCGAGTGGTTGCCGACGCGGCCGGTGCTGACCAGCGTGTAGAACGTGCCGTTGTCGGGGTAGAGCCCGGTTGCCGTGTAGTCGGCATCGTCCACGGTGACCTCGAACGTGCCGCCGATGACGCTGGGGGCGAAGTCAGGACCGAGGTCGATGCTCCGGAGCGGGTTCTGCGTTTTGAAATACTGGGGATCGTGGTCGCGCAGCAGAGCGTAGGCCAGTTGCGCCCCCGTGTCGGCCAGAGCCGTGGCGTGCACCGAATTGACGTCGATACCCGAATAGCGAATGGTCTCCGTGGCCCGCATGAAGAGCGCCCCGGCAAACAGGAAGATCACGGCCGCTACGATCAGCGTATAGGCCAGCGCAAAAGCCCGCTTGCGAGGTTGACCCTTCATCGGCACGGATAAAAGCATGGTAACACAGGAGAAGGGCTTTAAGCGCCCCCCGACACAGCTACTTTTCAGGCCGAGGGGACCGCTTCCTCTTGGGAGCTGAATTTCTCTCCTCGCCCGCGGGAGCGCGGGCCGGCCGTAACAGCAATTGGGCCAGAATTCCCATGCTCAGAATCGGCACGGCCACCAGCAGGACCAATCCCCACCGGCGCCAGCCGTCGTAGTTGTCCTTGAGGAACTGCGAGTTCCAGGTGTGCACGCCCATGCCGGCCCAGCGAAAGAAGCGCGACCAGAGGGTGGTAACTTTGACGACCGAGCCGTCCTCGGCCGAGCAGTACACCACCACGCGGCTGGGGCCGTCCAGTCGCACGCGGTACACGGGCAGCCCGTCCTTGCGATACTGCTCGTCGTAAGCGGTGAGCAGCAGCGGGCGGTCGGCCAGAGACCAGCGGGTGCCGGCCAGTTGGCGGGTCAGCTTGGCCTGCAGCTCCTCCACCGAGAGATAGGGCGAGACTTCCTGGCCGGTGCGGGCGTCCACCCCGGCCAGACGTCCATCCAGATGACGCACGGTGTACCAGGCCCGCTCGCCGGTCTGGTGAAAAGTCACCCCGGCCACGGGCTCGCGCAGATGCAACAGCTGCGATGGGGGCCGCTCGAACGAGTTGGGGTCCACGACGCTGGGACCGAGCCGGGGAAACTCGGGGTCGAGGGCTTTCAGGGCGATGGGCTCGAGGATCATGCACAGGCCACTGAGGGCCCAGACGATCATCAGGAGGCTGACGGCTCGGCCCAGGCGGATGTGCCAGCGGATGAGGCGCTTGCGCAAGAGGTCTCCTTTCGCAGCATCGTTTTCAGGAACGGGAGCGTGACGAGCAGACCGAGCCCCATGCCCGAGAACAGGCCGGTAAAGCCGAGTCCCGCCACCAGGGCGGGAGCGGCCAGGTTGCCCAGGGACTTACCCAGCCGCACCCCGCTCGCGGTCCAGGCGATCGCCTGCCCCCGGTGCTCGGGCCGGCTCGCTTCGGCCGAAGCGCTGTAGAGACAGGGAAGGATGCCTCCCCGCAGCCCGCCCAGCATGAAACGCACCGTGGCGAGCGCGGCCAGATTTCCGGCGGCCAGTTGGGCCAGAGTCAGAGCCGCCGAGCCGGTCAGGCTGACCGCCAGCACGCGGGCCGAGCCAAAGCGCCCGGCGAGATGGCCCCACCAGGGTCCGGTCAGCATGGCGGCGGCGCGCGAGCCGGTGATGGCCACGCCCACCCACAGCGCCCAGTGGGCTCCCCCTTTGCCCTGCAGGTAGACGGGCAGCACGGTATCTTCCAGCGACCGCCACAGCAAAATCCAGGCGGCCAGCGACGCGGGGCCGGCCCAGTTGACTTTCAGCGGGGCCTTGCGGGCGGGCACGAGGCGAGGGGTCTCGCGCGCCAGCCAGCTGACCATCCCGGCGCACAGGGCCGCGACCACAGCGCCGGCCAGATAGAGACCGGAGGCGCCGATCGGCCCCAGCAGGAAGCTTCCCAGCAGCGGACCCACCATCGCGCCCGCGGTGACGCTGGTCTGCACCCAGGCGACGCGCTGGGCCGAACGTCGGCCCTCGCTGACAAGGGCCATGGCGGCCGGAGTGAGCCCGGCCAGGGCGCCGTGCACGATGCGCGCCAGCACGGCCTCGACCGGCGTGCGGGCAAAGGCCATGAAAACCAGAGCCACGGACATGCCGACGTGGGCCCGCACCAGCATCGTCTTGTGCCCGATCCGGTCGCCCAGACGGCCCCACAGCGGCGTGCAGAGCATGGAGGTGAAGAAGGTGACCAGGTTGGCCACCGCCGTCCACTGCATGAGGGCGGTCTGACCGCGCACTCCCAGGTCGGCGAAGTAGGCGGGCAAGAAGACGATGCCCATCTCCAGGCCGGCGACGCTCAGGAGCTGCGCCAGGCACAGGGCGTAAAAGGCTTTGACGGCCCACAGCTTGCGGCGAGCGGTGCGACTCAAGCTCATGCGAGCGGGCTCTTCACCGAGCAAAAGTCATACTGGTGCGAGCGTCCGCCGAGACGCATGCGCGTGAGCGCTTTCACCTGAATGCTGGGGGCGAACCAGAGCCGGGCCGCCTCGTCGCCCCAGCGCCACATCCGGCGCATCGTCTGCGAGACGGCCTTCCAGAGCAGGCGCTCGTTGAGACCACGGGCCTCGGCCAGCGCGCTGACCACCGGGGCCAGGTTGCCCTGCACGTAGGTGTGGTGCGACTTGGCCACCAGCTCCTCGGGGGTGTGGGCGATCACGACCGATTCGGGATGGAGTCTCACGTCCAGACCACGGGCGTGCAGCCACGGGAAGTAGATGCGGATGCCGCCCAGGTCGCGCAGGATCAGCTCCACCGGCTGATCGCGCTCGAGTCGGACCAGGCTGTTTTGCCCGTGGGCCTCCAGGGCGATGCCATATTCGAACAGGGCCGGCAGCACGGTGGAGGCAGTCAGCTCGGTGTAGCGGGCGATCCAGTCGATGGGATCGTGGGCCGCCTCGGCCACCATCGGCAGGCCATCCAGGGGGCTCGGCTCGCTCAGCACGGCGCACGGCACGAGATGCGTGCCGGCGATCTGCTTCGGTGCCTGGCGGTAGATCAGGCTCAGGTGCCTGGCGCGATCGAGGTCCTCGCCCTCGCGCCAGAAGTGGATCCCACGCTCCTCGGCCTGCAGGCTGAGGAACGGCAGGTTCCCCAGCAATTCGGAGAGCCGCGGCCCGTTCTGGGCGCTCTGCGGACTCACCGTGCGCAGCGCGCTGGTCGACTGCACGGCCAGCGGGAGCTTCAGGTGGTGGCTGGCGCCCAGCGGCACCACGGTGCGCAGGCTGGCGAGCGGCGTGACCGGGTGGCGGTCGGGCAGCTCCTGCAGGATGCCTCGAGCGAATTCATCCTGGAAGAGCGGCCGGAGCTTGTGCTCGAGCTGCCACGGGTGCACGGCCAGGACGAGGAAGCCGTCGGGGGCGTCGATCGGCCAGGGTAGCTCGGCGTCGGCGATCCGGGTGTCGACGGCGTGGTCCTGGCGCAGAGCCACGAAGTTGAGGTCCAGCGTGCAACCCAGCTCGGGAGAGTACTGGCGCAGGTCGACGTCCGTCCACCCGAAGCGCGTCTTGCAGCCGGGATGCAGCTCGTGGCCGCGCAGGTTCCAGGTTTCCAACGGCACGTCGCCCAGCGCGAGGATCTTGTCCGTGCCGCGCGCGATCAGCTCGGCGACGCGCGCGGGGGCGTGGCTGAAAAACAGGTCCAGGTTGTGGGCGGACTGCGTGAGCTCCAGGTCGAGCTGGCGCCAGTCGAGGCCCTCCTCGGTGGAGAGCGCCTGAAGTCGGTCGATGGCCTGGGCAGGCGTGGCGAGCTCTTCCAGGCGGCCCTCGCCGGCCTTGCGCAGAACGTAGGGCGCGCGGGTGCGCAACCGGTCGAGCGCGCGTACGTGCTCGACGTGGGCCAGCAGCTCGCTCTGGTCGTCGAGTCGGACCACGGCCCGCTTCCCGTCTCCGGAAAGCCGTCGGCCCGCATTCAGGCCTTCTCGCCAGAGCGCGTTGAACAGCCGGTCCAGAATCTCATGCGATCCCCGCGAGATCGCCACGTTCTTTGTTGATTTCGCCAAAAGCCGTAAACCCTACCCAGAATGCAGGCATAGTTACACGGCGCAGCCGTGGGACGCAAGGTACAGGCTGTTAAATCTGAGTTAACGCAACCAGCGCGAGAGCACGGGATAACCGTTGTCGTAGGCCAGCGCGATGACCAGGCCGGGCGCAAAGGCCGACCTTTCCACCTTGTCCGGCGAGCTGAGGCGCCAATTGCCGAGGGTGGCGACGTATTCGTTGTGGTTGCGCGTGAACGCCAGCGGCTCGGAGGCAAGGTCGATCCGGTTGGACAGGCGCAAGCAAACGGCGTTCGAGCGCTGCAGCGCGCCCTTGCTGGCCGCGAAGCTCATGGTAGCCGGGTCGACAACGGCGGCGGCGGTATGCTGAGGGGAAGCGAGCTTGTCGCCCTGGTAGACTGCCGGCGGAATCGCGCTCAGGGGGCCGGGGCCGGCGAGCTTGCGAAACGTGCCGGTCTGGTCGCGGAGCATCGGCCAGGCACCGTTGCAGCCATCGGGCAGGGTGCCTTCCACGGTCAGCCCGGGCGCTGACGGGAACTGGCCGGCCACGACCCAGAGCTCGGCTCCGTCGGACAGCAGACCGACCGGCACGAACTCTCCGCTGGTAGCACCGACGGACGAGACCGGGGGCAACGGAGCCGACCCGCCCGCCCCCCCGATGGACGTCACGCATCGGTTCTGGCTCACGGCCACAACCGTCTCCCCGTAGACCAGAAGCGTGATCGGCGCCTTCCTTTCAAAGCCGGTCAGAGCCGTGCGAGCGGTGGGCAATTTGCCCGATGGACCAGGCGGGGCGCCGAAAATTGCGGTCTTCCAGTCGCGGCTGGTGGCCATGTGGTGCACGCCGGCCAGCAACACGGCCATCACGAAGAGGACGCCCAGGCCTTTCAGAGCGACTCTGGCGTAGTGGAGATAGGGCGAGGGGGGCGCCGGCGGGGGCGGTGCGAACTCCGGGTCGAGCGGCAGCGACGGGTCGACCTCGGTGGGGAGCGTCGCGGTGACTTCCTCCCAGGCCAGCAGATGCCGGTGGTCGCGCCCGAAAGCGTTGCTGTGGCAGAGGCGCAGGAATACCGGGCGGTCCTGGGGGATCGCCTTATAGACTCCGCTCCAGGTATGGATGCTGCCGAGGTCACCCGCCAGCCGTTCCTCCACCCCACCGCGGCCCGCATAGCCCTCCTGGAGCTGAATTTGCAGCTTGTAGATGGTGTGGGTGATATGGTCGTGCGGGTCGCCGCTTCTCTCCTGGTGGGTGCTCCGGGAGCGGACGGTCCCGATCACCAGCTCGAGCCTGGCTTCGTGCCCCTGTCGGGCCAGCCAACGGGCGAGCAACCACGTGGGAATGAGGATTGGCGAAAAGAAAAGCGTGACGACCAGGAATGCGAGCGGGTTATAGTTGCAGAACTGGAGCACCAGGCCCAGCTCGATGGCCAGGAAGACGTAAACGCAGTAGGTCCACCGGGCGTAGTCCCAGAACTCGCGCCGGAACTGCCCCATCCGCCCCCGCAGGAGCCCGCGCATCAGCTCGCTCAATTGCGATCGGAAAATTCGAGGCGAAGCCTCGAGTCTCCTAGATCCAACCGGTCAGGGCGTAGACCAGGATGACGAAGAACACGCTCAGCGTCTTGATCAGCGTGAGCGCGAAGATGTCGCGATAGCTCTCCCGGTGCGACAGCCCGGTGATGACCAGCAGCGTGATGACGGCGCCGTTGTGCGGCAGCGTGTCCATGCCACCGGAGGCCATGGAGGCGATGCGGTGGAGCACTTCCGGGGGCAGGCCCGAGGCCAGGTACTGTTGGCCCATCGCCGCCAGTGCGATAGAGAGGCCACCGCTGGCGGAACCGGTGATGCCCGCCAGCACGTTGATGCTGATAGCCTCGTTCACCAACGGGTGGGCGCTGGCCGAAGCGATGACGCTCTTCACCAGGGCGAAGCCCGGCAGAGCCGCGATCACGCCGCCGAAGCCGTATTCCGAGGCGGTGTTCAGGCTGGCCAGCAAGGCTCCGCTGACGGCCAGCTCCAGGCCTTTGCGCAGCCGCTCGCCGATGCGCCGGTAGCCCAGGGCCAGGCAGACCAGAATACCGCCCGCCAGCGCCATTTCGATGGACCACACGCCCGCCACCTTGGCCACCTCGACGGGATGCCCGGCCACGTCCAGCTCGCTGCCGTAGCGCGCCTTCAGGTCGACGATGCGGTTGACCCCGGCCACCGTCAAGAGCGGGACCACCGCTTCCAGGGGGTGCGGCAGGTCCAGCTCCGGGTCGAGCTCGGGCTCGTTCCTGTGATTGTCTCCGTAGTCTTCGCCCTGCCGGGCGGCGCTGCGCCGTCGCCACTCCAGGTAGAGCAGGCCCAGCGTCAGCACGAAGATGGCTCCCAGGATGCCCAGAATCGGTGCGGCGTAGATGGTCGTGCCGAAGAACGTGGTGGGGATGACGTTCTGGATCTGGGGCGTGCCGGGCAGCGCGTCCATCGTGAACGTGAAGGCGCCCAGCGCGATGGTGCCGGGGATCAGCCGCTTGGGGATGTGGGCCTGCTTGAAGAGGGTGGCCGCGAAGGGATAGACCGCGAACGCCACTACGAACAGGCTGACGCCGCCGTAGGTCAGCAGCGCGCAGGCCGTGACGATGGCCAGCATCGCTCGTTGCGGCCCGAGCAGCCTGACCATCGCTCGCGAGATACTGCTGGCATTGCCGCTCAGCTCGATCAGCTTACCGAACACGGCTCCCAGGAGGAAGACCGGGAAATAGAGCTGGAGGAAGCCGACCAGCTTGTCCATGAAAACGTGCGAGTAGAACGGCAGCACCTGGGAGGGGCCCAGGCTCAGGCAGACGGCCAGGAGGGCGCAGATCGGCGCAAAGAGGATGACCGACCACCCCCGGTAGGCCACCAGCATCAGGAGAGCAAGGGCGAGCAGAACGAAGGCGACGTCGAGCATGGAGAGAGTTTAGCCAGAGGTGTTGCAGGGGCGTTGCACAGCAGGATTCTGAATCGTGCTCAAGCAATTCTCCGGCATCCGGTTCAGCCACGGGCGCCAGAACCGCTCCTCGACGAGGAGAACCTCCCCTAGGTATACCCGCCCAGCAGCTGCCGGCGATCGCGAATCGTGAAGCCGTCGTGGACCTGGTCCAGGTCATTGTGGCCAATCTGCTGGTCGGCGTTGGTGTTGCCATACACCGGCGAACCGGCCGTGTCGGCGTGCGCGAAATACTGCGACTGGGCCAGGTAGAACCGGGCGGCGGCCGCCACGTCAGGGTCGTCGCTCTGGGCGGCGGTCATCAAATCGGAGCGGGTGATGGTGTTCGAGTTGCCGTCTCCACCGGCCACCTGGTCGAAATTCTGGCCCAGCTCGCCCGCGTAATCCTGCGAGAGCACGTCGCCCACGTCCTCGCGGGAGATGCGGCCGTCGGTATCCCACACCTGGCCGGCATACTCGTCATAATAGCCACGGCGGCCCGAGTCGAGGTCGCGGAACTGGTCCTGCTGGTCCAGAATGTGCTGGGCAGCCTCGCGCAGCTCGGGAGAAGCATTCGGGTCGTTAGCCACGGCCTCGATGTCGCCGCGGGACACGCGATTGTCGCCGTTGCCGCCCTTGGCCGCGGTGTCGAACGTGGCGAAATTGTCATACAGCACCTGGTTGGCCTGGGTGTCCGTCAAGGGTTGGTCCTGGGGCTGCGTGGCGCTGCGGGCGTCATTCGGGTCCGGATGCGACTCGTTCAGAGCGGCTCTGGCCGCGTCGCTCATCTCCACGCCGTCGCCGCGGTCCGTGGCCGGCGCGGCCTTGGTCTCCTGGGGACGCTCGGGGGTGGCGGCCGGGGCGGCATCCCTCCGCGCAGAGGTCCGGCTCACGGGGGTGGTGCGGGCGTCGGAAGTGGGAGCGATCATCGGTGGGGACCTCCTTGTGTTTTGTGAAGGTCCAAACCCCCCCCAGAGGCTTCTCGTTCCCCAAAAAGTTACCACCAGGTAACAGCTTTGTTAACGATTCCTACTCCCGTCTCCCTACTCCCTACTCCCGTCTCCCTACTCCCTACTCCCGTCCCCCGCTACGCCGTCCGATCCCAGATCTTCGAAAGCGACTGCTCGGTCGACCGGGGCGTCTCCTCATAGTGGGAGATGTCGTTGAAGAGCATCAATCGGCCCTGACAGGGGTTCTTGAAGTCCAGGATGTTCAAGCTGCACGGCGACTGGTCGAGGTGGTCGCGATAGCCGCGCAGGTCGAACCCCAGAAAGCTCCCGATCAGCAGCCGGATGGTCGCCTTGTGGGAGACGATCAGCAGCGTCTTCCCCTCGTGCTCGCGCACCAGGCGCGTCAGCGCGGGCAGGGCGCGGTTGAGCACGCTCAGCCCCGATTCGCCCCCTTCAGGCGCGATCGTGAACGGGTCCTGCTCCCACAGCCGGTACTCGTCCGGAAAGCGCGCCTCCACCTCGGAGCGCGTGAGCGTCTCCCAGTGGCCGTGGTCGATCTCCTTGAGCTCGGGCATCGGGGCTGCCGTGATCGGATGGGGCGCCAGGATCAGCTCCGCCGTCCGCAACGTCCGCTTCATCGGAGAGGCGAAGCAGCAGTCGATCGGCCTGGAAGCCAGCCGCTCCGACAGCGCGCGGGCCTGGGCCTCGCCCTCGGACGAGAGCAGCACGTCGGTGCTGCCCGCGAAGCGATCTCCCGCGGCCAGCTCGGTCGAGCCGTGCCGCACCAGATAGACCCGCGTCGTCAGCCCCATAGCACCCACGTCACGGCCAGTTGCCCTCCGGTCTTGATGTTCAGCATGTCGTTGGCGCTCAGGCGCATCAACGGGATCCCGATCTTCTGCGAGAAAAGATACGGGTCGAAGTCCACCCGGAAGTCGTGGTATTCCCAGCCCTTCTCGGTGGCCACCGGATGCTCGGCGGTCGGGATGAACACCCGGTCCTGGGCCACGTAGCGCTTGGAGATGGCCACTTTGACGGCCTCCTCCCACTGCGACTCGGACAGCTCCCAGCCCAGGTAGATGCCGTCGCCGCCCCAACCGTCGGCCGGCTTGAGAACCAGCTCGGACCGCCGTTTCAGCAGCGTGTCGATGACCGGGCCGTCCTCTACGATGGCCGTCCAGGGCACGATGCGGCGGATGAAGCGCAGGTCGTCGGCGTCCAGCAGCTCCTCCATCTCGGGCCGGTGGAACAGCGCCAGCAGCGACTTGATCGTGAGCGGCTTGGCGCGGAACGGGTTGACCATGCAGATGGCGCCGAAGCGGTAGGCGTCCACAAGCGCGCGCGACTCCTCGCCCCGCGCCAGCAGATCCTCCACCAGCACGCGCCGGTAGACCAGGTCGATCCTCTTGCCGTCGTAGTCGAGCAACTCGCCGTTCTTGTATTCCAGCTCGCGCGGGTCGCAGACCACCGCCTCGATGCCGCGCGACTCGAAGTGCTCCTTCAGGAGCGCGAACTCGGCGTGGGTGCTGACCGTGACCCAGTCCACGATGGCGATGCGCGGGTTGCCCGAGCCGCCCCAGGCCTTCCAGGAGCGCAGCAGCACCTCGAGGATGTCGGGATCGCTGGCGATAAACGACCCGGGATACAGCTGACGAAAGCGCTTCCAGGTCTCGGTCTCGCCGATGGCGTTCCAACAGGCATCCATGAAAGCGGCACCGCCGGGCGAGTCGATGTTGAGCTCCACGATGCGGTAGCCCGAGTCGTCCTCGCTCTGGGGCGGGCCCAGGAAACCGTCCACGCGGCTCACGTGCGAGCCGTGGGGCAGCGAGGCCGGCAGGCGGATGAGGTCGCGCTCCTGGGGCGAGATGCCCAGCAGCTCCATCCAGCGGGGGCGATGGAGAATGGGCTCCAGGCGCACCAGGATCTTCAGGAGCTGAGCCATCTCGCGATTGATAGGCTCGAGCCGGGCGCGGCTGATCAGGGCCGGGGCGAAGCTGAGCGGGAGGACGCGGTCGCCGACGATCAGGCCGCTGGCGCGCATGCGCTCCACCATCGCGTCGTACTCCTGGCGGGTGCCCACGGAATCGTCCTCCAGCAGCTTGCGGAAGGCATCGGAGGCTTTCTGGGCGATCGGGTCGGACAAAGTCATTCCGGCCGGTTCGAAGCCCTGTCCATCGCTCCTGTCGTCGCTGAGTTTTTGTGCTACAACATGGCATGTGGGTGGGCGGCGTGGAATGGGGATCCCGACGGTTCTATTCTTCGTGATGCTGATGTTTTTCATCGGCACCGTCCTGGTCGTCCAGGCCAATCAAGACCTGCGCTTCACACGCCTGCAAGCCCAATCCACCCAGCTCAAGATGGCCGCCAAGGGCATCGTCAACGAGGCCCTGGCCCGGCTGAACGCCGACGCCACCTTCGAGAGCCACGACGACTCCGACCCCTACCGGGCGACCTGGGGCGATTTCCAGGTCGAGGCCTGGGTGGTGAAGGACAAGACCAATCCCAACGTGATGCACGTCCACGGCAAAGCGTATCCGCTCGGGAATCCTTTGCTGGTCCAGGAGTTCACCCGCTCGGTGCTGCACGAGCCCGACGTCAATGGGGTCGCCTACGCGGTCTCGCCCCACTATGACGGCGTCAACACCCCGTCCCTCTTCAAAGGCAGCGGACCCAACTGGGAGCTTCTCCCCCCCGTTCCCCGCAACTGGTGGCGGGCCGACGGCACGCTGGCCCAGGACCCGGGCAAGTACGCGCTGAGCCTGCTCTTCCTCTGCTCGGACCGGGGCGGGAATCTCTACATCAAGTACGACCCTTCGATGGACAGCGCTTCCTCGTCGCCCCTGGGAATGGTGGCCAACAACATCCAGCGCATGCTGACCGACAACGAGGACGCGGGCGGCTCGCCGGCCGACGTGCTGGAGAACATCCCCCCGTTCATCGTGAAGAACGGCACGTTCGACCCGGGCTGCGTGGTGCACTTCGATCCGGGCACGCAGGCCTGGGACCTGCTGCCGGCCCTGCCCAACGTGCGCTACGACGAGTCCGGCGTGGTCCACCCCGTGGGCGGCGGAGACGTCGGCAACATTGCCGGCTCCATCTCCACCGACGGGCAGAATTTCCTGTACCAGACCACCTATCGCACGGGTGAGCCCGACCACGTGGCGCGGTTCAATTTCAACACCAAGGCCTGGGATACGCTGCCGCCCCCCAAAAACGTCTACTACGACGCCAGCGGCAACGTCGTCACCAAATCCGGCCGCACGCACGAGATGCACGATCTGGCCGTGGACAAGACGGGCAACGTCTACGCCCACTTTGGCGTGGACGACAATAAGCAGGCCATCGGGCGCTGGAACGAGGGCACGGGTGACTGGGACATCCTACCAGCCCCGCCGCGGCAGCGCTACGACAACAGCGGCAACCTGATCGGGGCTAACGACAGCATCATCAGCGACCTGGCGGCTTCGCCCGACGGGAGCCTCTACATGGTCGCCCGCAAACCCCGGTCGAGCAGCCCTGGCGTGGACACGATCTTCAAATACCGCGACGGCGTCTGGACCCCGGTGCCGAGCCCGACCGAGAGCTATCACCTGGCGGACGGCACCAAGATCGACGGGACCAACAAGACACGCATCAATGCCATCTCGATGGACGCCGCCGGGCAGCTCCTCATCCACACGGTCTACAGCGGCAAGCCGGACAGCGACTATCGCCAGCAGGGCAACGGCACGTTCGAGCTCATGCCCCCTCTGCCGGCCAAGATGTACGATACCGATGGCAACCTCAAGGAGCAGGGCGGGCTGCTCGACCTCCAGACGCAACTCGTGGGCGGCGGCGACCCGGCGGGCGGCAGCAAATACAGCCCGGTCTCGAGTTACTGAGCCGGCAGCCTTAAGCGAACCAGGGTGCCGCGCCCCGGGGCCGACTCGGCTTCCAGACGCCCTCCGTGCTGCTCGGCGATCTGCTGGCTGACCGAGAGCCCCAGCCCGGTGCCTCGACCGACTTCCTTGGTGGTGAAGAACGGGTCGAAGGCGCGCGCCAGCACGTCCGGAGCCATCCCGCAACCGGTGTCTTGCACCACCAGCAGCACGCTGCCGTTGTCGGCCCGGGTGCCCAGGCGCACCTGCCGGCGCTCGCCGCCGCGCACGGCGTCGCGGGCGTTGAGCAGCAGGTTGACGACGACCTGCTGCAGCTCGTTGGCGTTACCCTGCACCCCGGGAAGCGCGGGCGCCAGCTCGGTGGAGAGCTGCACGCCATCGAGGGTAAGCTGGTGGCCGAACATCTCGAGCGCGTCCTGCACGACCTGGTTGAGATCGATCCCGGCGCTCATGACCGTGCCCTCGCGCGAGTAGAAGAGCAGCTTGGCGATGATCCCCTTGCAGGCCAGGGTCGACTCACGCGCCCGCTGCAGCTTGGCAGGCACGAGTTGCGGTTTGCTCTCCAGGCGCAGCTCGGCCGACTCGATCTCGAGCAGGACCGAAGCCAGCGGCGTGTTGATTTCGTGGGCCACGCCCGCGGCCAGCTGGCCCACCGCGGCCAGCTTGCTGGACTGGATCAGCTGGGCCTGCGAGAGCTCGAGCTGGCGCTTGGCCTCCAGCACGTCCTGGTAGAGTCGGGCGTTGTGCAGCACCACCGCGGCCTGAAAGGAGATCATGTGGAAGATGTCCCGCTGCTCTCGGGCATACTCGCCGAACACCACCACGCTGCCGACCGAGCCAAACTCGGTAAGGAGCGGACAGGCCATCAGGATACTCTCCAGCAGTGGCTTGTCCACAACCTGCTCCGCGGCAGCCCTCGCCAGCTGTTGCTGCTCGGGGGTCCAGGCGCCCCAGGCACGTTTGACCTCGCCGCGCTCGTTGAACAGCACGCCGCGCTCGGGCGCCAGCGTGTCGCTCAAAAGACGCTCCAGGCTGGCAGCGATCTCCTCCGGAGAGAGCGCCAGAGCCAGCGCGCGCCCCCCCTGCAAAAGATAGTCCAGGCGCTCGGCCCACACCTTGAGGCGGGCGTGGGCGCGGGCCCGCTCCTCCAGCGCTTCCTCCAGCGTGAGCCGGGCCTCCGTCTGGTCAGCCAGAGCGCGGCTGGTGGTGGAGAGCCTGCGGTGGGTGTCGGCCAACTGCTGCAGCGACTGCCGCTCGGTCTGCAGCCTCTGCTCTTCCGCCTCGGCCCGGCGGCTCGCCCGGATGAGCTCGCTGGCGCGCTGCAGACCCAGCATCACGGGCAGCAGCCAGAGCGCTTGGAGCGGGTTGCCCTCGGCCAAAACCGCCAGTCCCGGGCCGGCGAAGGCGAGCCCCACCAGCAACGCCCGCACGTCCGGCCGGTGGGCCGGCGCGAGCCAGCGGGGCATCAGCGCGACCCCCAGCAGGTAGACGATCACGCCCACCATGGCGCCGACCGGGCCGCGGAAAAAGCTCAGAACGGCGATGGTGGCCTGAGCAGGCACGAGATCGAGCGCCGCTTCGGCAGCCAGCTGGTCAGGAGTTCGTCCCTGGGAGCGCACCACGGTGCGCAACAGGACGACTCCCAGGTTCAGACAGGCCGCCGGCGCCGACCCCTGGCCGGGCAGGAGGGCCAGCGCCATGCAGACGGCCGGACCGCCGCTGGCAAAGCCAAACCCGCCGATGCGCGGCGCCGTGAGCTCCAGCAGCAGGGCCATGCCGGCCAAAAGGCCGAGCGTCAGCCCGCCTTGGGGCGGATGTCCGGTGAGCAGCGAGACCATCCCCAGGACAACCGCGACTGCGAGCGCCAGCCAGCTCAAGAGAGGGTGCCGTCCGGCCGAGGCGAATCGCCGTCAACATGGCTCGCATTCTGGTGCTGGAAGACGATGCAAACCTGCGCCGCACGCTCACGGGGGTGCTGGAGGAAGAAGACCACGAGGTCTTCGGCGTGGGGTCGGGCCCCGAGGCCATCGCCGCGGCCCAGCGCACCGCCTTCGACCTGGTCATCTCCGACATCCGTATGGAGGGAATGGACGGTCTGCAGTGCCTGGCGGCGCTGCGCGAGGTGCGGCCCGAGCTGCGCAGCATCGTGATCACCGGCTACGCCAGCGAGGAGGCTCCGGCGCGAGCCATGGCGGTGCGGGCCGAGGACTACCTCTACAAACCGTTCCAGCTCAAGGACCTGCTGCGCTCGGTGGACCGCGTGCTGAGCTCGGCCAAAGAGCGCGAGGGGCACCACAAAATCCTGAGCGCGGTCATTTCCGGCTTTCGCAAGCTGCTGTCGGGCGGAGGGAAGCCGGCCCAGGACCTGGAGGAGCAGCGCAACCTGGTGTTCCAGAGCCTGTACGTGGGCATCCGCTCGGGCAAGCTGAAGCCGCTCGAGGCCCTGCAGGCCTGGGGACGCCTGGAGAAGCTGGAGGGGCAGCGCGAGGTGCTCAAGGGCGGCACTCCCGCGCCCGACACGATGCAAGAGCTGCTGGTGGGCTACCGTTACGTGGTGGACATGCTGGCCGCGCTGGCGGCCCAGAAACTGAGGGCCGAGGTCCGGCCGGAGGATCCGCTGTTCCAAAAGCTCTTCCTGCGGGTCAAGCAGGGAGACGTCTCTTGCGAGGAGCTCAAACTGGCCCCGTATCTGCGCACGCTCGAGCCGGAGGTGCTGCAGGGCTCCCCCATGCTGGCCGAGTTGCACGCTCGCGTCTGGTAATCGCATTCAGGGCTGGTTGGGCAGGGTGATCAAGAGGCTGGCCGTGTAGGTGCTGCGCCTCGTCGGATCCGGATCATCGCGTTTGGCGGTCACGACGACCTCGACCATGCGATAGTCCGCCCGGCGGAACGCCACGCCGCCGGTGGGGCCGAGCTGCGCCAGCACGCGCACGGTGTTCTGGGTCTCGTTGCGCAGCACCAGGTTGGGGCCCTGCATCTCGAAAAAGGCCGTGTCGCCCCAGGTCGCCTCGCCGCTCGGTCCGACCTTGAGCGAGCCGTCCTCCAGCTGGGGATAGAGAAACTTGGCCGTCGGCACCCCCGGCGCGGTCAGGTCGGAGGGCTCGAGCAACTGGGCGCCCCGCAACTGCGTCTGGATGTGCTGCAGCGCCAGCATCGCCGCCCGGTAAGTGGAGGCGTGCACGTCCTCCTTGCTGCGGGCCCGCAGGGACACCTGATAGATGAGCAGCATGACGAACGCCAGCGTCACGAACACGCCGGTCGCGACCAGAACCTCGGGGAGGCTCAGTCCTCGCGAACGAATTTTGTCCACAGGCGATACTCCTGAAGGCCTTGCTTGTCTTGCCAGTAGATCAGCACGTCGACCCGCTTGAGATCGGGCATCTCGGTCTGGTCGGTCACGGCATACTCGAAGCCCGGATGGCCCGGGACGGGCTGGCGCGGGCGAGCGGAGGATTGGGAGAAGTCCTTCCAGTTGTCCAGCTCGGCCTGGTTGAGAAAAGAGGTGGCCATGACACTGGCCTCGTGCCGCTGGCTGGTCTTGTTGCGGGCGCGCAGCGAGTAGCTGACCACGCTCAAGAACGCCAGCACCCCGAGCACCGCCAGCAGGATACAGAACATGACCTCGGTGAGGGTGAAAGCCCGCCGCCCCATTTCGAATATCGTAGCACAGGAATCGGGGTCAGTCTTCTGCGAATATCCTGAATTCATGGGGGAGGACACGTTCGAGGAACAGGTCCGGGCCGAAGCGGAGCGCGTCCGCGAGCAACGACGTCAGGCCCAGCTGGCCCGCGAGGCAGCCCGGCAGTCTCAGATCGAAGCCGACCGGATCGAATCCAGGCTGAAGCAATCCGCTCCCCCGCCGCCGGTCAGCGTCACGATCCCCCGCCTGCATCCGCGCGCCCGGGCGATGTTCACCTTTCAGCTCAGCGCCATGCTGGGAGCGGCGGTGCACATCGTGCGGGCGCTGGACACGCTGGTCAGCGCCGAGGACAAGTCGATGCGCCCGATGGCGGCCAAACTGGCCGAGCTCATCTCGGGCGGACGCAGCCTGTCGGCGGCCATGACCGCTCTGCCGCAGTGTTTCGATCGCACCTACGTCAGCCTGGTGCGGAGCGGCGAGGTGGGCGGCTGCCTCAACGAGGTCCTGCACGACCTGGCCCAGGCGCTCGAGCGCGATCAGCGACTGCGCAGCCGGGTGAGCCAGGCGCTGGCCTATCCCTTCTTCACCCTGGTGGTCTCCATCTCGATGGCGGGCTTCCTGTTGTGCTTCATGCTGCCGCGCTTCATGCCGGCCTTCATCGAGAGCGGCGCCGAGCTGCCGTGGCTGACGAAGGGTTTGATGGCGGTCGCCAGCCATCCGGCCCTGGTCATGGGCGTTCCGCTCGCGCTCGTGCTGGTCTGGCTGGTGCTGACCCTGCAGCAGAACGAGCTCTCCGTCCGCTTCACGCTTTGGCTTCGTTATGAGACTCCCGTGCTGGGCAATATCTTCCGCGAGCTGGCCCTGTCGCGCTACTGCAACAACCTGGCCCTGCTGGTGGAGCGGGCCGTGCCCATCGCGCAGGCCCTGAAGGTGCAGGCCGAGGTGTGTGAGTTTCCGGCCCTCCAGCGGGCCACCCGCGAGGTTCTGGCCGAGTTGGAGGCGGGCGTGGCCCTGAGTCAGGCGTTCGCCAACCAGCCGATCTTTCCGCGCCTCCTGTCCAGCCTGGTCAACGCCGGGGAGCATTCCGGCGAGATGGCGCCGTTTCTCAAGCGCTGCGCCACCATTCTGGAGGAGCGGGTCGACTACTCGCTCACGGCCCTGGTGCAGATGCTCGAGCCCGTCATTCTCCTGGGGATGGGCGTGATCGTGGGAACCATCGTGCTGGGCGTGCTGCTGCCGATGTACAAGTTGGCGACGGTGAACCTGTAAGCTACGTAGGGATGAGCTTGCCTGAGGCCAGCCGGTAGCTCGAGCCGAAGAGAAACGGCAGGTTCTCCTTGCCGTGGCCCACCGGGAGGCCTCTCAGGACGGGAACCTTCAACTCCTCGAGGATGGGCTCCAGGACTTCCTCGGCCGTCCAGGGCTCGTTGGCCGGAGGCCGGCAATCCTCGAAGCTGCCCAGCACGACGCCGGCCACCCCCTCCAGGCACCCGCTCTCGCGAAGTTGGATCAGAGTTCGATCCAACCGGTAGGGCTTCTCGTGGACGTCCTCCAGCAGCACGATGCAACCGCGCGCGCTCAGCTGGTAAGGCGTGCCGCAGAGCGAGGCCAGCACGCACAGATTGCCTCCCACGAGCGGACCTTCGGCCTCGCCTGGCACCACGACCTCACCCGGAAGCTCGGGAATGGTGCCGGCCAGCAGCAGCGCGCGCAGGGCCTCCTGGCTGGCCTGGTCGGGATGCTGACCCAGGCTGTGCAGCACGGGGCCGTGGATCAGCGTTTTGAAGCCATGCACGTAGAGGGTCTGGTGCAGGGCGGTGAGGTCGGAGAAGCCCACCAGGGGCTTGCCGGCCGCCCGGCTCAGGTCGAGCCCGGCCAGGATGCGAGCGGTTCCGTAGCCCCCGCGACTGGCCCAGATCAGGTCGAAGCGGTCGTCGTCAAGGACCTCTTGCAGCGCCTGCAGGCGCTCCGAGTCGGTGCCGGCGAAATACAGGTGGCGCCGATCGGTCGGCAGCACGGGCTCGAAGCCCCAGGAGGCGATCAGCTCCGCGTTTTGCTCCAGGCGCTCGCAATCGGGCGGGCCCGAGGGCGACACCACGGCCACCCGGGCACCGGGCTTCAGGGGCAGGCTCAACGCTCTTGCAGGCCCTCCTGGCTGGACCAGCGCGGGAAATCCGCCGGGACGCCCGGATGGTTCTGGCCTTTGCACACCACGGTGCAGCGCGACCGGTCTGAGGTCACCTCGTAGCCGCTGCGATAAGTTTCGGCGCGCGCGGCGGGGCAAAGCTCTTGGGGATGCTCGGGATCGAGCATCTGCAGGTAGGGCTGCAGGTCCGTCCAGGTCTTGGGAAACTTCTTGTCGTGCTCGCGAGCGTACATCTCGAGCGAGCGCTGGATGCGGATGAGCGTGGCCTGGCAGGCCAGCAGCTGGCCGCTCTCCTTGTCACCGGGCTTGAGGATCAGCGTGCCCACGACGTAGGGGCCCGAGAACACCAGCAAGGCGGCGAACAGCACACAGATCAGGACCGCTTTCTTACCGCTCACGCCCAGGGCCTTCGCCTACTCGTGGAGGTCCCCCTCGTGGGGCTTGAGCGGCAGCTCGACGACCTTGTCCGCGCCCTCGACCCGGACCTTGTCGAGATAGCAGCCCGGGCTCGTTCCGCTGGCGTCGGTGTGGACGCGGAACCGCACCAGCACTTCTTTGCCCTGATAGGCGGACAGTTCCACCCGATGCTCGGTCCAATCGGCTTTGCCGCTGAAGCTCTTCACGGGCTCCCAGTGCTCGCCGTGTTTCACCTCGACGTGCATGAAGTCGGCGCCCTCCTCGAGGTCGTGGCGCAGGTCGAAGGCCAGGGTCGGGTCGGTGACCTCGTGGAGCGCGACCGGATGGCTGATCAGCGCGAGATTGTTGAAGTTGCCCAGAACCTTGCCGGGGCTGTCGGACCAGACCGCCCCGCGGCCCTCCTCCTCCACCTGGCCCCAATGGTCGTGGCGGTGCAGATAGCCGTGCATGAAGCGCCCCAGGCGATCGGAGTCGGTGACCTCGCTGTGCTTCTTGGCGTGGAACAGGTAGGTGCCGATCTTGCCGGCCTGCAGGGCCAGGATGGCCGCCTGGGCAGGCATCCCGGCGCCCACACCGATGGCGTAGAACGCTCCCGCCACGCCGATCTGAAGGATGCCGGCAATGGCCTGGGCGTTGTCCTTATGGCGCATCCCCTGCACGGCCAGGTACGCTCCGGTGGCGGCCACGAAGAAGTTGCCGGCCAGTCCGGGGATGATCGAGCCGGCGCCCAGCGCGATGCGGGCCGAGCCGTCGAAGAGAGCCTCTTTGTCGCCGCGGGCGTGACCCATCTGCAGGCGGGCGGCTCCCAGGCCCATGACTTTCAGGCCGTCGAGCATGCCCATCCCGTTCACGATGGCGGCGTCGGCCGAGCCCACGATGGCGGCGGTGGTCTCGTCGATGTCCATCAGGCACAGGATGTCGGCGCCCATCTGGGTGCCTCGGGCGAGCACCGGTTTCTTGGCCTGCGAGCCTTCTTCGCTCGCGGGCGCGCTCTGGGTGGCCGCTGAACGCGGGCGCGTGTGGTAGGTAGCCTGGGCGATCTCCATCGGGAGCATTATGGAAGCCTGGGCTGAAAGAATGCTAAAGGATTGTCAAGCTCGCTGACCTCGCGAAGTCTGCAGTGAGCCAAACCTTAGCCTACGGGCAGTCGTCCTGGAACCGGCGGGTCAGCACCTCGCGGGCTGCGGCCTGCACATCGGGGGACGGGTCGGCCACGGCGGCGCGCAGGCTCTTGACCGCCTCCTGCGACAGATCCACCAGCCCGCCCAGGGCGTGAGCCGCCTGGGACCGCACCAGACGCTCGGGGTCGTGCAGCATCCGGGTGAGACACGCGATCGTCGTGTCAGGCAGCTTGCCCAGCTCGCTCAGCACGCGCACAGACTCGATGCGGATCTTCCAGTCGGGGTCCGACAAGAGCGACTCCAAC
The DNA here is from genome assembly GCA_039809865.1 of Vulcanimicrobiota bacterium. Classification (GTDB taxonomy): domain Bacteria; phylum Vulcanimicrobiota; class Xenobia; order Xenobiales; family QWHO01; genus QWHO01. The sequence continues at coordinate 22,041 of JBDHVW010000015.1, forward strand.
TTGGGGATCACGGCGGCGGCCCGCGAGCCCATCTTGCCCAGGGCGTGCATGGCCGGCCAGCGGTCGGGCTGATCCAGCAGGCGCTCCAGAGCTCCCTGCGCCCCCAGCGAGCCGAGGGCCATGGTGGCGTCGAGGCGCACGCCGTAGTCAGTGTCCGAGATGGCCACGCGCTCGAGCAGACGCAGCTGCTCGTCGTCGAGGATCAGGTGGCCCAGGGCGCGGGCCGCGCGGCTGCGCACCTTGCTCTGCAGCTCGGGGGAAGGGCGCACCATGGCGAGAGCCTGCAACCATCCCGGCACGGGATCGTCCAGGTCGACCAGGCGATCGGTGATGGCCTCGGCAGCCCACGACTCGGTGTGGCGGAAGCGTCCCAGACCGACGGCGTCGAACAGGTCGCCGGCCTGGGAGGTCACCCCCAGAAAAGCGAGCGCCACGTTGACGTCCTGCTCGATTCCCGCCGAAGAGCCGTTTTCGAACGTGCGGCAGCTCCAGCCGCCGTCGCCGCCGAAAAACTCTCCGTCGAGATAAGCCAGCCGGCAACCCCGGGACGCGTGCAGCCCCCACGACTCGATGGGATCGCCGTCGAGGTCGAGCCGCGAGCGCAGCTCGTCCCACAGCTCTTCGGTCAGGGGAGCCAGCGCGAACCCTTGCGTCAGTCGGGACACCGGGACATTCCACGCGGCCAGCTCCTGGGCCCGGCCGGCGAACGCCGTGAGAGAATACCCCAAGGGACCTCCGACCCGCTCATGAAGGTTCAGGTCGCCACTTCCTGGCCCGCAAGAGCTGTCGTCCGCTCCTGTCGCCGCTTGGTCCCCACGACCCGGTAAGCTGCCTAGTTCTACTCCTGGTAGGGCCCGACCTCCACCCAATCGGCCGAGAACTTGCGCAGTTTCTGCACCTCTTCGTCTTTCAGACCATAGGTATCGTAAGCCAGCGCCAGGTGCCCGTCCTGACTGCGGTAGGGGTCGGCAAACACGCACCGGTGCACGGTCTGCGCCAGCTCCGCTCCCCTCTCCTCGCCCAGCCAGATGCGCAGCTCGTCCTGCTCGTGGGAGATCCAGGGCCAGCGCTCCTGATTGTAGGCTTTGACCAGGCGCTCGGGCGGCAGCAGGTTGCGCACGCCCACCAGGCGACCCTCGGCGGAAGTCATCCAGTCGAAAACGACCACCTCGTCCATCGCCTCGTAGACACGGTCGTCGCGGCGAAAGTTGTGGCCCAGCACCTCGGACGAGGCCAGCGCGAGCGAGCGCTTCGGCTCCAGGAAAACAACCAGGTAGGTGCTTTCCTTGCTGACCGTGAGGTCGCCCTCGGCTTCTTCTCCCCCGGCGTCCTCCATCGGATAGACCCACACACCGTCCATCTCAGCTCTCCTTTTCTTCCTGGCGGACCAGCAGGGTCTGGGCCACCATGCCGGTCACTTCCTCCACCTCGAAAACGAGGCCTGCATAGGTGACCTTGTCCCCTTCGGCGGGCACGCGCCCCAACTCGGCCATGACCATCCCCCCCACCGTATCGACCTCGGGATGCTCGGGGATCTCCAGCTTGAACTCGCGCCCCACGTCGGTGAGGTTGACGTCGCCGCGCACGCGCACGTTCGTCTCGTCCAGGCGCTCGATGGGGGGAATCTCCTGGTCGAACTCGTCCTGGATCTCCCCCACCACCTCCTCCACCACGTCCTCCACCGAGACCACGCCCGCCATGCCGCCGAACTCGTCGAGCACCACCGCGAACTGGGTCCGTCCCTCGCGAAAACGGGCCAGCATCTCCTCGAGGGGCGTGCTGTAGGGCACGTAGAGCACCGGGCGCAGGCAGGCGTTCAGGTTGTAGGGACGCTTCTGCACCATCTGGCGAGCCAGGTCCTTGATGTGCAGGATCCCCACCAGGTGGTCCATGTCGCCTTCGTAAATCGGATAACGCGTGTAGCGGTGCTCGTGGACCGCCCCCAGCACCTCCTCCATCGTGCTCTCGACCGGCAGGCCGAAGACCCGCGTGCGCGGCGTCATGACCTTGCCCACCACGCGGCCCTGGAAGTCGAAGATGTTCTTGAGGAAGCGCTCCTCGGTGCGCTCGAGCTGCCCGGCCTGGTGGCTCTGCTCGACCACGTCCTCGAGCTCCTCGGGCGAGAAAAGCCGACCCTTCGGATCCAGCGGGTTGGCCTTGAAGGCGCGCAACAGGGCGTTGCCGAGCCCGTTCAGGGTCACCACCACGGGCAGAAAGAGGCGCTCGAGCAGCCCCAGGGGAGCCAACAGCCGGATGGAGGCGCGCACCGCGTAGGTCAGCGCCAGCGCCTTGGGGATGATCTGGCCCAGCACCACGTGCGGATAGGTCAGCAAGACGAGCGCGATGCAGGTGGCCAGACCGGGAGCCACGCCGGGCATCCAGCCCCGGATGAGGGGCTCGCCGTACATCCCCAGCCCGAGACTGACCAGCGCGATGCCCACCTGGGCGGTGGCCACGTAGCGGTTGAGGCGATCGCGGTCCTTGAGCAGCGCCACCACGGAGGCGGCGCCTTTGGAGCCGGCCTCGGCCAGCTGCGCCAGGCGCGCCTGGGGAACGCCCACCAGCGCGAACTCGGCGGCCACGAAGAAGCTGTTGAGCAGCACCAGCCCCAGCATCACGGCCAGCCCCATAGCGACGTCCATCTAAGGCTGTGCCTCCTCGAACGAGGCGGCCTGCGCGGGCGTCACCGGCAGGCTCACGCGGGCCACCCACTTGCCCTCCACGCGCTCCACGCGGAACGGGATGCCGGCCACCTCGACCTGCTCGGAGGGCTCGGGCACGTCGCCGCGCGCGTCCATCACGAGGCCCCCGAGCGTGTCCACCATCTCCGAGTCGAGCTCGAGATCGAGCCATTCATTGAGATCCTCGACCAGCACGTCGCCGGCCACGTAGAGCCGGTCGCCCTTGAGCTCGGCCTGGGGCTCGGGCGGGTCGAACTCGTCCTCGAAGTCGCCGAAGATGCGCTCGATCAGGTCCTCGAGCGTGACCATGCCGCTGGTGCCGCCGAACTCGTCGAGCACGATGGCCATGTGGTAGTGCTTGCGCTGCAGCTGGTTGAACAACACGTCCACCGGGACGGTCTCGGGCACGTAGGGCACCGAGTGCATCACCTGGCTCACATGCTCGACGTGCGAGCAGTCGCGCGTGAGGCACACCAGGTCTTTGAGGTGCACCACGCCCACGATGGTGTCGGGCGAATCGCGATACAGCGGGAGGCGCGAGTAGGGTGACTCGGCCAGCAGCTTGAGCAGCTCCTGGACCGAAAGGTCGACCGACGCGGTGAACATCTGGGTGCGCGGAATCATGGCGTGACGGGCGGTAAAGTCGCGCAGCCGCAGGGTGTTCTCGAGCAGACGCTGCTCCTCTTCCTCCAGCAGGCCCTCGGCGCCGCTCTCCTCGACCAGGATCTGGATCTCCTCGGGCGAGTGCACGTGGGTGTTCTGCCAGGCGGCCTCGGAAAGACCCATCCGGGCCAGAAAGAAGCGGGCGGTCCCGTCGTACACGTAGGTGAACGGGCGCAGCAATCGGGCCAGGCTCCCCATCAAGCCGGAGGTGGCGATGGCGGCATTCTCGGGTCGCACCATGGCCAGCGATTTGGGCACCAGCTCGCCCAGCAGCACCAGCAGGGACATCATCACTCCCAGCACCAGGGTGACGGCCAGCAGGCGCGCGGAGGTCGGGTCCAGGCCGAACTGCGCGGCCAGCCAGTCGTCCACTCGCATGGCCAGGAACGCGTAGCTCCAGTAGCCCAGGACCAGGCAGGTCAGCGTTATGCCAACCTGGCAGGCGGAGACGTAAGCTGCGAAGCGGGGGGCGTCCTGGGTGACCGGCAGGAAGTCGCGCGCTCCCTTGACTCCGTTGGCCGCCAGTTGGGCCAGCCGATGACGACGCGCCGAGACGGCGCCGATCTCGGCCGTCACGAAGAAGCCGTGCAGAGCCAGCAGGACGGGGATGCCGAGCAGGACGAGCCAGCTCATCCTGTCGGGCGTCCTATACTCGGAGGTTCAGTCTTCAACCGGGCGCGCCGACTGGCTCCAGGGCGAGGTGAGGCATGACTTCGGCATGGTAGAACTTGAGGAAGTCCTCCTGATTGCGGCCCACGTTGTGCACGTAGACGCCGTCGAAGCCCTTGCTGTAGAGGTCGTTGATGGCCTTGATGTGGTCCTCGGCCTTCTCGCTGATGAGGACGCGGCCCTTGTAGTGCTCCGGCCGCACCAGCCTGGCCATGGCTTCGAATACCTCGGGCGAGCGGACGTCGCCCTTGGGGAAGTTCATGCCGCCGTTGGGCCATTCCTTGACGGCGTTCTCCTCGGCCTCCTGGTAGCGATTGGCCCACGAGACGTGGATCTGGATGAGGCGAGGCATCTTGGAGGGGTCCTTCCCCTGCTCGCGCGCGCCGTTCTCGAACTTGCCCATCAGCATGGCCAGCTTGTCGTCGGCGGCCCCGACGGTGATGACCCCATCGGTGTGACGGCCGGTGTTGGTCGCCATGATCGGCCCGCTGGTGGCCACCAGGATGGGCGGCGCCTTCTCGGGCATGGTGTAAATCTGGGCGGACTCCAGCGTGAAGTGCTTGCCCTGGTGCTTCACCACCTTGCCGGTGAAAAGCTTCTTGATGATCTCGATCGACTCGAGCAGCTTCTCCAGGCGCACCGGCGGCTCGGGCCAGTACTGCCCGATGATGTGCTCGTTGAGCGCCTCGCCGGCGCCCAGGCCGAGCCAGAAGCGGCCGGGGAACATCGCCTCGGTGGTGCAGGCCATCTGGGCCACCAGAGCCGGGTGGTAACGGTAACCCGGCGGGGTTACGCCGGTGCCGAACGGGACGCTGGTGCGCGTGCCCAGCGCCCCCATCCAGGTCCACACGAAGGCGCTGTGGCCCTGCTGGGGTGTCCAGGGGTGGAAGTGGTCGCTGCACATGAAGCCGCCGAAGCCGAGCTTCTCAGCCTGCTCGCACCAGACGAGCAGATCGTTGGGATGGAACTGCTCGAACATCGCGCAGTATCCAAGATGCTTCTTCTTGATCCGTTCCATAGGGTTGGGCTTGCGCTTTTATTTGAAGAGATCCTGCTCGGGCGGGCGGATCAGCTCTCGGGCGCTTCCCTCCCCCCGGGCCTGATGCCCGCGGATGAGGGCTACGGGCACTCCGTCGGTCTTGTTCATCACCAGCTCGGCCGCGCTGGCCAGCGCGTCGGCCGTGGCCATGAGGCTGGCTTCCAACTTGTAGCCATGCGGATCGTGACCACCCCGATAGTCGGTGAAGGGGGACATCCCGGCGACGCCGATGGCAACATTCACGATCCCCATTCGCCAGGGCCGACCGAAGGAGTCGCTGACGACGATCGGCAGCTTGAAACCGAGCGTCTCCGTGAGCCTGTCGTAAAGCCTGCGAGCGCTGGCGTCGGGGTCGACGGGCAGCAGGCAGACCTGATCTCCGGGCACGTTGCTCTTGTCCACCGCGGCGTTGGCGCAGACGAGGCCGTGGTAAGTGCGGCTCACGATGACCGGGCCTTCCATGCGCAGGATGGACTTGCTCTCGCGCAGGACGACCTCGACCTGGCGGGCATCCTTGCCCCACTGCTGGGCATAGCGCCGCGCCAGTTCCGAGGGCTCGATCGTCTTGAGGTCCACCAGCCGACCCTCGGCTTTGCTGAGCACCTTATGGGTCACCACGCAGACGTCGCCGGGCTGGGCCTTCTCGCGCAGGAGCGGGGCGAGCAGGCTGGCGACGTCGTCTCCGGATTGGACCTCGGGCACTCCCCGGACGGGGATCAGTCGCAGCTCGTCCACGCCAGTTGGGGCAGGTCGGCCGGCGAGTCCACGTCGAGCTCGCTGCCGGGCGAACGGTGCACGCCCACGCTGAGCCCTTTCTCGACCGCCTGGGTGAAGTGCTTGACGAAGCTGCCCGGGCCGTAGCGGAAGGGAAAATCGGCCTGGGCTTTGAGCAGCATGAGATTGGTGCCGTTCTGGTCCTTGTCGGGTGCGAGCACGACGTCCTCGGCATGCTGGAGAAACGCGTGGACGTCAACGCGCGAGAGGCGCGGGAGATCGGCCAGCGCGATCAGCATGGATCGCTTGCCGACGTGGGCCCGGGCCTGCTCCAGGGCCTCGTTGAGCCCGCTCCCCTGCTGCAGCAGGAAACGCGCCCCCAGCCGGGCCGCCTCGGGGCCGACGCCCGCGTCGGGGCTGATGACGAGCACGTCGTGCGGCTGCAGCGCGTCCACCACGTTGGCGAGCATCTCGAGCACGAGGCAAGTGCGGTCGGGCATGACCTGCGCCAGCCGCGATTTCGCCTCCTGGAGATGGTTGACCGGAACCACAGCCGTGACTTGCATCCCCGCGAGTTCGGGCTGCCCCGGGTGGATCCTCCGCCCGAAGCCAGGCCTTTCAAGGCGAGGACGGCGGCCCGACCTGGTTCTGCGGAAGCACGGTGCCGTCGATCCAGGTGGCCTCGCTCAGGTCGGCGCCCAGGAAGTCCGCACCGGAGATATTGGCGGCCAGGAAATTGCTCTGGACAAAGGAGCCTCCCGCCAGACCGGCATCGCTTAGATTGGCTTGCCCGAAATCGGAATTATTCCAGACACAGTCGAGTGCAGAGACTCCGCTCAGGTCAGCGAAGGCGAAGGAGACTCCACTGGCGGAGACATTTGAATTTTTGAAAACGGACTGACAGAGATCGCTGCCCGCCCATTCCGACCCGTCCAGCTGCGACTGCTCGACCATCAACTGCTCAGCGGTCAACTTCTTGGCAATCATTGACGTGAGATTGCAATCTTGCAGGCTGCAGGTGGTGAAGGTCGAGCCAACCAGGAAGGCGCGCGTAAAATTACACATGACGAAGGTGCAGTTGTCGAAACTGGCGTCGTTCATCCTGGCGCCCTCGAAGCTCATGTTGTCGAAGGTGCGGTTCTGGAACGAAATCTCGGAGAGATCGAGGCCGGTGGCGTGCGCGGCGAGAGTGATGTGGCCAGACGTGTGGGCGAGGAAGACCGGACGCTGCTCGGCACCCGGATGAGCGGTCAGAGCGAGACGGTACTCTCCCGGAGCGAGATTGGCGCTCCCTTCGTTCTGCAGGACGATCCTCCCCAGGCTGTCCTGGAGCTCGACCGACTGCAGGTCGGCCGTTGATGTAAGCGTGTAGGTCGAGCTTGCCAGCACTCGCAGCAGGACGACGTCGCCACCAGCCGTTCCCGAATCCACGCCAGGATCGGCCGTCCCGGGGGCTTCCAGGAAGAGGACCGCGTTCTTGCCAGGGTCGAGTCGCCGGGTCGGATCGGCCGCAAAATCTTCCTCGGAAAAGCCGACTTGCGTGCTCTGGGGCCCGGTCTGGACGTTCGTTGCCGGCGTGACGGGGCCGGCTCCAGGCACCGAGTCGGAACCTCCGCAGCCGAGGAGGGAGGTGAGCAGGACGATGCCGAGCGCGCCGATGTGCTTCTTCATGCCGCGAGGACTATTCCAACGAACCGATCAGTTCCCTTTCCGGCGAAGGTCAGAAAGCCCGGGCTCATAGTGCTATGATTCGAGCATGACCAAACTGATCGTGGGCGTCGTGATCGGAACCCTGGCTCTGTGCCACCTGACGAAGAGCTGGACGCCCCTGGCGGTGCTCATCGCGACCGCGGCCATGACGTTCGCCATTCTCCCCTCGATGAGCATGTAGCTCAGAGCAGGGCGCGCGCCAGCTCGGCGCGGTCCGCGCGGCTGCGCATGACCGTTGGCAGGAAGCGGGCTCCGGCCAGCGCCAGCCCCTCGTCGGCGAGATCACAGATCATCTCGTCGCAGACCCCTCCCAGCACGGACACCACGCCTCGGGGAGTGCACTCGAAACCCAGCGAGGCGAGCATGGCGGCGGCGGGGCCCTTGAGAGCCTGGCCGGCGACGATCGGGCTCACGGCGCGCACGGGATGCGGCAGGCGTTCGCGCAGGCCCGGCACGCTCAGAATGGGGAGCAGGCTCACGAACGGATTGGACGGGGCCAGAATGGTCAGCTCGGCCTCGTCCAGCGCGCCGGCGACCTCGGGACTCAAGGTGGGCGTGCCCTCGAAGGCGATCTCGCGCACCGCGGGGGCGTGCTTGTGGCGCACGAAGTAGTCCTGGAAGCTGAGCCAGCCGTCGTCGGTGCGAATGCGCGTGGCCACCGGCTCGTTGGCCATCGGCAGAACCCGGCATGCGAGCCCCAGCCGCGTGCGCAGCTCTTCGGTCACCCGGGTCAACGTCCAGCCCCGATCGAGCCACTGGCGCCGCAGCAGGTGCGTGGAGAGGTCCCGGTCGCCCAGCATGAACCAGGTGTCCTCGCCGTAGCGCTTCAGCATGTCCAGGCCGTTGAACGTTTCGCCCTCGAGACCCCAGCCGCGCACGGGATCGCCCAGGCTGGCCAGGGTGTACAGCACCGTGTCCAGGTCGGGGCAAATGCGCAGGCCGTAGTGGTCGAAATCGTCGCCCGTGTTGACGATGACGGTCAGGTCGGAGCCCAGGACCTGGTTCAACCCGTCCGCCATCCGCGAGCCGCCCACCCCGCCCGCCAGCAGCACCACCTTCATCGGGGAGCCGTCCAGTCGAAGCCGACCTCAAGCAGGCGCTGGACGAGTCGCGCGGTGGCGCCCCAGACCCGCGCCTCGGGCAGCGCGAAGGCGCCCAGGACGTATTTCTGCTCGTTCAACCAGCGCTCTTCCAGCTCGTAGACGGCCGGGTCGAGGAAGCGCTCGAGAGGGATGGAGAGCACCTCGGCCACCTCATCGCAGGTCCGAAAGCTCACGGGCGGCTGCACGGCGCCCACGAAGGGGGTGAGAACGAAGCCGCTGGGAGTCCACACGTCGTCGAGCTGGCCGAGCACGCGCACGCGCTCGGGCAGCAGGCCGATCTCCTCCTCGGTCTCGCGCAGAGCGGTCTCGGTCAGGTCGCGGTCGTCGGCCTCGCGCACGCCTCCCGGACACGAGATCTGTCCCGGGTGGCGGCTCAGATGGGCCGAGCGGCGCGTCAGGACGAGCTCCGCCGGAGAGCTCTCCACGAGCAGCAGCAACACCCCGGTGGGGATGAGGTCGGGGCGATCCAGGCGCTGCGGAGCGTAGGCCGCCAGGCGCTCGCAGAGGTCAGAAGTTATCTTTGCGACGACGCAGCTCCCCGAAAACCTCGGCCGGGGCGGTCTTGCCCGTGAACGCCTGCACCACGGCCTCGTTCACGCGCAGGAACGGGTTGGTCTGCTTCTCGAGGGCGAGCGTGAGTGGCACCGTGGGCGGCTCCATCTCCAGGCCGCGCCGGGCGGTGTGGTGAGGATTGTCGGGTTCGACGTGCTCGGCGAACTTGCGGTTGTTGAGCGTGTACTCGTGGCCGCAGTAAATGAGCGTGTCGTCGGGTAGCTCGCCCACCTGGCGCACGGAGTCGTACATCTGCTCCATGGTGCCCTCGAAGACCTTACCGCAGCTGTATCCGAACAGCAAGTCACCCGAGAACAGGTGGCCGCTGGGCAGATAATAGGCGATGTGGCCGAGCGTGTGGCCCGGAATCTCCAGCACGCGAACCTTGTCGCCGCCAAACTCGACGATGTCGCCCGCCTTCAAGAGCTGCGTCAGCTGGGCGATGCGGCCCTTGTCCCCGGCGGAGCCGAAGACCGGGATGTTGCCCGCCTTCTCCAGCACACCCGCGTTGCCGTCGATGTGATCGGCGTGATGGTGAGTGTTCCACAACATCACGGGCTTCAAGCCCAGGCGATCGATCTCGGCATTGACCGGCCCGGCCTCGGCCGGGTCGACCACCACGCAGGTCTTCTCCTGCGTGTCTTCGATCAGGTAGCTGTAGTTGTCTTGCAGGACCGGAATGCGGTGTACTTTGATTCGGCTCATCAGGCGGGCGTCGTTCGTGCACCCCCCAGGGGGTCCTGCCTAGTTGCGCCGGTTCAGCTTGGACAGAAGACGCAGGATCTCCAGGTAGAGCCAAACCAGCGTAACCATGAGACCGAAGGCGCCGTACCACTCCATATACTTAGGCGCGTTGGCCTCGGTGCCGCGCTCGATGAAATCGAAATCAAGCACAAGGTTCAGCGCAGCGATGGCGACCACGACCAACGAGAACCCGATCCCGAGCGGGGTCGCCTGGTGCAGCATCGGGATGGCATTGTGGACGCCGAAGAGCGAAAGCGTCAGGGACACCAGGTAGAGAACGGCGATGGCGCCGGTCGCGCCGATGACCATCAGCTTGAAGTTCTCGGTGGCTTTGATGATCTGTGATTTGTAGGCCATCAGCAGCACGAAGAGCACGCCGAACGTAAGCGCCACGGCCTGACCGACGATGCCCTCATAGCGAGCGTTGTAGACGGCCGAGATGCCACCCAGGGCCAACCCCTCCAGGGCGGCGTAGAGGGGAGCCGTCACCGGCGCAGTATCCTTCTTGAAAATGCAAATCAGCGAAGTGATGAGTCCGCCGATCATCCCCGCGATCATAAGCGGCAGGACGATCGGATTGCCGTCCAGCATCAGCTTCCAGGTGACGCTGGCAGTCACCACGCAGATCAGCAGCAGGATAGCCGTCTTGTTGACCGTTCCCTGCAAGGTCATGGTGTCGCTCGGCTGCACGTGAATCGAGCGCCACTGGTCGAATGTCTTCTCGCTGAGGGCCGGATTTCCGGACCTGAACGCGGTTCCTCTCTCCATACGAAGCTCCCTTGATGATTAAAACTTCCCGTTTGGTTTCGCCTAGCCGCAGGCCAGCCCCTTCGAGGGCCAGAATGGCTTCTCGATGAGTTATTCGCTGGATATGCCCCTGGAAGAGGCCATTCGCTCGCAGCGCGCGTTGCGGCGCCTCAAGCCCGACCCGATCGACGAGGAGCTCTTGCTCCACCTGCTCGACCTCGCCATCCGGGCGCCTTCGGGCTCGAATTCGCAGGGATGGGAGTGGATCGTCGTGCGCGAGCGGGCCACCGTCGCCCGGCTCGGACAGATCAATCGGCAGTTCTTTCGCTTCTTCAAGCTTTTCAGCCGGTTCGGGGGCAAGGCCACACCGGCCAAACAGCGGATGTATGCCTCGGCCCAGTGGCAGTGCGACCATTTCGAGGAAATCCCGGCGGTGATCGTGCCCTGCCTCAGGCAGATCATCCCGCCGTTCCCGTTCCTGGCGACCACCAGCGCGTTCGGCTCGATCTATCCGGCCGTGCAGAACCTGTTGCTGGGGGCGCGCGCGGCCGGGCTGGGGGCGGCCCTGATCACCATCCCGCTGTGGAACCTCCACGCGGTCAAGAAGGCCCTGGGTCTGCCTTTCGGGGTGACGCCGTGCTGCCTGCTCCCGCTGGGCTGGCCGGACGAAGCTTACACCCCCAACAAGCGCCGCCCGGTGCGTGAAGTGGTCTCGTTCGACCGCTACGGCCGTCGCCTTTGACGCCTTTCCGCCCCTGGGGAGCGCAGCATCTCGTGCCGCTCGCTCTGGTGGCGGTCATCAGCCTGCTCTTCCTGCAGGTACGCGCCCGGCGCGCACGCTGGGTGCCCGCCGCGGCCATCTTCGCCTACATCGTGACCGCTTATTACGAGCGCTTCCGTCTGGCCGGCTGGGCGGCGCTGCCGGAGGCGCTGCCGCTGCACCTTTGCGACCTGGTCGTGCTGGTTTGCCTGGTGGCCCTGCTCTTCCCCTCGCAGTTGGCGTTTGAGCTCAGTTATTACTGGGGTCTGGCGGGTGCGGTCCAGGCGTTGTTGCAGCCCGATATTTCCGAGAACGTCGGCTTTCCCAACTGGTTCTATCTCGAGTTCTTCCTCGGCCACGGGCTGATCTTCATGGCCGTGTTCTTTCTGATGGGCGCCTACGGCTTTCGGCCGCGCCCCGGCAGCTGGTGGCGCTGCCTGGTCCTGCTCAACGTCTATGTGGCCGTGGTGGGCACGATCGACCACTTCAGCGGCTGGAATTACGGTTACCTTTGCGCCAAGCCTCGGGGGGCGACCTTGATGAATTTTCTAGGCCCCTGGCCGGTCTACATCGTCTGGCTCGAAGTACTGGCGGCGCTCCACTTTTGGTTCCTCTGGATCCCGTGGCGGTGGTTTGGGAAGGGTGCGGGCGAGGAGAAGCGAATCCTACAGCCACGGGCGATAGCGCCCCAAAAAGTAGAAGAATGAGGCAATCGATTTGACCCGCGTCCAGAAAGCCTTTTGCGCCTTAACGCTGATCCTGTCCCTGGGCCTGTCCCTGAGCGTCCTGGCCAAACCGAACAAGAAAGACCTGGGAGTCATCGTCTCGGGTACCGTGATGGCCCTGGCTGAAGACCAGGACGGTAGTCCGCTCCAGGTCGAGCTGCAGCCCAGCGACGGCGAGTCCTACGTCATCGTCAACGACGCCAAGGGCAGCGAGCTGCTGCGCTTCGTGGGCAGCTACGTGGTCGTCTCCGGCAGCGTCAGCACGGACAACGACGGTTGGAAGAATCTCAAGGTCAGCAGCTACCAGGTCACCGACGACGACGGCACCATCACGCCCGGCGCCGACGACCCCGCCCCGAACCCCTAAGCGCCGCCGCCCCGGGCCTGGTTGACCAGGGCGACCATCGCCTGGCGGACCTCCTGCGAGGTTGTGACCGGCCGGGGAAAGTCCACCCGCAGGTCGGTCGCGTCGATGCGCATCGTGAAACCGTAGGTGTCGACCTCGACCAGGCGGGCCGTGGTGCCCTCCAGTTGGCCGAAATGGCGCGCCATGAGCAGCATGTGGTCGGCGTGGTCTTCGTTCATGTGCGACCGGATGCCCGCCGCCATCGGGGCGACCGGGTCGGGCGCGGCCGCGCGGTAATCGGCGCCTTCCACCCAGGACATGCGGCCGAATCCACCTACGTAACGCGCTGACTCTACGACCAGCGTAAAAAAGTGAAAATCCTTGAAGCCGGCATACTGGGCAGCCCCAGGATGTCGCTCCAGATAGACCTCGCGTCCCTCGGACGACTCCGCGAGGCGGCCCAGCAGGGTGACCCGACCGGCCATGAGCGGGTCATCGGCTCCCTCTTCCCAGACCAGCAACGAGGCGCGCGGATCGACGCGCAGGTTCTTGGTGTGCTCGGCCAGGTCGCTCAGCAACAACAGCGGGGTGCCCCCCAGCGAGGCGACCTGCACCAGCGTGGTGTAGGGGTGGCCTTCTTGCAAGGTGCCGAGGGCTCCATGCCGGGCCTGCTCGAGCAGGGTGCGGGAAAGCTCGGCGTGGCTCGGCGTCAAGTCAAGCTGCGACCGAACCGAAGCGAGCTGCCAGGTCCAGCAAGGTATTGTGCACCGACCGAATGACGTCGTCGGGGGTCGAGGTGCCGGCGGTCAGGCCCACCGAGGAGTTGCGGAACGGCTCGAACCAGCTCGACTCGAGGTCGGCGGCCGACTGCACGTGGACACACGGAATTCTTCTCTCTCGGGCCATCTCGGCCAGAGCCTTCGTGTTGTTCGAGTTCTTCCCCCCCACGACGACCAGCGCCTGGACCTGCTCGAGCAATCTCTCGGCCGCCGCCTGACGGTCGCGGGTGGGCTTGCAAATGGTGTCCACGTAGCGCACTTCGAGCTCGGCGTGCAGGGCCCGCACGCGCTCCAGGATGGCCGGCACCGCGGCGGGCGCCGTCGTCGTCTGGCAAATCACGGCGAGCTTGTCGCACGCGTACCTCCGCACATCCTCGGGACGCGCGACCACGGCGAAACGGTCCAGGTCGCCCGTGATCCCCTGCACCTCCACGTGCCCTGGCTTGCCCACGACCACGATGAAGTAGCCCAGATCCCGCAGCTTTTCGGCCTCGCGATGCACCCGGCGCACCAACGGACAGGTGGTGTCGATCACGCGCTTGCCCGCGGCCTCCAGGCGCGCACGCTCGCGGGTGCTGATGCCGTGGGCGGTGACCATCACCGCGGGCGTGCTCGGGATGAGACGCCCGGTTTCGCTCAGAGCGATGTAGCCGCGCCGGGCCAATCGGCCCTGCACCGCTTCGTTGTGAACCAGCTCGCCGTAGATCGTGACCTCGGAAGGATTGTCCAACCCCGCCGCCAGCTCGAGCGCATCCCTCACCCCGAAACATAAACCCATGGCCTGCGCCATGATCACCCGCATCGCCGAGTTTCCTCCACAGTGGACTTTATCGAACAAAGAATCGGGTCAAAAAAAAGGCGACTCACGCCGGCATCCAACCGGATGGAACTCCGCCCGGACCCGCAGGTGCCTCACGCGCGCTCGTGGCCGCGTCGCGAACGACACGCTCGAGCTCCTCGAGATAGGCCAGGAAGCGCTCCCGACCCTCCGAGCTCAAACGGCACAGCGTCTGAGGACGTTTCTTGTCGAACCCTTTGAAAATCTCGATCAGCTGTGCCTGGTGCAGCACTTGCAGGTGCCGGCTCAGGTTGCCGTCCGTAAGATTGCACAGCTCTTTGAGGTGGTTGAACAGCAACCCCTCCGAGCGTGCCAGCAGCGAGGTCATGATCCCCAGCCGGGCCTTCTCGTGAAGGATCCGGTCCAGGCCCTCGTAGGCATAACGCCCCTTGTTATCCATTGGTTCTCCTTTCCAGGTTCCAGTACAGGACCAGCGCCAGGAACAGCTGGCCCAGCCCGAACGAAGCGCCCATGCTCCAGGGCGCCAGGCTGGCTCCACCCTGAGCCAGCCACAACAGGACGCATCCGCTCACCAGATAGTAGAGCGCCACCCAGCCGATACCGCGCGGCAGGTAGGGCCGCGAGGCGAAAGCTCCCAGACTGAAGACCAGGGCCCACAAACCGGGCAACAGCTCGGCCTCGTGCCCGCGCGTGAAGACCAGGGTGATCACCGCCCCTGCCACCAGGCTGGGGATGAATTGGCCCACCACCCGGCGAGTCATCCGCTGATCGCGCGGGGCCAGGTGCAGGTGATAATCCCACACCATGTCGGCCGTGACGATCAAGACGTTGGCCACGCAGATGGTCGCCCAGAACTGCAAGAAGGCCCCTCCCGAGGGAGAGTCGCCCAGAATGTAAGGCTGCGCGACACTGGCCAACAAGCCGATCATCCCGGTGAAGGCCATGGGGACCGAGCGATACCCGCGATAGACTTCCGACTTGGCCAGATGGCCGTGAATCTCTTGAATCTGAGCGAGAGCTCTCTCGATCTCCAAAATCAACTCCTTGGATGACTTGAGATTTAGTCTAGCAGAAATACTTTGTGCTGTAAAGCCTTTTGAGTAGGGAGTAGGGAGATGGGAGATGGGAGTGAGGAACAGAGCCAGTTTATGAGTAGAGAGTCTCCCTGCGAAGACTCCCTACTCCCTACTCCCTACTCCCTACTCGAGCTCAGGCGCCCTTGAACACGGCCGTCTTCTTGTTGACGTAGCTCTGGATGCCTTCGGCGGCGTCGGCCGACTGGAAGAGCTGCTGCTGCAGCTCGCGCTCGAGGGCCAGGCCGCTCTCGAACGGGATCTCGGCGCCCGACTGGACCGACCGCTTGATGCGTCCGACCGCGTAGGCCGCCTTGTTGGGCGGGAGGAACTGGCGGCAATAGGCCATCACCTCGTCCATGAAGTTGTCCTGGCTGAAGATCTGGTTGACGATGCCCATCTCCTCGGCCTCTTCGAACGAGAACGTGCGGCCGGTGATCATGAGCTCGATCGACTTGGACTTGCCGACGATGCGGCAGAGGCGCTGCGTTCCGCCCGTGCCGGGCAACACGCCCAGGTTGACCTCGGGCAGACCGATCTTGCCGGAGTTGGCGCGCGCCACGCGGATATCAGCCGCCATGGCGATCTCCATGCCGCCGCCGACGCAGTGGCCGTTCAGAGCCGCCACCACCAGCTTGGGCGTCTGCTCCAGGCGGCTCAGCGTCTCGTTGGCGTGGAGGCAGAAGAAATACTTGAAGCGCGGGGTCACCGAAGCCAGCATCTTGATGTTGGCGCCGGCCGAGAAGAACTTGTCGCCGTGGCCGGTCAGCAGGATGACGTGAACGTTGTCATCCATGCGCGCTTCGAGGATGCACTGGTCGAGACGCTGCATCATCTCGTAGGTGTAGGTGTTGGCCGGCGGATCGTTGAGCTCGAGCACGGCGATGCCGTCCACGACTTTGTAGAGAACGAGGTCCTGATTGGTGGTGGTCTGAGTCGACATGGGCAAGCTCCTTTTAGAAGTCCTTGCGCGGCGCGGGGACCGCGATCGGACGTTTCAAGATTCGATCGGGGAAAACGTGATAGTTGCCGGCGTGATACAGCAGCGGGGCCAGATCCGCCTCCGGGTGTTGCGCCAACCCGATCACCTCAGCCACGCAGATGTTGTGGTCGCCCGCTTTGTGATGGTCCACCATGCGGCACTCGAGGTGCGCCAGGCAGCCATCGATCAAGGGGCAGCCGGTGAGCGGCCCGTCGGTGTACTCGATGCCCGCGAACCGGTCGTCATCCTCGGTCGACATCCCGGCGAAACGCTCGCTGATCCAGGCCTGATCCCCGGACAGGATATTGACCGCGTAAACGTGGCTGTTGCGCATCAAATCGAGCGTGCGGGTGCCGTTCTTGGGGCAGAAGAGCACCAGGGGCGGCACCAGCGACACCGACGTGAACGAGTTGACGGTCATTCCGTGAATGCGGTCCCCATCGCGCGAGGTGACCACGGTCACCCCCGTGCTGAATTTGCCGAGGCACTTGCGAAAAGCGAGACTGTCCACAGACGACATAAGGCCGCCAGCTTTAATCGACCGGAGAGAATCTCCTGCTCAAGCGTGGCGGGGAAACCGGATTACGAAGGCGGCTCCGCCCAACTCGGCCGAAGGCACGACCTGAATCCTGCCGCCGTGGGCATCCATGGTTCGCCGGCATACCGCCAGCCCCAGGCCTGTTCCGCTGCGACGGGTGGTGACCAGCGGCTCGAAGATGCGCTCGCGCTGGTCCTCGGGCACGCCCGGCCCGGAATCCTCCACGCGCAGCTCGACCGCCTCGTCGTCCTGTCTCAGGGCCACCAGCACGCGGCCGCGCCCTCCCACCGCCTGGTTGGCGTTGGTGAGAACGTTCTCGAGCAGCCGCAGCACCTGATCGGGATCGACCGAGACGCGTTCCACGTCGTCGGCGCGCACCTCGACCTGCAATCCAGGCTCGCCCTGCAGCGAGCGCACGGCCTGGTGGACGATGGCCGCCAGGCTCGTGCTGGTGCGAGTCGGCTCGCGACTGCGCGTGTAGTCCAACAGGTCGTTGATCACGCTGTTGCAACGCGTCAGCTCGCGGCCCATGCGGGTGATGAGCTCGGCCTTCATGGCCTCGTCCGCCCCCTCGAGCAGGTTGAGCGCCATCTGCAGGTTGACCAGCGGGCCCCGGAGCTCGTGCCCGAGGCTGCCCGCCAGTTGCCCCAGGGTGGCCAGGCGCTCGCGCTTCATCAGTTGCTCTTGAACCTGCTCCACCTGCCGCTCCAGCCGGTCCACCAGCCGGGCGTGCTCGAGCGCCACGCCGATCTGGTTGGTGACCGCCAGCAACAACACGAAGTGGTCGTCGGTCAGGCTCACCGGTTGGGCGCTGCCGACCACCAGCGTGCCCACCGGACCCATCGGACCTGGGATCGGGATCGCCGCTCCCGATTTCATCCCCTGGCGCTCGAAACTCGAGCACGACTCGGGAAATCGCTCGTCGAGCAAGATCGGCGCGTTGCGGGTCACGCACAGGCCGCTGATGCGCTTGTCGTCGAGTGGAAAACGCTCGAACTCGCCGTTGGGATCGTTGAGCATGTTGAGGCGGGCCGTCAGCACCAGGTCCTGGCCCTCGAGCAGGTGGATGACGGCCCCGTCCACCGGAAGAACCTCCACCAGCCGCTCCAGCGCGATGCGCATCACTTCCTGGGGCTGGTAGCTCTCCACCGTGGCCGAGACCACGCTGGCCAGGGCCGCGAGGTCGCGGATCGACTCGTGGCTCAAAACGAGTTGATGCGATCGATCAGCTGGCGCAGCCGGCCATAACGCCGGCGGTGGTAGCGGAAGTAAAGGCGCGGCAGGTGCTGGATCGGCTCGTCCGCCTCTTCGGGCGCCGCCTCTCCCTGGCGGTAGGACGCGCCCGGCACCAGGAGGTCGGCAAAATCGGTGTTGAGTAAGGCCAGCTGCTCGTCGGTCAGGGCCTGCTCCAGGCGGATGACCAGCTCGTCGCCCACGTAGCGCATGGAATGATAGCGCTTGTAGAAGGTGGTGATCTCGTCGCACGCCTCCTGCACCGAGTCGGTAATCTTGTAGAGAAAGAGATCTTCCTCGGAGATCATGCCGGCTGGCAGCAGCCGCTGGCGCACGTAGCGATCGAGGTCCCACCAGAAGCCGGTTTCCCGGGGGTGCACGAAGAGCACCGGCAGGATGTAGGACTTGCCCGTCTGGATCAGCGTCAGCGTCTCGAAGCCCTCGTCGTGGGTCCCGAAGCCGCCCGGGAAGCAGACGACCGCGTGTGTTTCCTTGATGAAGGCCAGCTTGCGGGTGAAGAAATACTTGAAGTTGACCAGTTTGGGATCGCCCTCGATCACATCGTTGGCGGTCTGCTCGAACGGCAGGCGGATGTTGACCCCGAACGAGTTGGCCGCGCCCGCTCCGGCGTGGCCCGCCTTCATCACCCCGTTGCCGGCCCCGGTGATGCACATGAACCCGCGGGCCGCCATCTCCCTGGAGAACTCCTGGGTCTGGATGTAGTCGGGGTGCCCCTCGGGCGTGCGGGCCGAGCCGAAAACGCTGACCTTGCGACGGCGCCGATAGGGCATGAAGACCTTGAAGGAGTAGCGCATCTCCTTCAAGGTCGTGTTGATGAGCTTCATGTCGCCCCGGTCGGCGCCATCAGCCACCAGCTTCATGGCGCTGACCACCATCTGGCGCAGCAGGTCGGCCTGCGGTGAGGTGGCGTGATGCTCGACGATCTGCTCGACCAGATCGTCGAGCTTGGGGTCCCCGGTTGAGCTGAATTTTCCCATACGTTCGAAGGGTGAACGTATGCGCGATAGCCGAGTTACTCTCCTTCTTCGACGTGCGGGGGGCGCACGGCCGGGGAAGCGCACTCGGGGCAGCGTATGACGTCGAGCACCACGGGGCAATCCTCGGACCAGAACGGCAGCCCGCCCTCGAGCCCGTGGTAGTGGAGGCAGTCTTCCTTCGAGCAGAAGAGCACGAAGTTGCCGGGATAGTGGCTCTTGAGCACCGGTTGCCCGGGCGGGGGAAAGACTCCCTCGCGTCGCTGGTAGGTGCGCAGCACCAGCTTCTCCTTGTTCTCGCGCTCCACTAGCCTTCTCCTTGCGATTCGATCACCAGCGTGCCAGTGAGGTCGAGGCCGAGCGACCCCAGCGACCCGGCTCCGGCGGTAGCGGGCACGATCAACGTCTGCTTGACCTGCGAGACCTCGGTAAAGCCTTCGTAAACCACCCCTTCCAGGATGACCTGCAGGCCGTCGAACCGGGCGGCCAGCTGGCGATCCTCACCGTAGCCGAGCTGGGAGATCAAGATCACGGCTCCGTCCGGGCCCACCTCATCGAGCACGGACTGGACCGCCTCGTGGGCCGGCACGACCTCGACACCCGGCGGCGCTTTGAGCGGTCCCAGGCCGGCCACGACCACGCTCATCCCCTGCCGCTCGACCCGAACGAAGCTGGCGAAGCGCTGCGTCAGCTCGAGTTGCTCGCGCTCGGGAAAACGCCAGTTGGCAGCCAGCAGCGGGCACTTGAGCACCTCGGTCAGGGCGATGAGCCCGCGCAACCCCCAGCTCACCTCATCCTCGCCGACCCCTACGGCGTGGTAGCCCAGGTGCCCCAGCACGTCGGCCGACGGCCGCCCCTGAAAGCTGTCGTTCAGATGGCTCCCCCGGGAAAAATTGCCGGTATCCACCAGCAGAAGGTCCGGGAACGCCTCTTTCTCGCGCTTGACGACGGTAGCAAGCCGCGGAAGCTGCTCCACGTCGCCGTGCAGGTTGCCGCTGTAACGAATCTCGAGGCGCCTGGTTTCGCCCCAACGAATATTCGGTTCCATCAGTGTTGAGCCATTGGATTGCAACCTTGTCCTCTCCTGTCAACTGTCGACTGTCGACTGTCGACCCTCCCAAGGAAAGGGCTTTCACTCCCTTGTAAGAAAAGGGGCCCTGACAGACAAACCGGAGGATATCGTGGGCGAAGTCGACCTGGCAACCTATTTGAGCTATGAGAACGTTCTCACCACCAGCGAGAACAAGCTGGTGTACTTGCTGGCGGAGCTGAAACCGACCGCCGAGGTCGGAGTGGGCTCAGCGGCGCTCAACCTGGCCGTGGTGCTGGACAAGAGCGGCTCGATGTATGCCGCCGAAAAGCTCGACTACGTCATCAACGCCGTCAGCCACGTGATCGAGAAGCTGCGTCCCACCGACCTTTGCGCCGTGATCGCGTTCGCCGACAAAGCGCGCGTGCTGATCCCCTCCTCGCAGATCTACGACAAGAAGTCGGCCCGCAGCATGGTGCAGAATATCGACGGCATCGATGTCGGCTCGGGCACCGAGATGCTGCACGGCATCCGCGCTGCGGTGGACGAGATCCGCAAGAATTTCTCGCGCGAGCGGATGAATCACGTGGTCATCCTCACCGACGGGCTCACCCTGCACGAAAGTCACTGTAAGGAAGCCTGTCTGCAGGCTGCGGCCGAGGGGATCTCGGTGAGCACGATCGGCGTGGGAGACGATTTCAACGAGAAATTCCTGCTCGATATCGCCAACGCTTGCCGCGGAACGTCCTACTACATCGACATCCCGCGCGACATCCCCACGATCTTCGACAAGGAGCTCAAGGGCGTGCAGAGCATCGTGGTCCGCAACCCGGTGCTGGAGCTGAAGCTGGCCAAGGATGTCAAGATCCGCAGAGCCTACAAGGTCAAGCCGCTGATCAACGACATGGGCGCCCTGGCCACCGTGGATCGCGTGGCCACCGTGCAACTTGGCGATTTGCAGAAGGACGAGACCACCTCGCTCCTGTACGAGCTCATCCTGCCCTCGCGCCAGCCGGGTCGCTACCGCGTGGCCCAGGCCTCGCTGCGCTATGAGATCCCAGGTCAGCCGCAGCGCAGCGTCAACGATGACATCCTGATCGGCTACACCTCCGACTCCGGGACGGCTTCCAAGGTGACGCCGCGCGTGATGAACGTGGTCGATGCGGTCAGCGTCTTCCGCCAGCAGACGCGTGCGCTCGAGCTGGCCCAGTCGGGCGACCGCGGCAAGGCCACGCAGCTCCTGCGCTCGGCCGCCACGCAGTTGCTCGAGCACGGTCAGAAGGAACTGGCCGAGCAGGCCCTGGCTGAGGCCACCCGCATCGAGCGAGGCTCGGGCGCCACCTCGGCGGGCACCAAGAAACTCGAGTATGGAACGCGGAAACTCACGCAGCTGCTCGATCAGGTTCCCATGCCCTTACCGACTCCGACGCCCCAGCAGGAGTAGGGCGGGTTGAAGGAAAATCCGCTCGCAATCAACGGTGAGTCGCAAGAGGCTAGGAGGAGTAAAAAGGGATGAAGTGCAGCGTATGCGGGTCGGACAACCTGGATGGGTCCGCCTACTGCGAAGACTGCGGAGCCCGTTTGCCGGTAGGCGGCGGCGCGCCGGCCAGTAGCTCTCCCCCGCCGGCTCCCCCCTCCGCGCCGGCCGCCGAGTCGTCGCCAGCGCCCGAGCCGGCCCCCAGCGAGCCCGAGCCGGAGCCCTCCGGTGAAGGCGGAGTGCTGGTGTGCGCCAGCTGCGGAGCCGAGAATCCCAGTTACGAGGCCTACTGCGAAGATTGCGGTGCCAGCCTGTCGGGCTCGTCTTCGAGCGCCTCCACCCCGGCCGTGCCCACCAGCAGCGGGGCCTCCGAGACTTCCAGCCCGCCTCCGGCTCCAGCCGCGGCCCGCATGCGGCTCTCGCTCACCGATGGCAGCCGCGACTTTCCGGTGAGCAAGGACACCATTGAGATCGGGCGCAAGTCGCCCGTGGACGGAATTTATCCCGACGTGGATCTGACCGACGTGGACACCGACTCCTTCATCTCGCGCCGCCACGGCCGCGTGCTGCGGGGCGAGTCGGGCGTGCTCTATGAAGACCTGGGCTCGTCCAACGGCTCGTTCCTCAACGATTCCCGCCTGCAGGCGGGAGTGCAGACCGCCCTCAAAGATGGCGATCGCCTGCGGCTGGGCAAGACCGAGATGGTTTTTCGCGCATCCTGAAGAGCCGACAGGAGCGGTCATAGGTAAGGAGGCTTCCTGATGGAACCGACGGAGATGCTGGGAACCCTGCGGGGGGGCCTGGGGCTTGCGGGCAAGCTCGTGGGCAAGAGCGTGGACGAGATGTCCAAAGCGCTCAAACCCAAGGACGGCGAGTCCGAGACCTTCGAAACGGGCCTCTACTTCCAGCCTGCGCCCTCCCCCGAATTCGGATTGAAGGCCTGCACCCGCTTTTTCGAGCTGCAGGCAACCGGCCGCGCCGGCGGCGGCTTCTTGAAGAATCTCACCACGCCGGGCGCCGACAAGCTCTTCACGGCGGCCTGCGGGCTGCTCTTGCAGGGCGACGTGCAGGGAGCCATCGCGCGGCTGCGCGAGACGATCTCCAAGGACTCCACGTTGACCGACGGCTACTTCGTGCTGGGCTCTCTGCTGCTCGAGCAGGGGAACGCCAGCGAGGCGATGCGCCACTTCAACACCGCGCTGCTGTGCCAGCAAAAGCTGGGCAAGAATCTCAAGAAGAACCTGCCCAGCTTTGGGGTCAACGTGTGGTTGACGCGCCGCAGCGTGTTCTGCCTCTTCCCCGACCTGGTGGGGCTCAACGTCATGCTGGCGCTCTGCCAGCGCCACGCGGGCAAGCTGGAAGACGCCGCCCACACGCTGGATCAGTTGCTCAAGATCATGCCGGGAGAGCCGGTTACCAACTTCTTCCTGGCCATCTTCCGCCTGGAAGAGGGCAAACCGCGCGAGGTTTACGAGCTGCTGCGCGAGTTTTTGCCCGACTCCAACCTGCAGACCGCCAACCTGCTGCTGCTGGGCCTGTCCTGCGCCGCCCTGGGCGATCCGGTCACGGCCCGGGAGCTCTACCGTAAGGCCCTGCAACAGGTGCAGCTCGATCCCATGCTGCGCCTGGACCTGCGCCACGCGCTCGGCGACGCTCTGGTGGCCGAAGGCTGGGCTCAGGACGGCAAGCAGGAGCACACGGCCGTCATGAACGAGAACCCCGATTTCATGCCGTTTGCCCCGCGACTCGGGCTGCGCCTCGCGGGGGTGGCCGGCGAGACCAGAGCAGAACCCGCCCCGGCGCCCAAGATCACAGAGGATCTACCGCCCGAGAAGGCTCCGGCGCCTCCCGAGCCGCCCCGTCCGCCCGAGCCCGTTGACGGCGCGCCTACGGTCGTTTCCCGCATCACCTCGCAGGATGGCAGCATCGACCTGGTGCTGGGCGACGAGCCGGTCATCATCGGCCGCGAGGAAGGCACCATCGTGCTCCACCACGACACAGCGGCCTCCCGCGCCCACGCGCGCATCACCCGCGAGGGTGAGTTCTTCTGGGTCGAGGACATGGGCTCCACCAACGGCACCTGGGTGAATCGCCATCGCATCGGCAAACGCGTCGAGCTCAACGTGGGCGACCTCATTCAGATCGGCGAAACCCGCTTCGAAGTCCGCTGAGCGGAGTAGGGAGTAGGGAGTTAAGAGTTAAGAGTTGAGAGTAAGGAGTAAGGAGTAAGCGTCTCCCATCTGCCGTCTCCCGTCGCCGACAGGAACCTGAGCAGCTTTCAAGAAGAGCGCCCTCACTTTCCCGAGGGAGGCAGTACAATGAAGCTCAGGTTGAGTCATGCCCTGGTGGCTCTGGCCCTGCTGGCGATTCTCGCGCCGCTGGCCGACGCCGCTCAGGTTTTCGTGCGCAACCGTCCGTTCAAGGACGTGGTCGTAATCGGGGGCGAGTCCTACGTTCCGGTAGACAGCTTCCTGCGGGCTGCCGGGTTTACCTGGCAGGTAGGCGACGGTGTGGTGATGATTCGCGAGGGCAAGGGCAGCGCGCCCGACCTGAGCACGCCCGCCCGCCTCACTTATGGCGGCCGTAACGTCGAGATCGAAACCGTCGCCCGCGGCAACCGGCTCTATGCTCCCCTGAAGTCTCTGGCCCGGGGCCTGGGCTTCACGGTGACCGCCAACAACGCCACAGGCATCGTGGACGTGGTCCGAGCCCACGAGATCACCGCGTCCGAGACCGCGGCCGCCAGTGAGGTCGCCAAGAACCAGGCCGACAAGCAAGCGGCCGCCGCCGCTGCCGCCGAGGCGCGCAAGAAGGCCCGCGAAGAGGCTGCCGCCAAGGAAGCCGCCGAGGAAGCTGCCGCCGCCAAGGGCGAGAAGACCGGCACCGAGACCGGCGAAACCGCCGGCACCGAAGAAACCCCCAGCAAGACCGCTGGCGAAGAGACCGCGGCCGCCACGCCGTCGGCCACTCCGACCCCGGCCGCCACTCCGGCCGCCTCTCCCAGCCCGGCCGCTCCCGAGAAGCCCAAAGAGGCCAACCTGGTCGTCCAGAACGAGAGCGCCAACGCCAATGACTACACGGGCGTCGTGACCGTGACCGCCGTCGTCGTCAACCAGGGCGACGCCACCGCCAAGGGCGTCTCCGCCCGCTACCAGCTGATCGGCCCCGACGGCAAGACCTGGGAATCGGCCACCCTGTCGATCCCCAACCTCGACCCCGACAAGTCGTTCAACATCAGCCGCACCTACAAACATCCCGCCGGCTCCTCGATGCCGCGCGGCTCCCTGACCCCGAAGTTCCAGCTCAACTACACGAAGAGCTAAAGCGAGTCGGGCGGCCCGCCGCCCACGCGCGGTTGAGAGTTGTGAGTTTAGAGTCGAGAGTCTCGTTGGGAGACAACTCAGAAAACGAGACCGGAAAAACCCGGTCTCGTTTCTTTTCGAGGCTATCCCTAGCGACTCTTAACTCTTAACTCTTAACTCTTAACTCTTAACTCTTAACTGAGTCTAGCCCTGGGGGCGTTTGCCGTGGTGGTCCTTGCGCATCTGCTCGAGCTTCTGGAACTGCTCGGGCGTCAGGATGGACTGCATCTTGTCGCGCATCATCTGGCGGCGCTCTTCGCGGGATTTGCCCTGGCCTGACTGGCGCATCTCCTGGAAGGCGGCTTTCATTTGCTGCTGCTGGGCATCGGTCAGGCCGAGCTCCTGGGCGAAGCGCTGCTGGCGCTCTCCCATGCGCTCCTTGAACTGCTCCTGATGCTCTTGCACCTTGGCGAGCTGCTCCGGGGTCAGAATCTGCTGCAGCTTGGCCTGACGCTCCTCGGCCGACAGATTGCGGAGCTCCTTCATCTGAGCCTTCTGAGCGT
Source organism: Vulcanimicrobiota bacterium (assembly GCA_039809865.1). Classification (GTDB taxonomy): domain Bacteria; phylum Vulcanimicrobiota; class Xenobia; order Xenobiales; family QWHO01; genus QWHO01. The sequence continues at coordinate 47,265 of JBDHVW010000015.1, forward strand.
CGGTCAGATTGAGGTCCTTGCCCCAACCGGGGCCGCGCCCTTCACGGCCGCCGCGCTGCGAGCGCATCTCCTCGAATTTGGCGTACTGCTCGGGCGTCAGAATCTCTTTCATTTTAGCCTGACGCTCCTCGCGGGAGAGCTCCCGCAGGCCCTTGAGCTGCTCTTTCTGCTGCTCGCTCAAGTTCAGGCTCTGCAAGAACTTTCCGTGGCCCCCGCCACCGTGACGGTGCTGGCCCTGGCTGTAGGGCGGCGTGCCCTGCTCGTTCGGGCTCTGTGCATAGGCCGTTCCGCTTCCCATCAGAATGGCCGCCAGTCCCAGACCAAGCAACGTCTTACCCATGAGTGACATGCTGTTTCCACCTCTCGAATTCTTGGCTCTTTCGAGCCGGTTCCCATCATCCAACCGAACATGCCGGGCAAGGTTTCGACCGACTTCATGATAGCCTGAAAATTGAAGGTTTTTTGCCCCCTTTGTCACGAAGCCGCGCGGGCCACCAATCTTTCCGGAGGATCCCCATGATATCCAGCAACGACTTCAGAACAGGCATCACCATCCAGATCGACAATGACCTGTTCCAAGTCGTCGAGTTCCTGCACGTCAAGCCCGGTAAGGGCTCGGCCTTCGTGCGCACCAAGCTCAAGAACGTGCGCACCGGCTACGTGGTGGAAAAGACCTTTCGCGGCGGCGAGAAAGTGCAGAGCGCTTACATCGAGACCCGGCGGATGCAGTTCCTGTACAAGTCCGATGACGAGTATACGTTCATGGACACCGAGAATTTCGAGCAGCTTCCCATTCCCGAGAAAGCCATCGGCGACGGCGTGAAGTGGCTCAAGGACTCGATGGAGTGCGAGATTCGCTTCCACGGCACCGATATTATCGGCGTCGAGTTGCCCAACTTCGTCGAGCTGGTCGTGACCCAGACCGACCCCGGTTTCAAGGGTGATACCGCCACCGGCGCCACCAAGCCGGCCACCGTCGAAACGGGCGCCACCGTCGCGGTGCCGCTGTTCGTGGAGATCGGCGACAAGCTGCAGATCGACACCCGCACGGGAGAGTACTTACGGCGCCTGTAAAGCACGCGGGGCGACCTGACTGATGGCCCGCGTTCTGGTCTTTGGGGCTGGCGCGATCGGGCAATGGCTGGGGGCGGCCCTTTCGAAGGCGGGGGACGAGGTCACGCTGGTGGCCCGGGAGCAGCATGTCCGGGCGATCAACGAGAAGGGTCTCAAAAGCGGGCTCACCACCGTGCGCGTGCAGGCGCTGGAAGAAGCTCCCTCGGGCAATTTCGACCTGGTCATTTTGACCGTCAAAGCCTTCGACGTGCCCCAGGCGCTCGATGCGTTGGGCCGCAAGATTTCGTTCTCGCAGATCCTCACGCTTCAGAATGGTGTCGGCACCGACGAAATGGTGCGCGAGCGCTTCCTCAGGGCCGGTATGATCGTGGGCGTCTGCACTTGCTCGGTGGCGGTGCCCGAGCCCGGCGTGATCCATCCGGGCGTCACCGGTGGGCTCGGCCTGGCCGGCTATTCCGACGCGGTCAGCGTCGAGCCGTGGCTGCAGCGTTTCGCGCAAGGTGGCCTGAAGGTGCAGCGCTACGCCGACTATCGCTCGATGAAGTGGTCCAAGCTCTGCCTCAACACCGTGGGCAACGCGCTGGGGGCTCTCCTCGACTGCACTCCCGAGCAGCTCTTCTCCGACCGCAAGCTCTATCGTTTCGAAGTGCGCTCGCTGGGGGAGACGCGCAAGGTCGTCTACGCCCAGAACCTGCAAATCCTCAACCTGCCCGACTATCCGGTCAAGAAGCTGGCCGACGTGATGTTCTGGTTGCCCTCCCGCTTGAGCTTCCCACTGCTCTCGGACAAGATGTCGCGCGGTCGGGGCGACAAGCCCCCCTCGCTGCTGCTCGAGCTGCGTCGCGGGCGCCACAAGAGCGAGATCGACTTCCTCAACGGGAAGGTGGTCGAAGTGGGCCAACGGGTGGGCGTGCCCACGCCCGTCAACGCCGCGCTGACGCGGGCCTATCATCAGGCCCTGCGCGATCCTCAGGCCTGGTGGGACGAATGGCGCGGCAAACCGCAGTCCTTGATCGCCCTGCTGGCTGAGAGCGAGCGGGATTTGCAATAGGCGGCGCGAAACGACCGAGAATGCAAGTTCCCGCAGGCGGCGTGATCGAGCTTTCCCCGGAAGGCTTTCAACTGGGGAGCTCTCCCCCTCTCAGCTACGACGACTACCCCTCCCTTCGCGATCAGGTGCAGACACTGCTGCACGACCTGGTCGTGCGCGAGTCGCTGGGCCTGTTCGGCTCGGTCTGTGGTCGCTGCGGCAACTCGTGCAAGCGCCCCAACGTGGTGGTGCGCGAGCAAGACGTCTTCCGCCTGCGCTTTCGCCTCTCGCTGAGCGAGCAAGAGCTGTACGACCGCTACCTGGTGCCGGCCCCCAGCTGGAACCACGGCGACAGCTTCATCAAGCTCGAGGACGGCAAGTGCCCGTTCCTGGTGGAAGGGCCCGACGACACGCTGGCGCGATGCAGCATCTACGAGGATCGCCCCGTGGACTGCCGCCAGTTCACGCCCAACACCACCATCTGCCGGAAGGATCCGGGCCGGCTGATCCAGGAGCTGAAGCTGATCCGCGTCCACCCCGACAATACGCTCGAGGTGCACCTGCGCAACGGCCGCCAGCACACGCTGCCGACCGAGACCGCGTTCTGCGAGCTGATCCGGACGCAGGTCGAGGCGACCGACAAGGTAGAGCAGCGTCTCGAGCGAGTCGCGCGGCGGGTCGGCGAGCTGATCGAGGAGTCGGACCCCGGCAGCGATACCACGTCCATCCGCGAGCTGATCAGCGACATGGCCACCATCGGCGGGCTCGAGAGCACCAAGCCCGAGATCCTCGAGAAGCTCTGGAGCGACCTGCGCAAGCTGGAGTCCTCCCCCATCCCGGCCCGCAGCCCGGGACGCAAGAAGAAGAAGCGCAAAGCAACCCGCGTGCAGTGGGTCCAGCTCACCGAAGAGGCGGCCACGGCCTTCTACGACCTGCCTGAGGAGTTGCAGGTGGAAGGGCAGCCGACCTCCATCCCCCTCTACCTCTCCCTGGCGCAGTACGAGGGCCTTCGCGAGCGTGCCCAGCACTTCATGCGCGAGCTCTTGACCACCAACCACGGCGAGTTCCAGTTGCGCTTGACCGAGCCTGACCCGCCCTGCTTCATGTGCGGGGAGTGCTGCCGGTGCTACGCGGTCGAGGTATCCCCCAGCGATATCGACCGGCTGGTCGAGCTGATCGGGGGCTCGCCGCGCGAGTTCCGCGAGAAGAACACCAAGCCGGGCCGCTTCACCTGGAACCCGGGCGCGCGCATCCTGCATAAGGAACAGAAGGTGCTGCGCCACACCCAGATGCAGCCCCGCCTGGTGCCGGTGCAGGTCTCGCAGGAGCGATTCGAGCGCGGCTGCATCTTTCTCGACGAGCGCGAGGACGGCTTTTTCGCCTGCCGGGTCTACACCCATCGGCCCGAGGCCTGCCGGGGTTATCCGACCACCAACGCCCTGTGCCGGCGCACCAACCAGATCCACCACTGGGGCCGCCAGGCGCGCCGGCTGGTCTGGGTGCGTGTCGAGCCCGCGGCGGTGAACGCAATGGTCGCCGACGACGTCATGACGGGGGCTCCCCCGTTCCGTTTCGAGCGGGCCGAATACGCCGGCATCGACGAGGCGGCGGTGGCCCTCGAGGCCGAGGTCAACGAGGTGCTCGAGCGGGCCCGTAAGGAGCTCTCAAAACAATAAGGGAGGCGCCCCATGGAAGAGTCCTACCCCACCGCCAAGCTCGAGCCGGAAGGCTCGGCGAAGAAGGAAGTCGCCGAGCCGGGGCCCGCGCCGGCGCCCAGCATCAAGACCGTGCTACCGCCTCCCGCCCCCGCCGGGCCGCCCTGCGCCGCGGGCGAAGTGCTGGACATCCGTGCGCTCACCAAGCGCTACGGCGACGTGTTGGCCGTGAACCAGCTCAGCTTCAGCCTCTTCCCGGGCGACATCCTGGGCTTTCTGGGGCCCAACGGCGCCGGTAAGACCACCACGCTGCGCATGCTGGCCACCGTGCTGATGCCCGACGGGGGTGAGGCGTATGTGGCCGGCCACTCCATCAAGCAGGTCCAGGAGGTGCGCGCGCGCGTCGGCTACATGCCTGACTTCCTGGGCGTCTACGACGACCTGCTGGTGAAGGAGTATCTCGAGTTCTTCGCGCGCGCTTACAAGATCGACGCGCACCACCGCGAGTTCGTCATCAAGGAGGCCCTCGAGACGACGCGCCTGACGCACCTGCAGGAGAACCTGGTGGACGGCCTGTCGCGCGGCCAGAAGCAGCGGCTGGGTCTGGCGCGCCTCCTGATGCACGACCCGGCGCTGTTCCTCCTCGATGAGCCGGCCGCCGGCCTCGATCCGCGCGCCCGCGTGGAGCTGCGCGACATCCTGAAGGGCCTGCAGCAGCGCGGCAAGGCGATGATCGTCAGCTCGCACATCCTGAGCGACCTGGCCGACTTCTGCAACAAGGTGGCCATCCTGGTCAACGGCAACCTGCTGGTGTTCGAAGAGACGAGCCGCTTGATCGACAAGCTGCGCGGCACCCGGCGCATCCGCCTGCGCACCCTGGATAAGGGCGAAGACATCCGGCGGGTGCTGGAGAAGACCGACCAGGTCGACCGGGTCTCGTGGGAGGGTGAGGAGATCGTGTTCGAGTTCAAGGGCCACGATCAAGAGATGGCCCGCCTGCACAAGTCGTTGATGGACAGCGGCTTCCCGCTCATCACCTTCGCCGAGGACCCGTGGGATCTCGAGGACCTCTACCTGCAGATCACCGAGGGAGTGGTCTCGGAGTGAAGTGCCCGAAGTGCACCAAGATCGCGCTGCGTCAGGCGCGCGACGAGGGAACCCAGCTCACGATCGAGAGCTGCCCCGAATGTCAGGGGTTGTTCTTCGATGCCGGCGAGCTGCGCCAGTTCTTCAGCAGTAAAGCGCTGCACCAGCGGTTCTTCCTGGAGGACCACGTGGAGCCGCTCCAGACGGTGGGTTACACCATCTCGACGCGGGCGCGCGCCTGTCCCAAGTGCAAGGTGGCGATGCGCGAGAACCTGGTGGGCGACATCAACGTGGACCGTTGCGAGAAGTGCGACGGTATCTGGCTCGACCACGGCGAGCTGAAGCGAATCGTCTACAAGTATCAGAAGAACCGCGGCCTGACGGGAGACGAGAAGGTCGTCGGCGAGATCAAGGCCGGCGTCGACGGCGACCGACCCAACGCACTGGTCAGCTTCCTGAAGGGCATTTTCGGCAAATGAAGCGGGTGGCGTTGCTGGGCTACGGCCTGGCGGGCTCGGTCTTCCATGCGCCCCTCATCGAGGCCACGCGGGGGCTGAAATTAAGCGCCGTGGTAACCAGCTCCCGCGAGCGCCAGGCCGAGGCGACCCGGCGGTTTCCGGACGCGCGCGTGCTGCAGTCGGTCGAGGAGGTCTGGGCCGGCAACTACGACCTGGCCGTCGTGGCCACGCCCAACGACAGTCACGTCACGCTGGCACGCGCGGCCCTGGAGGCCGGGTTGGCGGTGGTGGTGGACAAGCCCCTGGCCGCCACGGCCCGCGAGGCGCGCGGCCTGGTCGACCTGGCGGCCCGGAAGGGGCAGCTGCTGACGGTCTTTCAGAACCGCCGCTGGGATGGTGATTTCCTGACGCTCCGGAAGGTGCTCGACGACCTGGGCAGGCTCTACCGCTTCGAGTCACGCTACGAGCGCTGGCGCCCGGAGATCAAGCCCGGCTGGCGCGAGCGCCCCGACCCGGCGCTGGCCGGCGGGGTTCTCTACGACCTGGGCGCCCACGTGGTCGACCAGGCGCTCTGTCTCCTGGGGCCGCCCACCCACGTGTACGCCGAGCTGGCGATGCGCCGTCCGGGGGCGGCCGTGGACGACGACGTCTTCGTGGCGCTGACCTTCCCGGACGGCGTGCAGGCGCACCTCTGGATGAGCGCGGTGACGGCCGCTCTGGGGCCGCGCTTTCGCGTGCTGGGCTCGCGGGCGGCCTTCGTGAAGTATGGGGTCGATGCGCAGGAGGAGCAGCTGCGCAGCGGCCTCGTGCCGGGCCACCCGGCCTACGGCCTGGAGCCCGAGTCCCGCTGGGGGCACGTCGTGGCGGGCGACGAGCGCCGCCTGGTGCCGACCCTGCGAGGGGAGTACACGGCTTTCTACGAGCAGCTCGTGGGAGCTTTACGCGGTGCCGGCCCCGTCCCGGTGGACCCCCGCGACGCCGTGCGCGTCCTGGAAGTGCTGGAAGCGGCCCGCAAAAGCGCCCGCGAGGGCCGCGTGGTCAAGCTGAAGTGAACCATTGTCGCCCGCACGGCGTATAACCAGCGTGCGTTTTCTGCTCTGGCTGCTGCTTTTGTGCGCCTGCTCCGCCCCTTCGAAGCCGCCCGAGGCCGAGGTCGAAGCGCCCGAGCCGGCCAGGGTGCGCTTCGCGCCGGCCGTGGTGCCCGAGAAGGCCTTCGACAGCTCCGACGGGGAGCTGCTGCCCGACTTCCAGCCTGCCCGGGTCACCAACGACGCCATCCTGATCTACCGGCAGTTCGACGAGCTGCACCTGGTGCAGGGCACCACCAACCACACGCTCACCACGAAAAGCAAGCTGCAGGTGCTCGAGCGGCTCGACCGGGACCATCTGCTGGTGGACAGTCGCGGCGTGGGTATCCTGGACGTCACCACCGGCCGGCTGAAGAAACTGGCCGTGAACCAGGACGAGCTGCTCAGTCTGGACGGGGACCGGCTCTTCCTCAAGCACGACCTGGGAAGCTTCGTCGCGATGCTCGAGGAGGATTCCAGGAGCTTCTACGTGCTCCGGGGCCAGGAGGTCGTGCGCCTCGGCAAGGACGGAGGCGAGGAGATCATCGGGCATTGCGCCGCGCCCGCGAACGACTGCCGGCGCTCTCGCCCGACCACCGGCGCCTGGCCGTGGGACTCCCGGAAGGGCGGCTCCAGGTCTACGATCTGACCACCGGCCGGCTGGTGCGCGAGCTCGCCAACATCGACGTGACCCTCAGTCGCATCTCGGGTCGCAAGCCCACCGTGCACGCCGGCTGGTTGGACGACAAGACCGTGCGGTTCTCGGTCAGCGAGCACACCAGCGAGCGCGATCCAGAGTTCTACTCCGATCGCGCCCGCGACACCCCCGAGGGCTACCTGCGCTGGCACGACCTGGAGGTCGAGACCGGCCGGGAAACAGACCGCGGACGCTACTCCCGCCTGGCTCTCCAGCACGCCTTCCCCGTGCCCGAGGTGGACCGCCCCGAGCGCATTTTTCAGGCGGACGAAATCGGCCTGTGGCTGCCCAAAATGATCGTGATGGGCGTCCTCATCTCGCACGACGGGACCCGGGCAGCCGTACGCGTGCGCATGGGGGCGGCGCGGGGCCGCTCCCGCCTGCTGCTGATCGATCCCCAGGGCAAGACGACCACGCTGGCGGAAGGACAGCGCATCCGGGAGTGGATCTGGCTGCCGGCCGTCGGACCGACCGACTGGGTGGCCCGCGACGAGACCAACGTGACGCGCTCCGGCGGCCTCCGAGACCGAACCCTGCGCTTCTACCCCCAACAAGACGCTCCGGAAGGGGGCCCTTCCTCCGCATCGCGAACGCGGGGGGATGAGAGTTCTCTTGACCCTGATGCTCACGCTGGTGTGCGTGGGCGATGACGGCTTCTGGCACCAGATACCTCGCACCATCAACGAGATTCAGGCGCCCATCGCCTGGAAGGCGGAGACCTCCAACGACAAGCTGACGCTGGAGATCCCCAATCAGGGCAAGATCTGGATCACGGTCGAGACGAAAGTGCAGAGCAGCGCCAACCTCGAGGAGGTGGCCCGCGTGCACCTCACCCGCTGGAACAGTCGCGCTGACAAATACACCTTCAAGACCATCGAAGGCGTGGCGGCGGGCAAGATTCGCGGCTATAAGGTGGCCGTGGACGTCAGCGAGCCCGAGAGCGCGCCCCACACGGCCTACAGCTACGTGTTCCCGGCCCTCTTGCCGGGCGATTATCTCTGGATCTGGAATCCTGCGGGGGTGGAGAACGAGAGGGTCGACCAGATGGTCAAAACCCTGCGCAGGCGCTCTTGAAGCAGCTCCTGGACATGGTGGCCGAAAACCTGTATCGGCCTTATCCGAACAAGATCGTCCACCACCTCGACAGTGCCGACGACGTGCGCGAGCCCCGCGAGCTGACGCCGGTCTTCTACGGCTGTTACGATTGGCACTCAGCCGTGCACTCGCACTGGGCGGCGCTCAAGCTGGGTGGGGCCGACTTGCTGACGGGGCTGACCCCGGAAGGAGTCCAGGGCGAGCTGGCTTACCTGCGCTCGCGCCCCCACTTCGAGATGCCCTACGGAATGGCGTGGCTGCTGCAGCTCTGCGCCGACCATCCGGGCGACGTGCTGGAGCCGCTCGAGGTCTACGCCCGCGAGCGTTTCATGCAGTGGCTCGACCAGCTGCACTACCCCATCCGCACCGGAGAGCACTCGCAGAGCGCCTTTGCGATGGGGCTGGCCTACGACTACGGGGCTCTGCGTTACGAGCCGCTGGTGCGCAAAGTGGCCGAGAAGGCCCGCGCCTTCTACCTGCGCGACGTGAACGCGCCGGTAGCCTACGAGCCGTCCGCCTATGATTTCCTCTCCCCCACCCTGGCCGAGGCCGACCTGCTGCGCCGCGTGCTCTCCGCGCGCGAGTTCGCGCCCTGGATGCAGGGCTTTTTTCCCAACGGGCTGACCTACCGGCCGGTCAAGCCGGTGAGCCGCAGCGACGGCAAGCTCGTGCACTTCGACGGGCTCAACCTGTCGCGCGCCTGGATGCTGCGGGGTCTCGATCCGGCTCTGGCGCAGGAGCACGGCGACGCGGGCATGACCTGGCTCGAGAACGCCACCTACATGGGCACCCACTGGCTGCCGACCTTCTCGGTCTACTGGCTGCTTACGTGAATTTGGAGAGGTAGTTGTAGAAGAAGCTCGATCCGGTGTCCTCCACCACGGTCATGTCCGGCGAACGGTTAAAGACCTTGTGGCTGAGGTATTCCTTGCCGAAAAGGCTGTGGGGCTTGATATCGATGTAGGGCGCGGCCCGATGGACGGCTTTGTAGGCCAGCTCCACGCAACCGAATCCTTCGTCGCTCGCGAGGTCGAACTTGGCGTCGTAGCCCGCGCCTACGTGCTTCCTGGCCTCGTCGGCGGCGGCCTGAGCGTCCTGATCGGTGCGGTAAGCGGGCCGGAGAATGCGGGCGTGGTGGTTCTCGCCCAGCACCTCCTCCACCGGCCGCTGGATCACGCCCGTCTTCATCAGAGCCTCCACGCACTCGCCGTTGCCCACGTAGATGGCGGTGTGCGTCCAGGCGCCCCCGATGCCCAGGATGACCTCGGGCACCTCGATGTCGAGATACTTGTCGTGATTGGTGACGATGATGTCGCCAGGCTCGAGCTTGTTCTTGAATTCGGCGATGCGCTCGGTCGTAAAGGTCTTGTGCGACGTATAACTCACGTCCGCCAGCCGGCCGACCAGCTTCTCCAGAGAAAACCCGGCGGTCTCATGGCGCAGCCGCTCGTTGGTCGGGTCGAGGTTCATCTTGTCGAGCACGGTTCCGATGCTGGCTCCCAGGAAGCCGCCCACCATCCCGCCTGCGAAGCGCCCGACGGGCAGAAAGCCGGCGTAGCGAGCGTTGCGGAACTCGGTGAACAGCCCCACCGCGAGGCCCACGGTTCCCCCGATGATCCCGCCCCACGGCCCCATGTTGCCTCCGATTTTGGAGCCCAGGATGGTGGTGAGTGTGGGCACCGCCAGCCTGCCCAGCAGGGCCCCCGTGCCCGCGCCGATGGCTCCGAGGGCACGTTGGACGTCGGTATCGGGCTCGTACTTCTCCCACGGAGAAGCCGGTTTCACGACGACTTTGGGCGGCGGCTGGCGCCTTTTGGGCGCACTGACTTGCTCTACGTTCACGCGTGAGAGAGTAGCCGAAGGGCCTGAAAGGGGGCTGAAACAAGTTGACCAGGCAGTTGGTCAACCCCTATACTGTGGGAGTGAAACAGGTCAACGTCTACGAAGCCAAAACCCAGCTCTCGCGCCTTTTGCAGGAGGCTTTGGCGGGCGAGGAGATCGTGATCGCTCGTGATGGCGTTCCGCTGGTCCGGTTGGTGCCGGTGGAAGCGAAACCACAATCCATTCTGGGCCTGGTTCCGGGCATCGTTCTCTCGCCAGATTTCGACGCTCCCCTGGACGATTTCTCCGACTACCGGTGACGGAGGTCGTGTTGGATACCCACACGCTTCTCTGGGCCCTCTCCGACCAGCGGAGCTTGAGTCCGATCGCTCGAGAGATCATCGCATCTCCAGACTACCGGAAGTGCCTTAACCTGGCGTCGGTCTGGGAGATTGCCATCAAGCGCTCGTTGGGCAAGTTGGCGATGCCCGTATCCCTGCAACAAGCCGTCTCGCTCGCTACGGGAGCCGGAGTGCGTCTCGAGCCCATCGAGCTCGAGCAGGCTCTCGCGGTAGAATTCCTTCCGATGCACCACCGCGACCCCTTCGATCGGCTGCTCGTGGCGTACTGCTTGCGCAAGAATGCTGCCATCGTCGGCGCCGACCAGATTTTTGAGAGCTACGGGGTGCAGCGCCTCTGGTAACGACTTTCGGCCGGCAATGGACCCCGTCGCGCGGGGCTGCACTCGTCGCAGAATGACCTTCCGGACCGGCCGAATCGGCGGCCGCCGAGGAAAGCCCTTCAGCAGAAGCTCGGTGGCGAGCGTACACCTGCGTGAACTCAGCGCCCAGGAACAGGATCTGGGCCGAGTAGTAAATCCAGAAGAGCAGCACCACCAACGCCCCGGCTGCGCCGTAGCTGGATCCGACCGCGCTCTGGCCCAGGTAGATACCAATCAGGATCTTGCCCAGGGTAAAGAGCACCGAGGTCGCCAGGGCGCCGACCCACACGTCGCGCCAGGCAATGTGGATGTCGGGTAGCACCTTGAACATCAGGCCGAAGAGCACCGCGAAGACGCCCACCGAGATCAGCTCGTGCAGAAGGGGGCCATAGAGGCCGGCGGACTCGCTGAAGGCGGACAGCGTGGCGCTCAGGACCAGGGAGACGGTCAGGAGGAAGCCGACTCCGAACACGAGGGTGAGCGAGAGAAAGCGCGTGCGGATCATCCCCCAGTAGCCGCGGTCGCGAGGCTCCACGTTCCAGATGGTGTTGAGGGCGTCCTGGAGCTGGCCGAACACCCCGGAGGCGCCCAGCAACAGGGTGAGCACGCCTAAGACCGAGGCGGTAACGCCGCTCTGGCGGTTGCTCGCGCTCTGGACCACCTCCTGGATGAACGCGGCCGCCTGCGGGCCCACCAGCCCGGAGAGCTCGCTGGCGAGATGGCCGTGCATCGCCTCCTTCCCGAACAGGAAGCCGGCAACCGCCAGAACGACCACCATCAGGGGCGCCAGCGAGACCGTGGTGTAAAACGCGAGCGCGGCCGCCAGGCGCGAGGCCTTGTCTTTCCGCCAGTCAGCCAGGGTCTCCTTGAGGATGGTCCACATGTTCCGATCTTATCGGCCGGGAACCGCACAGGGGAGGGATCTCGATACTCGAACAAAGCGGATACGCATGCCCGACGGACGCACGCACCGCGGCCCCCACCCCGAGGACCATCGCTGGTTCAACACCGAGACCATGCCCCTGCTGACGAAGGCCGTGGGGGAGCTGAACTGGCTTCTGGAACGAGGCTACGCGGGGAAGGCCGCGCTGGTGCTGGTAGGCGATCGCCATGCCTTGAGCGAGCGCCAGCGAATGGCGCTGTATCGCTCGGCCTGCGCGCCCTCGGTGGTGCAGGAGCGCGCGCGCAAGCACGTGGCCCTCCGGCCGCCCATCGCCGTGGATGGCTTCAACCTGCTGATCACGGTCGAGGCCGCCCTGTCCGGCGGCATCCTCCTGCGCGGCTGCGATGGCTGCGTGCGCGATCTGGCCAGCATGCACGGCTCCTATCGCAGCGTGGAGGAGACGGAGCGCGCCATCGAGCTCGTCCGCGAGTTGCTGCCCCTGGAGGCGGTCTGGTATCTGGATCAGCCGGTCTCGAACAGTGGCCGCCTGGCCCAGCGCCTGCGCGCGGCGGGCTACCCGGTCGAGCTGGCGCCCAATCCGGACCGCGTGCTGGCCGAAAGCGAGGCGGTGGCCATCAGCACCGATCGCTTCATCCTCGACCGCTGCGCGCGCTGGCACAATCTGGGAGCCCGGCTCGTCGAGCGACTTGGAGCGCCGGTGTGGGATTTCGGACCCGGTCCGGGAATGTGATCCAATGGCACACATCGCGACCCCCGAGGTCAGCACCGACCCCCAGGAAGCCGCTCGGCAAGCAGGGCTGCTCTACACCAGCGACACGCGTCCCGGCATCGAGCGGCGCAAGACCGGCAAGCATTTCACGTATCGCTTCAAGGGCGAGACGGTGCGCGACCCCAAGACCCTCGAGCGCATCAAGAAGCTGGTCATCCCGCCGGCCTGGACCGAGGTCTGGATCAGCCCGAATCCCCGCGGCCACGTGCAGGCCACGGGTCGAGACGCGCGCGGGCGCAAGCAATACAAGTATCACGAGAAGTGGCGCGAGGTGCGCGACGAAACCAAATACACCCGCATCATCGGGTTCGCCGAGACCCTGCCGGCCATCCGGGCCCGGGTGGAAAAGGAAATGAAGCTGCCGGGTCTGCCCCGCGAGAAGGTGCTGGCCACCGTCGTCCGCCTGCTCGAAACGACGCTGATCCGCGTGGGCAACGAGGACTACGTGAAGGCCAATCAATCCTACGGACTGACGACGCTGCGCAACAAACACCTGAAAGTCGAGGGGACGAAGCTCCACTTCGCGTTCAAGGGCAAGAGCGGCAAGAAGTTCCAGGTCAGCCTCCAGGACCGCCGGTTGGCGAGTATCGTGAAGAAGTGCCAGGATCTCCCGGGCCAGGAGCTGTTCGAGTATCTCGAGGAGGACGGCTCTCGCAAGCCCATCCAGTCAACCGACGTCAACGACTACCTGCGCGAGATCACCGGCCAGGACTACACGGCCAAGGACTTCCGCACCTGGCACGGCACGGTGCTGGCGGTCTGTGCCCTGCGCGAGCTGGGCAACGCCGTGGCGGCCGTGAAGCGGGTATCGGAGTCGCTGAACAATACCCCCGCGGTCTGCAAGAAGTGCTACATCCACCCGGCCGTGCTGGAAGCGTTCGTGAAGGGCGAGCCGATGCCCCAGGAGCGCGACGTGCCCGAGGAGGGTCTCTCCCGTGGCGAGCGCGCCGTGTTGAACTGGCTCAAGACCGCTTGCGGATGAACGTGCCGCCCACGACGACGCGGCTGGCCTGCTCCTGAATCGTCTGACTCGCTTTGGGACGGCGCGCGATCTGCAGCGCCAGGAGCTCGGCCACCTCGGTGGCCCGCTTCTGCTGGGCGGCGTTCATGTGCATAAGGCGCATGCCCGCCAGCAGGACAGGCATCGTGAAGCCGGAGGGCTTCTGGCTGAAGGCGACACCGGCAATCAGCGCCTCGTGGGCCACATCTTCAGGATGCCGCGTCGTGTCGTGCATCAGGGCCGCCAGGACGTAGTTTTCCAGGCCGCCCTCCTTGACCGCCTGGCACAGCCCGCGGCCCTCCCTGGCTCGCTCGGTGAGCGAGGGGATGACTTCCATCGCCGACCAGGCGCCCTGCATCTCCTCCGACGTGGGACGCTGGACGTCCATCAGGACGCGGCCCAGCACCCGGGCCCGCTCCTGATCGGTGCGGGGCGGTTGCTGGGCCACCGCCAACCCGAGCGCAGCCGAATGACGGTCCGCGCCAACCTGAGAGAAACGGCGCACCATCTCGACGCTGGACTTCAGCTCGGGATCGGCGCTCAAACGAGCCAGCTCGCGATCGACGATGCGCTCGCGGATGGGGCTGGAGGCCTGGGCCAGCAGCTTCTGGTTCAGCTCCCCCTCGCTCAAAGCCGCGCTCCGCAGCACGGTGACGCCGATCTGACTGAGCCCGCTCGAGGACTGATCCTCGGTTTTGACGAGGTCGCGCAAAGTGCGCCCCATCGCTTTCGTATCGGGATTGGCGCTCAGCAGCTGAGCGACTTCCTGGAGGAACGGGACCTTCCTGTCCCACTTGAGGTGCTCGACCAGGTCGGCGGCCAGGTTGGGGACATCCTTGCTCTTGCCGTAGGCCTCCAGCAATTTGGCCGCGTTCTCGGGTGGGCAGTGGCTCACCGCGGCGGCGCAGATCGTGGCCTTGTCGCCCTCGAGAAGGTGGAAGTAGGCGCGCGTGAGCTCCAGGCCGGGCGCGGGGACGCCGTGCAGCATCGCCTCGGGACCCTCGGCCAAAGCCCGGCCGATCCTCTCGTTGCGCATCTCGGGCTTGAGGGCCGAGCCCGCGGCCATCCATTTGGAGACGTCGGTGTGCTTACCGAGCTCGTGCATGATGGTATCGAAAGGGCCCTGCTCGCGTAAGGCCATCCCCGCGAACTGACTCAGCGTGAGCTCCGGTCGGGTCAGCAGGTTCCACAGGATCTTCTGCCGATCGCCCACCCCCTGATGGGTGGCCATCACGGCCTTGGGTCGGCTCTCGTCGAAAGCCTGCAGGCGCTCGGCCGCAGCTTGATAGACAGCGTGCTCGTAACGCGGATACTTCTCGGCGAACTCCTTGAGGTCGGCCGGCGAGTGCAACAATCCCATCCCGACGGAAAGAGCGCTCTTGTCCTTGTCCACCCAGGCAGCCACGCCCGCGCCCCGCGAAGCGGCTCCGTCGATGGCCTGCCAGGCATTGCGGGCCTGGTCGAGGGTGCCGCTGAAGGCCTCTTTCATCTTGCCGAAGCCATCCAGCGCCTCGCGCTGCTTGTCCTCGTCGGCCAGTTTGACCGGCATCCAGCGCTCGCCGTCCCTGCCGATCCAGGAGGTCTTGTTGGCCTGGAACGCGGTCTGGTGGGCTCCCGAGGGGGTGAAGAACTGCCAGCCTTCGCCCTCGAGCCGTTTGGCCAGGCTCTCCTCGCGGTAGAATTTGGCCATGTGCTGGACGGTCTCGGCGTAGGTCATCTCGAGCTTCACGTCCTCGCGACGCAGCTCGACGGGCTCTTTGCCCAGGAAGTTGAACGCTCCCAGCGCGCCGATCTCGCCCTGCTTGTTGTAGAAGCGCCAGCCCTCGCGAGCCAGCTGCTGGATGCTGCCGGCCAGATCTTTCTGGGGCAGCGTCTCGTGGGACAGCCCGCCGTGGAACACAGCCAGCGCGTGCAGGCCCTCGAGGCCATTCAGCGGCAGGGCCACCAGGCCGGGCAGCATCATCTGGATCGAGCTGTTGCCCAGGTTGCTTACCAGCTCGTCCAGGCCGAGCTTCTTGATGCCCAGGCTGATCGGCCCGGCTTTGCGCTTCATGCTGAACTCGATGCTCTGGTTGCGCAGTTGATCGACCAGGTCGCGCGGCTCAGCCGCGCCCGCACTCGCGACGGGGGCAGTGGCCAGGTTGATCCGGGAGGCAAGCGGCCCGGTGGGCGGCACAATCATGCTGTGGTTTCTTTCTCCGTTCGCGCCCCGTCCCCCTTGCGCCGCACGGTGACGGCGCCCACCGTCACCTTCCGGGCGTCCTCCCTGACCAGCGTGGTGCTGTCGTCGGGCAACAGCTGCTCCACCTCGCGGGCAAATCCCGCCTGCTCGGCCAGGCGGTCGAGCTCGGCCAGCACCTGGGTCCGCGCGCTGTCGCCGGGTAGCCCTTTGAGGCGGGCTGCCGCCTGCTTGACCATGGGCGCCAGCAACCGCTCGTCGGTCAGCTCGGGCAGCTTGAGGAAGCGCTGGGCGACCTCGCTCACCTGGGCCTCGGGCACGTTGGCCAGGAAAGCGCGCCCGCGCAGCAACAGCGGGGCGTCCGGGGGCGCCTGGTAATAGCCGACCAGCAGCCCCTGAGGTGGCTTCTCGAGCCCGGGCAGCGTCGCGCGGATGAAGTCCGGCACGGGGCCTTTATCTTGACCCAGCAAAAGCGAGGCCAGCAGAGCCTGGTCCTGGACCAGCCCGTCGGCCCAGCCTTTGTCCGAGAGGGCCTGGTGAGCGATTCCGGCGATCGTGGTCTGGTCGAGCACGGCCTTCGCCGTCGAGGCCTTCAAGCGATCAGTCTTGAGCTGATCCAGCAAGAATGCGCCCAGGCGAGCCTCCGGAAGCTCTTGCCAGACCGGCTCGAGCAACTCGCTCTTCACCTCGTCCGGGATGGCCGCGCGCGCGAACGTCTTGACCGGGTCCCGCGCATGGGCCACCGCGGCCTTATGCACCTGCTCGTGGGGACCCATGCGCAGCGCCAGCTCGCCCACGGCGCGGGTCTCGGGCCGGGCGGCCAGCTCTCGCATGAAGTGCGTTCCCACGGCCAGGCGGTCTTTCTCGATGGCCTCGAACCAGGTCTTCCCGAAGGCAGTCAGGATGTCCGACTCGTTCTGGCCGTTCAGGACAGCGTTCCAGAGGAGCGCGCGACTGGAGCCGCTCTCGACCAGGGCGTCCAGCTCGCGGCAGCGGTCGGCCCTCGGATCGGATCCCAGGGCGTCCAGGAGAGGCTTCATGGCCTCCCTCTCGCCGTCCTGTGGCACAGCGTCGGGTGCCAGAGCCGCCACGCCTTGACCGGCGTGCCTCAGGGCGGCCTTCAGGATGCCGTCGGCCGAACGACCCGGGCCGAGGGGCGCCACCATCTGCAAGCCCAATTTCGCCACCGGGTCCTTGCCCAGCCGCTCCAGGAAGTGTTTCCCCAGCGCGAGCCGGTCTTTCTCGATGCCGTCATACCAGGTGCTCTGCATCCGGGTCAGGACCGTCAGACCCACGGCGCTCTCGGGTTCGGCCAGCACGACCTCGGCGATGATCTTGCGCGACCCTGGCTCTCTGGCCACGGCGTTCAGCTCCCGCGCCAGCGCGGCCTGGCCGCTGGTTTGTCCGTGGCGGGCGAGCTCGTCCCACACGTTCTGCATGGCGCCGTCCCCGGGCACCGCAGCCAGCGAGAGCGCGGCCAGCTCCTCCGGAGTGCTGGCGGTGCTGTGGGCGTAGACGGCCGGCAACACCTGCGCGTGGTTCTCCTGCGTCAGCAGCTGTCGTCCCAGCTCGGCCGCTTTCGCGGTCTTCGGATCGCGCGCCATCTGGGCCAGGAACCAGCTCCCCAGCGCCGTGCGGTCCTTCTCGATGCCATCGTAATAACAGGTACGCAAGCCCTCGTGAATGGCCGCCCCCAGCTTTGCCATCTCGGGGTTGGGCTGTTCCAGCACTGCTCGGGCGATGGCGCGGCGGGCGTCGCCGCCCCGGCACAGCTGCCTCAACTGGCGCGCCAGGAGCGCCTGGTCGGCCGTCTCCGGATGCGCCGCCAGCTCGTCCCACAGCGGCTCCATCGCTCCGTCTTTCGGCACCGCCTGCAGCGCCAGCGCGGCCAGCTCCTGCGGTGTGGCGGCGTCCCGGTGGGCCAGCACGGCCGTGACCAGGTCGCCCACGTTCTCGTTCGTCAGCATCCGCTGCCCCAGCGACGAAGCTTTGCCCGGCAGGTGCTCGAGCAGGTATCTCCCCACCGCCAGGCGGTCCTTCTCGATCCCGTCATACCAGGCGCTCTTGGAGGCCGCCAGGAAGGCCTCGCCTCCGGCTACCGCGTGGGGATGCGCGATCATGGCCTGCAGCAACATCCTGCGGCCCTGGTCCCCCTTGACCCCGGCGGACAACTCTCGGGCGAGCCGGGCTGATTCCTGCGTCTCGGGATGGCGGCCCAGCTCTTCCAGAATCACGTCGAGCAGCCGGGTCCCGACTCCCTCACGAGGCACGCCCGCGGAGATCATCGCGGCCAGCTCTTGCGGTTTCGAGGCTTTTTCGTATTGCAGGCCGGCTTCCACCAGGCTCGGTCCCGGCGCCACGGCCAGCATTCGCAGCGCCAGTTGCGGCGCCACGCCGGACAGCGTCGGGAGAACACCCTGCCCGAAACGCACCTGATCCTTCTCAGAGTCGTTGTAGTAGCCTGGCTTGAGCGCCTGGAACGCCTGCAGCGGGCTGGCTCCCGTCAGCGCCTGCTGGGCCAGCCGGCGCTTCGACTCGTCCTGCTTGCAATGGGCCATCCACGCGCGCGCCTGCGCGACCTGACTCGGGCGGGTGGCCTGGAGCTGGGCCAACAGGACTTCCAGTCCGGGAGTGTCGGCCGGGAGCGCGAAACAGGCGTCCTGGTCGGCGTTCTTCAGCGTCTCCCGATAGATCGGCACCGGATTCTTGACCGACTTCCCCACGGCCAGCCCCACGCGGCCCATCTCGTTGAGCTGCGCCAGCCGCTCCACCAGCGGCTCGAGCACCTCACGCTCCTCGCTGCGCCCTGCCAGCGCGCGCAGCTGGGCGGGGGTGTCCAGCAGGCTGGCGGCCAGGGCGGCCGAGCCTTTGACCTCTTGCAACAGCTGCTTCGCCTGGTCCTCGGGGGCGGCCCCTTGCAGCCGGTCCAGACAGTTGAACGCGGCCCGGGCGCGCGCCTCGTCGCCCATCCTTGCCAGCACGGGCTCGAAGCGGTCCAGGCGCTCCTGCAGCTCCTTCCCCACGGGCAGCCATGGCTTCGCCTTCCCGATCCAGGCGCCCTGGAGCGCGCAACTCGGCTGGCCGTCGGCCGTGAAGAAGCGGTAGCCGTCGTTCTCGAGGCGACCCTCGAGCGGCGGGCGCCGGTAGAACTCCACCAGGCCGGCCGCGGACTGCTGGTTCTCCAGCACCGCCACGCGCCCGTCCTTACGAGCCTCCACCTTGCCGTCGTAGGCCCCGAAGAGACCGACCTCGCCCTCGTCGGTGAAGAAGCGCCAGCCGTCTTTGGCCAGTTGCTTCAGGCTCTCGGCGTGAATGGGGCGCTCGGCCTGGCCGGGGTGGCCCTGCAGCACGGCCGCGTCCTCGAGGCTCTGGAGGGGCACGGCGAGCATCCCCGGCAGGCCGATGGTGAGCGGCTGCACGCCCAGCTTCTCCACGACCTGGGCCGGCGTGGCCGCCCGGGTTCCCAGCGGGATGAGGCCAAGCTTGCGCTCGTAGCGAATCTCCACGCCATCCTGAATGAGCTGCTCGGCCAGCTCTTGCTTGCGCTGGACGGGCATCGCCTGGGCACTGACGGGGCGAATGATCATTCCGGGCGAGTATTCGCCAGGCGCAGGGAGGGGCCCTCGGGCCTGGAACGTGCCCTGCCAGGATGTCGCTCATTCGCCTGGAGAAAATCCACAAATCCTATCGGGACGAGCCGGTGCTCGACGAGGTCACCGTCACGCTCGAGCCGCGCGACCGCGTCGGCTTGATCGGCGTCAACGGTTGCGGCAAGACGACGCTGCTCAAGGTGATGGGCGGCGTGGAAGCTCCCGACCGCGGCCAGCGCGTGGTGGGAAAGGACGTGGTGGTGGGCTATCTGGCCCAGTCGCCCGATTTGCCGGCCGGTCTCTCGGTGCGCGAGGCCGTCTATCACTCTCAGCGCGAGGCTTTGTCTCGACTTGACGAATATACGGCCGCGGCCGCCGCGGGCTCGTCCTCGGCCGATCGGCTGTTTGCCGAGTGCGAGCGCCTGGGCGTGTGGGAGCTGCAGACCCGGGCGGAGGTGGTGCTGGGCCATCTGGGTCTGGCCGGGATCGAGGCCCGCGTGGACCAGCTCTCCGGCGGCCAGCGCAAGCGCGTGGCGCTGGCCCAGGTGCTGGTGCAGCAACCGGATGTCTTGCTGCTGGACGAGCCCACCAACCACCTGGACACCGACTCGATCGCGTGGCTCGAGACGCTGCTGCGCGACTACCGCGGCGCGCTGGCCGTGGTCACCCACGACCGCTATTTTCTGGACACGGTTACCAACCGCACGCTGGAGATCGATCGCGGCGCGGTCACGGGCTACGTCGGCAACTACGCCGCCTTCCTGGAGAAGAAGCTGGCCCTGCTGGAGCTGGAGGCGGCCTCGGAGGTCAAGCGCCAGAACCTGATGCGCCGCGAGCTGGAATGGCTCAAGCGCGGGCCCAGGGCGCGCGCCACCAAACAGAAGGCGCGGGTGGAGCGGGCCCAGGAGCTGGTCGAAGCGGACGTCTCGGGCCCGGCCCGCAAGCTGGACATGTCGCTGGGCTCGCGGCGTCTCGGGAAGAAGATCCTGGAGCTGGAGAAGGTCTCGTTCGGCTCTCTGTTCAGGGATTTCGAGTACAAGCTCAAGCCGGGCGATCGCCTGGGCTTCGTCGGTCCCAACGGGTGCGGCAAGACGACGTTGCTGAACGTGATGGCGGGACGGCTGGCGCCGACCTCGGGCACGGTCGAGAGGGGCTCCACCGTGGCTCTGGGCTACTTCGCTCAGGAGATCCGCGACTTCGATCCTTCCGCGAAAGCTCTCGACGTGGTGCGCGACGTGAGCGAGAGCATCCCCACCACGGATGGGCGCGTGCTGACGGCCTCGGCGATGATGGAGCGCTTCCTGTTTCCGGGACGCCTGCAGCACACGCCCGTGGGCAAGCTGAGCGGGGGCGAGCGGCGCCGCCTGGAGCTGCTGTGCGTGCTGATGGGCAACCCGAACCTGCTGTTCCTGGACGAGCCCACCAACGACCTGGACATCCCCACCCTGGAGCGCCTGGAAGACTACCTGGACGACTTCCCTGGCTGCCTGGTGGTCGTCTCGCACGACCGCTACTTCCTGGATCGCACGGTGGAGACGACGTTCGTGTTCGAGGGGAACGGCGGGCTGCGGGAGATCCCGGGCAACTACTCGGCCTACCTGGAGTCGCGCGTGGCGCCCGCGGCCGCGGCCCCGGTGGTTGCGAAGGCGGGCGGCAACTATCAGGTGCAGGCCAAAGCCAAGACCAAGCTCGGCTTCCGCGAAGCGAAAGAGCTCAAGGAGCTGGAGGTCAGCATCCCCCGGGACGAAGCCCGTCAGGCCGAGTTGGAGGGGCTCTTGGCGAGCGATTCGAGCGACTACGAGGCCACCCACAAGCGCTACACCGAGCTCGAGGAGCTGAAAGCGCGTCTGGAGCGCTCGCTGGAACGCTGGATGGAGCTCAGCGAGCTGGTCTGAGCCTACATCCCCAGGCCTTTGGCCACGGCGTTCCCCGCCCGGCCGCCCAGGTTGGAGCCCAGCGCGTAGCCGGTGAGGCAGCCCACGACCAGACCGATGGCGCCGCCGACGGGCCCGGCCAGGTGGTAGCCGGCCATCACGCCCGCGAACGGACCGGCCATGCCGCCCGTCAGTCCGCCGACCGCGCCGCCGATGGCGATGCAGCTCGCGCGGCCTTTGTCGACTTTGAACGGGTCGGCCTCGAGCTTCTCGAACTTGTCCATCAGGCCCAGCTTGGAGCCCACCCAGCGCACGCCGCGCTCGGCGGGGTCGGAGAAGACGCGCACCGCGGCGTCGCCGTCGGCGGCCGTGATGTCACCGCGCTTGATGGCTCCGTTCAGGGCACGGTGGGCGCCCTGCACGCCCAGGCCGGCCACGGCCAGGAGCTGGGTGCCGAAGAGCAAGCCGCTGGTCATATTGAGCACGCCGCTCATGTGTTGCTGCGGATCGTCCGTCTCGCTGCCTTTGCGCAGCTGGTCGAAACCGACCATGAATTGCAGTCCGCCGGTGGCCCAGTAGAACACCTCGACGCCGGTGCGGACTCCCTGGTTGGGGAAGGCGTGCTCGCCGATGTAACGGCCCGTCTCGCGGAACTCGGGACGGTCGATCAGGCGCTGCATGAAGTTCTCGTGCTCTTGCTTGTCGATCAACGCGTACTTCTCGGGGTTGGCCTGCCTCATCCGGTCCGGATCGACGTGGTATTTGGCGTAGCTGTCGGCGTAGTCCTCATAGTGGCTCTTGCCCGCATAATCGGTCACGTAGGGCCCGGCGCCCCAGGGCGCGTGGCTGGAGTGGTTGTGCCCCAGCGTGCTGGGATGCTGGAACCAGGCGCTCGAGTAGTCTTTCGTGTGGCCCACTTCGTGTGTGAGCACCTCGCGGAACCACTCGGGCGAGATGGAGATCTGCTCGCGGCTCAGGTGAATCGTGTTGGTGACCGTGTGACGGTAGGCCAGCCCGCTGGCATCGGGGATGTCGGGCACGACCATCAGCGACTTGACCGTGTTGACGTCCTTGAGCGGGAGGCCATCCAGCACGTTGTAAATGAAGGTTCTCTCGGCCGGGGTGGCGCCCGTGATGGTGGGATAGATGAAGTGCGGGAAGGCGTGCAACCCGCGGCTCAGCGCCATCGCGTCGTGGGCCCCGGCGGCCATGACCGGGTGCTTGTCCAGGTAGTCGGTGGTGGCGCGGACGCCGTTGAGGA
This sequence comes from Vulcanimicrobiota bacterium, assembly GCA_039809865.1. Lineage (GTDB taxonomy): Bacteria > Vulcanimicrobiota > Xenobia > Xenobiales > QWHO01 > QWHO01. The sequence continues at coordinate 69,546 of JBDHVW010000015.1, forward strand.
AGGTATCCAGGACCTTACCGGGGAGGGAGCGCTCGACGGTGGCTTCGTCGGGGATTGGCTTGTCGTTGCGGGGCGTGATGACGGGGGACGCTGCAGCGGTCACAATCATGGCAGCTACATCGTAACCTCTGTTTTCGCTGGCCGGGTGAACGAGTTATTGCCGTTCCGCCATGGATGTTACATTCACGGAACTGGTGTAGAGCGCGGGAACCTTCCCATCCTCGCTGGTGAAGAGCGGCACGACGTCGCTTCCGCAGGGAGCCCCCGCGGTGGGATCGACGGCCAGCCAGCCCTGGTCGGTGTAGACCTCGGCCCAGACGTGGCCTCCCTGACCCACCATCCAGCCCATGACCTGGCGGGCGGGGATGCCCTGGGCGCGGGCCAGCGTGATGAACAGGTCGGAGTAGTCCCAGCACTGGCCGGTCTTCTGAGCCAGGAACTTCTTCACTCCCCAGCGCGAGCCGGTGGTGCCGCCGTAGGTCATCGTTTTTTGGCCATAAGCCAGGAGCGCCCTGACTTTGTCCGGCTGGCCCTGCACGATCTTATCGGAGAGCTGCTTCAGCTCGGGGTCGTTGCTGGGCCAGAAGGGCGTGGCGTCGACTTTGCCGGGCGGTCCCGGAGTGGGCGCGAAGGCGACGACATCCTGCTTCGTGATGACCGAGAACTCGGGAAAGCCAAAGCGCGGCTCGGTCTGCTCCACCTCGGCCTTGGGGTTACGGGGCCGGATGGTGTTGGCGAACTTGAATTGGGGCCGCAGCTTCTGCACCTCGTCGTAGTTGTTGGTGCGGCAGGCGTTGAACATCCGGTTCCAGGCCATCGGGGCGCAGTCTTGCAGCCCGGCGGCGCGAAACGTCACCCGGTAGCTCTGCTTGAGCGGCTTGTAGCCGAGCGCGTAGACGGCTTCGGTCAGAAGGTAGTTGTCCGGGCTCACCAGCTCGGTGACGGTGGTTCCCTGCTGAAAGATGCGGAACGGATTGCCCAGCTTGACCGCCAGGGTCTTCGCGTCTTGCTCGCTGCCGCACACGATGGTGTTGACCTGCAGCGCGTGGCCGTGCACGTCCAGGAAGGTGTTGTTCAGCTTCGTGATGGCCACGGGCAGCTTGACCTGTTTGGGGTCGACCTCGAGGTCCCGGGTGACTTTCCAGCCTTCCGGCCAGGCGTGGGCCGGCAGGCACAGGAGCAGGAGTAGCAGCAGTTGCCCGATCAGATAGCGCACGGGAGAGTTTCCCACGACCGTGGCGGTGTGCACGGTATTTCTGGGCAGCTCCAGGTGGTCGCCCGCGTGGAGCGTCCGCTCCTCCCCCGCCACGGTCATGTGCATCGTCCCGCTGAGCACGCACAGCACCTCATCGTGCGGATGCGTGTGGGGCGGATACTCCGTCCCCGGCAGGTCCGTCCACTCGAAACACCGATACCTTTTGCGCTCCAACTCGTCTCTCATGGGCCGGCTCTTCTTTCAGACGATTTTCAGGTCCTGGCCCTAGGCTGTTTGCAGCCTGGAAAAAGGGGAGATCCTGTCATGAACGTCACCGCCACCAACTTCGCTTACTCGAACCCGATTCGCGCCAACAGCGCTCCGGCCGAGCAGGCTGCCGCCGCTCCGGCTCCGCAAGGCGAGCCTGGCTATGAGGGCAAGAAGGTGGCGTTCGCGGCTCTGCCCTTCTCGGACGGCGAGGACCAGCGCAACAACAATCGCGACGTGCTGACCCAGATCGCGACGAAGTCGACCGATGCCAACGAGCGGGTGATCGCCCAGGCCGGCGCTGACATCGGCGCGATGCGGATGTATCCCAAGACGGCCGTCAACGTGCAGTCGGGCGCGCTCGAGCAGATCGCATACGGCATCAAGGGCACCGTCGGAACCGCCCTGGCCGAGGTCGGCCTGAAAGGCATCAACGCCGCCACCGAGCCCAACGAATCGCGCAGCATCGGCTGCGCCATCCTCGAGTCGATCGCCGCCAACAGCCAGAACCCCACCGAGGTCGTGCTGGCCAAAGCCGCCCGCCAGGCCGCGGGAATGCAGATCTTCGACCAGACCGGCGCCAACCTCGTGAAGTCTGCGCTGAGCCAGATCAAGGGGGGTCTCACCGGCACCCCGGCCCAGGAGGTCGGCAAGCTCGGCCAGCAACTGCCCGAGTTCACCAAGGGCTCCGGCGAGAAAGCCGTGGGCGAGAATTGCAACCTCGGGATGGCCCTCTTCAGCTCGCTGAACGCCACCACCGCCAACAAGACCGCCAAGGCGCTGACCGACATGTCGAGCGGCCACGCCAACGCCGGCGAGGGCCTGCAGAAGGTGCAGCAGGAGGCGTTCGCCGACCTGGTGGCCGGCCGCGAGAGCCAGTATGCCAACACCAAGCCTGCCGAGCTGTTGACCTCCAACAAGAACGCCGTGGTCTCCGGCATCGGTGGACTGGCCACGCAGATCGGCCTGGTCGGTCTGAGCGCCGCCGGCATGGGCGGGTTCGCCGGGATGATCGGCGGCCTGGTCATCGGCACCGCCGCCTTCATGGTGACCAAGGGCGTCTACCACGGGATGATGGAAGTGCAGGCCCGCAAAGCCGGCCCGATGCGCTACAACCAGCAGTACGTCGACAACGCTTTCAAGGAGGGCTTCGCGTTCGGAGCCAAGGGCAACATCCTGAGCGGATTGCTGCACGGCGGCATCAACGGCGCCGTGTTCAGCTACATCGGCCCGCCCGCCTCGCTGGTCGTGGGCCCGGGCGTCAGCGCCCTGCTCGGCAAGATCGGCTTCTAAGGCGGCGAATCTCTCCGTATGGAGACTCTGCGGTCCATCTCCTTCGAGGAATTTCTGGACTCCACGGACGGCCAGCACGTCGAGTGGGTGGACGGGAAGGTGATCCCCATGGCGGCCGTCGAGTCGGACCACGATGAGCTGACGACCTTTCTGGTCATCATCATAAGCCAGTTCGTCGAAAGTAAAGGACTCGGTTCGGTGCACAAAGAGCCTTTCGTGATGAAGGCCGGGCCCGATCTACCGGGTCGAAGCCCGGATGTGCTCTTCCTGGCTGCCTCACGAAGGGACCGTCTGCAACGGCTCTTTCTCGATGGCCCCGCCGATCTGGCCATTGAAGTCGTCAGCCGCGACAGTCGCACCCGCGACCGGGGCGAGAAGTTTTACGAGTACGAGCAGGGCGGTGTGCGCGAGTATTGGCTCCTCGACCCCCTGCGCCGCCAGGCTGAATTCTACGTGCTCAATGATCAGGGCAGATTCGAGCCAGCCCCGACCCCCGATGGGCGATTTCAGAGCGCCGCCCTGCCGGGCTTCTGGCTAATTGTCGATTGGCTCTGGCAGCGCCCTTCAACCCTCGAAGTCGCCCGGCAACTCGGGCTGCTCGGCTAGGCGGCGATCAAGTAGCGGTTGCAGTCGCCCGGGTGGTTGTGACACCACTCTTCCTTGATCTCTTTGAGCTCGGCCATATAGCCCGCCGCGTCGTCGTGGGCGGGCTGGAGCGACTCCTCGAAGTCGTTGTTGGCGCCGCCCTCCTCGAAGGGACCATACTGCGCGTCGCGCGTCACGTCGATCTTGATGGGCGTCTCCTCGTCCCACATCGCGTGCACCCACTCCTGGGGCTTCATCGGATGGTTGGCCATGCTCGGGTCCATGATGAACGGCTCCACTTTGCCGGTCTTGTCGTCCGCCGCGAAGACCATCGGAGCCACGTGGTACCACCACTCGGCATGCATATACTTGTTGTCGGCCGTGAGGCGGCCCGGTGAGTAGGGGTTTTCCAGCATCACGAACATCTTGGCCGAGTTGATGCTGTCCTTGTGCAGCTGGTCGCACATCAGGTGGGCGCGGGCGTAGCAGCCGTCCGGGATGTACTCGAAGGGGATCTCCTTGTCCGCCGCCAGCTTGTCAAACTCGAGCTGCAACTCGGAAGTGGTGGGGATGCGCCCCGTCAGCTGCGAGACGTCCTGCTGGTGCTGCAGGCGCACCTCGGGGCCGAGCTCCTCGATAATCTCCGCTTCCAGCCCGGTCTGGTCGACGTCGGTGTTGGTCGGCGTCTCGTCGAATTCGTCACTGGGCGGAACGAAGGTCTCGGGCCTCGTCTGCAGCCACTCGAGATGCTTCTTGGCGTCAGCGTGGGGACTTCTTCTGGCAGCTGTGTTATCGATCATCATAACGCCGCGAGTTTAATCCGACCCGGAAGGAAGAATGATGAACATTTTGTATCCTCTTGACGCGGAGCGTCAACGCCCGTGTTATAAAGCCGATGCGACGACTCATCCTGATCCTGCTCCTTTGTCTCTGCGCTCGAGCCGACGAAACCACGCTCTTTGCGCTGCGCGTAGGCGACTTCGCGGATGCCACTCCGTCCACTCCGATCGAGAAAGCCTACTTCCTGTGGGGCACCGACCAGTGGGACCAGGTCCTGAGCGGCTCCGAAACTTCCCAACGTCTGCTGGCCGTCAGTGCGGCCCAGAATGCCGGGCGTGTCCCCGACCTCAAAGACCTGGCACCCGACGCATCCGGCGCGCGCGGCGCCCTGCAGCGCTTCCTGATCGCCTCCTACCAGACCGAGAGCGACTGGCGCGACCGCGACCTCTCGCAACCCGAGCTGGAGGCGCGTGCCCGCGAAGCCTTCGGGCAGCTCGGGGTGCCGAAGGTGGACGACGATCTGCTCCAACACGGGCTGGTCGAGCTCCCCCTGACTGCCGAGGCGATCGCTCAATTCTGGGTCCCCCGCCTGGGCCAGCCGGCCATCGAGCTCTATACCAGGAGTTTCGACCCGCTGCTCGCCGCCGGGCCCGGCAACGACTGGAAGTCGCTCGGCATCTACTACCAGGTGATGAGCCTGAGTCACCTCGTCGGCGTCGAGGCCGTGTTGCAGCAGTATCGCGCCGGCCTCCTGAGCGAGGACGACACGTTGCGCCACCTGATGGCACTGGCGCTCAAGCTGGACCAGGCTCTGGCCGACCCGAGCAACACCAACAAGCAGATGGCTGCCCGGGGCTTCCTGGGGGTCAGCTCGGCGCGCGTCCACCGGGCTCTCGCGGGCCTGGTCTCGGGCAAGTCGGTGAGTCCGGTGGAGGCGGCCTTCCTGACCGATCAACTCAACGCCGCCTATGCAGCGGCACGCCTGCAAGGGAGCCCGAAGGTGCTGACGGCCGTCCAAACGGACCTCTTCCAGGCACTCTGGTCGATGCAGCGTCCCGGTTGGGACAGCACGATGGAGGAATTCCTGGCCACCCTCATCCCGGCCTGGGAGGAGCGCCACGACCGCGAGGCGCTGGTGGTGGCCTATGCCAGCCTGGGTCGCTTGCGCTCGTTCCAGCACCGCGAGGCCGAGGCGATCACGGCCCTGCAAAAGGCGATCGGACTGCTGGAGGCGAGCGTCCAGGAGTCGGGAAAGGCGAGCGGAGCCCGCCTGCGCAGTCAATGGCGCGACATTTACGAGCTGTTGGCTCAGCTGCTCTTGAAGACAGGCCGCGACCAGGAGGCAGCCGCGGTCCTGGACCGGGGCGGCCAGCTCGACACGCTGGCCCGGTTCAACCTGCGCGGCGAGGACGTGGCCGAGGTCGCCGCGCTGCAGCGCCGCGTGGCGGGGCTGCAAGAGCAGAACGCCGATCCGACGCTGATCGCCGCCACCCGCGCGGAATACTATGCCGCTCTCGACAAGCTCCAGCGCCAGGAACCGGCTTATCGCCGCCTCTCGGTGCGCCCGGACATCTTCTCCCGCCTGCACTTGCCGGCCGACACGGTGGTCGTGCAGCTCTTCCCGGCCGACGACAAGCTCTACCTGTTCGTGGTGACGAGCGAGGGCATGAAAATCCGCCGGGTGCCGGTGTCCAGCGCCACGCTGGATGAAGCCGTGACGCGCTTCCGCCGCGCGGTCACCGAATATTCCCGGGGTCCGACCGCATTCGATTGGTCATCCGAGTCGGGCCAGGCTCTGCTGGCTCCGATGCTGGAGCTGGGCAAGGCAATCTGGGTGCCGTTGCAGGCGGACCTGAGGGGCAAGAAGCAGGTCGCGTTCGTGCCGACCGGCATGTTGAGCTACTTCCCGCTGCAGGCGCTGGCGCTGCCCGGGCCGCGCTTCCTGGTGCAGGACATGCAGGTGGCCGTGCTGCCGAAGGCGGCCGACCTGGAGATTCTGGACCAGAAACCCGCCTCGGGCGGTCCTCTGCTGGCTCTGGGCGATCCTGACGGCTCGCTCCCGAGCGCCCGCGTCGAGGTGCAGGACCTTGGCCAGTTGCTCCCGGGTCAGACCTACCTGGGAGCTGAGGCCACGGCGGGGCGGCTCCTTGCGCTACCGAAGGGCACCGGCTACCTCCACCTGGCCACCCACGGCGTCTTGAACGCGGTGGAGCCTATCCAGAGCTACCTGCTGCTGGCGGACTCCCACCTGGCCGCCGGCGACGTCGCCAACCTCGATCTGGATGGCGTCCGGGTGGTCACCCTCTCCGCCTGCCAGAGCGCCCTGGCCGACCGCAACCCGGAGCTGGGCTGGGACCTCTTCACGCTGGCGGACGCCTTTGGCTTCGCGCGGGCGCCGACGCTGGTGGCCAGCCTCTGGAAGGTGGACGACAGCGCCACCCGCGAGCTGATGGTGGAGCTTTACCGGGGCTTGAAGAGCGGTGCTTCCCGTGGTGCCGCGTTACAGCAGGCGCAGCTGAAAGAGATGGCGGCGCGCCCCCACCCGTTCTACTGGGCGAGTTTCGAGCTGATCGGCGACTGGCGCTGACGGGACGCGGCATCACCCGGTGGTAGCACCCCTGCTACGGGCAACTCGTGCTAGCACCACTCGGGTGTAGCCCCCTGCTACGGGCAACTCGTGCGAGCATGCTCGCACCACTCGGGTGTAGCACCTGCTACGGGCATGCTCGGTGATGTTGCTAGCCGCCGTCGGTGGTGCGCACGTCCTTGACCTGGGTCTTGCCGTCCAGGCGCTGCGAGTAGTCCTCTTCCCACTTCTTGTGGGCGTGGTCGGCGAAGTCTTTCAGCGTGGTGCGCTGCATCTCGAGGAACTCGGGCTTGGTGATCTCGCCAAGGGCGAGCTTCTTGGTGGCCACGTCGTTCCAGGTCTCGGGCTCGGCGCCCGTGAGCTTGAAGTAGACCTTCTCCAGCTTGCGCCAGCCATCGTACTTCTCCATCAGCGGGTTCCACATGCCGTTCACGATGCAGTAGTTCGTGGCCCACGGCATGTCGTGGTGCTCGGCGTGGTCCTTCTTGCTCTGGGCCAGGTGCAGCTTCTGCATCACGCGGCCGAGCAACGGCGGATTCTCGGAGTGCGTCCAGCGGTGCGAGCCCTGCGCGAACATACCGCCCGCCAGGAAGCTCAGCGCGAAGCTGGAGACCGCGAAGTGCGGATTGGCGATGGCGACGCCGGCCATCGCGGGCGCCAGGAAGATGCCGGCGCGGGCGCAGTTGGACACGAACGGCGACTGCAGCAGACTGTAGTGGTCGCGGTGATGCATCTGGAACTCTGCCGCCAGCTTGCCGATGTAAGGCGTGGTGGGCTTGGGATAGTTGTCGATCCAGTGGTGGAAGACGCCCGACGCCAGGTCGGTGGCCGCGTAGCCCGCCACCAGCGAGGCGGCGGTGACGCCAACCCCGATGAGCTTGCCCGTGAGGCCCGGAAGGGCGGCGATCTGGGCAGCCACGTTGATCCCGGTCCAGATAGCCGAGCCGGTCATCAGAGTGGCGACCCCAATATCCTTGGCGGTCGGCTTCACGCCTTTGAACTGGGCTTCGGTCTCGGCCGACATATCGTAGCGGCCTCCCCGGAGGAACTCGCCTTTGTAGGTGAGGACGTCGCGCGAGCTGGCGTTCTCGTCTTTGGGCTCTTCCGAAACAGCAGGAGTTTGCGAATTGGCGGTGGCAACAGTGGGAACTCGGAATTGCTGGGGAGCGACGGCGACTTGCATTTTGTGTATCTCTCTCTTTCGGGGCCTTTCTAACTCAGGCCCCTGAAATCAACCTGAAAACTTCTCCACCAATTTCTGCCAATACGCGGTACTGAAGCGGTCGGGGGTGGAGAGTCCCCCCAGGGCCGCTGCTTCCTCGGCAGCCCGCGCAGTCTCGTTCATCCAGCTCACCACATCCACGGGATACTTCCCCACGGCCGTTTCCGCCGAGGTCATATAGGCGTTGGCGCCATCCAGCACCGCGCCCGTGACATCGGCCAGCTCGGCTCTTTTGGGGGAGGGATTGTCGATCATCGAGTCCATCATCTCGGTGGCCACGATGACCGGCTTGCCCATCTCGCGGCACCGCGCCACGATCATCTTTTGCAAAACCGCCACGTAGTGCGGCGGAGTCTCGACCGCCAGATCGCCGCGCGCCACCATGATGACGTCAGAAGCGGCGATGATCTCGTCGAGGTTCTTGAGGGCCAGGGCGTCCTCGATCTTGGCCACGATGGGGATGTCCTGGCCGCGCTCGTTGCAGAAGCGGCGAACGTTGTCGATGTCCTCGGCGCGCTGCACCTTGGAGACCGCCACCATGTCGATCCCGTTCTTGAGGCCCCAGGTGAGGTCGGCCTTGTCCTTGTCGGTGAAAGCATCCATGCGCGTCTGCGCGCCCGGCACGGCCAGCCCGCACTTATCGGTCAGACGCCCCGCGCCCGTGACCTCGCACTGCACGCCGTTCTCATCGTTGGAAAGAACCCGCAGCGCGACGGCGCCGTCCTTGAGCAGAATCTTCTTGCCCGGCGTCATGGCATCGCGCAGGTGGACCGGCTCGAACTTGATGTCGCTGTCACCCAGCGTCACCTTGTCGCCCTTCGCGAGGGTCCGCTCCCCGCCCGGGAAGCTGCCCAGGCGCACCTTGGGCCCGCGCATGTCGAGCATGATCGAGGCTTTGCGTCCCGTGGCCTGGGAGGCGGTGCGCACGTTGGCCACCAGCTTCTCGCCGTCCTCGTGCTTCATGTGCGAGCAATTGAGGCGCGCGATGTCCATGCCCGCTTCCAGCATCTTCATCAGCGTGTCGCGATCCGACGAAGCGGGACCCAGCGTCGTGACGGAGCGGGTCTTGATGTCGTCCGGCTTGCCGGGACCGTGAAAGATCTCCTGAGCGGCGGCCTGGGTCACCGGACCCGCGCTGCGCGGCTGGACGAACAAAGGCTGCATCGACATCGGGACGATCATGCGGTCACTCTACCGGGAAGGGCTGAAAAGAAGCTATAATGTGGGCATGTGCCCCGTCCCCACGCTGGATCTCCAGTCCGCAGTGCTGGACGTGATGCTCGACCCGCTGCGCCAGCATTTTCAGGTCGAGGTAGAAGGAACGCGCGTCGTTATCGTTTCTCACGCCAGCGGCTGCTGCATCTGCGACTATCACGCGCAGCTTCGCGAGTCGCTGAGCGCGCTCATGGCCTCGCTACCCGGAGTCACCGCGACCTACCACCAAGATTGTTATCCCGCTGACTTCAAACCTCGGCGAATCGAGATGGTCAGCCTCTCGGAAGCGCTAATACAGTATCCGCCAAGCCTGCACTGGGATGTCGAGGTGCTCGTCACGAAGTCCTGAGGATGGATAATCTCTACATTTCCACGTCCGTCCACGCGCGCGAGCGCGCTGGCAAGCTTGGCGAGCCTTCCGAGGACGCCCGCCACATCCTGGGGGAGCTGCCCTTCCCGCCCCAGGAGCCAACGAACGAATATCTGCCCGACGAGAAGGCCTCCTGGGTGCTGACGGCCGAGCTTCCAGGCCCGATGGCCTCGGCGAAGCTCAACGAAATGTTCTCAGGAGCCTGCAAGTACGGCCGAGACGCGGGGCGCTGGACCTTTCTGGTGTCGAGTGACGCCCCCAAGACGGTCACTGCGCTCAAGCTCGAATACAGCTATGCAGATGGCCCCTACACGGCCTCCGAGCTCAAGAAGCTCTCCCTGGCCGCCGCCGAGGCCTATAAAGTCGAGTTCACTCCCAGCCTGGGATTCGTGGAAGGAGCGGCGCACAGCGCAGAGGTGGCTCATCTCATCGAGGAGTGCGAGGACCGCTGCGCCACCATCACCCTGGTGGCGCCTCCCGAAGGCTTTCCAGGCCCCGCGTATTGGGACGCCCTCAACTCGCTCGGCCTGGAGTGGGGCGACATGGACTGCTTTCACTGGAACAACCCGACCGACCTCGGCGGCGACCAGCTCTTCAGCGTGCAGACGAACACGGAGCCGGGCTACTTTCTCCCCGAGCAGCTGACCACCGTGGAGGACCTGGTCTTCAACTTCGATGTGGCCCGCACTCCCTTCCCGGACCTGGTCTACGCCGCGATGCTCCGGGCCGCGCAGTATTGTCAGAAGCGCCTCGGCGGCACCGTCCAGGAGGAGGATCCTGAGGTCGTGGCCCGCATCGTGGCGGCGCTCGCCGAGGCGGGACTCACTCCGGGCGAGAGCGCCGTTCTCCAACTGCTCTAGCCAAAAAACTGTTTCCATCCAGGAGGCCGCCTCGAAGGCAATTCCAAGGGATGTTTCCAGGATAGGGCCATCGAAGTCGTGATCAAAATGATCCCCGGCCCGCCCATTCTGCTGCGCCTGCCGGCTACACCAGAGTAATCTTGCCCTGAACCACGGAGCGACTGGCTCCCGTCGCTCCCGGCACGCCGGTGCGCCGGCCGTGCATCGTCTGGTGGCCCAGCACCGCGAAGGCCACCGCCTCGCGCGCCTCCGCGGGCACCCCGAATTCATCGTAGCGCCGCAAGCGAACCCCCTCGGGCAACCGCGAGCGCAGCTCCTCCATCAGCGTCAGGTTCTCCACGCCGCCCCCCGCGGCCACCAGCTCGGCCGGGCCCTTCACGTAGCTGCGAAGCGCGCGCACGATCGTCTCCGCGGTAAACGCCGCCGACGTGCGCATCAGGTCGCGAGCGTCGCAGCGCCCGAAGAACCGGGCCGCATACGGGCGACCGAACTCCTCGCGGCCCGTCGAGCGCGGCCCCGTCAGCTCGAAATAGGGGTGGCGCATCATCTCCTCGAGCAACTCGGGCTGCACCGTGCCCGTGGCCGCAAAGGCGCCTTTCGCGTCGCAGGGGGTGCTCAGCACGCGCTCGGCCAGCGCGTCCATCATGCAGTTGCCCGGACCGGTATCGCAGGCCTGGATGTCGCCCTGGCGGGGGATGAACGTAAAGTTGGAAATTCCCCCGATGTTCAGGGCCACCCGGTCGATCGCGTCCGAGTGCAGGATGGCCGCGTCCGCAAACGGCACCAGGGGAGCCGCCTGCCCGCCCACGGCCATGTCGGGCGCGCGAAAATCGCTGACCACAGGCACGTTCAGCCGGGCGGCGATCTCGGCCGGCTCGCAGATCTGCAGCGTGGCGCGGATCGGGTAGCCGCAAAAGTCGTGCACGGCGGGGACGTGGGCGATGGTTTGCCCGTGGGTGGCGATCAGGTCCGCCTCCCCCACCGTGCGCGCGGCCTCCGCAAACAACTGGCCCAGCAACACGTTCATGCGCGCCACGTCCACCACGCTGGCGCGGTGCTCCATAAGCGCGAACACCATCTCGCGCACCTTCGGCGGATACGGCGTGCAGGTGAACTGCAAGAACTTGGGCCTGGGGGAAGCGCCTTCGAACTCGACCAGAGCGGCGTCGATCCCGTCGGCGGACGTGCCGGAGATCATGCCGATCACCCTGGGATTGGCTGTTGCGCGGTAGGCTTCGATCATGGCTTCGTGGCCACGTGCAGGGTGGCGATTCCCCCCGCGAGGGGGATGATCCGCACGTCTTTCAGCCCGCACGCCGTCATGGTGCGGGCGATCTCCTCGGGCGGGATGAACTTCGAGATGGTGCGCGCGAGATACCGGTAGGCGGTGAAATCACCGCTCACCAGGCCGCCCACCAGCGGGACGATCACGTGCAGGTAGACGGCGTGGAGCAGCCCCAGGACTCCCGGCGGGCGCGTCAGCTCGAGCGAGACGATCCGGCCGCCCGGCTCGAGCAGACGGCTCATCTCGCGCCAGAGCCCCTCGAGGCTCTCGACGTTGCGCAGGCCGAAGGCCACCGTGGCGCCCTGGAAGGAGTTGTCCGGCAGAGGCACCCGCAGGGCGTCCGCGTGGATGAACTCGATGTCGGGGAACTTCTTGCGCGCACGGACGAGCATCGCCTCGGAAAAATCCACCCCCGTGACGCGCGCGGGACGCAGGTCGGCCGCCAGATCACCGGTGCCGCAGCACAGGTCGATGGCGGGATCGCCGGGCTGCAAACGCAGCTCGAGCACGGCGCGTCGGCGCCAGCCGATGTCCAGACCCAGCGACAGAAGCCGGTTGACCAGATCGTAACGCGGCGCGATCTGGGAGAACATCTTCTCCACGGTTGCGGCGGGAGGCATCTACCTCGGACCCACTGCCAACTGCCAACTGCTGGTCACGAAGCGCAGACTTCCAGGATCTCGTACTTCGAGTTGCGCTGCGCCGGCACGCGCCCCGCCCCTTTGATGATGCGGATGATCTGGTCCGCGTTGTAGCTGTAGACCACGCCCGTGGCCGAGATGACCAGCTCCTCCATCAGCACGCTGCCCAGATCGCTGGCTCCGAAAGCCAGTCCCACCTGGGCCAGCTTGGCGCCCTCGGTGACCCAGCCCGAGTGGATGTGGGGGAAGTTGTCCAGGTAGAGCCTGGCAATGGCCAGGATGCGCAGGTACTCGAGCCCCCCGGGCGCGATGGTGCGCTTCATGCCGGTCTCGTTGGGCGTGAGGCTCCAGTGGATGAACGACCGGAAACCGCCCGTGCGGTCCTGCAGAGCGCGCAGCCGCTCCAGGTGCTCGATGCGTTGCTCGTTCGTCTCGCCCAGCCCGAAGACCATCGTGGCGGTCGACTCCATCCCCACGCGGTGGGCGGTCTCGTGCACCTCCAGCCAGCGCTCGGCGGTGATCTTGAGGGGAGAAACGGCCTGGCGGATGTCGTCCACCAGCATCTCGGCGCCCCCGCCGGGAAGCGAATCCAAACCGGCCTGGTGCAGGCGCCTCAAGGTCTCCTCGAGCGACAGCCCGCTGACGCCCGCGATGTGGTCGATCTCGCTGGCGCTCAAGCTGTGCAGATACAACTCCGGGTATTTGGCCCGCACCGAGCTGAAGAGATCCTCGTAATACTCGATCTTGAGGTCGGGGTTGTGTCCGCCCTGGAGAAAGACCGTGGTGCCGCCGTGCTTCTTCATCTCGTCGATCTTGCGGAAGATCTCGTCCTTGCTGCGGACGTAGCCCTCGGCGTGGCCCGGTGGACGGTAGAAGGCGCAGAACTTGCAATAGGTCACGCAGACGTTGGTATAGTTGATGATGCGGTCGCGGATGAACGTGACGTAGCCCTCCGGGTGGAGGCGCTTGCGAACGGCATCGGCGGCCCGGCCCAATTGGAGCAGGTCGAGCTGGAAGAGCCGCAGGCCCTCCTCGGGGGTCAGCCGCTGGCCGTGCATCGCTTTGGAAAGAATCTCGCTCATACCGCTACCTCCGGGAGCCCGAGCGCTGCAGCCCGGCGCTGGAATTCGTGCAAACCCGCCAGGCTGGCCTCGTCCAGCTCGTAGTCGAGTACGCTGAAGTAGTCCTCGAGGCGCTTCTGCGAAAGCCCGGTGCGCTGCGAGGCGACCTTCAGCACTTCGTCCCGATTCTCCAGACCCCACTGGCGCGAAGCGCGGAAGGCCTGGCGCGCCGTCTCCAGGCCGGCAAAGCCGCGCCGCACCAGGTAGAGCGCCCAGACCATCGGCTTGCCGGTCTCGCGGAACCACTCCTGACCCAGGTCGTAGACATAGCGGGCGCCCTTCTGCTCACCCAGGGCGCGGTCCCCGATCAACAAAGCGGCTGGAACTTCGGGGGTCAGCGACGGCTCGCCGTGCAGAGTCTCCAGGCGAGCCGTAGGGATGAGGATCTGCAGCAGGCTCCGCGAGGTGGCGCTGGCCGAGGTGACCCCGATCCGCTGCCCTTGCAGGCCCTCGAATGGACGCAGGCTGTAAAGGCGCACGCTCTGCACCGGTCCCAGGCTCTTGAGGCAGAACGGAGTGAGCAGGTCGTAGGCGGGCAATCGACTCTGCTCCACCGAGCTGACCGCGGTCACGTCCAACTGGCCCTGGAGCGCCAGCGCATTGAGACGCGAGGGCTCGGCGGTCAGCACCTGGCCGTCCACGGCGATGGCGCCGCACTCGAGGCCGTAGGTCAACGGCAACGAGTTGATGTAGCTCAGCAGGCCCAGTCGCATCGCGAAAGCTCCCGGGGAATTCGACCCGATTCCTTGATGCCGGCCTCGGCCTCCTCATGCTCGACCGTGCACGCGGGGCGGAAGCGCGTGCCGTAAGCGAGCCGCTCTTCCAGCCCCCAGCCGGCCACCTCGTCCACCCCGAACGCGATGGCCGCCTGAGCCAGCTTCCACCCCAGCGCACCCCAGCTGGCGCGCACATGGACGCGCGGCAGCACGATGCGTGCGGCGCTCAGCAGCGCCATGTCGCGGCTGCCCCAGGTGGTGGCGGGACTGAGCACCTGGTCACCCACCCCGGCGGGGAGCAAGATGACTCCCACGAGTCTCCGTCTGTGCGCCAGGGCGTGCAGGTCGGCCAGGATGCCCTCCACGGGAGTCTCCTGGTCGTAGGTGATGGTCGCGACCTCGGGCACGTCGCCCGGCTCGCGGCGGCTGGTGAAGAGAGCCCGGCTGTCGACGTGCTCGAGCACGCCGTGCTTCTGCTCCCACTCGGGACAACCGCCGTGAATCCACACGTGGGGGAAGGTGGAGCGCAGAACCTCGAGGCGCTGCTCGACGTCCTCCGGCTCCTCGGAGAGGTCGGGCAGAAAGTGGATCATCCGCGGCCTCTTCTCGGGCAGAGGAGCATCTTTGACGGCCAGGAGGAGGGCGTCGTCCTCGAGGAACGCCACCTCGTCGTGCAGGCGCTCCACGGAGGCGCGGAAACCCAGCTCCAGGATATCCCCGCGCTCGATCAGCGCGGTCATGTCCAGATCGATGTCGACCATCTCAGCGGGCCACCTCCCACAGGACACTGGCCAGAAACGTCAGGCTGACCAGGGCATTCATCTGAAAAAAAGCCTTCTGCATGTTGCTCAGGTCGCGCGGGTGCAGCAGCGAATGCTCATACACGAGCAGGGCGCCGATGAGCCCGATCCCCGCAAAGTATCCCAGGCCGAGGCCGAGCGCCGTGCCGACCATCGCCAGCGACCCGACGGTGCCGGCGTGGAAGAGACGCGAGATCCAGAAGGCTTTGTCGGCGCCGATGAGCGCGGGCAGCGAGTGCAGGCCGTCGCGACGATCGACCTCGATGTCCTGGCAAGCATAGAGGATGTCGAATCCGGCCACCCAGAGGAAAATGGCGGCACCCAGCCAGAGCGGCGGGGCGGAGAAGCGTCCGGCCACCGCCAGCCAGCCTCCGATGGGAGCGCAGGCCTGCACCAGACCCAGTCCGAGGTGGCAGGCCCAGGTAAACCGCTTGAGGTAGCTGTAGGCCAGAAGCAGGAAGACCGCCAGCGGGCAGAGCTGCATGCAGAGCGGATTGAGCTGGGAGGAGGCGAGCACGAGCAGTCCCAGGCTGATCAACATGGCCCGGAAGACGGTGCCGGCGGCCATTTTGCCGGCCGGAAGCGCGCGGTCCCGAGTGCGCGGGTTGCGCGCGTCGATCTCGGCGTCGATGAGCCGGTTGGCGCACATCCCGGCGGTGCGGGCGCCCACCATGGCGGCCGTGACCCAGAACGCGGTGGCGACCGTCGGCCAACCGTGTTGCGCCAGCAGCATACCTGCGTAAGCAAACGGCAGAGCAAACAGGGTTTGCTCCAGCCTGACCAGCTCGACGAAGCGTTTCCATCGCGTCATGACGACTTTGTGATTCTCTTCACAAAGTCGGGTTCCTTCGGATCGGGGGCGAAGGGCAGGCCATGGAACCACCCAAGTTTTTGAGCTCGATGGACGATCTGGGGGCCTATGAGTATGCCGAAGGCGAAGCTCCGCCGACCGTGCAGCCCGATCGCCGCATGAAGCTCCCGGCCGACCTGACGCCCGACCAAGCGAGTCAGGTGCTCGAGCAGGTCGGCCAGGTGCTCTCCGGAATGGGCTTGCGGCTCAAGCTGGCGGGACACGCCGCCACTCGTCTGGCGGGCGCCTCGGAGCTGGGAATCTTCTTGAACGCCACCGGAGAACAGGTGGTAGCCTCGGGTTGGCAAGTTTTGGGAGCGGGACAGCCCGGTCCGGGCGAGCCCAGCGCCGTGGTGGCCGTTCGCTGATTCGACAAACGGAAACGTTGGTTACAAAAACATAACATCGCGGGTACTTACTTTCGGGCATTGTGTGGGAGTAGAATGAATTTGTCAGACAGGGCTCATTCAGTGGAGCGTGACAGAACGCCCACGGTCTAGAAGCCCGACTCCGCCCTGGGTGCAACCCGGCTTGCCTGGCACTTCAGCCTGGCTACGACCAAAACGCACGCGACCTTCCATTCGTTCTGATCGCCCCTCTTGCTTGTGGTGGCGGCTGCATTTCACCCTGTCCTGGTTCGAAAGGAGAGCTTCAGTATGGCTATTTCTCAGGGAATTGGCTTTAACCCCAACCTCAATGTCGGATTGACCGGTTTGGGGGCGCCCTCCGGATTTGGCGGCGTGGCCGGCGGAAACGGTAACGTCAACGGAGTCTCCCTGTCCCCGGCGCAATCCGGGAACATCATGAACATGATTCAGGAACTGCTGGCCTCGATGGGCCAGCTCGGCGAGGGCTGGGCCGGGATGGCCGGCGCGGGCGAAGCGGGCAACGCGGGTAACGCAGGGAACGCGGGCAATGCGGGCAACGCCGGAAATGCTGGCAACGCGGGTAACGCGGGTAACGCGGGTAACGCAGGAAATGCGGGCAACGCGGGTGACGCCCAAGGGGCCGGTGGGGGCGGCGGCGGCGGATGCAATCACGGAGGCGGCGGTGGCGCCGGCGCAGCGGGCAACGCCGGCAATGCTGGGAACGCTGGCAACGCCGGAAATGCTGGCAACGCCGGCAATGCGGGCGGAGGCCGGGTCAGAGAGGCGTCGGGCGCAGCGGGCGGTGGCGCCGCGGGTGGCGGCGGCGGCGGCGCTTACGGCGGCTAATTCTTGCGCGCGTTACGCGAGTCGTGCGATCCTGTCCGCACCTCTCGCGTAACGCCCGGTCCGGAGGCCGCGGACCTCCCTCGAGCGAAGACCCCGCGCGATGCGTGCCCTGCTCGTCCTGGCTCTGTTGCTCGCGCCGGCCCAGGCCGAGCCGAAGCATTTCCGAGTGGCCGAGGCGGCGGTGCTGCAGTGGCGCACCCAGGACGAGCCCGACGGTTGGTCGCTCGGAGTCAACTCTCGCGGCGACTCGGCGGCCGATACCGACTGGACCGTGCCGGCCCGGCTCCCCTACTCCGTCCGCACGATCCGTTACGTCAACTGGTTCTACGACGACCTGGGGCTCCCGGTGACGATCGACCGTCCCGTCACCGGCTCGGTGCGCAACCTCGAGATGACCTGCGAGCCGAAGCTGAACCCCCTTCGCACCGTCCTCGCCCTCGCCGGTGCTACGCTAATGGCAAGCTTTCTCGGGCTGATGGTCAGCAAACGCCGACCCGGTCAGAGAAGGGCCTGACCTCCCCTCGACAGCCTCGGACAACCCGGATACCCAGCGCTCCTCCCAGGCCCTGGTCCCTTTCGAGTCGAGCGTCCCGTTCGTGATGACGGCGAAGACGATCTCGTCGGGTGTCCCCGCGTCGAGCACCCCCGCCAGGGCCGAGATGTTCCCCAGCGTGCCCGTCTTGGCCGCCACGCGGTCGCGCACGGGCGAATCGCTGAAACGGTTGCGCAGGGTACCCTCCTGGCCCGGCCTGGGCAACAGGGCGAACAGGTCGGGATGCGCGCGCAGGGTGTCGACCAGCGTGCGGGGGCTCACCAGGTTGTAACGGGACAGACCGCAGCCATCCACCACACGCCCCGGTGGCTTCTCACCCGCGGGCAGCTGGCGAAACAGCGTCTCCATCACCAGGTTGTCGCTCTCCGCGAGCGCGCCGCGCAAAATCTCGCGCACGGGGCGCGAATAGTGGGCGGCGATCAAGTTGCCGCGCTTCGTACCGCGGGACACCGGCAGCTCGCCCAACTGGGCCGCCAGGATGCGCCCGGCCCAGAGGTCCGGCTCGGGCACCGGCAACTGCAGCGTGACGGGCTCCTCGGCATGGCCCACCAGCACGTAGTCCGGTCGCCCCGGCAGCAGGTAGAAGCCGGGCGCGCCCTCGTCGGGCTGCAGGCGGAACGTCAACCGGGCGGTGGGGTCCTTCTGCGACACCCCCTGCGCGCCGACGGTGACGGAGGTCAGGCCCTCGTCCACGGTCAGGCCACAGACGGCGGGCTGGAAATCCTCGGTCATGTCGTCCCAGGCCCAGCCGGGGCCGTAGGGTAGACCCAGATCCGGGGAGTCGACCTCCACCCGCGTTACGGGGATCCGCACCTGGCGGGCCAACTCGACGAGATCGGCTCGGGTCAGGGTGGGGTCGCCGCCACCGCGCAAGATGAGAACGTCCCCATCGAGCCAGAGCGTGGTCTCGAAGGGCGCCATCTTCAGCGCCCGAGCGGCCGTCAACAGCTTGAGGGTGGAGGCGGGCACCAGGAGCCGGTCCGGATTCTGCGAGGCCACCATGGCCCCGTCTCGCGTGCGAACGGCCAGGAAGGAGCGCGTCTCCTGAGGCCAGGCGCTCAGGGTCAGTAGCAGGATCAGGATCAGGAGCAGCGCTCTCACGAGTAGATCAGCTCGAAAATAGCGTGGGGCTCGGCTTTGCCCTTGAGGGTCACGGAAGGTAGCTCGCGCAAGTCGGCCTGCATTCCCGCCGACGTCACCGTGGTCCCGCTGACGACGGTCACGACGCCCAGGTCGCGTGCTTTCCCCTGCAGGCGCGCGGCCGTGTTGGTCGTATCTCCCAGCACGGTGTGCTGCGATTTGCCGCCGGCCTCCAGAAAGCCCACGCTGACCGCCCCGGTGCAGATTCCGACGCCGGCGCGGAAGAGCTGCTGCCCCAGGGCATCATTGAGCTTCTGGGTGCGCGCCGGCACCTCGCGTGCGGCCCGAATCGCCGCCAGGGCGTGATCCTTGCGACCATCCAGACCAAATGCCACCATCTGGGCGTCGCCCTGGAAGTCGCAGACATCGCCGCCATAACTCTGCACCAGCTCGCCCAGGGCGGTGTGGAAGCGCGAAACGAGAGCGCGCACCTCATCGGGGTCGCGTCCCTCGGAGAGAGTCGTATAGTCGCGCAGGTCGACGAACATGATGGTCGCTTGAATCGTCTCCTGACGGGTCAGCGCCCCCGGGGCGCGGATGATCTCCTCGAGATTGGTGTGGCTCGGGACGAACCTCTTCAGGGCGCTGCGCGAGCGCACGGTGTCGTAGAGCAGGATGCCCAGCAGGGGAAACCAGACGGCACAGGCCAGCGGCATGATGAAGAGCCAGACGCCGTGGGTCACCATCGCCCACCACGAGAATCCCACCAGGACGGCGGTGAAGGCCACCGCCGCCGCCACTGCCCAGAGCGGATGGGTCTTCTGGCCGAGGAGGGTTACCAGGCTCAAGATGAGCACGGCCATCAGCCAGGTCAGGGTGAGCGGGTGAATGGGGAAGCCCCCCAGCTCGAAATGCAGGCGGCGGATGAACTTCCCCGACAGCAAGGTATCCAGCGCCGCTCCGTGCAGCGCCAGCACACCCGGCATCTCGCCGCGACGGCCCTGGTCGTCGCGCAGGGACGCGAAGCGGTCATTGGGATCATCCAGGGCGCCGATCAGGACGATCTTGTCGTGAAAGGCCTCGGCTGGCACCTTGCCGTTCAGCACGTCGGCGAACGAGAACTGTTGGTAGGGCTTGCCCGGAGGGTTGAGCGCCAGGAGGTTACGCGAGCGCCAATCCACGTTGATGAGGGGGATCATCCTCTCGCCCAGCGTGGCCACCTGGCTGAGACGCTGGCCGGTGCCGCCGCCGCTCTCGGGATGGAACTCCTGGCCCGTGGCCACCTCCAGACCCAACATCGACAGGGCGAGCGTGGAGCGAACCTGGGTGGGATCGCCCACCAGTTGGAGGAAACGCACCGGCTCATCGCGGCGATAAGGCGCGCTCACGTTCCCCACGTGGGCGGCCTGCTCCAGGCCCGCGAGCAACGGCATCGGACGCCAGCTCTTGTCGAACTGCCGGCCCACCACAACGCGTCCTGAGCGGCGACAGGCGGCGAGCAGCGCAGCGTCCTCCGCAGGAGTGCGGGGAGCCGAGAAAATCAGGTCCAACACGACGACTCGGGCGCCGGCCGCGCTCAAAAGGTCGATCATCCGTGCGTGCAGGGTCCGATTCCAGGGCATCGCTCCGAGAGTTTGCTCGGAGGCGTCGTCCATGGCCACGAAAACCAGCTCCGGCGCGGGGTCTCGCCGGGGCATGGACTGCACGCGCAGATCGTAGAGCCAGAGCTCGAGCTGCTGGATGGGACCGTGCAACGGGCCCTGGATGAGCAGCAGCGAGAAGGCCGCCAGACCTAACAGAATCAGCGCTCTACGCACTCTAACGAGGGTTGCGGTTGACCGGGCGGGGGCCCGGACGGTTGTTCGTCCAGATGCGCCGGGTCTTGGCGGTAAACTTGATGGGGTGCTGCTGGTAGTGCTTCACCAGCCAGGCGCGCACCTCGGGATCCATCTTCAAGACGTTGATGGTGCGCGCGCGCCACTTTGGATGGCTCCGGAAGAAAGCGATGATCTGCTGGCGGGACTGCCAGTTGCGCGCCAACCAGGCATCGCCGGCCAGCAGATTTTGCCTCTGGAAATGCTCGACTCGCGCGGCGCCCCCGGCCGGAGCCAGAAACTCCGAGTCCGGCCCCACCGTGTCACTTTCGCCAGTGTCGGCCGTGCACAAGACCGCCCCTTCGAACACCTGAATGTCGGTGCCTTCGGTCGGCTCGTCCGCGTCCACCACGAAGGCGGTGCCCTTAACAGCAGCCACGGCCTGGGGGCCCTGCACCTGGAAGGTATCGCCTCCACCGGGGCTCTTGGCGGCGTCGACCCAGACGCGGCCCGACGCCACCTGAATCTTGCGGATGAAGTTGCCTTCCTCGGTCTGCGTGAGGTCGACCAGCGTAATGGTGGTATTCTGACTCACGCGTATCGTGCTTTTGTCCCACAGCAGAAGGTCGGCGCCGGACTGCGAGCCGGTTTCGAGCTTCCAACCAGCTTTAAGCACCTCTTCAGGCCGACAGGCCCGCGCCGCGCCTGCCGGCTCGGTCACGGTAACGCTCCCTTGCATTGCCACGACACCCGCCGCGGGTGTAGCCAGCTCCAGATCCTTGGCCGAAAGTGCGATCTGGAGGCACAAAACCAACAAACTCGCAAGGCTCAGTTTGCGCACAGGAGGGCACTCCTTTCTCCTCGATGCTCCAGTTGGACCGGAGAATCGACCGAATGTTTCACCCGTCCGCCAGTTTCGCCCTGCTCTCGATCATATGTTCGCATTCAAGCTCCGAAAACCCCAGAAAATGGCGCTATGAAGGGAAAAGGTGTGCGGAATCGGATTCATCCCGATGGGATGGAGTGTCTTTCAACGCACAGGGGTTCGATCCGCACAACCGAGCCATTTCGAGGGCAACCGAGGGGGTGTAAACTTTTCTTCAAGGATGATTGTATTTCATTCTTTGCTGTGCTATCATAGTTGAGCAACCTGCCGATCCTGCCCGAAGGAGGTCGTCCATGAGGAACCAGGCGTGGGCCAACTACGTAAGAGATAAGAGAAAGGCCCGTCAACTGACTCGTCGCAAGTTGGCCGAACTTGCGAAGATTGATCCTAGTTATGTCACGCTGATCGAGCGTGACGGTTATGTGCCGCGGAAAGACAAGGTCCTTGAAATCGCGCGGGCGATTCAGTCCGATGTCGATCACACCCTGCTGGTAGCGGGGTATGCCCCTGAGAAGATTCCGGTTCGTGATCTCCTGGAGCGCCTGGAAAACTTCAAAGCCGAGAAAGTTCTGGAGAAAGAGCTCCGGAATGCCATTCGAGAGCTTTTCAACCTGACCGGCAGCGAGCAGAAGAAAGTCGCCGAGATGTTGAACGCTTACGTGAAGACCATTCGCGACCAGAAACCCAAGCGCCGCGCCCCCGTGCGTACCACACGCCAGGCAAAAGCGTAAACGAAAGAATTCCCCCCGGGGTAAAGCAAGAGCCGGCTCTCCACACTGGAGCCGGCTCTTTCTTTTCCTTCAGTCGAGCCCTACGATACTCTTGACTCTCGACTCACAACTCCCAACTGCACGTCAACTGAGCTTGCTTGCCGCCGCCTGGTCCACCAGGAACAAGGTCGACTCGGTCCCGTGCACGTTGGACGAGGGGTAGCGGTCCGAGTGCAGCACTTCCGGCAGCACGTCGGCCTTCCCGGCGCCGGCGATCAGCACGGTCACGTTCTTGGAGTTGTTGATGGCCCGGAACGTCATCGTCAGCCGATGCTGCTCGAACTTCTCCACCCAGTTGGCCACGCACGACACGTCGTTGCGGGTCAGGGCGGGAGAGCCCGGGAAGAGGCTGGCCGTATGGCCGTCGTCGCCCATCCCCAGCCACATCAGGTCGAACTGGGGCCATTCCGAGCCGTACTCGGTCAGCAACGTCTGGGCATACTGGGCCGCCGCGACGTCGGGGTCGAGCTCGGCGTGCCAGCGGAAGACGTGGTTGTCCGGGAGGTGCAGCTTGTCCAGCATGGCCTCGCGGGTCATCCGGTAGTTGGAATCCTTGTGGTCGGGCGGCACGCAGCGCTCGTCCCCCCAGAAGAGGTGGATCCGCTCCCACGGCAGCGAAGAGTCGACGGCCATCAGCTCATACAGGCGTTTGGGCGTCGAGCCTCCCGACAGGGCGATGCGGAAAGCCCCGCCGGAGTTCTCCAGCAGCCGGTGCAGCTGCCCCAGGGCGGCCTGGGCCACCGCCTCGAGGTCGTGAACCACCTGGATGTCGCGCTTCACTTCGCCACCGCCGCACCCAGGAGATCCGCGGCCGAAGCCAGCGCGGCCTCGAAGAGAGGCTGGCGGGCATAGACCTCGAGCTCCGCGGCGATCAAGTTTTGGCGCTCTGCAAAGGGCATGAAGAAATCATTCTCCTCGGTTTTGGGGGCGCTCTTGCGCAACGTGGACACGGCCACGTAGCCCGAAGGGGCGCTGGTCGCGGTATGCTCCTCGACCTCGCCCGAGATCTGCGAGACGTAGACCCTCGGGTTGTCGGGCTTGCGATAGACTCCGTAGCAGCAACCCAGCGGACTGGCGTCGAGACGGACGTAGAGAAGCCGGTTGTGCAGGACGTCGGGGCCCTCCTCGTTGATCAGCGCGAACTCCACCGCGCGCCCGTTGGCCGAGCGGAAAGTCGCCTTGCCGTTGGCGTAAGGCGTCTCCACCTTCCAGCCCAGCTTGGACGCCAGCCAGCCGGCCATGTAGAAAGGCGCCGACAGTGCCCCGGTGGGACCGGGCACGAACCCGATCTCCAGCCGGGTCACCTTCTTGAGGTGCTCAGGGGCGCCAGGCCTGTCGTAGAGGCCGGCCAGCAGGTTGCGCCAGCGCGACTGACGCGTCCACTCGAGATCCGAGAAGGCCAGCTCCTGGTGATACGGATCGCGCACCTGCTTTTGCAGCGGCTCGAGCAGACCGCGCTCGGTGGACGTGTCCACCACGATGCGATCGGCGTTGTCGATCATTCGCTCCCAGATCTTCTCGTGGAAGCCCGGCTTGCCGCGCCACCACAGAAAGACCGGCTGATCCATCCGGTAGAGCGGCGCAAGCAGGCTGGGAAGCTGACGATCGCAGTCGCCCGGTAGATAGAACGTCACCTGCTCGTTGAACACCTGAGTGCCGCGGGCGCAGGACGAGTACCAGGCCGAAACCTCCTCCCCCGTGGCCTCGTGATCGAGCACAGCCACGAAAACCCGCGCCGGGTAATGCTCGCACAGCAGGTTGAGGTCTTCCCCGATGCCTTTCAGCTCGGACGGCTCGGTGACCACCATGACCAGGTTCATGGTCGACAGTCGCACGCGGTCCTGAGGACCGTCATCCCAAACCCGCGACAGCTCTTTACGAAGCTGCTTGCTATCGATCGGCTGCACATCGCCGACCAGCTCGGCCAGAACGTCGGCGGGCTGCATTACAACTTTCTCCAGTAGCGGCCCTGGTCTTCCATCCA
The DNA here is from genome assembly GCA_039809865.1 of Vulcanimicrobiota bacterium. Classification (GTDB taxonomy): domain Bacteria; phylum Vulcanimicrobiota; class Xenobia; order Xenobiales; family QWHO01; genus QWHO01. The sequence goes on from JBDHVW010000015.1 coordinate 93,634, forward strand.
GGTCTCCGCTTCGCGCGGGCCGCTCGAGCCGGCCTCGTACTGCGGCACCGCTCCCGAGGCGGGATCGGCCCAGCGCTTGAGGATCGGGTCGAAGGCGCGCCAGCAGGCTTCGATCGAGTCGGCGCGGGTGAACAGGGTGGGATCGCCCACCATGCAGTCGTGGATCAGGCGCTCGTAAGCCAGCGGCGAGGGCCGGGCGAACGAGGTCCCGTACTGGAAGTCCATGTTGACCCAGCGGATCTGCTCGGTGAGGCCGGGCATCTTGGTGCCGAAGCGCAGCGAGATGCCTTCCTCGGGGTCGATTTTCAGCAGCAGCACGTTCGGCTCGAGATCGCCGGCGCCAAAGTCGAAGATGCGGTGGGGCACCTTCTTGAACGTCAGCGCCACCTCGGTCACCTTGCGGGCCAGGCGCTTGCCCGAGCGCAGGTAGAACGGCACGTCGTGCCAACGCCAGTTGTCCACGAAGATGCGGGCGGCGGCGAACGTTTCCGTACGCGAATCGGCCGGAATCTTGGGCTCCTCGAAGAACCCCGGCACCTTCTGCCCGTCCACGAAACCGGGGCCATACTGGCCGCGCACCGCGTTCTCGTCCACCTCGAGCGGCTTGTAGTGACGCAGCGCGCGGCACACCTTGCCCTTCTCGTCGCGGATGTCATCTGCGGCATTGGAGATGGGACACTCCATCGCCACCAGGGCCAGGATTTGCATCAGGTGGTTCTGCAACATGTCTCGCAGCGCCCCCGACTGATTGTAGTAACCGGCCCGGTCGCCCACGCCCAGCGTCTCGGCGGCCGTGATCTGGATGTTGTCGATGTAGCGACGGTTCCAGAGCGGCTCGAAGATGCCGTTGGCAAAGCGCAGCGTCATGATGTTCTGCACGGTCTCTTTGCCCAGGTAGTGGTCGATGCGGTAGATCTGACTCTCGTCGAAGTCCCTCTGCAGCTCCTGGTTGAGCTTCACGGCCGACTCGAGGTCGTGTCCGAACGGCTTCTCCACGATGAGGCGCGCCCACTTGCCGTCCTTGCCGGGTTTGTGCATCCCGGCGGCGGCCAGCTGGTCGGCGATGACCGAGAACGCCTCGGGCGGCACCGCCAGGTAGTAGAGGCGGTTGCCGGCCGTCCCCACCGAAGCGTCCAGCTCGTCCAGCCTGGCCTTGAGCCTGGCGTAAGTGGCCGGGTCGTCGTAGTTGCCGTCGAGGTAGGTGAAGTTCTTCACCAGGTTCTGCCAGTTCGTGTGACTCTCGACCCCGTCGGGAGTCACCCGCTTGCGGAAGTCCTCCTCGCTCATCTTGGTGCGCGAGAGGCCCACCATCGCGAAGCTCGAGGGCAGCAAGTTGGCCTCGGCCAGCTCGTAGATGGCCGGACCAGCTTGCGGCTGCACAGGTCGCCCGAAGCGCCAAAGATGACCATGGCGCAGGGGTCGGAGGCGCGCACGGACTCGAGTCCCTCGCGCAGCGGATTGTCGAGCGTGGCGGTCGACATCAGCTACCCTGCAGCTGGTGGACGTTCTTTTCCACCGCAGCGAGCAGTTCGGTGAAGGAGTCGGCAAACTTCTTGACGCCCTCGACCACCAGGGTGTTCTGGCAGATGTCGTCCAGGTCCACGCCGACGTCGGCCAGCTCCTGCAGGACCGCTTCTGACTTCTTGTGCATGTCCGGCGTGAGGGTCACCTCCACCCGACCGTGATCGCGCCAGGCCTCGATGGTCTCGAGCGGCATCGTGTTCACGGTGTGGGCGCCCACCAGGTCGTGCACATAGAGCGTGTCCGCGTAGGCCTTGTTCTTGACCGAGGTCGAGGCCCACAGGGGGCGCTGCACCTTGGCGCCGGCCGCTTCCAGCTTCTCCCAGCGCGGGCCGCTGAAGTGGTTGAGGAAGTGCCGGTAGGCGCGCTGAGCGTTGGCCACGGCCACAAACCCGTGGAGCTTCTTGGCGCGAGCGGCCAGCTCGGGCTTCTCGGCCGCGATCTTGTCCAGGCGCTTGTCCGCTTCCGTGTCCACGCGACTCACGAAGAAGCTGGCCACCGAGGCGATGCGATCGACCGGCTGCCCGGCCTTCACGCGCTCCTCCAGGGCCTCGAGATAGGTCTCCATCACCTGATCGTGCATCTGGGTCGCGAAGAGCAACGTCACGTTGACGTTCACGCCCTCGATGAGCAACTGCTTGATGACGGGAAGGCCCTCGGGGGTGCCCGGGACCTTGATCATCAGGTTGGGCCGGTTCACCCGCTTCACGAGGTCCCGTCCCTGGGCCAGGCTCTTGGCGGTGTCGTGCGCGTAGCCCGGGTGCAGCTCCAGGCTGACGAACCCGTCGCCGCCATGACTCTCGTCATAGAGCGGGCGGAACACGTCGCAGGCGCTCTGGACATCGGTGATCATCAGCTCCCAGGCGATCTCCTCGGTGCTCTTGCCGGCCTTGGCCAGGTCCAGGCTCTGCTGGTCGTAGTCCTTCCCCTTGCTGATGGAAGACTGGAAAATGCTGGGGTTGGACGTCTGTCCGCGCAGCCCGTCCTCATCGATCATCTTCTTGAGCGTGCCGGACTTGACCATCTCGCGGCTGAGCGAGTCATACCAGACGCTGACGCCCCCCTTGGGGAACAACTCTTGCAGTGGATTCATAGAGGCCTCCTCAACTTCCCGGTTAGCAGTTGGCAGTTGGCAGTTGACAGTTGGAACTGCGAACCAATTAAAGGACTTCGTCAAAAAGGTCCCAGCGGGCCATGGCGGCCTTGGCCGCTTCCATGACCTTCTGGGCCGTGAAACCAAACTTCTCCATGTTGACTTTGGGCGGGGCCGAGGCGCCATACGTGTGCATCACGACCTGGCTGCCCCGGCGTCCGATCCAGCGCTCCCAGCCGAAGCCCGCGCCCGCCTCGACGGCGACGCGCGGCTTGACCTTGGGTGGGAGAACCGTGTCCTGATAATCCTTCGACTGCTGCTCGAAGAACTCCCAGCAGGGCATGCTGACGACGCGCGTCGGCACGCCGTCCTTCTGCAGCAGCTCGCGAGCCTCGAGACAAACGCTCACCTCGGTGCCGGTGCCGATCAGGATGACCTCCGGCTCGCCCAGCTTGGTTCCGTCGCCCCAGGGCACCTCGGCCTCGGCCAGGATGTAAGCTCCCTTGTGCAGGTCCTCGGCCGGGCCCATTTTGGTGCGATCGAAGGTAGGCACCGCCTGCCGGCTCAACACCAGCAGCACCGGGCCGTCCTTGTGGAGCACGGCGGCCTTCCAGGCCTCGCGCGTCTCGTTGGCGTCGCCGGGACGGATGACCGTGCAGTTCAACATGGCCCGCAACGAGGCCAGTTGCTCGATCGACTGGTGGGTCGGACCGTCCTCACCCAGGCCGATGCTGTCGTGGGTAAAGACCAGGATGCTCGGAATGCGTGACAGCGCGGCCAGGCGCAGCGCCGGACGCAGGTAGTCCGAGAAGATGAAGAACGTCGCGCCAAAGGCATACACGCCGTGATGGGCGACCATGCCGTTGACCATACTGGCCATGGCGTGCTCGCGAATCCCGAAGTGGAAGTTGCGCCCGCCCGGCGTCTGCGGCTGAAAGGCGCTCTTGTCCATCAGAGTCTTGGTGGACGGCGCCAGGTCGGCCGAGCCGCCGATCAGGTTGGGCACGGCTTTGGCCAGCGCCGTGATGACCTTGCCGCCGCTCTCGCGGGTGGCCATTCCCTTGGGGTCGGCGGGGAACACGGGCAGGTCCTTGTCCCAGCCTTCGGGCAGCTCACGCTTCATCCAGGCCTTGTACTGCCTGGCGAGGTCGGGATACTGCTGCTCGTAGCGAGCGAACATCTCGTTCCAATCGTCCTCTTGCTTCTGGCCGCGGGCTTTGATCTTGTCGGCCAGCGCGTTGACCTCGGCCGGGATGTAGAACTCCTCGTTCTCGGGGATGCCCAGCAGCTTCTTGGTGGCCGCCACCTCGTCCTTACCCAGCGGGGCGCCGTGAGCTTCGGCCGTGTCCTGCGCGTGGGGCGCGGGGAAGGCGATATGCGAGCGCACGATGATGAGCGAGGGACGGTCGTCCTTCTGAGCGCGGGCGATCGCCTGCTCCATCTCCTCCATGCTGTTGAAGTCCTCGACGCGCTGCACGTGCCAGCCGTAGGCCTCGAAGCGTCCCTCGACGTTCTCGGTGAAGGCCAGCTCGGTGTCCCCTTCGATGGTGATGTGGTTGTCATCGTAGAAGTAGATCAGCTTGCCGAGCTTGAGGTGGCCGGCGATGGAAGCCGCTTCCTGCGACACGCCCTCCATCAGGTCGCCATCGGAGCAGATGGCGTAAACGTAGTGGTCGACCACCGGGAAGCCATCCCTGTTGAACTGCGCCGCCAGCCAGCGCTCGGCGGCCGCGAAGCCCACGCCGTTAGCGAAGCCCTGGCCCAAGGGGCCGGTGGTGATCTCGATGCCAGGCGTGTAGTGCTCGTGACCGGTATCGGGCTGGCTGTAGAAGAACTCGGGATGCCCCGGCGTGATGCTCCCCCACTGCCGAAAATGCATCAGGTCGTCGCGACTGATGGCGTAGCCGCACAGGTGCAGCAGGCTGTACTGCAGGATGCACGCGTGCCCGGCCGAGAGGATGAAGCGGTCGCGGTTGTCCCAGTGCGGGTTGGTGGGATTGTGCCGCATGGCTTTGGTGTAGAGCGTCCATCCGACGGGCGCGAGCGCCATCGCGGTGCCGGGATGGCCGGCGTTGGCTTTCTGTGGGCCATCCATGGCCAGGCCCCGGATCACGTTTACGGCCAGGGCGTCGAGAGTGGAAACATCAGTAGTCACGCCAGGTATCCCCTTTCAGTACAAAGCAGGAAGTGCCTCGGGACTTACGTGTACAGGCGCCTGGTTTCCTTTTTCAGGCTCGATACGGCCCCATGGCGGTCAATTGCTCGACCTGACGCCGTGTCTGGCGGTTCTCGCGCTCGAGGTGGCGGCCCAGGACTTCCTGGAAAATCTGTTGGGGGAACCAGCTGGCGCCGTAGGTCAGCACCGGCAGGTAGCCGCGGGGGAGCTTGTGCGGGCCCTGCACCCCCGCCTCGACGCGAGAAAGCTTGTGGGCGATGGCGAAGTCGATCGCCTGGTAGTAGCAGCATTCGAAGTGCAGGAAGGGGAAGTCGCCCGCGCAACCCCAGTTGCGCCCGTAAAGGGCGTCGCGGCCCTTCAGGTTGAAAGCGCCCGCCACCGCTCGGCCGCCCTGGCGCGCCAGGAACAGGACCACTTCGTCCGCCATCCGTTCGGTCAGCAGCGAGAAGAACTCCCGCGTGAGCTGGGGGCTCCCCCACTTGCGGTCGTAAGTGCTGGTGTAGAGCGGGTAGAACTCGTCCCAGTGGGCTTCCTTCAGGCCGGAGCCGGTCAGGATGTCGAGAGTGAGCCCCTTCAGCGCATCGCGGCGCTCGCGCTTGATGGTCTTGCGCTTGTCCGAGCGCAACTCGGCCAAAAAATCGTCGAAGGTCGCGTAGCCGCGGTTGGGCCAGTGGAACTGCAGGCCCAGGCGCTCCATAAAGCCCTCTTTCTGCAGCGCCTGCGACTCCTCGGCCGTGCAGAACGTGAGGTGCACGCTGGAGCAGCGTAGCTTGGAGGTGAGCGCCTTCAGGGCCGTGGCGGCCGGCTCGATCCCCTGGCGGGTCAGGATGCGGGGCCCGGGAATGGGCGAGAAGGGCACCGCCACCTGGAGTTTGGGATAATAGCTGCCGCCCGCGCGCTCGTACGCCTCCGCCCAGTTCCAGTCGAACATGAACTCGCCGTACGAGTGCGTTTTCAAATAAAGCGGGACGGCCGCTTCGTCCACCAGCAATGGCAGCGGAACCCAGCCCGTGGCAGGCTCCGCCGAGTGACTCTCCTCGAGCACCTTCAAAAAACGGTGACTCAAAAAGGGATTGCCGTGGTCAAGGCAGCCGTCCCAACGCTCCGCGGAGATATCCGCGTAGCCGTGCGACAACTCCAGTCGAATCTCGTCCTGACTCACTGTCGACGGTTGACTGTCGACTGTCGACCGTAAGACCTCAGAACGACTTTTTGATGCTGATGATCTTGTATTTGAGCAGTCCGCCGGGGGCTTTGACCTCGATGGTCTCGCCCTTCTTCTTGCCCATGATGACGACGCCCACGGGCGATTCGTTGGAAAGCTTGCCACGCACGGGGTCGGCCTCGTTGGAGCCCACCAGGGTGAACTCCCACTTGTCGTTACCGTTGGCGTCCTTCAGCTCGACCACGGAGCCCAGGCCGACCTCGGTGGTCTGCACTTCGCTCTTGTCGATGATCTTGGCGCGGCGCAGCAGGTTCTCGAGCTGGATGATCTCACCCTCGACGAAAGCCTGGTCCGACTTGGCCGTCTCATACTCGGCGTTCTCGCTGATATCGCCGAACTCTTTGGCCTGACGGATCCGCTCGGCGATCTGCGTGCGCACGACGGTGCGCAGATGCTCGAGCTTTTCCTGATACATGCGGTAACCTTCTTCTGTTACCGGAATGGTTTCTTCGATTGCCACTACATACTCCCGTAAACTTGGATCGGCCTAGATACTCTGCATTCCGCCAGACTCCTGCTTTGCGAAGGCCCTCAGCTGCCGCTCATATCTCGATCAAACGCATGAACTCGTTGCGGGAGCTGACATTGTTGCGAAAGCTCCCCAGCATCGCGCTGGTCACGGTCGAGGAGCCCTGTTTCTCGACCCCCCGCATCATCATGCACATGTGGTGGGCGTCGATCACGACGGCCACACCGTGGGGCTGCAAGGTTTCCCAGAGACACCGCGCGATCTGGTGGGTGAGGCGCTCCTGCACCTGGAGGCGGCGCGAGAAGACCTCTACCACGCGGGCCAGCTTGGAGAGGCCCACCACCCGGTTGTTGGGGATGTAGCCAACGTGGGCCTTGCCGAAGAACGGCAGAAAGTGGTGCTCGCACATGCTGTAGAGCTCGATGTTGCGCACCAGCACGATCTCCTCGCTCTGCTCGTCGAAGATCGCGCCTTTGAGAATGGCGTCGGCGTCCAGGTGGTAGCCCGAGGTGAGATAGGCGTAAGCCTTGCTCATCCGCTCCGGCGTCTTGAGCAGCCCCTGCCGGGTGGGATCCTCCCCCACCAGCTCCAGCATCCGGCGACAGTTGGACTCCAGCTCCTCGTAAGGGAACTCGCCGTTGGGCGGAATGAATTCGTCATCCGTCTTCACGCTGTACCTCCTGAAGTTGCTCGACCAGAGTCGGGATCCGGACCGTCACGGGCCCGTGCACGCGAGCCTGGCAGGCCAGCCGCCAGTCGGCCTGCAGCCGCTCGTCGGGCAGCCGCTTGCTCTCCTTTTCGTTGAGCGGCGACAGGTGCTGCTTGCCCTCGCGCACCTGAACCCGGCAGGTGGTGCACTGGCCGTTGCCGCCGCAGACGTGGCGCAGGTTGACCAGGCCCTCGGCTCCATCCATGACGCGTGCCCCCGCCCTGACCCGGGCGGTCTTGCCCGCGGGCAGAAACGTGACCTCGCACCAACTCACCCCGGCGACTTCCCGGGAGCCGCCAGGAAATCCCCCGGAAGGGCAAGAACCCGCCCCAAATTTAGCGACGACAGGAGCGGTCCACAGAATTTATGGCCAAACGCAAGGCACCCGACCTCTATCGCTGCACGGATGAGGAGCTGCAGGCTTTCTGGCAGGGTCAAGACCCTTCCCAGGTCGAGGCCCTGGGCGATCATCTCCTGGCTGAATGCCTGCCCCGCTACAACGGGCGCGAATACGGCTTCGCCATGCCCTGTTTCCAACTGGTCGAGCTGCGCAAGAAAGCCAACCTCACCCAGGAGCAGGTGGCCGAGAAGCTCGGCGTCAACCCCGACCTGGTCAACGCCTGGGAGACCGACCAGCTCAAGATTCCCGGCAGCCTCTACCTGATCTACCAGCAGCTCTAGAAGGTCTTTTCCTCGGTGCGGCCGTCCTCGAAGCCGACCACCAGGCGGTGGACGAGCCCCAGGAAGAGCCCGGTCTCGATCACGCCCGGGATCGCTTTCAGCCGCGCGTGCAGCCGGGCGGGGTCGGCGATGTCCTCGGGGGGGTAAGCGCAGTCGGCCACCAGGTTGCCCCCGTCGCTCACAAACCCCTCGCGCACCGTCGGCTCCACGCCCGCCTCGCGCAGGCGCGCCAGCGTGGTGGCCGCGCCAAAGGGGATCAGCTCCACCGGAAGCGCCCGGCTCAGGCGCGCGACCTGCTTGGCCGGGTCGATCAGGATGACCTCGACCTTGCTCGCCAGCGCCACCAGCTTTTCGCGCAGCAAGGCGCCGCCGCCACCCTTGATGATGTTCCCGGCCGGGTCGATCTGGTCGGCCCCGTCCACGGTGATGTCTACGTGCGTGAAGGCCTCCAGCACCGGAATGCCCCAGTCGCGCGCCTGGTTGCCGATGGCGATCGAGGTGGGCACGCCCTGGATGGCCAGGCCGCCCCGCACCCTCTCGCCCAACAGCTCCAGGAACTTGATGGCGGTCGTGCCGGTGCCCAGACCCACGATCTGGCCGGGCTCGATCATCTCCACGGCGCGGCGCGCGGCGGCCCACTTGGCAGCGTCAATGTTCACGGGGCGGGACTCCTTCCGGGAAACCATAACGGCCCACCAGGGGGACGAAACGGCACTCGACCAGATTTTCATGGCGCAAGAAGTCGGCCCGTTCTCGGGTGACCCGCACCAGACGGTCGAGGTCGCCTTCGCCGACCGGAATCACCAGCCTGCCCCCCACCGCGAGCTGCTCGAGGAGCGGCGGCGGAATGCGCGGAGCGGCCGCCGTGACGATGATGGCGTCGAAGGGGGCCGCCTCGGGCCAACCCAGGCTCCCGTCGCCGACCTTGAGATGCACCGGGCCCAGCCCGAGCTTGTCGAGACGCCCTCGCGCCTGGGCCGACAGCTCGGGGATGCGCTCGATGGAGTAGACCTCTTCGGCCAGCAGGGACAACACCGCGCACTGGTAGCCGGAGCCCGTGCCGATCTCCAGCACGCGCTCGTTGCCCTTGAGCTCCAGGGCGGCTGTCATGGCCGCCACCATCCAGGGCTGGGAGATGGTCTGGCCGCAGTCGATGGGCAGGGCCGCATCGTCATAGGCCCGCTTGCGCAGGGCGGGAACGAAGATGTGGCGGGGCAGGCGCTCCATGGCCTGCAGGACGCTCTCGGAGGTGATCCCGCGGTGGCGCAACTGCTCGGCGACCATCCGGTGGCTTTCGGCGACCCACCCCTGCTCGGACAAAGGTTACCCCTCGACCGGTGTTTTGCGGCGGCGACCCCGGCGTCGGCGCCGGCGCCCTCCCCCACCGCCTTCGTCGTGGGACTCTTGCGGACCCGGGGAAGGGCCCGATGGTCCGGGAGCGCCGCCCTCGGCGCCCTCGATGCGGCCCTTCCACCAGTCGAGCTCGGCTTCGTTGCCCGAGGCCGAGGCCCACAGCTCGAACAGGAGGAAACTGTCGGCAAAGTAGGATTTCTGGTAGAAGCCACGGGGCAAGCCTTTGCGCCTCCGAGTGGGGAGCAGCTTGCGCTGGGCCAGGAGCAGCTGCTGGGCGCGCTCGGAGTCGCGCCGCGAGAGGCCCATCACGTCTGACAGGTCCTCGAGCGTGGTGCGCACCATCTCGCCCGCATCTTCGAGCGTGGTCAGACCGCGCTCCAGCACCAGCGGGTAGGCCCAGACCGAGAAGAGAATGGCGCGCTCGACCTCCCAGCCGTTGGCGATGCGGCGGTCGATCTCGTCGAACATCCGGAACACCAGGTGGGCGTCACGATCCTCGGGGACGTGGCCCGCTTCGGCTCGGGCCAGATAAGAGGCCAGATTCGGCTCCACGTGGGCCAGCAGGCCCGACTCGTTGAGATATTCCAGGCTGGTGGCCGAGGCGCCGCACTCCAAGAGGCGCGCCAGCTCCTCGTGGACGCGCGGCCGAGCGGCGCTCTCGAGGTGGTGCAGATGGCTGACCAGAGCCTTCCAGGTGTTCTTCTCCAGCTTGAATCCGAGCTTGGCGGCGAACTTGATGGCCCGGATCATGCGCACCGGATCCTCTTGGAAGCGCACGTTGGGGTCGCCGATGGTGCGGATGATCCCCTTCTTGACGTCTTCCACGCCGCCCACGTAGTCGTGCAGCGAGAAGTCGGAGATGTCGTAGAACAGGCCGTTGACGGTGAAATCGCGGCGGCGGGCGTCTTCTTCGGGGCTGCCAAAGGTGTTGTCGTGCACCACCAGCAGGCTGTCGCCGTCAGGCCGGGCCTCGGCCTCGCGCCGGAAGGTGGAGACCTCCACAATCTTGCCCGAGTTGAAGTGGATGTGGGCCAACCGAAAACGGCGCCCGATCAGGCGACAGTTGCGAAACAGACGCTTGAGCTGCGAGGGACGGGCCGACGTGGCCACGTCAAAATCTTTGGGCCGCCGTTGCAACAAGAGATCGCGCACGCTGCCCCCGACCAGGTAAGCGGTGTGCCCGGAGCGGTAGAGGCGGTAGAGGACCTTTAAAGCGTCCTCATCGATGAACTTACGCGATATCGGGTGCTCGGAACGGGGAATCACCCGGACTGCCATGAAGGGCCTTTTTGACCCTTTCCGGGAATCCCCTTCAAGTTCCACCCAGAAGGCATGCGCGGGCTCAGGTGGTAATTTACCTATCATGCTGAGAAAATCGCTGGCCGCCCTGGCCGTCTTCGGGTTTATGTCCCTGTCCGCGTCCGCCGAGCAACCCCGGTACATGGTGGGGAAAGTGGACAGCTACACGGCGGTTGAGGGCGAAAATCTGCTGAACATCGCCGAGCGCAACGATCTGGCCATCGACCACCTGGCCTTCGCCAACCAGTGGCCGACCTCGGCGACCAAAATCTATCCCGGCACCTTTGTGATCATCCCGCACGCCCGCGTGCTGCCTTCCAATCCTCCCAGCGACGGGCTGGTCATCAACCTGCCGGAGCGGGGGCTTTATTTTTTCCGGGGCGGGCACTTCAAGAAGTTCTGGCCCATCAGCATCGGGCTGCGCGAGGATTTCCCCACCCCCACCCGCTACGTCTCGGTGGCCGACAAGCAGGTCAATCCCACCTGGTATCCCCCGCCCTCCAAGTGGGCGCAGGGCAAGAAGGCCATCGGTCCTGGCAAGGACAACCCGCTGGGCGACCGCTGGATCGGCTTGACCGGCGGCCACTACGGCATTCACGGCACCAACAAGGACGAGAACATCGGGCTCTCCACCACCCACGGCTGCATGCGGATGTACAAGCGCGCCATCCATGAGCTCTACGACAGCGTGCGCATCGGAATGCCGGTGCGCATCGAGTACGAGACCGCCAAAGTGGGCCGGTTCTCGGATGGCTCGCTGTACCTGGTGACGTTCCCCGACATTTACGACAAGTCCGACCCGGCCAAAGCCGCGCGAGCCGCCCTGAAGCGCCTGGGAATGGAAAACGCCTGGACCCCCGAGCTGCAAAAGGAGGCTGCCCGAGGACTGGGCCTCCCGATCGCGCTCGAGACGGCGGTGGTGATGCGCCCGCCGGCTCCTCCGGCCCCCGAGGCCCAGAGCGAGCCCGCGCCGGAGCCGCAACCCCAGGCAACCCCTTAAGGCTTCTTTGAGGGCCTTCGGGTAGGCTGTCTGGCATGAACGTGCAGATGATCCAGCCGGCAGCGATGGGGACGCTCCGGCCCGCTCTGGCGGCCCGCCCGACCCCCGCTTCCAGCGATGCGCCCGAGTTCGGCGACAAGGTCGAAGTCGGCAGCCAGTCCGGCAAGAAGTTGGCCTGGTCTCTGGGCGGCGCCGCCCTGGGCGCGGTTGGCGGCCTGGTCGCCACCCACTTCGTCACCCCGATGCTCACGCCCATCCTGGCGCTCGGGGTCGGCGCGCTGATCGCGGCCGGACCTTTCAAGATCAAAGGCAAGAAGGTCTCGGAGTATCTCAGCGTTTTCAAGGGCAAGGAGGGGGACGCCGCCTCGGAGGCCACCGCCAGGCGCCGCAACCTTTACGTGCGCATAGGCGCCGGCATGGGTGGCGGGGTTCTGGCCGCCCACTTCATCGCTCCGGCTCTGATGCTGACGACCGTGGGCGCCGGCGTGATCGCTGGATGGAAGCTGGGAAGCCGCGAAGCGCAATAGAGAGCCGCGCTGGGGAAGTCAGGAAGGCGGAGAAAATTCTTCGCCTTCTCTTCTTTTTCAAGCAGGAGACGTCGCGGACCAAGGGCGAAGCCGGGCGCTGAAAAAGCACACATGTTCGAAAAAGGACTCGCTCGAACACCGGGCGAATACCCTAGAAATTTTTCAAAATCTGGTCAGGAGGTTTTTCAAGAAATGAAGTCTGCGCTGCGGTTCGCCGTCGCCCTCGGGTTGGGTGCGGCGCTCTTCTCCCCGGCCTGGGCACAACAGCCCGAGCAGCCCGTGGCGGGTCCCGACATTCGCGATCGCGAGATCGAGCGTGGCGAGACCGTGGGAAATCCCCCGCCGCCGATGCAGCCCCGTCCCGTGGTCGTTCCGCCCACGCCCGCCCCGGTCATCAAGACCGAGGTCTACAAGCGGATGGACTGCAAAACCCTGACCGGCCGTCCCTGCTGGGCCACCCGCGACATCAGCGGCACCGGCTACTCGGTGATGCGCCCCGTCAACCGCTACATGGACAACGGCCGCATCGTGCTGAGCGCCCCCAACGACGATTGGGTTCGCAACAACCAGCCGGGTGGCGATCTCAACCTGTTCTCCGAGCAGCGCTCGGCCCGTATGTTCGTGTGGGCCGACCAGATGGTGAGCGGAATGTCGGCGCAGCGCGCCGTCACCAACTTCATCAGCGGCACCAAGGCCGTGACCTGCGGCGACTGGTGGGGTCCGGTTCCGTTCAACGTCGCCGGCATTCCGGTCTACAAAGGCTGGGGCTATGACGTGTTCGGCAACTACTACTACGAGGTTTACAGCTGGCAGCGCTACGGCATGCAGTACACCATCGCCACGCGCACGCCCTACACCAACCGCTGGGACGTCGGCCTGAACTCCGACGTGGCCTACTTCATCACGCACGCCCACCCGTCCACCAGCTCCGTGCTGGCAGCGCTGCGGCGTCAGCGGTAGTCCCCTGCCCACATACTGGTGCAGCCCCCGGCAGTGGGTGGCCCCTCTTCTCCTGTTCGCAGGATTGACGGTGCCGCTCGCTGCCGGTCCTTTATCCGAGCGAATTCTGTTCGTGTCCAATCCCACCGGCAAGGATCGCATCTACGTGATGCGCTCCGACGGGCGCGACCTGGAGCGCTTCCTTGATCTGCGCGCCAACGCCCAGGAGCCGACGCTCTCGAACGCCGCGCAGGCGGTCGCCTTCCAGAGCGATCTCAATGGCCGCTGGCAGATCTATCGCGTCGATCTCGAAGGTGAGCACCTCCAGCGCCTGACCGACTCGCTTTCCAACGAGCGGCATCCCAGCTGGTCTCCCGACGGCAAGCGGATCGTCTTCTCCAGCTGGCGCTGGGGTCAGCCCGAGATCGCGGTCATGGGTGCCGACGGAGGCGAGGCCACCCGGCTCACCTGGGACCAGATGGTCAACGTTCGGCCGGTCTGGTCCCCCGCCGGCGAGTGGATCGCATACGTCTCCTATCGAGGCGGCTCAGCCGATCTGTGGGCCTACAACTTCGCGCAGGACGATACGGTGCGCCTGACGTTCAACTCGATTCAGGATACGACCCCGGCCTGGTCGCCCGACGGCAAGCGTCTGGTCTACGTGGCGCGCCACTACTGGGGAACCTGCCTCTCGCTGGTCGACATCGACCATCCCGAGCGCCAGGTCGACTTCGCCCGCGAGTATCCCGAGGCGCGCGACCCGGTGTTCAGCCCCGACGGTCGTTACGTGCTGTTCTCCAACCCGGCCGGGCTCTGGCGAGTGGAGCTGAAGGACGGCGTTCCCGGGCCGGCCATCCCGCAAGAGGTAGGCACGCCGCCGTGGAACCGCATCCCCGATTTCCGCGACCTGGACTGGTCGAGCCAGCCGCTACCCTGGTAGCGCCAGCATCGCCTCGCGCAGGCGATCGGTCGCCTCCTGCACCTGCGTCTTGATGCTCTCTCCCGGACGCGGCGCGCCGAAATCGAGCGGCTTTCCGAACGTGATCGACTTGGGGTGAAAGCGTACGAATTTGGCGCCCAGCGGCAAGAACTGATTGGTGCCGCGCATCCGGGCCGGGATCACCGGGGCGCGCTCGCGCAGCGCCAGCATGGCCACGCCCGGATAGAGGGGCAATAGCTCGCCGGTGGGGCTGATCCGTCCCTCGGGATAGACCACCACGCCCTGCTCGTTGCGCAGGAGGGCGCGGGTGTGGTTGATGGCCTGCGAGTCCCACTCCCCGCGCCGGACCGGGTACGACTGGAGAAAGCGGATCGTGGGACCGACCCACTTCATGTGGTGCAGCTCCTCGGCGGCCATGTAGAACAGCGCCCGAGGGCAGGCCACCAGCATCGCCAGCGGGTCGGCCAGGCTGAGGTGGCTGCAGGCCACGATGCAGCGGCCGGTCATCGGCACGTTCTCGACGCCGCGGATCCGGTAGCCACCGAAACCGCGGTAAATCAGGCCGACACCGAACCGGATGAGGGGGAGCCAGAGCTTCTGGTAGCTCGCTTTGGGCTCCAAGGACAGCGAAGTGGTCGTCAACGGTAGCCGGCTTGCTCCAGCGTGGGGCCGAGGGTGCCCGGTTGTTGCAGCATGAACCCGGCCACGGAGTCGTAGTTCAGCATCACGCCCGCGTCGGCATTGGCCCCAGGATAGAGATACGTGGAGATGGGGCCCTTCACGTAGATCCGCTGCGGCTTGCCCAGGGTGCGCTCGAGATACTCCCGCGAGACCCCGTAGAGGGCCAGGCTGTGCCCGCGGGCCTCGAGGTCGAAGCCGCTCACGAACACGACCTCCTCGTCCTTGACGCGCACGATGGTCTCGCCGTGGTCGAACTTGTAGATGTCCGCCTGGATGTCGTCAGGTTTGCCTTTGACGCCCTCGAGCTCGGTCGTGTTGAGTCCGGGAGCCACTCCCTTGATGGACAGCTGCCTGTCAGCCAGGCCCATCCCCAGGCAGACGATGGCCAGCAGGCAGATCAAGGCTTGTCTCATCGAGGTCTTTTGGCCAGCCGCGGAGGGGGCTCCTGCGTTCGGCAGAGAATGCGGCGTTCATGGAGCTGCTGCCCGCCCTCGACCTGCGCAAACTGGGCCCCTCAGCGCTGGAGCCAGGCCTGGCCGAGCTCGGTCAAGGCCAGGCCCGCGTCGTGCAATCGCGCCAGCAGCTCGAGATGCCTGGATTCACGGCCTGGCCGCTGGTGCCGGGTCCCTCGGCCTTCTTCTACCTGGTGCACGCCCCGGGCCCGCCCGCCGCGCCCGTCCTGGAGGTCGTCCGCCGTCAGCATCAGGAGATCATCCGCCTCTACCGGGCCGCCGACGGTCCCGGGCTGGAGAGTTTTCTGCTGCGCCACATGGAGACCGAAGAGGCCACGCTGTATCCGCTCTATGCCCGCCTCGTGGAAGAGCGCCAGATCCGCGAGCTGGGCTACGAGCACCTGGGGCTGCGGCGCGGACTTCCGGAGTGGCGCGAGTTCCTCACGCGCACGGATACGACCAAGCGCGATCGCGACGGGATGGACATCAAGTTTTTTCACCTGTTCGAGCACCACATGGAGCGCGAGGAGGAATCGCTCCTGCCCGTGCTGGAGCTGATCTGTCCGGAGGAAGCGGCTCGAGCCGCGGAGGCCTTTACTTGGGCTTGGCCAGAAGGTTGACTTCCACGTCCTCGTAGGGGGCGGGAATGACGTGCACGGCAAAGAGCTCGCCCACGCGGCGGGCGGCGGCGGCACCAGCGTCGGTGGCCGCCTGGACATCGCCGATGGAGCCCCGGCACAGCACCGAGATGAGCGCCTGGTCGACGTTGCGGTAACCCATCAGGGTGACGTTGGCGGCCTTCACCATCGCGTCGGCTGCTTCGATTGCGGCCACGAGGCCCTTGGTTTCGACCATACCCAATGCTTGCACGCTCATAGCCCCTCAGGTTTGCTGCGGGCGGGACGAGTCCTGCTGCTTCGCGAAGGGCCTTAGCCGATGAAGCTGTTGACCAACCGGGTGCTCGAGGTGCCCGGACATGAGCTCGTGACCGAGGGGGAGACGCGCGCGGCGCTGTTCTTTCTCGGTTCCGTGGAAGAGCTGCACGCGTTTTGCCGGGTGCGCCCGGCGGTGGCGGTTCTGGCCGTAGCCCCTCCCGACTCGTCTGCCACCACGCTGGCGGGCCTGCGCTCCAAGGCGCGCAAGAACGGGGCTCAAGACTGCCTGGGTTTCGAGGAGCTGGAAGTTCATCTCGGCCGCGCGCTCGACTACGCGCTGGAACGGGTGGCTTTGCAGACCGAGCTGGACACCTGGCGTCACTCCGACGACGTGGCCGAGGCCGCCAACCGCCGCGCCTCGCAGGTTCTGGCCACGGTGAGCCACGAGATTCGCGGCCGTATGACGGTGATCAACTTCATGTCCCAGCTGGCGGTGGATCCTCGCACGAAAGACGAGAAGCGCAGCGAGTGCCTGAAGGTGCTCAAAGAGTCGTCCGAATCGCTGCAATCTCTGCTGAACGACCTTCTGGACCACTCCAAGCTGCTCGAGGGCGAGCTGAGCCTCTCCCCCACCGACTTCGACCTGCGGGACCTGCTCGAGAACACGGTGAGCGGATTTCGCATCGTGGCTCATGAGAAGGGCGTGGCCGTGCGGGTGGAGGTGGACGCCGCGGTGCCGGACGCACTGATCGGCGACCCGGGGCGCTTGCGCCAGATCCTCGTCAACCTCGTGGGCAACGCGCTCAAGTTCACCTCGACGGGGTCGGTCACGGTCCAGGTCTCGCCCGGGGTGCGGTTTGCGGTGGTGGACACGGGCATCGGCATCCCCAAGCACCTGCACGAGCGCGTTTTCAAGCCCTATGCCCAGGCCGAGCATTCCACCTCGCGCAAGTACGGCGGCACGGGCCTCGGCCTGGCCATCGCGTCGCGGCTGGTGGAGCTGATGGGCGGCAAGCTGGAGCTGGACTCGGAGCCCGGCGTGGGCACGACGTTCTTCTTTTTGGCGCCGGCGCTGCGCGCTCGCGAAGTGGCCCCCGTGGCCGCTTCCGCCGTCGAGCTGGCCAACCTGGGCATCCTGGTGGTCGAGAACCAGTCGCACGGCTCCGAACGCGTGCTGCAGTCCGAGGGGCTGCGGACGGTCTCGGCAGAGAGCGGCTATCACGCGCTCGATCGCCTGCGCGAGGGCGAGTTCGGGGTGGCCCTGGTCGACGTGGTGCTGTCCGACTTCGACGGATTCTTGCTGGCCGAGGAGATGCGCTCGGTCTCTCCGGCCACGCGGGTGGTGCTGCTGACCAGCGCCGGTCAACGAGGCGACGCCGCGCGCTGCCTGGAGCTCGGCGTGGCTGGCTACCTGACGCGCCCGGTCGAGTCCGAGGACCTGGTGCACGCCATTCGCCTGGTGGTGGCGGGCGGACGCTCGCTGGTGACCCGGCACACGCTGCGCGAGGAAAAAGAAAAAGCCCCGCGGTGATTTTCCGCGGGGCCTTTCCTTTGGGGAGATCAGGCCGGGAGCGGGCAAGTGACGCCGAGCGCGCTCATGTCGCGCACGGTCCAATCGCCGTAGTACCGCATCCGGTGTCCGCCGTGGCAGGCGAGCAGGCTGGCGACATGCTCGGCTTCATCGCGATTCTGCACGCGCACGGCCAGAATATCGTGGCCGCGGCGCAACTCGTCGCGATACTGCTTGGCGTACTGGCCCTCTTCAGTGAAGTGGGTCATGAGGCGGTGCAAGAACTTTCCGATGGCGGTGGTCTCCTCGGAAATGGCGTTCAGGCTCGGCTCATCCTGACCGACGGGGCCTCCGGTGCGATGGCGGACATCCTCCTCGCGCAAGCCGAATCCGGCTTCCGAAAGGGTGCGGCGGGCCGCCTCTATGTTCTCGGGCGCGACCACGGCCACCAGAAAGTGGTCGAAGTCGCCGCCCATCAAAAGACTGACGTAGTGTCCCAAAGGGTTGTTAGCCACAGGGTTTCTCCTCCTCTCGCGAAGGTCTACGTGTATTGTAGAGCTTTGGCGCGGGGGCGCTGTAGAGACTCGAGTACCACAAGGTTGGGGATCCAACTGGCGTAGGCCATGACGGGGTAGATGGTGGCCCAGTCGAACCCGGCCTGTTGCAGGGCGGCGAGCCCGATTCTGAGCGTGACGGCCGAGAACGTGAGCGCGTAGTTGCGCGCCATCCAGCGCCCGTGCTCTGCGTAGTGTCGTTTTCTCAGGGCCTGGATGCCGAGCAGAGCCGTGGCCATCCAGGCCAGGGCCAGGGAAGTGAACCCGAGGCGCGCGATGAGGCCACCTTCGGCCATCAGGGCCATCTTCAGACCCGCGGGGCCGCTGGTGAGCACGGCCCCGTAGTAGAGCATCCCGGCCACGCGGTGCACGGTGGGCCAGGTCTCCCGCAGGCCCGGCAGAAAGAGCAGCGGACCGATGACCAGGGCCGTGATGCCAAGGATGCCGTGGAACAGAACCAGCGCCAGGTGAGCCAGATACTTGCCGCGGAACGGGTCCTCGAAGCTGGCGGGGTCGGTGACATAGCCGTAGGACACGGTGCCCAGGGCCAGGGCGGTGGCGGCGAGGAGGACCCAGAGGACGTTCTTCACGGCTCGATGAGCCCTTTCTCGGAGCTATACTGGGGGTAGCCATCGGGGACATTCGCGCTGCTGTGCGATTTGCTGGCGCAGGAGAACGTGAAGGTGTCGGGCACGGTGCCAACCTGGTAGGTCTCGGAGTAGTCGTCCTCGTTGCTCGCGGGGCAGACGGGGATGAACTTGAGGTAGTTCGGGGTGAGCCGGGCCAGGCTCTTGGGATAGCGGCCTTTGTTGTCGGTCGAGTACATCTCGAGCGCCGTGGCGATATTCTTGAGGTTGCTCTTACACGAGGTCAGGCTGCCCCGGGTGCGGGCCCGCATGAAGTTGGGCACGATAATCATAGCGAGCAGGCCGGCCGCCAGCACAGTGATGACCAGGACGATCTTGAGAATGGTCTTCTTCGGGAGCATTCCCGTTTTCATGCAGCCACTCCTCGGACCGACAATGCCCAGAAAGGTCTCGGCTGTAGGATGGTCTGGATGAAGCGCTTCCACTGCCCGCTCAACAGTTGCGCACGCAT
>JBDHVW010000016.1:0-112061 GCA_039809865.1 Vulcanimicrobiota bacterium
GTGCGCGATCGGCTGCGGCAGGCGGTGGAGCGGCAGTGGACGGTGGTCCAGGTGGTCGACCGGATGATGGAAGAGAAATCCGCTCTGCGCCGCGAGGCGCTGGGCTGGGTGCTGGTGCACTGGAAAGGCGACATCAAACGCACCGACGACATCAAGGCGTTGAAGCGCGCGGCCGTTTCTCCCAAGCTGGGAGGAGAGAACAAGACCCGGCTCAAGGGCAAGCTCTCGCGGCTCGGTCAGCTCGACCTCAAAGACCGCCTCTTTCATAAGTGAAGGAAGCTTTCCAGAGGCTGGTGGAGCACTACCGCCAGACGCGCCGCTCGCTCCCCTGGCGCTCCACGCGCGATCCTTACCGCATCCTGGTCAGCGAGATCATGTTGCAGCAAACCCGCGTCGAGGTCGTGCTGGGCTACTACGAGCGCTTTCTGGCACGCTTTCCGGACGCCTCGAGTCTGGCCGAGGCCTCCAGCGACGACCTTCACGCCGCCTGGGCCGGCCTGGGGTACTACCGGCGCGCCCGCAACCTGCAGGCGGCCTGCCGCGAGGTGGTCGCGCAGGGCGGTTTCCCCGGCGACCTCCGGTCGCTGCCGGGCGTGGGTGAATACACGGCGGCGGCGCTGGAGAGCATCGCCTTCGACCGTCCCGCCCTGGCGCTGGACGGCAATGCCATCCGCGTGCTGTGGCGCTACCTCGCGCTCTCGAGCGACCCGCGCTCGGTGGCCGCGCGGCGCTCCCTGACGGCGGATGTTGTGCCCTGCATTCCGGAGGGGGCCGCCTCGGACTTCACCCAGGCCCTGATGGAGCTCGGCGCGCTGGTGTGCAAACCGCAGAACCCGTGCTGTCTGGCGTGTCCGCTGCAGGACTCCTGTCAGGGCAAGACGCGCTGGCGAGAGTTGCCCCCTCCCCCACCGAAAATGCGCAGCGAGGAGGTGGCCTGGAATGCCTACGTGCTGGTGCGTGGCTCGCAGGTCTGGTTGCAGAAGGCCGGCCCTGGGGAGCTGATGGAGGGCCTCTGGGTGGTGCCGGACACCCTGCCCGAAGGCGCTTCGGTCGAGCCGGTGGGGGTGGTCAAGCACGGCATCACGTTTCGCAAGATCACCTGCCAGGTGTTCCGGGGAACCTGCTCTTCCGAGGGCTCGTGGATAGACCTCGCCTCGGGGCCGGCGCTGCCTTCCTTCACCCGCAAGATCCTGCGCTGCGCAGGACTGGAATCTCTTTCCGTCCGATAGGCCCGGGTGGTATGGTAGACCCGAGATGTTGAGAAAGCCTGCCTCGCTGCTCGTCCTTGCCCCCCTGAGCCTGTGGGCCTTCTCGCTGCTGGCCGACGTGGCTTTCTTCGTCAGCGAGCGGCGCGTCTGGGAGTCGATCGCGCTCTACACGCTGTTGTTCGCGATGGCGGTCGCGCTGCTGGCCGGGATGCCGGGCCTGCTCGGACTGCTGACGATGCGCGCGCGCACCAACCGCAAGCTGGCGCTCTTCAGCCTGCTGATGAACCTGATCACTCTGCTGGCGATGGCGGTCAACGTCTGGCTGCGGACCGGCGGCGACGAGTGGGCGCTGCCGATGATCCTCTCGATCGTCAGCCTGGTGCTGCTGGCCTTCTCGGAGTGGTTCGGCACGATGCTCTTCAGGAGCGGTGCCGTCGCTCGCGGCGGTCTTCCCGAGAGCCCCTGAAGAAGAGGCGGACCACGCCCAGGGCCAGCACGATGCCGCCCCACAGCATGAGGTGAAATTTTCCACCCGGATCGAGGCTGGCGTCGCCCATGCCCCAGCCGACAAAACTGACGCCCAGCACGAGCATGATGACCGCGAAGACCATCAGCGCTGCTTCGACAGGGCCGCCCGGAGCGCCTCGCGAGCGAGCGGAGCGGCGTGCTGGCCCCCGTAGCCCTTGTTCTCCAGGATGACGGCCACCGCGTAACGGGGATGCTCGGCCGGAGCCAGGCCCACAAACCAGGCGTGCGGCAATCCGTGAGGATTCTCGGCCGTGCCCGTCTTCCCGGCCACCTGCACTTCCTCCAGAGCCGCTCCGCGCCCCGTGCCGCTCTGCACGACGGCCACCATGGCCTGCAGGACGGCGTCGGCGGTCGTCTGGCTGATGACCTGGCGAGGCGGGCCAACCGGGAACGTGTCCACGGTCTTGCCGTCGCGGCTCACCGCTTTGAGCAGGCGGGGGGGCATATCGGTACCGCCCCGCCCGATGATGGCGGCCACGCGGGCCATTCCCAGCGGCGAGATCAGCATGTCGGCCTGGCCAATGCCAGCCTCGGCCGCGGCCACCTCCTCGTGCCCCGGCTTGCCCATCGGGGCCCGCCCGGCCGCCGCCAGCGGCACGCGCGCGGGCTCGTCCAGCAGGCCGAACTTCTTCATCCAGCTTTCGATCTCGGGGAGACCCAGCCGGTGGCCCAGCTCTCCGAACGTGGCGTTGCAGCTGTGCTCCAGCGCTTGCGTGAGGTCGAGGGAGCCGTGGGCTCCCGAATCGCAATACATCGTGAAGCCGTTGACCGTGTAGCTGCCCTGGCAGCGGAACTGCTCGCCTGGGGCCACTTTGCCGCTTTCCAGCGCGGCCGCCATGGTCAGGATCTTGAAGCTCGACCCGGGCGGATAGAGGCCCTGGGTGGCGCGGTCGATCAGGGGCGCGTTCTTGTCGGTGCTGACGGCCTTCCAATCCCTTTCCAGCGTGGCCGGGTCGAAGCTCGGATGGCTGGCGGCGGCCAGCACGTCGCCGTTCTCGAGGTCGAGCACCACGATCGCGCCGCGATCCTGGCCCAGCAGGCGGTCACACTCTTTCTGCAGGTCGGCGTCCACGGTCAGCACCAGGTCGTCTCCGCGACGCGAGCCCTCCCGGCGGAAACGCTCGACCTGGGCCAGCGTGCGCGGGCGGGGACGTCCCGACAGCGCGCGCGCCAGCTCGCCCTCGAGTCCTCCGCTCCCGAGGCGGCCCGTGACGTAGCCGATCAGGGGGCCGGCCGCCTCGCCCAGCGGGTAGACGCGGTGGTCTTTCACGGTTTTGGCCAGCACCTGTCCCTGGCGGTCGAGCAGGCTGCCGCGCAGGCTCAAATCTTCGTGGGCGCGCGAGTTCTCGGGACGCTCGGTGAGGGTGGTGGCGGTCAGGACCTGGTAATACCAGAGCTGGGCGACAGGCAGCAGGTAGAGGCAGATCAGCAGGATGCCCAGCCTGCGCACACGGCGCTTGATCAGCACGGGCCCTCCTCCTGCGAGGAGATGCGTCGGAGCAGCGCCAGCATGACGAAGCTGGCCAGCATGCTCGAGCCGCCGTAGCTCACGAACGGCAGCGTGATGCCGGTCATCGGGATCAGCTTGATGGTGCCGGCGATCAGGATCAGGCTCTGCCAGGCGATCAGCACCGCCAACCCGCCCGCCAGGAGCGTGCCGAACTCGCATCGAGCCCGCATGGCGACGCGGAACGCGCGGGTGACCAGCAGCATGAAGGCGACCAGGATGGCCACCGCGCCCAGGAATCCCAGCTCCTCGGCCAGCGCCACGAAAGCGAAGTCGGTGGCGGCCTCGGGCACCCGGGTGGGCTCGCCCATCCCCAATCCGGTGCCGAACAGGCCACCCCAGGCCAGCGAGAAGAGGGCCTGGGACATCTGGTAGCCGGTGTTCTGCGAATCGGCAAACGGGTCGAGCCAGGCGTAAACGCGGATGCGCACGTGGGGAAACGCGAGCAGACCGCCCACGGCGCCGATGACGAACAGGAAGCCGGCCACGACGACCAGGTCGGTGCGTCCGGTGGCCATGTAGAACATGGTGAGGAAGATGCCCATGAAGAGCAGAGCCATCCCCAGGTCCTTTTGCAGGATGAGGACGCCCTCGGCGGCCAGCCAGCCCACGCCCAGCAGCATCAAGGCACGGCGGGGCAGGCGTCCCTCGCGGGAGAGGAGGCCAATGCGCATCCAGCGGCCGTATCGGCGCAGAAAGGCCGCCAGGAAGAGGATCATCAGGATCTTGACCACCTCCACGGGCTGGAACTGGAAGCTGCCCACCCGGAACCAGAGGCGCGCGCCGTTGATCTCGGTGCCGAACAGCATCACGCTGACCTGCAGCACGACGCCGCACACCAGGCAGACATACTTGTAATGCTCGAGATTGCGGTAGTCGCGGATGGTCAGCGCGGTGATAGCGTAGGCCAGCAGCCCGACCAGGATCCAGATGGCCTGGCGCTCGCCCAGGTCGGGGTTGAGGCGCCAGACCATCACCCAGCCCATCCCCGAAAGCAGGCACGCGAGCGGCATCAGCAGGGGATCACCCTGGATGCGCTTGAGGCGCAGGGCCAGGGCGATGCCGAGCCAGGCGGCGACCTGGGCCGTGAACCATCCCCAGGGTGCGCCACCTTTGAATTCGGGAGCGCGGGACGCGAGCGCCAGGGCCAGGCCCACCACCGCGAGCACGGCGGCGAGCAGGCCGAGCTCGCGTCGCTTCACGCGTTGCCCCGTCGGACCAGCTCGAAGGTCACGTCCCCGATAGAGAAGCGTCCGCCCTCGTTGAGCAGGACGCCGCCCTGCACCGCCTCGGCCCCCAGGAACGTGCCGTTGGTGGAGCCCAGGTCCTCGAGCCAGACGCCCGCGCCTCGCGGCACCAGACGCGCGTGGCGGGCGCTGGCAAAGGGATCGTTCACCACCACCCGGCACTCGGGCGCGCGGCCCAGCAACAGCTCCTCGCGCAGCTCGAGGTCGCGGCCCTCCAGGCGCTCCTGGCCCTGGAGGACGGAGAGCCACCAGCCCGACGAGTCGGGAGACGGTAGGCTGGAGACCGGAGACGCGAGGGGCTCCGAGGTTTTCGAGGGCATGGGGATGTCTTTGATCAGCGCGCGGATCAGCAGGCCCAGCAGGGCGTAGACCCCGATGAGCAACACGAACTTGGCGTAGAAGAGCGTGATCTCAGACATGAGATGGGAGATGGGAGATGGGAGATGGGAGTAAGGTAGCGAGAGCCTGGTGCAGGATCTCCCGACTCCCTACTCCCGACTCCCTGCGCATCAGCCTTCCAGGTGCAGCGTGCGGGTCGCGGCGTCCCAGCGGAAGGGGATCTGGAAGCGATCCAGCAGCGCGCGCGCGGGCAGCAGGGTGCGGCCCTGGAACATGTAGGCCGCCTCGGCACCCGGGGCGGCAACGGTGTAGCGGGCTTTGTCCTCGGGAGTCTTGGAAACCTCGACGGAACGAGTGGCGGCGTCCCAGGCCAGCGTCAGTCCGGCCTGGCGAGCCAGATCGCTGGAGACCCACATGGCGCCGTCCTTCATGATGCCGGCGATCGGCGACTCGAGGGGCTGGCCCTTGACCGTGACGTCGATCTGGGTCTGGAGAGCCAGCTCGGGACGGCCCGACTGACGCTTGACCAGACGCTCGAGCGTCTTGTCGTCGATAAAGGCGGACAGACCGGCTTCGTCGAGCACCTGGCGGGTGTGGGCGAGCATGTCGTAGCGGCTGTAGACGTCCGGGAGGATGACCAGGTAGATCTCGCCCGTCTCCTCGTCCAGACCCACCTTGACCGGCTCGTACTCGATGCGGACCGGCATGCCCACCGTCACCTTCTCGAACAGCTCGTGGGCCGACTCGGGATACATCCGCATGCATCCGTGGGAGGCGGCCGCGCCGATCGAGGTGGGACTGGTGGTCGAGTGCAGCCCGACGCCCGGCAGGCTCAGGCCCATCCAGCGGTCGCCCAGAGGGTTGTCGGGACCGGCCGCGACCGTGATCTCTCCCATGCCCGCCCACTCGGGCGGCAGCCAGGTGGGGTTCTCCACCCGGCTCTCGAGCTTGTAGCTGCCTTCGGGTGTCTGGAAGCGCCCCGGCTGACCGATGGCCACGGGATAGAACTTCTCGAACTGGCCCTTGCGAAACAAGAACACGCCGCGCTCGGGCAGGTTGACCACCAGCCCGTCCTCGGGCGGGTTGGCCGGCAGCACCCGGCGGGTGGGCACCGTCAGCTTCTTGCCGGCGGCGATCTCCATCCCGATGGGCAGATTGTTGGCAAAGCAGAGGTGCTCGATCGCCAGGCTGTAGGACTTGGCGATCGTGTACAGGTTCTCGCCCGACTCGACGGTGTGGCTGCGCTCCTTGCCCACCAGGGACCTCAGAGGCGGCGTTTGAGCCAGGCCCGTCGCGCTCAGCACGAGGGCCAGGATCAGAGTCAGGATTGTTCGCGGCATGATGCTCCCCGGTAGATTCCGCTCAGCTGCGCGGGCGCAGACCCCGGTATTCCCGCACGGCCATGAAGTCGGAAGTTTCATAGGCTTTCATGATCGACAACACGTTCTCCCAGAGCAGGAAGACGTGATGCAACTGTTTTTGTTCCTTCATCGAGGCCTCGACCCACTTGTCGGGCTCGATCCAGACGCCAAAGCGCTCGACGCCGACCAGGCGGCACTCGACTTTGCCCTCCTTGAGGGGCAGCTTGAGGCTCTTGAGAGCGTCCTCGTCCTTGACATAAAGGATGACATGGTTCCCGATGCACGAGCTCAGGTCGGTGCGGGGCTTCTTGAACCCCTGCTCATTCTGGACGGACGTTTCCACAGCTTTCGTTCCCCTTCCGGACAGGTGGGCGACAGCTTCCACCCGCGCGGCGGTTTCCCTATCGTAGCCGAGATGTGCGTCAGCTTTGTGTCGCAGTGTAAGAAAAGAAGAGGAGGTTAGAGGCGTGAAATCTGGGTTTCGGCCAGGGAGGGGTAGAGTTTCTTGTATTGTTCCTTGTGGCTGAGGACGGCGTCGACGAACTCTCTCGTTTCGGGGTAGCCGATCTCTTCCCTGGCCAACTGGCCGTCGGAGCCGGCCCAGCGCTCGACGTTGGAGGGGCCACCGTTGTAGGCGGCCAGGGCCTCGACCTGGTCCTGGTCGTAGCGGTCGAGCAAGATCTTGAGGTAGCTGGTGCCCAGGCGCAGGTTGAGGGCGGGCGTGCTGAGGTTGAGCGGGCCCTGCAGGCCGTGGCGGCGGGCCATCTCGTCGGCCGTGCCGGGCATCAGCTGCATCAGGCCGATCGCGCCCACGGGGCTGACCGCCTGCGGAGAGAACTTGCTCTCTTGATAGACGATAGCGGCCACCAGATAAGGGTCGAGGCCATTGGAGCGGGACTCGCGCACCAGCTCCTGCTCGTAAGCCAGAGGGTAAAGGCAACGCTGGACGGGCGGCAGCCACAGCAGCAAAGGCAGCACGAAGAGGGTCAGAAAGAAGCCCTGCCGTCCTTTGCTCAACGCTTCACCTCGCTCAATTCTTCCCAGGCCCGGGCAAGCTGACCCAGCGTCTCCTCCGGCGAGCCGGAGTTGTCGATCACCAGGTCCGCCTTCCGGAGGCGCTCGTCCTCGGACATCTGGGCCTTCCGGCGCGCCTCGGCCTGCTCGGCGGTCAGACCGTCGCGGCTCATCAGCCGCTCCAGCTGCACCTCGGGGCGCACGTGGACGACCCACACCCGATCGACATATTGCTCGCCCTTGTGCTCCAGGAGCAGCGGGGCGACCAGCACCACCAGGGAGTGGGATCTGGAAAGTTCGTCAAGCTGGTGGTGAATTTCCTTCCAGATTGGCGGATGGGTGATCGAATTCAGTTTCGCCAGGCGGGCTTTGTCCCCGAAGACCGTGAGACCGAGCCTGGCGCGGTCCAGGGAGCCGTCCTCTTTGAGGATGTCCGGGCCGAAGGCTTCGGCCAGCTCTCGGAGGACCGGGCTGCCGGGTTGCGTCGTCTGCCTGGAAATCCCGTCGGCGTCGACCAGGGCGGCGCCTTTCTTGGCCAGCTCGTTGGCCACGAAGGTCTTGCCCGAGGCGATGCCGCCGGTGAGGCCGATGATCACCTTTGGGAAAGCCTCGTGGGCGCCTGCGGGCGCGGGGGTCGAGGAGATTGAGGAGATTTTCTTGGAGATTTAGGAGATGGATGGTCGAGTTTCACTGTTGGGGATTTATTGGAAGAGGCCGAGGAAGCCTTTCGGGGGCAAGAAAAAAGCGCCGATTTCTCGGCGCTTCTTTCTTACTCCGCGGCGGGAGGCTCTTCGGCGGGAGGCGCCTCAGGAGCAGCAGGCTCGGGAGCTGGGGCTTCCTCGGCAACGGGGGCCTCAGGAGCCGGGGCTTCCTCAGCGGGCTTTTCCGGCGCAGGGGCGGGTTGCTGCTTCTTCTCGGCCTTCTCCTTCTTGGGAGCCGGGGCTTCCTCGGCGGCCGGAGCGCTCTGACCCAACAGCTGGGCCTTCAAGTGCTCGGGCAACCGGTCGCCCAGGGTCGAGCCGAAGCTCTGGTCGCCGCCACGGTCGCGATACTCGGCCGGCATCTGCATGCCGGGGTTGGCCTGACGCAGGCTCAAAGTGATGCGGCGCTGGTCCGGATTGACATCCAGAACCTTCACCTTCACCTCTTGCTCGGGCTTGAGGATGTCCTGCGGCTTGCCGACGCGGAAGTCGGCCAGCTCGTTGATCGGAATCAAGCCCTCCACGCCGTCCGCGATCTCCACGAAGACGTAGTTCTTGACCAGCTTGGAGACCTTGCCCCCGACGATGCTGCCGATGGCGAAGTTCTCGGTGATGGTCATCCATGGATCCGGACGGGCCTGCTTGAGCGACAGCGAGATGCGCTCCTTGGCTTTGTTGATGCTCAGGATGCGTACATCCACCTTCTCGCCCACGCGCACCACCTCGGACGGGTGCTTGATGCGCTTCCAGGCCAGCTCGGAAATGTGGACCAGGCCGTCGACGCCGCCCAGGTTGATGAAGGCGCCGAAGTTGGTCAGGCGGGCCACCGTGCCGGTGACGATCTGACCCTCGTCCAGGTCGCCCATGGTGCGCTCCTTGGTCTTGGAGCGCTCCTCCTCGAGGGCCTTCTTGCGCGACAACACCACCTTGCGGCGGGCCTTGTCGACCTCGACCACCTTGAGCTCGAGCACCTCGCCGACGTAGTCGGAGAGATCGTGCACCGGGCGCAGATCCACGTGCGAAGCGGGCACGAAGCCGCGCAGGCCGAGATCCACGATCAGACCACCCTTCACCTGCTCGGTGCAGGTGGCGGTGAGCGTCTGGCCCGTCTCCTGGGCTTTGAGCACCTTGAGCCAGGCGGACTCGAGGTCGGCGCGCTTCTTGCTGAGGATGAGCACACCCTCGGCGTCCTCCACGCGCTGCACGACCACATCGATGACGTCACCGACCTTCACGACCTCCTCGGGCGGAAGGTTGCGGTGGCTGAGCTGACCGGGCGGAATCTTGCCCTCGGTCTTGTAGCCCACGTCCACCAGGACACCGTCGGCATCCACGCGCACGACCGTCCCGGTCATGAATTCCCCGGGGGCGAGCTTCTTGAACGAATCCTCGTAAGCGAGGGCCGCTGCCATGTCGCTGCCGGCCGGGTCAGCGGCGGCTTCGGGCGTGGCGGCAGCCGGCGTCTCCGCAGCTGCGTTCTCAGTAGTGGTTTCCTGGGTGTCGGTGTCGGTCATGGTAGCTGGTCGCTCCTTACAATAGTCGGCGGCGGGAAAGTCCCTACCCAGAGAAATTCGCTCCGCTTCTTGATTTCCTGTCGCACGCGCCGCTTGAAAGCGCATCCAGACAAATATTCAAGCCACTTTGGGCCGCAGCATGTTGCGCTCACAAAGGGGCAATCTCCTTCTAGTCAGACAACAAAAAACCGCAGGGGTTTCAGGCCCCTGCGGTTTTCTACCGAGCGAAGGGGGTACTAGCCGCGACCTTTGGCCGCGACCGGCTCGCCCTCCAGCTTGCGGGGCTGGGCCCAGTTGGCGCCGTGCAGCATCTCGACCGAAACCGGCACCTCGAGCTGACGCACGCTCTCCATGATGGCCGCCACCTCGCGGGCCAGCGACTCTTTCTGCTTGGGCTCGATCTCGAAGATCAGCTCGTCGCGGAGCTGCATCGCGAGCATGCCCGGCAGGCTGCCCTCGCGCTGACGATGGGCGATCTGCACCATCGCCGACTTGAGCAGGTCGGCCGCCGACGCCTGGACCGCGGCGCCGCGCGCGGTGCGCTCGGCGGTGTCACGGATGTCGGAGTTACGGCTGGTCAGCTCCGGCATCGGCCGGCGACGGCTCTGCAGGCTGGACACCCAACCGCGGGTGCGCGCCTCCTCGAGCTGCTGATCCAGGAACCGCTTGAGCTGCGGATACTTCTCGGCGAAGCGCCCGTGGCACTCCTCGAGACGCACGGTGGCGTCGGCCGGGGTGATGCCCAGGCGGCGGGCCAGGCGGTGGGTCCCGGCCAGGCTCAGGGCCACCTCGCGGGCGTCCTTGAGCACGTCCTCATCCACCTCTTTCTTGTCCATTCCGAGCAGCGTGGCCGCCAGATCGCGGGCCGCGTCCTCGGAGCGGGTGAAGCCCTTGAGCAGGGTGCTCTCCTTGGCCAGGTGAGCCGCCAGGCGCAGATCCAGCTGCGAGTAGCGGACGCCCACCAGGGTGCGCTTGCGATCGCGGGGGATCAGCGCGCCCTTCAGGTGCGTGCGCAGCTCTTCGCGCAGCTCGCGGTTGGGCAGCTCCTCCACCTCGGCCAGCAGCCGGTTGAAGGTGGCCACCGCGCCGCCCACCAGCGACGGGCCCATCCACTGGATGCGCTCGCTGGAGGTGACCAGGTGGTCGGCCGAGCGCAGCAGCCAGCCGTGGCGCGGGTGCACCAGGCGGGGCAGCGCCTCGAGGTAGTAAGCGCGCAGCTCCTTCAGAGCGCGATGGTCGCGCACCAGGTTGCCGATCTCGTGCTGCTCGGCCACCTGGACCAGCAGCTCGGGGCCAACGGTGGCACCGTTCTTGGGACGCGCCAGCACCTGCAGGCCCATCCTGTCGAACAGCACCTCGGTGAGCTCCTTGGCGCTCTCGAGGTCGAACTTCTCGCCCGCGAACTTGAAGATCTTCTTCTCCAGGTCGGCGGTGAGGCGGTCGATGTGGTCGGAGAAGTCGTCCAGGCGGCCGGCATCGAGGCCCACGCCGTTCTTCTCCATCCCGGCGGCCACCCAGACCATCGGCATCTCGACTTCGGCGAAGCTCTCGAGCAGGTCGCTCTCGGCCAGCCGCTCCTCCAGGATGCGGGCCAGGCGAGCCAGGCCCAGGACGCGCATGCCGGCCCAGGGAGTGAACTCCTCGGCGCTCACCTCGGAGAGGCGGCGCATGCCGGGTCCACGACCGAGCAGCTCGGACTCGCTGGGGATGTCGACGCCGTAACGGCGGCCGATCTCATCGAGCCAGAAGTTGCCCTCGACGCTGTCGAGCTGGTGGGCGGCCACGGCCACGTCGAAGAAACTCGACTGGGGCCAATCGCCATCCACGCTGTCGAGCAGCAGGGCGCCGCGCAGGTTGTGCACATACTTGCGACGGTCGGCCCGCTCCAGCGCCGGGCGGAGCAGCTCCACCGCGGCCGCGGGCTTCATGTCGGTCTTACGGGTGCCCAGCGGCACCACCACGGCCTGCTCCTCGCCCAGGCTGACGGCCAGACCCACCAGGTCGGAGCCGCTGCCCAGCCAGAGCAGACTGAGGGGACCGTCGGCCTTGGCCAGCCTGGTCAGCGCATCCTTAGCCTCGGCGCCCTTGGCGAAGCGAATCTCCACCGGGACGACCTCGACCTGCGTGCCGTTGCCGTTGGAGCCGTTGCCGTTGGCGGTGGGCTTGTTGATGCTGGTCTCGAACGTCTCCAGCAGCTCCTCCACCTCGAGGCGGCGGAACACATCCTTCACGCGGGCCGGCATGGTGAGCTTGTAGCGGGACTTCTCCCAGCAGACGTCGAGCTCGAGGTCGGTGCGGATGGTGGCGCGGGTCTTGAAGTCAAGCGCCAGCTCGCGATTCTCGGAGAGCGGGTTGCGCCACTTGGCGGGCAGGAGCTGCAGCGAGTCGAGCAGCTCTTCCAGGCTGCCGTGCTGCGAGAGCAGCTTCTTGGCGGTGACCTCACCGATGCCCGGGACGCCGGTGATATTGTCACTGGAGTCGCCGGCCAGCGCGCGCAGGTCGGCCAGCTGAGCGGGGCTCAGGTTGAAGCGCTTGCGCACGAGCTCATCGTCGTAGACGAGCATGTCGGAGATGCCGCGACGCGTGGTCAGCACGCGCACGTTGGGGCGCACGAGCTGCAGCAGGTCGAGATCACCCGAGACGATCATCACCTGCATCCCGTCCTCGGCCGCGAGGCGAGACAGGGTGCCGATGCAATCGTCGGCCTCGTGACCGCGAACGCGGAACACCTGCACGCCGAAAGCGCGCAGAAGGTCTTCGATCAGGGGCAGCTGATGAGCCAGGTCCTCCGGCATCTCCATCCGCTGAGCGTTGTAGTCCTGGTAGGACCGAACGCGCTCGGTGGGCACGCCTTTGTCGAATGCGACCGCCACGTGGGTCGGCTTCTGCATCTGAACCAGCTTGATGAACATGTCGGCGAATCCGACCACCGCATTGGTGGGGGTGCCAGTACTGGTCTTGGTGGGGGGAACCGCGTAGAAGGCGCGATAGGCCAGACCGTTACCATCGATGAGAAGCAGTTTCCTGCTGTTGGACTCCATATGCAAACTCCCTATTGCTCACCCGTAACAGGCGTTACTGGGACGGCACGACCCGCTGTTACGGGTCAGGGCGCAATGAGATTGCGTCGCCGGGCAATTGATTTTAGATTCTTGATTCCGACCGGGACCCCGGGCAAGGGAGCCCCCGTCAGGGGCGCCTATGTTCTGCGACCGACCTGCCTTTCCCTTCATCCTGGAGAAAACCGGCCTAATGACCGAGGGGCTTGGGAAAGGGGTTCTCAGGGCGTTGAAACCCTGATTTCTAGTGGCCTGCGTGGGCGGTTTCGGGCGCTTCCACTGTGGTTCCGGGCTCGATCAGCGCATCGGCCACGATTTCAGCGATATCGCGGGTATCGATCTCGCCCGCCAGGTCCTTGCGACCCACCGCGTCGCTCATCATCGTGAGACAGAACGGGCAGGCGCTGGCGATCATCTTGGGTTTCTTGGGCAGGCGCAGGGCGTCGTCGAGGCGCATGTCGTTGACCTTGACGCCGTGCTCCTCCATCCACATCCGGCCGCCGCCCGCGCCGCAGCAGCGCCCGCGCTCGCGGGACATATCCATCTCCTCGAGCTCGACGCCCGTGGCCGCGAGCACCTCGCGGGGCTGCTCGTAGATGTCGTTGTAGCGGCCCAGGTAGCACGAGTCGTGATAGGTCACGTCCTTGGCCTGTCCGAACTTGACCTGGATCTTGCCCTCTTTCATCAGGTCCTGGATGAGCTGGGAGTGGTGCTGGACGATATAATCGCCGCCAAACTGCGGGTATTCGTTCTTGATGGTGTTGAAGCAGTGCGGACAGGCCGCCACCACGCGCTTGACGTTATAGCGGTTCATGGTCTCCACGTTCTGCTGGGCCAGCACCTGGTAGAGGAACTCGTTGCCGATGCGGCGCGCGGGGTCACCGCTGCAGCCCTCTTCCTTGCCCAGGATGGCGAACTTCAGGCCGGCCGCGCGCATGATCTTCACCAGCGCCATACTGACTTTCTTGTTGCGCTCGTCGAAGCTGCCGGCGCAGCCCACCCAGTAGAGGACGTCGATCTCGCCCGGCTCGTCGGCCATCTCTTTGATGTCGAGGCCCTTGGTCCAGTCGGCGCGCTGGGAGAAGCCGATACCCCAGGGGTTGGAGTTGTTCTCCATGTTCTTGAACGCGCGCTGCACCTCTTGCGGGAAGCGGTTCTCGACCTGCACCAGGTAGCGGCGCATGTCCACGATCTCCTGAACGTACTCGATGAAGACCGGGCAGGCCTGCTCGCACGCGCGACAGGTGGTGCAGGCGAAGAGCGCCTCCTCGCTGACGGCGGTCAACTCGTTCTGGAGGATTCTGAACTCGACTTCTTTCCCGGCCCGCTTGTCCAGGACTTTCTGACCGTGGTCCACCAGCTCTTCGCGCAACTGCTCCGAGATTTTCTTGGGGTGGAGCGGCTTGTCGCTGGCATAAGCGGGGCAGACGCTGGTGCAGCGGCCGCACTCGGTGCAGGAGAGCCAGTCGTGGTAATTCTTCCAGGTAAACTGGTCGAGCGTGGACGTGCCGTACTGCTCGGCCTCGAGGTCGAGCTTGGTCAGCTCGCCGTAGGGGCGCTTCTTGTTGAAGTAGACGTTGGGAATGCCGGTGATGATGTGGAGGTGCTTGGAGTACGGCAGGTAGGCGCCGAAGCCGAGCACGAGCACCAGGTTGACGTACCAGGACACTTCGCGGATGGTGTTGAGCGTGGCGGGATCGTCTCCCACCACGGCCGTGAGGGCCATCGAGAGCGGGCCGGTGACGGGGTGGAAGCGGACCAGGGCGTTGTAGGCATCGGCGCTGGTCGCGGTGGGGATGTGGGCGGCCACGTCGGCGGCGCCCCAGAGCAGCTCGACCACCATGAGGCTCCAGATGAGGCCCAGGATGAGCAGCGCGTCAGTGGAGGGCTCGGGGAACTTGGGCCGGATGACCAGGCGGCGGTAGACCGCCATGAACACGCCCACCATGACCAGGGCGATGAAGATCTCTTTGATGAAGCTGTAGGCGGGTCCCAGGAGCGCCTCGGGGCCCAGCAGCGGAAGGTTGAAGCCCATGCCGAAGAAACCGCGCAGGATCAGGGTGGCATTGGCGATAGCCAGCACGCAGAAGCCCCAGAAGATGAGCGCGTGCATGATGCCGCCGTAGGGACGCTTGAGCAGACGCTTCTGCCCCATCGCGAAAATGAGCACGTCGCCCAGGCGCTCGGCGGGCTTGTCGAACCGGTTCTCCGGGTTGCCCGCCTTCAGGTATTTGTAAAGCTTCAGGGCCTGCTTGAGAAAAAAGTAGCCCGTGACGGATACGACCACCAGGGTGAAAATCAGACGCTGCGGTTCCATAGGGCGGCGTTTGCTGCGGAGGCGCTTGAATCCTGTCAAATTCTCGGAGTATAGTGGCGGGAGAATGCGGTCGTTCTGGCGCCATCCTACTGGCTCGATGTATCTCTCCTCGTTCTTTTTCGCGCTGATGGGGCTGTGCGTGAAGTTGATGACGGGCTCCGACGGGCCTTCGTCCGGTCTGGGATGGAGCGTGGTGGGGGGCCACGACATGGACCCGGTGGTGATCGCTTTCTACCGCTCGCTGGTGCCGGCATTCTTTCTGCTCCCGTTTGTCTGGCGTGACTTGATGGCGTTGGAGACGCGCAGAAGTATTCCGCTCCTGATTCTGCGGGGCGTGGCCGGAGGGGGCGCGATGGTGCTCTACTTCATCGCCATCGACCGCACCTCGCTGTCGACGGCGGTGCTGCTGAACTACACCTCGCCGGTCTGGGCGGCTCTCCTGGCGGGCCTGTTCTTGAAGGAGAGCGTGCCGCGGAGCATCCTGGTGGCTTTTCCCATCGCGTTCAGCGGGGTCTACCTGCTCGTGGGGGGCGTGGGCGCCACGCCTACCCAGGAGCAGATGGTCGGCTACCTCGCCGGGCTCGGCTCGGCCTTTCTGGCGGGCGTGGCCTACACCTCGGTTCGCTCTCTGGGGGCGCACGTCAGCCCCCAGATGGTGGTGTTCTGGTTCAGCGCGGTGACCTGCGTGATCGTGTTGCCCTGGATGCATTTCGGCGCCCAGGTGCCTACCGGGGACGAGTGGGGCTTGCTGCTGGCGGCGGGCGTCTTCGCGGGCATCGCCCAGTGGGCCATGACGATCGGCTACCAGCTCAACAAAGCCGCGCGGGCATCCACCCTGAACATCGCCACGGTGGCCTTCACGACGGTGCTGGCGATCGCTCTGCTGGGAGAGCGCTTTACCGCTCGTGATGGCGTGGGGATGCTGCTGATCTTGCTGGGGCTGGTCGTGGCGGCTCGTCGGAAGGACCAACGCCTATAGGGCGCCCCGCGAGCCTATACGCCCGCGCCCAGTCCTGTAGGGCTTTTCGCGAGCCTATACGCCCGCGCCCAGGGCCCAGGCCCTTTCCGCGAGCCTATACGCCCGCGCCCAGGGCCCAGGGCTTTTCGCGAGCCTATACGCCCGCGCCCAGGCCTATAGGGCTTTTCGCGAGCCAATACGCCCGCGCCCAGGGCCCAGGGCTTTTCGCGAGCCTATACGCCCGCGCCCAGGGCCCAGGCCTTCTCGCGAGCCTATACGCCCGCGCCCAGGGCCCAGGGCTTTTCGCGAGCCTATACGCCCGCGCCCAGGGCCCAGGGCTTTTCGCGAGCCTATACGCCCGCGCCCAGGGCCCAGGGCATTCCGCGACCCTATAGGCCCGCGCCCAGGCCTATAGGGCTTTTCGCGAGCCTATACGCCCGCGCCCAGGTGCCGCGCGGCTAACCGGGGCGTCAAGAACTGGTCAAGTAGCGCTCGAGGATGAGGCCTGCCAGGTTCGGAGACTGCACGTCCTGCACGGTCAGGAAGACCATGGGCAAACCGAGCTTGACGGCTCGCTCGGCGTCGCCGCCACCGCGATGGTCGGGACCGTTGATCTCCGCGCCGAAGAACTCTGTCTTCCCTTTCTTTCCAAGCGCGACGAGCATGTCCACGCGCGCTTTGAGGCTCTTCCCACGGATGCGGACCTGGGGAAAGAAAACCATCGGTTGCGGCGCGGTGACGTACAGGGCGGGCCAGAGGGCCCCCGTTAGACAGCGCTCGTAACTCTTGTCCACGATGGGCGCCAGGCGCCAACCCAGGCGAGCAGGTCGAAAGCGCGAGAACAGAGCGCCTTGCTCGGCCAGGAAAGCCCAGCACAGAGCTTCGGGGCCCGAATTGCAGTCGGCCATGCGAGTGAAGGCCTCAAAACCAGGTTCTTTGAGGCAATCGTCGATGAGGCTCATGTAGCCGGGAAAGCTCTCGAGGGCGCTGTGGAGGCGCGCTCGCATGCTGACCTCTCGCTTGGGGAGATGGCAGTGGGATGCGCGCTCGAAGCTCTCGAGGAACGCGGGCGGCAACGGAACGCGGGGGGGGAGCGCCTGCTCCGCCACCAGCCCGAGCTCGGCGGTGCTCATTCCGAGCGCCCGCGCCAGCTGCTTCAGATTCTTCGAATGGGGAATTTCTCGCTCGGTCTCGTAGTCGGAAATGGTTCGTTGAGGGATGTCGCACAGGCCGCCAAGTTGGGCCTGAGTCAGTCTTTTTGCCTTACGGGCACTGCGCAGGATGTAAGCGAATGAAGGTCTCATAGGTCCATCCTCGCTCGGGCACGTTAACGAAGTGCTGCCAAAGGATTGCCGGGCTGTTGCCCCGATCTTGCTAGAATTTGAACGTGCCCCTTGACTCTCGGCAGGGCCTGCCGATAGAACGTCCTGAAGATGCAGATTCAACGAACGCGCTGCGCCGATCTCGACCGGGCCGATGCCAACTGCCGCCAGGCGGACAGCAAGCTTGACGCGGCCAAACAACAGCTCGACAAAGCTCAGGGTGCCGGCGATCCCGGCGAGGTCCGTGCGGCCACGAGCGACGTCCTCAAAGCCCGCTTCGAGGCCGACAACGCCCACCGGAAAGCCAAAGACCTGGGCAGCGGCTCCCCCGGGGACAAACTGAAGGGCACCCTGGTCAACATCGCAGTCTGAGATCGCGCCAGCCACGAGCGCACCTGCGCTCCTCTCGCCCGACCAGGCCAAAACTGCAGGGAGCTCGCGGGGCGCCCTATAGGCGTTGGGCGCGAGCGTATAGGCTCGCGGAATGCCCTGGGCCCTGGGCGCGGGCGTATAGGCTCGCGGAAAGCCCTATAGGCCTGGGCGCGGGCCTATAGGCTCGCGGAAAGCCCTATAGGCCTGGGCGCGGGCCTATAGGCTCGCGGAAAGCCCTGGGCCCTGGGCGCGGGCCTATAGGCTCGCGGAAAGCCCTATAGGCCTGGGCGCGGGCGTATAGGCTCGCGGAAAGCCCTGGGCCCTGAGCGCGGGCGTATAGGCTCGCGGAAAGCCCTGGGCCCTGAGCGCGGGCGTATAGGCTCGCGCCAGCCCCCGGGCGCGAAGGCGCCTCAGTTCGAGAGCGCCGCTTCGGCTTTGATGGGCTGGATGACGCCCTTGCCCTGCACTTCCTCGATGTAGGAGCGGATCTTCTGGGAGGTGCCTTTCAGGTTCGCCTTCATCTGCTTGGGCTGGACCTCCGGGTGGCCCTGATAGAGCAGCGCCGCAATCCCACTGACCAGAGGCGAAGCCATGGACGTGCCCGACTTCTCGACGTAATCGCCATTCAGGCCGCACGAGACGATGTTCTCGCCCGGGGCGACCAGGTCAGGCTTCATGATCTTGTCCTTCGGGGTCGGACCCGACCCGCTGAACATCGAAACCTTGTCGTCCTTGAGGTCCACAGTGTTCATGTCGTTGGTCGCCCCCACGGTCAACGCGGAAGGGGCGATGCCGGGCGTGTCGATCGTCTCCGGCCAGGGCCCGCGGTTGCCCGAGGCGCACACGACCAGCAGACCCGCGCGCGTGGCCGCCTCCACGGCCTGCACGACCGGGTCGTCCAGGGCGCTCATCTTGGCGGGCGCCCCGATGGAGATGTTGATCACCCGAATCCCCAACCGCTCCTTGTTGGAAACGGCATACTGAATCGCTTTGATGATCAGCGACGAGTTGGTGTTGCCCTCGTGGTCGAAAACCTTCAACGCCACCAGCGACGCCTCGGGCGCCGCTCCGCAATACTTCCCCTTCGACGCAGAGCCATTCCCCGCGGCGATCCCGCACACGTGCGAGCCGTGGCCGCGGTCGTCGTAAGGCTCCTTGCGGTCGTTCACGAAGTCGACGAAGGACGTGATGCGGTCCTTGTAGTCAGGATGCGGCGCCGCCCCCGTGTCGATCACGGCGATGCCCACGCCCTTGCCGGTGAGCCCGCGATCCCACAGCTCCTTCAGGCCCAGGACCCGCGTCGCCGTATCCATCTCCAGCGAAGGCTGCCCGACGGGCTCGGGATCGAGGTGGAATTCCTGATCCTCGACCACCTTCACGCCACGCGACATCAGCGACGACAGCTGCGCGTCATCCACCGAGCACGCAAAGCTATCCACCAGAGGCAGCTCCTCCACACGAGAAGCACCGACGCGCGTCAGTTCCGCACGTGACCCCTGAGAGACAATGATATGATGAAGCCCCGCTTTCACGGGGCCCATCTTACTCGGCCTTCTTCTTGCGAACCTTGACCGGCTTGTTAACTTCAGGCGGCCGACTTGACCGCAGGATCAACACGCCCAGAGGCGGCACCTCGAACCGCGCCGAGAACGGGCGGCCGTTCCACTCCTCAGCCACAGCCACCACGGGGAGGCGGTTCCCCAGCCCGCTGCCGCCGAACTCGGTCCAGTCCGAGCACAGCACGGGAGTCCAGTCGCCCGCCCAGGGCAGCCCCACCGGGTGCGCCATGTAGGGCACCGGGGTGAAGTTGACGATGAACAAGAACGCTTCGTTCTTCCCGGAAGCAAAGCGGAGGAACGACACCATGCTCTGCTCCCACTCGTCGCAGGAGACCCACTCGAAGCCGTCGGGATGGTGATCCAGCTCGTGGAGCGCCTTCTCGTCCCGCACCAGGCGGTTCAGAGCGCCGCTCCAGGCGGCCAGCTGCTGGTGCTCGTCAAAGCGCTTGACGTGCCAGTCCAGCTCCTTGTCGTGGTTCCACTCGTTCCACTGCCCGAACTCGCCACCCATGAAATCGAGCTTCTTGCCCGGGAATCCGGCTTTGTAGCCGTACAGGCAGCGCAGGTTGGCGAACTGCTGCCAGAGGTCACCCGGCATCTTGCTCAGCATCGACTTCTTGAGGTGCACCACCTCGTCGTGCGAGAACGGCAGGATGAACTTCTCCGAATACTGATACATCATGCCGAACGTCAGCTTCTGATGGTGGTACTTGCGGTGGATGGGATCCTTGGCGATGTACTCCAGGTTGTCGTGCATCCAGCCCATGTTCCATTTGAACGTGAAGCCCAGACCGCCATCGGCCACGGGGTGGGTCACGCCGGGCCATGAGGTGGACTCCTCGGCCAGGGTGAACGTTCCCGGGTGGTGCTCCTGCACCGCCTGGTTGAAGCGCTTGAGGAACTCCACCGCCTCCAGGTTCTCGCGCCCCCCGTACGGGTTCGGGACCCACTCGCCGTGCTTGCGTCCATAGTCGAGGTAGAGCATCGAGGCCACCGCGTCCACGCGCAGGCCGTCGATGTGATACTGATCCAGCCAGAAGAGCGCGCTGGAGATGAGGAAGTTGCGCACCTCGTGGCGGCCGTAGTTGAAGATCAGGGTCCCCCAATCGGGATGGGCGCCCTGGCGGGGATCGCTGTGCTCGAAGAGGTGCGTCCCGTCGAAGTAAGCCAGCGCGTGGCCGTCGCGGGGGAAGTGAGCCGGCACCCAGTCGAGAATGACGCCGATGCCGTTCTGGTGCAGCGTGTCCACCAGCAAGCGGAACTCGTCCGGATTGCCGAAGCGCGCCGTGGGGGCGAAGTAGCCCGTGCACTGGTAGCCCCACGAGCCGTCGAAGGGATGCTCGGTGATGGGCATCAGCTCGACGTGCGTGTACCCCATCCCGCGGCAATACTCGGCCAGCTTGGGGGCCAGCTCGGCATAGGTGAGCCAGCGGTTGGCGAAGACGTCCTTCATCCAGGAGCCGAGGTGCACCTCATAGATGTTCATCGGCTTCTCGTAGGCGGAAACCTTGGGCCGCTCCTCGATCCAGGCCGCATCCCCCCACTGGTAGCGGGTGATGTCCCACAGGCGGGAAGCCGTGCTGGGGCGGTTCTCGGACCAGAAGCCGAAGGGATCGCAACGCTCGGACGACAGTCCGCTGCGCGCCTGAACCCAGTATTTGTAGCCCTGACCGGCGTGGACGCCCTCCACGAAGCCCGTCCAGATGCCGGTGTCATGGTCCTTCGTCAGGGGATTGGGACCGGGGGTCCACTGGTTCCACTCGCCGATGACGGCCACGTAATGGGCGTCCGGAGCCCAGACCGCGAAGTGGGCTCCCCCTTCTGCGAGGTGCGCGCCCAGGTTGTTGTAAGCGCGGTAGTGGTTGCCCTGGCACCACAGGTGCTTGTCCAGCTCACCCATCCGAGCGGCCGGCGTATTTAACAAAAGTGTCATATCTTGTTTCCAATACACTATCCAAAATCACTCCGGAGTATATCCTCTCTGTCAACAGGTCGAGAAGATAGGGACGGGAATACTCAGACACCGATGAAAAGCCTGATCCTCGCACTGCTTCTAACGTCGACCGTCGTGGCGCAGGAGCCCCCTTACGACTACGTGTTCTTCGAGAACAGCCTGATGCCCGGAGGCGCCTTTTACTCCGAGACCGCGTGGCACGAACAGGGCTGGGTCGAGAACCTGGCCGGGAAGCTACCGGTCACGAGCGAGCGTTTCCACACGCCGGGCAATGCGCTCGTGCTGCACTACACCAACGGGACCCGGGGATGGTGGTCCGCGCGGGTCACGCACCGCCCCCTGCGCGGCCGCGACGATTGGGACAACGGGGTCAACATCAACACGCAGAACTCGCCGTTTCGCAAGCCGGAGGCCCTGCAGATGTTCGTCTACTCCGAGCAACCCGTGACGGCCGACGAGGTCCCCAGGGTGCAGCTCGGCGAGGACGTCGAGCTGGCGATGCCGGCCATCCCGGCGGGGGTCTGGACGCGCGTGGTGCTCCCCTACCGGGGCGAGCTTCCCAAATTCATGGTCTTCGAGCAGAACGGGCACGACGGCAAGGAGCATCGCCTGCTCGTGGACGACATCGGCTTCGTCGGTCAGGTCGCGCCCGCGCCGCTGACGCCGGTCCACCTCACCGCGCGCGCCGGAGAGCGCCACGTGGACCTGAAATGGACGCCATTCAGCGGCCCGCGCCGCGTGCAGATCGAGCGCTCGCT
Source organism: Vulcanimicrobiota bacterium (assembly GCA_039809865.1). Taxonomy (GTDB): domain Bacteria; phylum Vulcanimicrobiota; class Xenobia; order Xenobiales; family QWHO01; genus QWHO01. The sequence continues at coordinate 21,719 of JBDHVW010000016.1, forward strand.
CGACGGCGGGGAGTGGATTCCCGTGGCAGTGCGCGTCCCCGAGTGGGGGCGCTACGCTGACTGGGTGGGAAGCCCCGGGCGCACGGCCTCCTACCGGGCCCGTGCGGTGGGCTACGACGAGGCCGTCGGCCCTCCAGGCGAGGCGGTGACGGCAGCGACGCGAGCTTTCAGCGAAGACGAGCTGCTCACCATGGTGCAGGAGGCCTGCTTTCGCTACTACTGGGAGGGCGCCGAGCCCAACTCGGGGATGGCGCTGGAGAACCGCCCCGGCAATCCGCACATGGTGGCCACGGGCGCTTCCGGGTTCGGGATCATGGCCCTGGTCGTGGGCACGTCCCGCGGCTTCATCACGCGCGAGCAGGCGGTGCAGCGCTTCGACAGGATCCTCACCTTCCTCGAGAAGGCGGACCACTTCCACGGCGCCTTCGCGCATTACATGGACGGCCGCACCGGCAAGGTGATCACGTTCTTTGGACCCACCGACAACGGGGGCGACCTGGTCGAAACCTCCTTCCTCATGCAGGGCTTGCTGACCGCCCGGCAGTTCTTCGATCGCCCCGAGGAGAAGGCTCTGCGCGACCGCATCACGGCCCAGTGGGAGGGGGTGGAATGGGACTGGTATCGCAAGGGCGATTTCCTCGTATGGCACTGGTCCCCGGACCAGGGATTCGTGATCAACCATCCCCTCATCGGTTGGAACGAGACCATGATCACCTATCTGCTGGCGATCGCCTCACCCACCCATCCCGTGCCCCCCGAGCTGTACGACACCGGTTGGGCTTCCCAATCCAAGCAGGCGCAGGAGTATCGGGGCTGGGCTCAGTCCAAGGCAGGCTTGCTCTACGGCAACGGGGAGACGTTCTTCGGGCTGAAGCTGGACGCCGCCCTCTCCAACGGCGGACCGCTGTTCTTCGTCCACTACTCCTTCATGGGCAACGATCCGCACGGGTTGGCGGACAAATGGTGCCCCGACTACTTCGTCAACAACCGCAACATCGCGCTGATCAACCAGCGTTACTGCGAGGCGGCCCACTACCCCCGCGGGTCGTGGGGGCTCACGGCCAGCGACGGGCCCTTCAGCTACAGCGCGGACGAGCCCGTGGCCCGTATGGATATCGGCAAGATGACTCCCACGGGTGCCGTCGCCAGCCTGCCCTACACCCCGGCCGAGTCCATGGAGGCCCTGAAGCACTACTATCGCGACTACGGCTCGTTCTTGTGGGGCGAGTACGGCTTCCGTGACGCTTTCGACCTGGAGAAGGACTGGTGCGCCGAGCTCTTCATGGGACTCAATCAGGCTCCCATGACGGTCATGATCGAGAACGAGCGAACCGGACTGCCCTGGAAGCTGTTCATGAGCAACCCGGAGGTCCAGACCATGCGCAGGGCGATACCCCGGTGAGAACAAGGCTGATTCTGGTGGTGCTGCTGCTGGTGGGGTGTGGCGGAATCGAAGCGCCTAACCCTCCTCAATCCACGGTGCAGCTCATCCAGGTGATGTCGGGCGAGCTCAAGCTGCCCGTGGGGCATACCCTCCAGCTCACCGCCACCGGCGACGACGGCGCCGACCTGACGGGCAAAGTGGCCTGGTCCACTTCTGACGCGACCCTGGCCACGGTCCCACCGGGTGGACTGGCCACCGCGCTTGCCCCCGGCAACGTGACGTTCACGGCCAGCCTCGATGGCAGCGCCGGCTCGGCCTCGGTGCGGGTAACGAACGCCACCCTGAGAGGCGTGGAGGTCCGTCCCCGCCAGGTTACCCTGGCCGCCGGGACGACGCGGCAGTTCCGCGCCTTCGCGGTGTTCGACGACCTGTCCGACCTGGAGGTCACGTCGCAAGCGGACTGGTCGGTGCCCGGAGGGCTGTTGCAGGCCGAGACCGACTCCACCGTCTCCGCCTCCTTCCGGGGCTTCACCGGGAGCGCCACCGCCACGGTCACCAGCGCTTCCCTCGTGGCGCTGGAGATCACCCCCTCCAATCCAGCTCTGCCTCCCGGCGGAGAGCTGCAGCTGACGGCCACCGGCACGTTCGACGACGGCACCCGGCAAACGCTCTCCAACCTGGTCTGGGGAGGGGTGGCCGATGGCCGCGGCCGGGTTCGCGCGGCCGGGGTGGCGACCGCCCAAATCGGCTCCGTGAGCACTTCCACCACGGTGACGGTTGACCGGCTGGTCGGACTGGCGATCCGGCCGGACCGGTCCTCGGTCGCCCAGGAGGCCAGCCTGCGCTTCGTCGCCATCGGCACCTACGCCAACGGGGCGACCAGCGAGCTTTCGGCGGCCTGGTCCAGCTCCGACCCGGCCCGAGCGAGCATCTCTCCGGAGGGGATCGCCACCGGCCACGAGCCGGGCCCCACGACCATCACGGCCCGCGCGGGCAAAATCACGGCCAGCACCGGGCTCACGGTCGAGCCCTCGGGCGTGCTGCCGCCCGCGCCTCCCGGCCCGCAATTCCAGGTGCTCCTGGACGAGCGGCTGGAGCGCGACCAGACGCTGCACCTGTCTTTTGTCGGCACTGTCTTGGGCGACTGGTACTGGCTGGCGGGAAACGCTCTCCAGAAGGCGGGGCCGGATTCGCAGAAGGCCTTCGCCAGCAGCTACGACTTCACCACGGACGAGTTGCCGCTCGATGCGACGGGACGCTACCGCGTGCTGACCATCCCCAGCGAACTTGCCCTCACGGGCCGGCTTTACCTGACGCTGGACGCTCCGGCCGCCTTGCAGATCGCGGGCAACGGGCTCATCGCGCCGCCCGACCTTCAGCAGAACCAGACCCGTTATGACTTCGTCGAGCTCGTCTTCGCGCCCGACCATACCGCCACGGTCAGCACCACCAACCAGGACTTCTTCGCTCTGGGTCTGGCCGTGCAGGCGAGCAGCGGGTCTTTCGGGCTGGATCTGAGCGGCTCCACCCCCGTCGCGAGCCTGGTGGCGGAGCTGCGGGCCCTGCAGTCCCCCTACGGCCAGAATGAAGTACGCGCCGCGGACGGCGGTTTCGCGCGCTTCCTCTCGCCCGGCCAGGGGCAGGTCGGCCAGGACCTGGACCCGGCCATCTTTGACGGTTACACCTTCTTCGTGCCGGAACCGCTGCAATTCCTGATCATGGGCCGGGAGTACAGCGGGCAGGTGATCAACGGCGTGCTCGAAGTCGATACCAACGACACGCACTTTTCCGTCCCCAGGCCGACCACCGCGGACGTCTACAAGAGCAGCGGGCCGCTGGACCCCTTCGACAAGCTCCCCGAGGTTTCGGATGCCCTCGTGGCCATGACGGTCGCCTTCGAGCGAGGCGTCTTCACGGAGCCGGCGCTCTGGAACACCCCCTCGGCCTTCTACCCCGCGGGCGGGCGCTTCAACCCGTATGCGGCGCTGTTGCACCAGCGCTTTCTGAACGGCTCCGTGAGCGCGTTCTCGTTTGACCAGACCCCCATGCTGCAGGGGGTCACCTCGATGACGCTGGTGGTGGACGAGGAGTAGTCCGTCGCCCGTTGTTTACATTCTGTTTCCCAACCGCTCCTGGACGCCATGGTAGATTCTCTGCGCGAAGGTCCACCATCCCCAGGAGGTTTCCGGTAATGACTTGCACGTCCCTCAACGACATCTCGAGAGCCGCTTTCCAGGCGCCCCGTAAAGCCAGCGTGAGCTCGGCCGAGACGGCGGCCCCGGCGGAATCGTTCCGTAAGAGCGAGCCCGAGATCGTCATCCAGAGCACGGTCAGCTACATCAAGCCGATGGAGCTCACCCCGCTGGCCGCCAAGCTGCCGCGCCCCGTGGACCGGATCGACTCCGTGGCCGAGGTGCTGACCGTGAAGGATGCCTGGAACCTGGGCATCACGGGCAAAGGCATCGGCGTCGCCGTCATCGACACGGGCGTGTATCCGCACCCCGACCTGGGCGACCGCCTGGTGGCGTTCAAGGATTATTGCAACGGCAAAGACGGCGTCGAGAACGCCTACGACGACAACGGTCACGGCAGCCACTGCGCCGGACTGGTCGCGGGTGACGGGCTGAAGGCCGACGGCAAGTACAAGGGCCCGGCCTACGAGGCCAACATCATCGGCGTGAAGGTGCTCGACGGGAACGGCGGCGGATCGCTGGCCAACGTCATCAAGGGCGTCCAGTGGGCCATCGAGAACAAAGAGAAGTACAACATCAAGGTCATCAGCATGTCCCTGGGCGCCGGCGCCAACCTGAAGGCCAAGGACGACGTGGTGTGCCTGGCCGTGCAGGCCGCCCTGGATGCGGGCATCGTGCCCGTGATCGCCGCCGGTAACTCCGGCCCGGGCCGCGAGACGGTGGGAACCCCCGGTATCAACCAGGAGGTCCTGACGGTCGGCGCCTACGACGACAAGAACACGGTCTCGCACGACGACGACACGATGGCGTTCTTCTCGAGCCGCGGTCCCACGACGCGCGACAAGGCCGTGAAGCCGGACATCGCCGCTCCGGGCGTCAACATGGTCAGCTTCCGCTCCCCCGGCTCCGAGATCGACCACGCCAACGTGGGCAAGCTCGGCGACTACTACGTGCTGCTCTCGGGCACCTCGATGGCGACCCCGGTCACGGCCGGCGTGGCCGCCCTGGTCTGCCAGGCCAACCCGAACCTGGGCGCGCGCGACATCATCAAGCTTCTGAAGGACACGGCCGAGGCCCGTCCGGACATGCTGCCGATTCTGCAGGGCGCCGGCCTGGTCGACCCGGGCAAGGCCGTGGCCCAGGCGCTGCAGATGAAGAAGCAGGCGGAGGAGGCCGCTGCGGCCGCGGCCGCCGCTCAGGCGGCTCAGGCTCCCGCGGCCCCGGCTGCTCAGCCTCAGGTCGCCGCCTAAACTCCTCTGGCTCGGAAAGGCCTCCCGGCGACGGGGGGCTTTTTTGTTGGGCGGAAAGGTAAAGCCCCGCACGAGGCGGGGCTTTTGGGGCCCGATCACTGTTCCGGGCAAGCAAGAAAGTGTGGTTACCAGATCACTCGATAGTCGTGCTCGCGTCCCTGATTGTCGCGGTAACGCGTGGGTTTGCCGTTGCGGTAATAAACATCGTTGTGCCAGCCTGTAAGGTAGCCCGTGTCCCAGCGAGCGTAGCCATTGCCGTCGAGCCAGTAGCCGCGGCGCTCGGCGTAGCGGTTCAGGTAGCGCTCGGTCTCGTGGGGCCGGCCCTGGTAGGTGCCCGTGTCGCGCAGGCGCACCTGCACGGTGCCCGGGGTCGCGGCGCGCACCTGCGGCTCGGCCGGGACCAGCATCAGGCCCGCGGCCAGCAGTCCTATCAACAACTTCTTCATAACGCTATCCTAGCAAGAGACGAGTTGTCCCAGTAGGGGCGGGAATCACAGTACCTCGGTCACGAAGCGATCGGGATGACACCTGCAGAAATCCTGGATTGTCTGGACCAGGCTCAGGAATGGCCCGCGTTGGACGATCCCGCCGTCGACATGGCGGCCGTCCGGCTGCACGCCTACGGCGACGGGGCGCGCTGGGCACTGGTCCTGGAGGTGCTGGCCAGCAGCACCGGGTTCGGGCCGACCTCGATCCATACCGCGCTCTATAGCTTTGGGAATTGCGTCAAGCCCGGGATGACCTTCGTGTTCTCGACCGACATCGGACCCGCGCTGGACAACCTCACGGGCGAGCTCCGTCCGGACGGGTATGTCCTGGTGCGAGGCAAGCGGACGCCCATCGACTTTTCCCCCGAGAATCTCGAGCGCAAAGGGGTGCGGGGCGAGCTGGGCGACTTCGCTCTCCTGCTGACGCTGCTACCGGACGAGCGGCTTTTCGCCACGGAGGAAGAGCTGCGCGAGGTGGTTCCGGCGGATCTACCCCAGCTGCTGCAGTTGGAGGAGTGGAATCACACGGGTGCGGGGGAGAAACCTGGCGAGAACGAGACGTTTCGGCTCCTGGCGCAGGTGCTGGCGACGGGAGACAAGGCTCACTGGCGCCCGGTGACGGCGCCCAATACCCACTGGACAGGTTGGCGTTAGGCTTCGTTCTTGAGCGCTTCCGCGAGGTGGTGCTGGAAGGATTTGCCCGAGAGCGTCACGCTGTCGGTCGCGGGAGTCGGGACGACTTCGCCCGGCTCCTGGCTGCGCGCGGCCATCGCCATCGCGAGCTGGTAGCTGAAACCGTTACCTTGTCCGTAAAGGGAGTTCCCATTCACCACTATGCACCCGCCAGATTCCTAATGTGTTCTTTATCTCTCTGTCCCCAACATAAGTCCAGGGTCTGAAAGAACCATGAAAGCCGGCATCCTCTCAAGGTTTTTTCTTGGCGAACCGTTAACAACCGGTCCACAAACCGTTCATCTTGGCTCCCCTGCGGCTCGATACAATGGCGTTGCAAGCACTGTATCCGTGTGGAGGTCCAATGAACGTAACCCAGACGCCCGCCGCGGCTCCCAAAGCAGATAAGTTCACGCTCGGGGGCTACGCCCGCCAGGAAGCCCGCCAGGTCCTGACCGACTACAAGGACGCTTTCGTGGGGACCGGCCAGGGACTGGCCGAGGGCTTCCGCGGTCTGCGCGACGCCGAGGGCCTGGGCGCCTCGCTCAAGGCCGGCATCTCCTCCGGCTTCAAGGTCGGCACCAGCCTGGGACACCTGGCCGCCGTGCCGGTGGGCGTGTTCATCACCGCGACCCACGGCCTGTGGGCCCTGCCCCTGCTCGGCGCGGTGGGCGGCCTGCACATCGGCTGCAAGACCGGTGAGGTGATGGGACGCCTGGCCACGGCCGACGAGCCCGACAGCAAGAAGCACAAGGTTGCGGCCCTGACGGGAGCGATCGGGGGTGGCGCCGCCGGCGCCGTCCTGGGAATCGGCAGCCCCGTAGCCGCTGCGGTGGGCGCGGTGACCGCGCTGGCCTCGGCCACCAAGTTGGCGGGCGCCCTCGTGGGCGGCGTGGCCGGCGGAGTGATCGGATTCGCCACCTGGGGCGTCAAGAAGGCCATGGCAGCGTTCAACAAGCCGCCCTCTCAGGGCGAGCAGCCCCCGGCGCCGCCCGCGCAGGGTGATCCGGCGCCGCCCGCGCAGGGTGAGCCAGCGCCGCCCACGCAGGGTGAGCCAGCGCCGCCCACGCAGGGGGAGCAGCCCCCGGCGCCGCCCGCGCAGGGGGAGCAGCCCCCGGCACAGCAGCCCGTCCAGGCCTGAGCCGCTTCTCGAACCGCCAGTGAAGCCACGCGGAATCCCTGCGTGGCTTCTTGCATGCCAGGGCGAGTCGGTCCGGCACGGCCGGCGGGCGGGTTTGCCGGGCGAGTCGGGCCGGCATGCCAGGGCGACTCGGTCCGGCGCGGGCGAGGGCGCGTTTTGCCAGGCGAGTCGGGCCGGCATGCCAGGGCGACTCGGTCCGGCACGGCCGGCGGGCGGGAATGCCAGGGCGAGTCGGGCCGGCATGCCAGGGCGACTCGGAAAGCTGTAGTTCCACTCTGGCAACGGGACTACAATCACTTCCACGGCCTTCGGATCGCTGGCCACGCTCGACGCTTGGCCAAGCCGCGCCCCCCACCGCGCCTGCCACTTGCTCCGTGGGAAAGCTTGTAGTTCCACTCTGGCAAAACCGGAACTACAATCACTACCACGGCCTTCAGATCGCTGGCCACGCTCGACGCTTGGCCAAGCCGCGCCCCCCGCGCTCCCGCCACTTGCTCCATGAAAGCCTGTAGTTCCACTCTGGCAAAACCGGAACTACAATCACCTCCACGGCCTTCGGACCGCTGGCCACGCTCGACGCTTGGCCAAGCGGCGCCCCCTGCGGGCCTGCCACTTGCTCCGTGGAAATCCTGTAGTTCCACTCTGGCAAAACCGGAACTACAATCACTTCCACGGCCTTTGGACCGCTGGCAACTCTCGACACCTGGCCCAGCCGCGCGCCACTTGCTCCATGGAAAGCTTGTAGTTCCACTCTGGCAAAGCCGGAACTACAATCACTTCCACGGCCTTTGGACCGCTGGCAACTCTCGACACCTGGCCCAGCCGCGCGCCACTTGCTCCGTGGAAAGCTTGTAGTTCCACTCTGGCAAAATCGGAACTACAATTACTTCCACGACTTTCGGATCGCTGGCAACGCCCGACACCTGGCCCAGCCGCGCCCGCCGCGCTCCCGCCACTTGCTCCATGGTCCGGCACGGGCGCGGGGGCGGGTTTGCCGGGCGAGTCGGGCCGGCATGCCAGGGAGACTCGGTCCGGCACGGGCGCGGGGGCGGGTTTGCCAGGCGAGTCGGGCCGGCATGCCAGGGCGACTCGGTCCGGCGCGGGCGCGGGCGGGAATGCCGGGCGAGTCGGGCCGGCATGCCAGGGCGACTCGGTCCGGCACGGCCGGCGGGCGGGTTTGCCGGGCGAGTCGGGCCGGCATGCCAGGGTGACTCGGTCCGGCACGGGCGGGCGGGTTTTGCCAGGCGAGTCGTGCCGGCATGCCAGGGCGACTCGGTCCGGCACGGGCGAGGGCGGGAATGCCGGGGCGACCCCACCCGGCGGCTATTCGGGGAAGTCGAGCCCTGACGAGACGCGGATGATGGTGGCCTGGGTCTCCAGCACGTCCGCCTCGTCGTTGCGATCGACCTTGCGGAGCATGACCGCGTAGCGCTCCAGGAAGGGGAGCAAGTCCGGGGCGTCCTCGCGGGAGGCGATGACCAGGTTGAAGACTCCCTCGGCCTGCTGGAACTCCTCGCGCACCGCGTAGAACTCCGCCAGGGACAGGGCCGACTCGAGATGATCCGGGCCCAGCTTGGACTTGCGGATCTCCAGCGCGCGGCGGTGCAGGGGCTCGGCTTCCTCGCGCATGTTCAGGGCGGCGTAAACGCCGCCGAGGGCCGCCAGGGCCCGGGCCGTCTCGGGATGCTCGGGACCCACGGTCTGCTCGGCGATCTCCAACCAGCGCAAAGCCAACGGCTCGGCCTCGGGAAACAGGCCCTGCCGACGACAGATGTCCACCAGCTTCTGCAAGCTGATCATCACGTCGGGATGGTCGGGACCGAGCGACTCCTCGCGGATGGCCTTGGAGCGCAACAAGAGCTCCTCAGCTCCGGCAAACTTGCGGTGACTGCAGTAGAGCTCGGCCAGGCGCTCCAACCCCACGCACAGAGCGGGGTGGGACGGACCCACCGTCTGCTCGAGCAGCAACGAAGCGCGGCGGAAGAGGTGCTCGGCCTCCTGGAAACGCTTGTACACCCGGGCCGGCTCCTCGGCCCGCGCCTGGATCATGCCCGCCTCGGCAATGGCGGCGTAATAACGGCTCTGCCCCAGCTTGGGATCGTTCAGGCGCGCTTCGCCTTCGACCCAGCGCTTGCGGATGTCGCTCGCCTTCATGTAGAGAGGACGCGCCCGCTCGAAACGCTCGCGGCCGCGATAGATCTCGCCCAAAGTCGACAGCGTCGTGGCCACCTCGGGGTGATCCGGGCCCAGAGCGCCCTCGCGCAAGGACAACGCCCGCCGCGCCATCGGCTCGGCCTCCTCGAGACGGTCCTGGAGACGGTAGTGCAAAACCAGACAGTCCAGCGAAACAGCCAGATCGGGATGGTCCTTGCCCAGGGCCTTCTCGCAGATCTCCAGAGCCTTGCGGTAGAAGGCCTCCGCTTCGTCGAAGCGGCCCTCCTCGTCGTAGGACTTGCCCAGGTGGTTCAAAACCCAGGCGTTCTCGACGTGAGCCGGACCCAGCGTGGTCTCGAGAATCTCGGCGGCCCGCGACAACAGGGGCTCGGCCTCGCCGTGCTTGCCCTGGGCTTGATAGAACAGGGCCAGGTTGCAAAGGTCGGGCACCAGGTCTTTGCTGGCCGGCCCGTAAGCCTTGGTGCGGATCTCCACGATCTTGCGGTAGAGCTCCTCGGCCTCGCTGTAGCGGGCGTAGAGGCGATACAACTCGACCAGGGACATCAGGCGCTTGGCGACGTCAGGATGATCCGCTCCCAGACGCGTCTCCCAGATGGCCAGCGAGCGCCGGAAATAAGTCCCCGCATCGTCGGGCAGACCCTGGTCGGCGAAGTAGTTGCCGAGCGCCTCGAGACACCCGGCCAGGCCCGGCGAGTCCGGCTCTTTCTCCAGAATGTCGAGCGCCTGCTGGTACAGCGGCTCGGCCTCGGCGTAACGGCGCTGAGAGCGCATCACCTCGGCCAGCTCCAACAGGGTCAGGCCCAGCTCCTGGGAATCGGCGGGAAGCTCTTTCTCCTGCACGCCCAGGGCGCGCTCGAGGAGCAGCTCGGGGTTGCGCGACTTGTCCTTGCGCTGACCGGGCCGACGACGGTAGACCGAGGCCAGCGCCACCAGCACCCGCGTGGTCTCCAGATGGCTCTTGCCCAGCACCTGCTCGGCGATGGGCAGAGCCCGCTCGGCCAGCTTCTCGGCCTTCTCCCACTCGGAGTGGTCCAACAGATCCTTCGTCTGGGCGTTCATGGCCAGGACCAGGTCGGGAGTTTTCTGGCCGGAAGCCTCCAGCACACTCAACATGCGGCCGTAGAGCGGACGACACTCCTGCTCGCGCCCATGCTGCTTGTAGAAGTCGAACATGAGCTTGACCGTCTCGGCCACGTCGGCGTGGGTGGGGCCCAGCTTCTTCTCTTGCTGCGTCAGCAGGTGCTGATAGAGGGTATCGGCCTCCTTCACCTGACCCTGTTCGCCCAGGAACCTGGCCAGCTTCTTGAGGTTCCACTCCACCAGCACGCGCTCGAGCTCGTTGATCTTGTCGAGCTGGCCAATCAATCCCAGCAACAGCCCGCTGGCGTGCTGGCAGAGCTCGGCCTCGAGCTCATGGAACAGCTCGTCCGAGGCGACGGCGCTCTGATCCTTGACCAGGCGCAGTCGATCGGCGGACACGATGCCCTGCAGGCCGGCGGCCTTCAAGCACGGGATCTCCGTGGCGAACGAGGTTCCGCGCACCATCAGCAAAAAGCGGGGGGAGTCCTCGCTGTCCTCGCCCAGAGCCAGCATGCCGCCGCAGCCGCGCGCCGGACGCGTTTCGCGCAGCTTGGCCTCGCCCTCGTTGGCCAGCACCTTGCCGGGCCCTTCGAGCACCGTGATCTGCAGGCACTTGCCCGGGTCGTAGGGAGAGGAGACGACCTTGTCGTTCACCGTCAGGCGCAGCGGGGCGTGGGCCGACGTCTCGCTCAGGAGCGCCTCCTCCTGATTGACCGCCTCGGCCTTCTTGAAGAGCGGCTTGAACAAGAAGCCTTTGCTGCCCCCAACCTTGAAGCGCGTGAGGTTGCCACTGTCCTTCCAGGGGGGCTTGGTCAGCTTCTCGACTTTGGGACCGCCGTCTTTGGACAGCTTGATCCGCGCGCCCTGATTCTCGCCCCAGCTCTCGAGCGTGACGCCCTTGGGATCGACCTCGAGAGCGCCGTACAGGCCGACGGCCAGCTCTCGCAGCCGGGCCGAGCCTTCCTCTTGGAACCAGGACGGAAAAAGGCCTTCGAGATCGGAGTCGGTGAAAATCTGCCCGTCAAACTCGATCGTGCACTCGCTCGAGTCAGAATTGACCTTGCAGTATTGCGCACCACTCGCGACCGCCGCTGCGACGAGACTGACCACGTAACGTCCCGGCTCTGCCAGCGCGAACTGGCCCATCTGGCGAAATGCCTGGGCCGGGTCTAGGGACACGCTGTTGCTCATCTTTGAGCTTGCTTCGTCCCACCGTCAAAGCCTCCTGTAGTATTTCCAGCTAAGAATTGCTTTCACAGGGGGTCGGGGAGCCGGGCGAGAAGTTCCGAGAATGCTCAAGAACGCTCTCTTGCTTCTGGTCACCTTGCTGCTCGTGGGCTGCTCGGCCGAGCGCCGCGACGTGGTTCGCTACTTCGAGACCATGCAGCCCTACTTCACGCAGTTCACGGATGTCCAGAACCGGCTCAAGCTCATTTCCGCCGTGCCCTTCCCCGAGCGCGCCGCCGCCTATCGGGCCCTGGCGCAGGAAGCCAGCGGCATCGCCGACAAGGTGGCCGCAGTCAAGGCTCCCGCAGCCGCAGCCGCCTATCATCAGCAGTACACCAACCTGTGGCGCGACTTTGTCACGTTCGTCAATGTGCTCGGCGACGTGGTCGACCAGTCCAACCCTAAGGCCAAACGCGACGAAGCCGGCAAGCAGATGGAGCAGATGCAGGCCGCCTGGCCGGGCAAGCTCAACGCCGCGGTGGAGACGCAAAAGCAGCTGGGCAAAGCATACGGGATCGATTTCCAGTGAGCGACGACGAGAAGGAGAAGACTTTCGCCGAGCTGCTCGAGCACAGTTGGAAGCGCTACGAGGAGCTGTTTCACAACGAGCGCATGGACGACGTGCTGCTGGGAGCGGTCGTCGCGTCGTGCGTCCGCGACGGCTACCTGCTGCTCGACCTCAGCTCGGACGGGATCAACCACTACGTGCGGTTCGAAGATCCGGCCGACCACACCCGGCTGATCTTCCGGCTGCGCCACCTGGCCGAGGAACTGGCGGTCGCCAAGGTGCTGGGGCACCTGGCCGAGGTGGTGATCGGCTACGGACAGCGCGTGGAGAAGCTTGGCACCCGCTGGTCCCAGCTGCGCAGCGAGGTGAAAGACGCTTTCCTGGTGACCGACGAGCCGGGCGTGATCACGTTCGACGCCGATCTCTCGGGCGGTTACCTGTATGCCCAGATCCCCCTCCTGCTCGATCTGGACGCTTATAAGAAGAAGGATCTCGAAGTCGACGTGCAGCTGATCCGCCGCCACATCGACTCGACCGTGCACGCCCTCAAGCAAGTGTTGCAGGGTCGGCTCGAGCTGGTGGGGGTGTAGACGATGCCTTCCTTTTCGATGCTGGAGAACTTCGCGCTGCGCCGCGAGGTGGCCGACAGCCTGGACGAGGTGTTGATCGGCCAGCTGATCGCCGTGCTGGTGGACCGGGGCTACCCGATGGTCGGCATCACCTCCGACCCCGACCACCACAGCCTGCGCTTTCGCATGCAGGGCGACCCGGTGCTCTACTACCTGTCGGCCACCCTGCACCGCACCCCCAACAAGCTGGCACGCCTGGCCACCCTGAGCCTGACCGGTCAGGTCAAGAACTTCATGGCGCGGGCCTCCGAGCTCGTCGATTTCTACGCCAACGACCACAAAAGACTGGTGCAGAGCCCGCTGCAGGGCGGAGTGACCCTGAGCCACCAGCTCAACTCGGTGCTGGGCACGGTGACCCGCCAGGTGCGCCTGGACCGCGCCACGGAAGAAGGCAGCCTGGAAGACATGGATCAGATGGTGGAGGGCGTGCTGGTGGAGCTTCGCCAGGTGCTGCTTCCTTTCAAGCGCTGAGGGTGAAGGAGCAACGCAAGGAGCCGCGGGTCAACAAGGTGCTGGGCGCCGAGATCCAGGGCATTCCGTTGCGCCTGTATCTCATCAACCTGAGCGCGTCCGGGTTCCGGGCCACCTGCGAGCGGCCGCTGCCCGACGGCGACGACCAGCAGGTGTCGCTGCAGCTCGATCCCCCCGTCGTCGGCCGCGCCCGCCTGTGCTGGCGCCAGGAGATGCCGGCCAGCGGGATGTTCGACCACGGTTTCGAGTTCCTCGAGCTCGGCGACGCCGATGCCGAGCGCATCCGGGCGTTCGTGGCCAACGAGCTCGGCAAGCGCAAGCCTCTCCCCTGGCAGTTCGGCCAGTGAAGCGCGCGCTGCTGGTCCTGGCGCTGGTGGTGGCCGCGGCCGCCCTCTGGCCGCGCTCGCCAGCCACGGCGCCGGCGCCGCCCGGGATGGTGCTGGTGCCCGCCGGAGAGTGCCTGCTGGGTCAGGACCGCCACAAAGCCTACGTGAAGGCGTTCTACATCGACCTGCGCGAGATCACCAACGTCGAGGTACGGGCCGTGAAGCCCGATTTCGTCTATCCGCCGGGGCGCGAGAGCTACCCGGCCGTGGGTCTTTTGCGCCCGGAGGCGGAAGCGGTGCTGGCCGCGCTGGGCAAGCGGCTGCCCACCGGCCCCGAATGGGAGAAAGCGGCGCGCGGCACCGATGGGCGCACCTATCCCTGGGGCGAGGAGCCTCCCGAGGGACGCGCCAACGTGGGCAAGATCCAGCCGCACACCTGCAACTCGCTGAAGATGCTGCCGGTCGGCAGCTTTCCCCGGGGTGCGTCGCCCTACGGCTGCCTGGACATGATCGGGAACGCCTTCGAGTGGTGCTCGGACGAGGAGCACGGGCACTTCATCCTGCGCGGAGGCGCGATCGGGTATCCCGACCGCTACAACCGCACCTACGCGGAAGCGATCGAGGACACCGGCGTCACCTGAAACGAAGTCGGCTTTCGCGGCGCGAAAGCACCCTAGTCAGGAGACGGGCACCGGCTTCAGGTCGTCGTCGATCGCCACGTAGACCACCTGCGCCTCGGTGACTTTGATGGCCTGGATGTCCGGGCCACGCCGGGCCGCCTCCACGGTCACCTTGACGGTGATGGAGGTGCGCCCGATCTTGAGCAGCTCGGTGTAAAAGCTGACCACGTCGCCCACGAAGACGGGCTGATGGAAGACGACCTTGTCCATGGCCACCGTCACCAGCTTGTTGTGGGTGTGACGCGCGGCCTCGACCGCTCCGGCCTGGTCGATGTAGGAGAGCAGCACTCCCCCGAAGATGCTGCCATTCCCATTGGTGTCGCGCGGCAGCATGATGACGCGAACGGACGGCTGTCCTAAAGGAAAACTCATGGTACGCCGTTTTTCGACGTCCAGGCCCATTGCCTTTGCTTGAACGACATGCTAGTATGAAATCGAGAGCGTGTTCGAGAGGTGGCCATGATTCAGCGTCATTCCGGCGTTTTCTCTTTTTTCGGTGGGTTGAAGTTTTTTCAAGCAGTCTTCCTGATGTGCTGTCTGGCGTCATGGGCCATGGGGCAGACGTCCGACCCTGTTCGTCTCGAGAGGCGGAAGCTAGCCGGGGTATGGGCTAACGTCGTCGTGGTGGATCTGAACGACCCACGCGTGAGCCTGACGCCAGTGATGGCCTCAGACGGTGACAATCGCACCTTCATGAGCCTCTTGAAATGGGGCTACCGGCCCGGCGCACCCACCGAGAAGTGCAGACTGGTGGCCGCGATCAACGGCACCTTCTTCGATCCGCCCAGCGCCACGGTCATCTGCAACATGGTGGCGCGAGGCGAGCTGTTGACGGAGGGCACGGTGGGCAATACCCTGACCATCGACCGCTCCAATCAGGCCAATCTGAAGTTCACGGCCGGCCACGCCGGGCGCAACCTGGACTGGCACGAAACGCACTTCGCCGTATCCGCCGGTCCCACGCTGGTTTTCGGGGGCGAGGTCGTGCTCGATCCATCGTCGGAGGGCTTTTCCGACCCCGGGCTCTTCCGCCAGGCCCGCCGGAGCGCGGTCGGGATCACCGCGGGCAACAAGCTGATGCTGGTGACCGTCAACAGCAACGTCTCGCTGCTGCGCCTGGCCTGGATGATGCAGGACCTGGGTTGCGTCTCGGCGCTGAACCTCGACGGGGGCAGCTCCACGGGCCTCTACTACAAAGGCCGCATGCTGAGCCAGCCCAAGCGTTTGCTGACCAACCTGATCGCGGTGCACGTACGGCTGGAGGCACCGCGCCCGCCCTCGGACCCGAGCGGGATCCTCCCCCCGGAGGCCGTCCTGACGCCTTGAGGCGCCATCCCGAAGCGGGCAACGTGGATCCCGCAACGCTGCCCCGCGGACCGGGCGGCCGGGCTCTCTGCCGCTATTGCTCCACCGAGGTGAGCGGCCGTCGGCGCACGTTCTGCAGCGATTCCTGCGTGCACGAGTGGCGCCTGCGCAGCGACCCCTGGTATCTGCGCCAGCAAGTCTTTCGACGCGACAAAGGAATCTGCACGGTGTGCGGCGTGGACACGCGCAAGGTGCGGCGCCTGATCAACCGGGCCCGGAAGGCGGGGCCCGAGGAGTACGCGCTGACTCTGGAGGTCCTGGCGGCGGAGGGCTATCCGATCAAGCATCCCGAGAAGGCCCTGTGGCACGCGCACCACCGGGTGGCCGTCAAGGACGGCGGCGGCCTGTGCGGGCTCGAGAACCTGACGACGGTCTGCCTGCCCTGTCATCGCAAGCAGCACCAAGAGCGGACCGACTAAGCCCCGGCGAACGCCACCAGCTCCTCGGGCGGGTCGTAAGCCTGGTTGAACCAGCGGAGAGTCCGCCGCGCCGGCGACCGGAACCCCTCGGGGGTCTCCAGCACGACCCAGACGCCGCCGGGCCCGTCGACGGTATCTCCCGACTTGAACGTGGCCGCGGCCGAAAGCTGATAGGCCTGCAGGTTGTGCACCAGATTGGCGGCCGCCACGCGGTCGATCGACTCGGGGAAGCACACCTCGTGGTCGCGGTGGCCGAACTGGCTCATTCCGACCGAGTCGACCACGGCCCAGCTCTCGCCGGCTCCGAACAGCCGGATGTTGCACCAGAGATCCAGCGGCGGCCGTCCCTTCGCCTTCGCGAACTGCGCCAGCTCCAGGAGATGCGAGCGATTCAGCAACGTTTCCCCGGCCGGATTGAAATAGGCCAGCACCTCGGGCAGATCCATCAGGGAGGTGCACACGCGAGTCACCTCTTCCACCTGGGCCTGCGTCCGCTCCGCATCGCCCTCCAGCAATACGCGCACCACCGCTTGATGCCCGGCGACCGTCGCACCACCCTCGGCCCACAGGGCGTTGTGGGCGATGGCCCGCTCCAGGCATCCGGGGTAGCCGGAGAGCCAGCCGCCGGCCCAGGCCGAGCGCACCTCGGGCGCGGTCATCTCGTCCGGCCAGGGCAGGGGCAGCGTGTCGACGAGCAGCCGGCCCACCCGGAATCCGGGGGCTTCCCCTTCCCACCCGGACTCGGGCTTCGTGGGGGTGCCCCCCGGCAGGAGCGCCGAGAGGGAGGCGAGGGAGGGCGTCTGGCGGCACAGCAGCACGGCCGATTGAACGAAAGGCATCGCCGGCAGCCTTCCAGGCGGGCCGTTCCCCACCCTGCCCGGGGGCGGGAGGACCCCGGGACCCGTCTCGCAAAGTGTCCGGGCCTGAACCATTCTCAAGGAGGACCGACCCGAATGCGACTGCGGAACCTGGCGGCCCAGGTGGTTTGCCTGGCCTGTCTGCTCAGCTCCCCCACGATGGCCCAGCAGGTCACCACCGACGGGACGAATCGTCAGTCGCCGGTCAAAATCGTCAGCGTCCAGCTGGTCGACACCACGCCCGACAGCTATTACCTCAGCGGCGACGGCAGCGGGGTGGATCCGGACGAGGTGCGCGTCACCGCGGTCATCAAGAACACCTCCTCGCGCAACCTGAACAACATCACCATCCACGTCACGATTTACGACCTGACGGGCAAGGCCCTCAAGACGTTCGACAAGAAGCTCGGCACCCTCACCCCCGACGAGACCTACGAGTTCGCCGCTCCGGGCTACTCCAACACCAGCCTGGCGCTGGTTCAGGCCAAGGTCACCGTCACCCACGACAAACAGGTGATGGGCAGCCAGGAGAACAATGGCCAGGGCACGCCTCCCTCGGGCGACCCGAGCGAGAACGAGCAGACCAACCCCAACCAGGGCGTGCCCAAATACCAGGAGCCCAAAGACAAGGACGCCCCTCCCGGTTACTGATGAGACCCTTGCGCCGGCCTGACTCCACTGTCGACCCCACGCCCCCCCGCCTGTGAACGTCCTGGTCCTCAATTGCGGCTCCAGCACGCTGAAATTCCAGGTGCTGGAGACCGATCTGGCCCACATCGAGGCCGACACCGACATCCTCAAGGCCAGCGGCCTGGTGGAGCGCATCGGCAGTCAGGCTCTGATCAAGTTCACGGCCGCGGGGAAGCCGCCGTTCAAGACGGCCAAACCGATTCGCGACCACCGGGCGGCCATTGACGAGGTGTTGCGCTGGGTCGTGGCCGACGGCGGCCTCACCTCGTTGGGCGAGCTCAACGCCGTGGGCCACCGGGTGGTGCACGGCGGGGAGCGCTTCCAGAAGTCGGTCAAGATCGACGAGGCCGTGCTCGAGGGCATCGAGGATTGCGTCGATCTGGCCCCGCTTCACAATCCGGCCAACCTCAAGGGCATCCGCGCCGCCACCGAGCTGCTCGGCGCGGGCGTGCCCCAGGTGGCGGTCTTCGACACCGCCTACCACGCGACCATGCCGGAGGTGTCCTTCATCTACGGCATTCCCTACCAGCTCTACCGGCGCTACAAGATTCGTCGCTACGGCTTCCACGGCACCTCCCACCGCTACATCGCCTATCGCTATCGCAAGCTGAACGGGCTGGCCAGGGAGCAGGTGAACATCATCTCGCTGCACCTGGGCAACGGCTGCTCGGCCTGCGCCATTCGGGGCGGGGAGTCGCTGGACACGTCCATGGGCTTCACGCCGGTGGAAGGGCTGCTGATGGGCACACGCTCGGGCGATCTCGACCCGTCCATCATCCAGTTCCTGTGCGAGACCGAGGGCTTACCCCTGGCCGAGGTCGACACCATGCTGAACAAGCGCTCGGGCCTGCTGGGCATCTCCGGCCTCACGGGCGACATGCGCGAGCTGCTCGAGGAGGAGACCGAGAACCAGGACCGGCGCGCCCGCCTGGCCATCGAGGTGTTCTGCCTGCGGGTGCGCCAGTACATCGGGGCCTACCTGGCCGAGATGGGGGGCGCCGACGCCATCGTGTTCACCGGAGGCATCGGCGAGAACGCCTCCTCCATCCGCCGCCGCATCTGCTCCGGCCTCGAGTGGATGGGCCTCACCCTGGACGAAAAGGCCAACGAAGCGGGCCAGACGACCATTTCGACGCAGGACTCCCGCCTCAAGGCGATGATCATCCCCACCAACGAAGAGCTGCTCATCGCCCGCGACACCGTCCGCTGCGTCGGCACCTGACCTACATCAGCGAGGGCCCCTCCTCGGGCGCCGGAACGCTGGTCGGACGCCGTTTCTTTTTGGTGCGCAGGTTCAGTCCCTCGACGATGGCCGAGAACGCCATGGCGAAGTAGATGTAGCCTTTGGGGATGTGGTGATCGAAGCCCTCGGCCACCAGCGACATGCCGATGAGCATCAAAAAGCTCAGCGCCAGCATCTTGATGGTGGGATGGCGGTTCACGAAATCCGCGATGGCGTCGGCGGCGAACATCATGATGCCGATCGCGATGATGACCGCAGCGATCATCACGGCCACGCGGTTGGCCATGCCCACCGCGGTGATCACCGAGTCGAGCGAGAACACCAGGTCCAGGGCCAGAATCTGCACCAGAACGAAGACGAACTGGTTGCGGCCCAGCGGCTTCTGCTGGGCCGCCTCCTCGTCATCCTCGCCTTCGAGGCGCATGTGGATCTCGTGGGTGCTCTTGAACAGCAAGAAGATGCCGCCCGCGATCAGGATGAAGTCGCGCCCGCTGATCTCCAGCGAGAGGACGGTGAACCAGGGCTTGGTCAGCCGGGCGATCCAGTTGAGCGACAGCAGCAGCATGCAGCGGGTGATGACGGCCAGCGAGAGGCCGAGTCGCCGGGCGCGCTTCTGCTGATCGTGGGGCAGGCGCCCCGACAGGATCGAAAGGAAGATGATGTTGTCGATCCCCAGCACGATCTCGAGGATCGTCAGGGTGATGAGGCTGACCCAGATCTCGCTGTCGTAGATCCACTCCATAGCCCGGCATCTTAGCATGCCAGGGGGGCGGCCTGCCAGGGACGAAAAGCCCGGGGCCATGCAGTATCGCTCCACGCGGGGAAAAATCCGGGGTCTCGACTTTGGCGACGCCGTCATGATGGGGCTCGCCGAGGATGGGGGACTGTTGATCCCCGAATGCATCCCGAAAGCCGATTTGAGCGAGCGTCCCTACCCGGAGCTGGCACGCTCGATCTGCGAGCTCTACGCTCCCACGATGCCCTGGCGCGAGTTGATCGCCCGGGCCTACGCGCCCGAGAAGTGGCCGCGCGGGGTGGCGCCTGTCACCCCGCTGGGCGAGCTCCACCTGCTCGAGCTCTACCACGGTCCCACCTACAGCTTCAAAGACGTGGCCCTGCAGCTCCTGGGAGAGCTGTTCGAGCACCTCCTGGGCCAGCGCGACGAGACCATGAACATCCTGGCCGCCACCAGCGGCGATACCGGCGGCGCCGCCATCTACGGCGTGCGCGGCCGCGACCGCATCAACATCTTCGTCATGCACCCGAAGGGCAAGATCTCGCGCGTTCAGGAGCTGCAGATGACCAGCGTCCTGGACCCCAACGTCTTCAACCTGGCCGTGGACACCGATTTCGACGGCTGTCAGCAGCTGCTCAAGGAGCTGTCCGCCGACCTGGAGTTCAAGCGCCGCTACCGGTTGGGGGCCGTCAACTCGGTCAACTGGGCCCGGGTGCTGGCCCAGACCGTGTACTACTTCTCCGCCTGGCACCAGCTCGGCAGCCCCGAGAAGATCAGCTTCGCGGTCCCCACGGGCAACTTCGGGGACGTCCTGGCGGGGTGGTATGCCCGCCAGATGGGGCTTCCCGTCGCCCGACTGGTGGTGGCCACCAACGACAATGACATCCTGGCGCGCTTCTTTCAGACCGGAGAGTATCGGCGCGGGCCCGCGGTCAGCACCCTGGCGCCGGCCATGGACATCCAGGTCGCCTCCAACTTCGAGCGCTACCTGGCCTATCGGCTGGGGGACGCTTTGCCCGAAGCCATGGCGCGGTTCTCGCGTACGGGCGCGCTCAGTGTGGCCGAGCCCGACCCGCTGTGGACGGCCGGAGCGGCCAGTCGGGCCGACATTCTGAGCACCATCAAGTCCACCTACGAACGCCACGGGAAGGTGATCGACCCCCACACGGCGGCCGCCGTGGCGGTGGCCCGGCGCCAGCCGCAAGATGGACCGCTGGTCTGCCTGGCCACGGCCGACCCGATGAAGTTTCCCGAGGCCGTGGAGGAGGCGCTGGGCCACACGCCCCGCTTCGACCGCCCGGGCTTCGACGGGCTGCCCACGCGCTGCCACGATCTGCCCGCGGACGCCGGCGCCCTGCGCGACTTCATCGCTTCAAGAGTGGATAGAACAGCGCCCCGAGCGCCATGAGCCCGAGCGCCTGGGCCGAGTCCCGAGGCGACACGACGATGGTGTTGATCACCAGGTAGAGCGCGCCGAGCACGAACA
The DNA here is from genome assembly GCA_039809865.1 of Vulcanimicrobiota bacterium. Taxonomy (GTDB): domain Bacteria; phylum Vulcanimicrobiota; class Xenobia; order Xenobiales; family QWHO01; genus QWHO01. The sequence goes on from JBDHVW010000016.1 coordinate 42,738, forward strand.
GGAGGGGCACCACCGGGTAGCCCGGCACGCGGTAACCGGGACCGCTCTCGCGCGCGCGCAGCTTGAACAACGCCAGCCCGCCCAGGGCGTAGAACAGCCAGTAGATGAACATCACGTTGTCGGTGATGCGCTCGAACTTGCTCCAGGCGACCAGCAGCAGCATCGACCACAGGCACTGGACCAGGATCGAGAACGCGGGCGTCTGGAACTGCACGTGCACCGCGCCCATCTCCTCGAACATCAAGCGGTCGCGGGCCATCGCGAAGTAGACGCGAGGGCCGCTCAGGATGGAGCTGTTGAGCGCTCCGAAGGTCGAGACGACGACCAGGACCGCCATCCAGATGGCGGCGTTCTCGCCGCCCAGAAAGCGCGCCAGCGTTACGGCGGCGTTCTTGGCGCCCTTGATCTGGTCGAGCGGCAGGCAGAAGTGGTAGGCAGCGTTGGTGGCCACGTAGACCGCGATCACCGCCAGGGTGCCCAGCGCCAGGGCCAGCGGCAGATTGCGCTCGGGACGCTTGATCTCACCCGCCACGAACGTGGCGTTGATCCACCCGTCGTAGGCCCACAGAGCCTTGAGCATGCAGATCCCGTAGGCGCCGACCAGGCCGCCCTTCAGCACCTCGCCGTCCAGGTTCGTCAGGCTCCCGTGGCCCAGGGCCAGGCCGCCCAGGATGAGGATCAGGATCCCCGCGCACTTGACGATCGTGAACACGACCTGCACGGTCCCCGTGGCTCGCACGCTCAGGACGTTGATCACGGTCAGCAGCACGATGCAGAGCAGGGCGATCAGCAGTTGGGCCGGATCGGAGATGCCGTAGAGCCCGTCGATCCCCTGGCTGACTCCGGCGGCGATGGCGGCGATGGAGCCGGTCTGCATGACGGCCAGGAGGGACCATCCGAAGCAGTAGCCCATCTTCTCTCCGTAGGCCTCGCGCAAGAAGACGTAGAGGCCGCCCGAGCGGGGATAGAGCGCGCTCAGCTCGGCCATGGTCAGCGCCCCCGCCAGCGACAGCACGCCCGCCACGACCCAGACCGAGAGGGCCAGCCAGGGGGACGGGAGCACCTGCGCGATGGCCCCCGCCTTGAGAAAGATCCCCGCCCCGATCATCGACCCGACCACCACCATCGTGGCGTCGAGCAAGTTCAGCGTTCTCGGAAGCTCCCGCTGCTCCTCATCCATCCGCCGCGGTTCTCCCCCCGCTCGCATTCTCCCGTCTCCGTCCCTCGCCGATGACGAGAGCGGTGATGTTGTCTCGGCCGCCCCGGGCGAGCGCCTCTTCGACCAGGGCCTGGCAGGCGTTGTCCAAGCTCAGAAGGGAAGCGAGCTGCTCGCAGGCGAGCTCGCGGTGCAGACCGTCGGTGCAGAGCAACAGGCGGGCACCCGGGCCAAACGGCACGCGGGAGCGGGTGACCTCGAGGTCACGCAGGCCCAGGTGGCGGACGAGTTGCAGGCGGCCGCGGGAGATCTCCACGTGATCCTCGGTCAGCAAGCGCAGCTCGCCGTCGAGCAGGTAGGCCCGACAGTCGCCGGCGTGGGCCAGCTCCACCTCGCCGGGCCGGACTCGCGCCACGACGACGGCTGCTCCCATCTGGTAGAGGGCGCGCGAACGCAGGCCCTGCTGCCAGATGCGGCGGCTGACAGAGGCCAGGGCCTCTTCCAGGGGGGAGGATGCAAGCAACGCCGGGAGCTCCTCCAGGGCGAGGCGGGCCGCGACGCCTCCCCCACTGGTGCTGGACAGGCCGTCCAGGACGGCGAACAGGCCCTGCTCGGGCAGGGCCAGATAGGCATCCTCGTTGCGGGATTTGACGCGACCGACGTGGGAGAGGGCTTCCCAGCTCAGAGCCGTTCCTTGCGCTTGGCCAACGGAACCCCGTTGACGACCACTTTCTTCTCGTCTTGCTGGATGCTGGCTTGCGGGCCCGCGGTGCTCTCGTCGCACACCCGGCGGTAGCGCGTCTCCAGCTCGGTGACGCGCTGCTTCAGGGCGCCCTCCTGGCCGGCCACGCCCCGGTGCAGCTCGACCGCCTCGGCTTTGGCGGACCGGCTCATCAACAAGAATCCGGCGGCCGTGGCCACGAACCCTCCGATGAACGCGGGCAGGCCGAGGCCGCAGTTGCCCGCCAGGTACATCCCGGCGATGGGGGGAACGCACAGAATCCAGATCCCGTAGGCGGACATCTTCTTGCCGCCGCACTGCCGGCGCAGCGCCTCCAGGCTGTTGCGCTCCTGAAACTGGGTCAGGTCGGCCCGGGCAGCGTTCAGCTCGGTCTCGGCCGCTTTGACGCGCTCGTCCGCGCCCGTCAGCTGACGGACCGCCGAGGTCAGGGTATTGGCCACCATGGGCCGCGTAAAACGCACCTGCATGGCTCCAGGCTATCCGGAGGGCCTGAAAGAATGCTGGAAATCATGCACTTCCCCGACCTGAGCTACGATTGCGTCCAGTGCGGCAAGAGCTGCGGGGGATGGCGGGTGCTGGTCGACGACGCCGCGCGCGAGCGGCTGTCCGGCACCGAGCTGGCCCGAAGCGCTCCCTACGAGCCCTTCGTGGAGTGCGGCGACGGACTCTTCCGCATGGGCTTCACCCCCGCCAACCACTGCGTGTTCCAGCGCGAGGACAAGCTGTGCTCGGTGCACGCCGAGCTGGGCGAGCGGGCCAAGCCGCGGACGTGCCGCCAGTATCCGTTCTTCCTGGCCCAGACGCCCGACGGTCCCTTCGTGGGCCTGTCGTTCTGCTGCACCGCCGTGAAGCAGCAGACAGGGCGACCGGCCAGCGCTCACGCGGAGCTGCTCGAGGAGCTGCTGCAGGACGGGCACTATCCCGAAGTGGGATTCGGGGCGATCCCGTTCACGCCAGGGCACACCCTCGACTGGGCCACCTACAAGCGCCTGGAAGCCTTCCTGCGCGCGAATATCGCGGACAACTGGCGCATGCTGGCCGTCCCCGCGCGAGCGGCCGTGGCGACGCCCTGGGGACAGCCGATCGCCGAGTGGTCGGAGCATACGCCCCCCCGGAATGCCTTGCTGGACCAGTTGGAGATCCTGCTGCTGGCGGGCGTGGTGGGCTGCCTGGAGGGGCGCGACCTGGAGGAGATGCGCCGCGTCACGGCCGCGCTGCAATCCGGGCAGTCCGTCAGCATTCCGCGCGTCCCCCAGGAGGTCAGCTTCCGGTGCCAGGCCGACCCCGCCCACGAGGGGGAGATCCAGCGCTACATCGATCACCTGATCCACCGCAAATACCTGCTGCTGGGCAATTCGGTGCTGAGCCGGCTGGCGGCGCTCTACCTGGCCCGCCCCGTGCTCCGCTTCTACGCTTTTGCGTGCGGGAGCCTCCATCAGGCGTTCGACATCGTGGAAGGCGAGATGCTCACCCACGCCCCCGAGCTGGAGCCCTATTTCCAGGCCGCCGAGGACGGCCTGCTGCGCCACCTCACTTAGCCCAGGGAGGCGCCTCCCCGCCAGGGAGCTCGGAGTCAAACGCCGCGCCCAGCGAGGCATACATCCGGTAAGCCGAGACCAGCAGCACCACCTCGACGGCCGCCTGATCCCCGTGGGCTGCCCGGAAACGGTCGAAGGCATCCTGGGGGACCGAGCGTTGGCCCGCGGTCGCCTGCACGAGGACGCGCAGGTCCGGGTCCACCTTCTCGAGGTCGACGCCCGCCGCCGCGGCCGTGTGCTGGTGGGTCTGCCACTCGAAGGCGCTGCGCAGCTCGATGGCCGTCAACAAGATGGCGCTCTCGCGCAGCACCGCGGGCAGCGAGGAGCCGAAGCGGAGGAACGTCCCCAGCGCCTGGACCTTCTGGAACAGCTCCGGATAAACCATCAGCTGCCCGTAGAACCCGAGCGTGGGCAGGCCGCGGGCCTGCTTCATCTCCTCCGCCTGAGCGCGCAGCTCGTCGGTGTATTGGGACTCGACATCGGGAATCTGGGCCATGCTGAGCTACTCCGCGTAAATGTCGGGATGACGTTTGGCCTCGACCCAGGGGGCCACGGGAGTGCCGACATCGCGGTCGCAGCGCACGTCGAGCAACATCGGGCCTTCGCGGGTGAGCCAATCCTCCAGCGCGGGCTTGAGCTCGGAGGGCTCGGAGATGAGCCGTCCCAGCACTCCCAGGGACTCGGCGAAATCGGCCCAGTTGTGGGTGGGGAGCTCGGTGAGCGCGGCCGCGGCGGGGCCGTCTTGCCTGGCGCGCAGGTAGACGTTGCCCAGGGCCGAGTTGTTGATGACCACGTAGAGGATGCGCATCCGGTGGCGGGCCGCTGTCTGGATCTCGAGGCCGTTCTGGAGCATGCAGCCGTCGCCCGTCACCACGGCGACGAGGGTGTCGGGCAGGGCGGCGGCCACGCCGATGCTGGCCGCGATGGCCCACCCCATGGGACCGAGCCCCGTGGCCGAGAAGAGGCGCCGTGGCTGGTAAACCTGGAAGTAGTGTCCGGCGAAGGCGCGGTGGGCGCCCGAGTCGATCAAGAGAGCGGCGTCGCGGGGCAGGGCGTTGCGCAGCTCGGTCACGACGCGGGCCGGGTGCATCGGAACCTGGTCCGAGGTCATCTTGTCCGCTTCCAGGAACCGGGGCTGTTTCAGGAAGCCGTCGGCCCAGGCGCGGCGCTCGGAGGCGGTGGCCGCCAGGTGCTCCGTCCAGGGGCCGCTGGACAGGGCCCGCACGGCGGTGCGGACGTCTCCGAGAATCGCATACTCCACCGGGAAGTTGCGGCCCAGCTGGGCCTCGTCCACGTTGACCTGGGCGATGCCGAGCTTCGGCTTGAGACGGGCGTTCCAGGCCAGCGTGTCGCGCTGGTTGAGACTGGAGCCGAGCACGATCAGGAGGTCGAGATCGGGACAGGTGAGGCACTCCTCGGCGGGCGGGTGGCCGGCGTAGCCGAACATGCCCAGGCACAGCTCGTGGTCCTCGGGGACGATGCCTTTGGCGCGGAACGTGCTGGCGATGGGGATCTGGAACTTCTCGCAAAAGGCCTGCAGCTCGGGTCCGGCGCCCGAGGTCTGCGAGCCGTTGCCGGCCAGGATCGCGATGTTCCGGGCCGTGCCCAGCGCGTTGCGGCCCAGCATTCCGAAGGCGGCCTCGTCGAGCACGCGGGGCGGCTCGAGGGTGGCGCGAGGGTGCCACTTCGGATTGCCCAGATCGGCCTTCTGCACGTCCACGGGCAGAGCCAGGTGGACGGGCCGGCGCGGGTGGGCCAGCATCGCGTGGTAGGCGTCGCGCAGGAACTGGGGCAGCGCCTGGGGGGTGGGGACCAGGTGCGAGCCGGCGGTGATGCCTTCGAAGACGAGCAGGTCGTCCTCGCCGAAGCCGGTGGCGTCTTGAAAGGAGCCGCGTCCCTGCTCGGATGTGGCGGTCTCGCCGGTGAGCAGCAGCAGGGGGACGCGGTCGGCGTCGGCCGCGCCCACGGCGCCCACGACGTTGAACGCGCCCGGGCCCCCGATGACGAGCACGGCGCCGAACTTGCAGGCGGCGCGCGCGTAGCCGTCGGCGGCGTAGCCCGCCCCGGCTTCGTTGGCGGCCACGATGGGGGTGACGATGCCCGCGGCGACGGCGGGGAGGAACGGGTCCACCAGCCCTCCCACGAACATGAAGATGTGCTCCACGCCGAGCGCGGAGATCGATTTCAGGACGAACTCGGTTCCAAGCATGCCCCGTCCCTTCGCGCAGGCCCCCGGGAGCGCCCTGTATTGAGATGGGAGATGGGAGATGGGAGACGGGGCGTGTTACGCGAGAGGGGCGTGCACGATCGCACGACTCGTGGAACGCGTCGCCAGTCTTGCCACGAATCATGCCCGTATGCTAATCTGACGCGCTATGTTGGAAGCCCCCGAGAAGCTGTCGCAAGAGGTTCGCCGTCGGCGGACGTTCGCCATCATTTCCCACCCGGACGCCGGTAAGACCACTCTGACCGAGAAATTGCTGCTGTACGGGGGCGCGGTCAACCTGGCCGGCAGCGTGAAGGCGCGCAAGAACCAGAACCACGCCACCTCCGACTGGATGGAGCTGGAGAAGCAGCGCGGCATCTCGATCACCTCCACCGTGCTGAGCTTCGACTACGAGGGCTACCGGCTCAACCTCCTGGACACCCCGGGCCACCAGGACTTCTCCGAGGATACCTACCGCACTCTGGTCGCGGTGGACTGCGCCGTCATGATCCTGGACGCGGCCAAGGGCCTCGAGGCCCAGACGCTCAAGCTATTCGACGTCTGCAAGCGGCGCGGCATCCCCCTTTTCACGTTCGTCAACAAGATGGACCGCCCCAGCCAGCCCCCGCTGGACCTGCTGGACGAGGTGGAGAAGACGCTCGGCCTGCGCACGATCCCGATGAACTGGCCGCTCGGCAGCGGCCCCTCGTTCCGGGGCGTGTTCGACCGGCGCACCAAAGAGGTCCACATGTTCGAGCGCGTGGCCCACGGCTCGAAGGCCGCCGCGGTGCAGGTGATGGACCCGTTCTCGCCCGAGGTCGAGAAGCTGATGGACGACCAGGTCGCCTACAAAGCCTTCCGCGAGGAGCTCGAGCTGCTCGAGATGGCGGGCGAGGAGTTCGACCAGGCCGCTTTCGAGCGCGGTGCCCTTACCCCGGTGTATTTCGGCAGCGCCGTCAGCAACTTCGGCGTGCAGCTCTTCCTGGACCAGTTCCTGGGGCTGGCGCCCGAGCCCGGTCCGCGCCTGACGGACCACGATCCGATCGAGCCCAGCTATCCCGAGTTCTCGGGCTTCGTCTTCAAGATCCAGGCGGATATGAACCCGCGCCATCGCGACCGCGTGGCCTACATGCGCATCTGCTCGGGCCAGTTCGAGCGCGGCATGAAGGTGCAGTGCGTGCGCACCGGGGCCACCATCCGCCTCTCCTACCCGCAGCAGCTCTTCGCCCAGGAACGCCAGACCGTCGAGGAGGCCTATGCCGGCGACGTCGTCGGCCTGGTCAACTCCGGCGAGCTCTATCTGGGGGATACGCTGCTGGGTGGCGGTCAGAAGTTCCAGTTCGAGCCGATCCCGCTCTTCCCGCCGGAGCACTTCGCGCGCGTCTCGCTGCACGACCCGTCCCGCCGCAAGGCCTTCCAGCGCGCTCTGGACCAGCTCTCGCACGAGGGCGCGGTGCAGATCTTCTATTTGAGCGACGGCCATACGCGCGACGTGGTGATGGGCGCCGTCGGCAAGCTGCAGTTCGAGGTCGTGCAGTACCGCATCAAGAACGACTACTCGGTGGAGTGCCGTTTCGAGGTGCTGCCGTTCCAGATGTGCCGCTGGCTGGAAGGCCCCCAGGCCGCCCTGGACAAGTTCACGCCCACGCGCACCACGCGCCTGGCGGTGGACCCGGACAACCGGCCCGTGGCGCTGTTCCCGGGCCAGTGGGACCTGGATTACACGTCCGAGAAGAACCCGGACGTGATCTTCCACTCGGTCAACCCGAAGGGGCTCCAGGGGCCGGTCAGCAGCGAGGAAGACTGATCTTCAGAAGGTTCGCGGGCGGTCAGGCGGGCAGTCTCTTCAAGCCCTCGGCCACCTGGAGCTGCCCGGCGCCCTGCCAGGCCTCGGGGGTGCCCGGGAGCTTCTGGGAAGTCTGCTCGAGCACCGTGCGGGCCTCGCTCACCGTGAGCCTGGGATTCTTCTGCTTCCACAGAGCCATCGCCCCTGCCAGGTAGGCGCTCGAGAAGCTCGTCCCGCCGTCCACCACGCGGCGATAGTTGCCGTTCGGGTCGGTCCCGGTGACGTCGGTGCCCGGCACCGTGACGTCTGGCCCGTTGCGGTCGCCCTCGGGCGGGCGGCTCGAGAGATTTGCCAGGCGGTCGTCCCCCAGCGCCGCGGTGCCACGGTTGTCCGAGCAGGCGGCGGTCAGGATGTCCGGACTGGCTTTGAACAGGTCCAGCTTGCGGGGGGTGGGGCCGCCGTTGCCGGCGCTGGTGCAGAAGATGATGCCTTTGTCCGCCAGCGGCTTGATGGCGTCGGCCACGAGCTTCTGGCCGCAGCCCAATCCGAAGCTCATATTGACCACCTGGATGTTGTATTTCTCGCGGTTCTCGTCGATCCACTTGAGCGCGGCCAGGACGTTGGGGTAGTCGAAGCCCTCCTCGTCGTCCACTTTGAGCCCGATCAGGCTGGCCTCGGGGGCCACGCCGACAATCTCCCCGTGGCTCAGGCTGCCGTCCCCGGCCGCGATGCCGGCGCAAAACGTGCCGTGGAAATCCGGATCGTAGGGCTTCATGACGTACTGGGGGTGGCTGAAGTCGTGGAAGGCGACCATGCGGTCCTTCAGGTCGTCGTGGGGGGCCATGCCAGTGTCCATGATGACGATGCCCACGCCCTGGCCCTTGAAGCCCATGTCCCAGGCCTCGCGCACGCCCGTGCCCTCGTGCGCCACTTGCGTGCCGCTCTTTTCGAGAGCGCGCCGGCGGTGCAGCGCGAACGGACCCAGCGCGGCGCCCACGCCCGCCCCCGCGAGCGGACCGGCGAACGCGCCCACGGTGCCCGCCACGACGCCTTTGACGAAGCCGTCGGCGAAGTCCTTGAGGCGACAGTTGCGGTCGGTGTCGGGGATGCGATCGAACGACACCAGGCCGCTCTGGTCGGCTTTGGCGCGCGAGAGCATGGTGGTCACGCCGTGCAGCACGCCTCCCGCCAGGATTCCGGCGGGATGGACGGCTCCCAGGCCCCCGGACACCGCCCCCGCAACGCTATCCAGGGTGGCGCAGGGCGCGCTCTGCCCGAAGCGGTCTTCCCATCGGCTTGGCAGGCGGGGCGTGAGAGCGGTGATGTTCACAGGCGCGCCAGCTTAATGGGGTGCGCTGAAAAATTCCTGAAAAACAGCTCAGGGCAGAACCTCCACGCCATTCGCCTGGTTTACCGTGGAGCTGCTCACCGGAGCTCCCAGCGATCCATCAGAGTTGATGGGACGCGCCACCAGCGTGCTCGTCACACGACTCGGATAGAAGAGGAAGTGGCCGGATGGCGACATCTCCAGATCGTCGGAGGGCAACTCGCCCAGGGCGGTCGAGCCGACGAAACTCACCTGACCGGCGGCATCCAGCCGATAGCACTCGAGAGTCCCCGCGCCGCTCTGATTGCTGCCAACGTAAATGAGCCCCGAGGGAGTGATCACGACGCCCATCCGAGCCAGGCCCGCGAAGGGAACCACCTGAAGGAGCGAGCCCAGGCTCCCGTCCGCATGCAACTCGACGACCCCCAGGAAGTTGCTGAAGAAGGGGCTGTCAGTGGCCACCACCACGAAAGGACCGGCGGGGTCGATGCCCATGACCCGGGGCGCGATATTGACGTCCGGCAGAAAGACGGGAGAGCCGGGCACGGGGCCGGCGGGCAGGCCCGCGGCGTCCAGGGCCAGCCCCTCGACCGTGGGAAACCCGGGCGGAGTGGCGCAGGTGTAGAGGGCCGAGAAGGAGGCATTCACCGCGACATCCTCGGGATTGCCCGCCGCGCGCGTGTCGGTGGAAGCGAACTGCAGCCCGTCAAAGGTAAAGGTCTGCAGATTGGAGGTGAGGGTGTAGACGTACAGATTCGGTCCCAGGGCCGCGATGGGGAACGGAGCTCCGAGGACATTCACCACCCCGAGCGCGCTGAAGAGACCCTGGTCGTCCAGGCGGAAAGGGGCCACCTGATTGCCCACCAGAGAGACGAAGACAAAGCGGTTTGAGGGCTCGGAGGTCAGCGGGCCGCCGGGGGATCCTCCGATCGCGGTCGAGCTCAGGTCGGTAAAGGTAGCCGCGGCCTCATCGAAAGAGAAGCTGACCAACCGCGAGCTGGCGCCCACATCTTCCAGTCCGACCACCTGCAGGTTGGTCACCGTGACCGCCAGGGGCGTGCTGGTCACACCCTCGAAAGTGGCCGTCACTTCAGCGGTTCCGGTCTTCAGGGCGGTGCCGCTGCCAGCGTTACTGACGGCCAGCACCGCGGGGTCGCTGCTGGAGAGACTGGCCACGCCGGACACGTCCTGGCTGTTGCCATCCGAGAACAGGGCCGTGGTCGTGAAGGTGACGGTCTGACCCAGGCTGACGGTCGGGCCGGGGGCGATCTGCAGGAGCACCTGGGTCACGGTCACCGCAGGCGGGTTCACGGTGATAGGGGCCGTGGCCGTCAGCCCACCGGCGGTGGAGGCCGAGAGCTCGGCCTGCCCGGGGGAGACACCGGTCACCAGGCCCTGGGCGCTCACCGTGAAGACGGCGCTGTCGGAGCTGCTCCAGGCGACTTCGGACGAGGTGGTCCCGTCGGGAAGAACGGCCAGAGCGCTGAATTGCAGACTCTCTCCGGTGGTCAAGACGGCGCTCGAGGGAGTGAGGCTGAGCGAGCCCTGGCGGGTGGAAACAAGCGTGACCGCCTGCGTCACGACCGTGCTCGCGGTGAGGGTCAGCGCGAAAGGCGTCGCCCGGGCCACGACCAGCCCGGAATCGTCCAGACCAAAGACATAAATCTCGTAGTCTCCGGGAGCGACCGCCAGCTCGACGGTGACGACGTCGCTGTCCCCGACCGGCGCCAGGGCCCTGCCGGCCAGGGCGTGGCCGCTGAGCGAATTCCCGTCCTGGCTTCCGGGCACGGCCACCTCGACCAGAACCTGGCCCACCGCACCTCGGGCGGAGAAAGCCCTGGCGGCCACAGCGGCATTGACTTCCAGCCGAAGATTGACGGGAGTGCTTGGCAATGGCTCTCCCGAACCGAGCGAATCGTTTCCCGAGCATGCCGGAAATAAAAGCACCATGAGCAAGACTGCCAGCAGACGACGCATTGAAAAGCCCCCGCAATAGAGAATGGGGGCCAATTCTCAACCAGGAATCAAATTCCTTTTCCGGTTTCCGCGCGGGGATTTCAGGAAGGTTCTTCCGGAGGCGGCGGGGGCGGCGCCTGTTTGCCGCCGTCGATCGCCGTGAAGCCGCGGCGTTTCGGGGGTGGGGCGGCGGGGCGCGAGGTGAGGTAGGTCAGCACGACTTCCTCGCGGCCCTGCTCGTTGTTCTTGAGCTCCACCTGGATGCCCTCGATGCCCTGCTCCATGGCGTATTTGAGGATCTCGTCCGTGTCGAACGCGACCCAGGGCTGGCCGCCCGTGAGCTTGTGCACCACGGCGGCCAGGTAGTTGATGACGTTGGCTGTCTGGACCTTGGCGTTCTTGTCGCGGTCCATGTCGTCGAGGTTCATAGGAAGTGCAGCGCCACGCCGATCAGCGCGCCCACTCCGATCCCCGCCGCGGCGGCCACCAGACCGCTCGTGGTGGGACCCATCTTGGCGGTGTGCTGGATGGTCGGATACGTGTAGTCGCCCACCTTCCGCCAGCTGATGTCGGGATAATAGTCGTGGTTGTAGCCGCGCAGGGTGGACCAGGTCTCGCAAACCTGGTGGTCGTTGCCCTGGGAATCCTTCTCGCTGTGGCAACGCTGCTCGTGCCAGACGTCGGGGGTGATGCGCTCGGTATAACCGGTCATGGTCGGGTGGGAGATGTTGCTCTGGTACCAGACCTCCTCCAGCTTGTCGTTGTCGACGCCTTTGAAGCCCACCGCGCCGCCCGCGGCGGCTCCACCGAGGGCGCCCACCAGGCCCCCGATCACCATCGAGGTGGTCGAGGCCCCGCCCCAGGCGGCCAGGACGCCGACCGCGGCGCCCGCTCCCAGGGCCAGGCCCACTCCCCCACCGACCAGGAAGCTCTTGCGCTGGTCGTAGGTCTTCTCGGTCAGGGTCTGGGTATAGGCTTCCTTACGGGCGTTGCCCTGGTCGTCGTAAACGGGCACGTCGCGGTAGACGCCCACCGGACCGTTCTCGCACACGTCCTGGCCATAGCAGCCGTAGGAGCGCTCGCTGGAGGGATACCAGCCGTAACCGGGCGTGGGCCAGCCCCAGGCGTGCTCGTAGTAGTCGGACGGGATCGAGCCCAGCTTCTTGGTCTCCAGCACCGGCTTGTCCCAGGTGCGGGTGATGCTCAGCTCCTCGCGCGGATCGAACTGGAGGATCTCGCGCTTGACCTCCTTCTTGTCCACGGGCGGCTCACTGGAGGGCGGCGGAGTGTCGGCCGGGATCTCCTTGGCAGGCGGCAGCTCCTGCTTGGGCGGAGCCTGCTCCGTGGGTGGCGGGGTCTGGGCGGCCCTTACGGGGTAGCGCGCCAGGGCATTCGAAACGAGCATCGGGGCGAGGTCTCCTCTTCTTGTGTGACCCTCGGAATCATCCCCCCCAGAATACTCACGGCGGCGTGCGGATCTCACTCCAGATTGTAAACAGCACGCCGGAGAAATCGATCGACGCGTAGAACTTGCGCGCCTATGCGTAAGATCGTATTGCTTGTCTTGATTCTGGCCGCGGTCGCCTCGGCGACGACGGGCCACCTGATCGCTTTGAAATGTCCGGTGTGCGGGACCGCCACCCAGGGGACCGAGCTGTTCAGCACCAACAACGCCGCGGGCGTCGACCGCGACCTGCTCGAGCGGGCCGGCGGGGGACAGCCGTTGCTGCTGCAAACGGTCACTTGTCCGAAATGCCACTACTCGGCGGACGAGAGCGAGTTCGAGAAGCCCGTCGACCCGAAGCTGGCCGAGGCGGTGAAGGCGGGGCAGTTCCCGGTGCCGGCCTTCAAGACGTATCCCTCGGGGGCGTTTACCGAGGGTCTGCGAGCGCCCGACCAGCCCCCGGCCTGGGTGAGCCACGCCCTGATCGCCCAGCAGATGCGCTTCTTGAAGGCGCCTCCGGGGGAGCAGTCGCACCGCGACATGCAGGTGATCTGGAGCATGCGTTTCGAGGCCAATCCGCTGTCCGACCTGGCCGGCGACGAGGCCTGGAAGCTGATGGTGGACGCCGCCGGGCTGTCTCCCGACGAGACCCGTAACCGCGCCAACGCCGAGGTGCTGATCGCGCGCAAGGCGATCGCGGGGCTGGCCTCCTTTCCCGCCGACAAGCGCCAGCTGGTGGCGGGGACGGCCGCGTGCCTGCTGCGGGCTCACGGCGAGAACGAAGACGTGCTGAAATTCCTGGCCGCTTATACGCCGACGGGTGCGACCGCCGAGAACTGGAGCTCGGTCGTGGCCGAGACCCGCGCCGCGATTACGCTGGAGCGCACTTACCAGGAGCTGGCGCTGGGCTCGATCGCGGAGGCCATCAAGGCCACGCCGGGCGATACGCTGGTCCTGACCTACCTGACAGCGGAGATCCAGCGCCGGATGGGACGCACGGCCGAGGCCAGGGCGGCCTATCTGCAGGTTCAGGGGATGCCGGATCAGCCCGACTGGCTGAAGCCATGGCTGACGGAGCAGCTCAAGCTGGTGAGTTGAGGTCTCACTCCTCGCCGGATTTGCGGCGGACGCGGATGGCGCCGACCACGACGACCTCTTCGGTCTCGTGGACGCCCGGGGCGGTGGACTTCTGGCCGGCCAGCAGCGACTCGATGGCGGGCTCGATGCGCTCGTGGCGCTCGAGCTGGCCGCGCCAGTAGTCGCGCTCGCCCTCGAGCTCGCGGCGGACGTGGCGCTCGGCGGCGCGGTCGACCTGGACTTTGCCGTAGCCCAGCGAGAGACCGGCCGAGGCGGCCGTGATGCCCCAGATAGCGCCGGTGGAGAGGGGCACGAAGCACTGGGCCACCATCGCGCCGCATCCGCCCACCAGGGCCGCCGCGCCGGCGATGACCGCGATCTTGTAGAGATACTTCTGACGCACTTCCAGCTCGCGTTTCTGATAGACGCGCAGCAGCTTCTCGCGGGGCAGAGCGGCGGCGTCGCCAAAGTGCTGGGCGCGCTCGCGGCAGACCTGGAGGGAGTCCTGGGCCATGCTCAGGGGCGAATCGGGGTGCAGCAGACCCGCGGCGATCTGGGCTCCCGCCGTGGAGGCCACGCTGGAGAGCTCGAACATGCGGTCCAGGCTCATCCCCAGACGGTTGGCCACCAGCAGGTCGTTGACCGCCACGCGGGCGCGCAGGGTGCCATCCACCGCCGTCAGGGACGACTTCGCCTCGGCGGCCACGTACTTCATGGCGTCGGAGTTGGAGGCCGGGTCGAGGCGCAGCAGGCGCACCGCGGTGGAGCCGCGCTCCTCCAGGCCGTTGCGGTCGGTCTCGCCGTAGATGAAGCCCGTCATGGACGTCAGGGTCTCGGCCGGGACGTTGGGTTGGAAGCGGAATGCCTGCTCCAGGCTCTTCAGGGCCACCCGCCGCTCGGGCAGGTCGGGACTCTTGTGGATGGCGGCTCCCATCGCTTTGACGCGGGCCTCGTCGAGGGTGGGGCAGCGCTGCAGGATGCCGTTGAGGGTGCCGAGCTTGAGGCGGCGTCCTTCGTTGGAGTTGCTCTCGTTGACGAAGCCGCGCACCGTGCCCAGGAACTCGGGGGTCAGGTCGCGGTTTTTCTCCAGCATCGATTTGACGCTGTCGAGCTTCATCGCGCGCGCCGGGACGCCGGTGCTGTGGTCGACCAGCAGGCGCAGCTGGGTGACGAATTTGGGCTTGAGGTCGGGCTGGAGCTTGAGCATGTCGTCCAGGGCGGCGAGCTTCTCGGCGTAGCCCTCGGGGCAGTTGGAGCCGTTGACCAGGGCGATGATCTCGGTGAGGACTTCGTCGCGGAGGTGTGGGGTGTGGCGGTAGATCGCCGTGAAGCCCTCGAGCTTGGCGCGCCGCCCGTCGATGTGGCTGCTCTTGTTGACGCAGAGGGCGATGGCTTTGAGGGCGTCTGCGCTCATGTAGGGCTTGTAGGTGAGCAGCTCGGCCATGGATTGGCGCTTGAGCGAGCGGTCCTCCTCGGACCTGGCGCCCTGCACGAACTCGTCGACGACCGTCTTGCGGTCGGGATTGAGTCCCGCGAAGACGACCTCGGGAGACAGAAGCCGCACCCGGGGTAGCGTCGGCAGACTTGGCGTCGTGATCACCATAACGGGGGTGAGTATGCCCGGAAACGGGCTTCGGGTTATGAACTTCAGGTTAACCCGGGGAGTTTTTCAGGTTTTGTTCAGGGTGGGCGACTCGAGCGTTTGGGTCGCGCGAGAGCGGGTGCGAGGGACATTGATGGAAGAGCGACGCAGCCGTGGGAGGCACCCGAGAGATTGGTGAGCCACAGCCGTGGAGGGCCACGCGGGAGGGCGGGGAGAGCCACGCGACCGGACGAACGGCGGGAGGACCCGCCTACGGAATCGACTCCAGCCGCGTTTCGTTCCGAAACACCCGGTGGACCCGGGCGCCGAAGATGCCCATCTCCCACAGGATGGCCCCGTCGAGTGTGCGCGTGGCGCGGATCGTGCCGGCGTGGATGCCGTGATGGTGGTGGCTCTTGCAGGCGACGGCCAGGTTGGCATCCTCGTTGCCGCCCCCTTGCGAGCGGAAGTGGAGGTGGTGCGCTTCCAGGCAGACGCGAGCCGTGCAGGCCGGGACCTGACAGCGGTAGTCCGCCGCCTCGAATAGCCGCCGGGTCTGGGCGCGCGTCTGCAGATCGGCTTTGCTCCACGTGGCGATGAAGCCGTCGAGGAACATCTGGACCGCCTCGGTGGGCGTGCGGGCCCCCGCGACCCGCTCCGCCTCCTCGAGCACGGGCAGGATCTCGTCGGGCACCCGGACCACCAGCGAGAGGGTGGCTTTGGCGTGAAGCGTCAACGTTGGAATCCACGTGGCGGCCCAACCGACGACGACCCCGATGGGGCCGAGCAGCGCGGGGAGGTCGACGGGCTCATCGGAGCGCCGCGCCCGGCCGCGGATCTGCCAGGGTCGCTCGTCGCACGAGGGCGGCAGGTGGTTCGACATCAGAAAGGTCTCGCGGTCGACCTCGGCCAGTTCGCAGGTGGCCTTCACGACAGAGGCGAGGTTGCGCGTCGTGGTGCCCCTCGCGAACGCGATCCAGGCGGGCGTGCACGAGTCGGGAACTTCCTTCAGGACCGGTGCGAGGGCATCGGCCTGGGAGACGGTGAGCTGGCCGTCGCGCACGGCCTCGTGGACGTCAGGGTTTTCCAGGAACAGTCGCTCGCGGGTGATCAAACGGTGGACCGTGGTGGTCGAGAGACCGAGGCGCTCCTGGGCGTAGTGTCCAAGGCTGGCGAAGCCGGAGTCGCGCCACAGGCTGAGGCGACTGAAGGTGAAGAGCATCCGCCCCAGGTGCAGATGGAGCCGGCGGCGGCAGAGGAACAGGTCGTTGATGGCGGACTGCCGCTCGTGCGGCAACTCGGGCAAGGGCTGCTGCAGCTCGGGGGAAAGCTGCACGGCGATCGACTGCCAGTCGAAGTAGTCCCAACGGCCATACTCCACCTCGAGCACCTTCCACAGCTCGCGGGTACGGGGCTCGGGGGGCGGCGGCGCTTCCTCTGGGATGGGCTCGTCGGTCGGCCGGGGATGAGGGCCGGCCAGAAACTCGGCGGCCAGGAACTCGAGGAACTGGGCGTCGTTCAGGTCGCTGCCGTGGAGGCGCCCGGCCAGCTCGCGGCCCATGTGCCAGTCGAGCATGGTTCCAGGAGTGAAGCGGTAGTGGCGCTCGCCGGCGGGACGGGGTCTCGGCTCGGTCGCTTCGGCGCCGAGTTCCTCCTCGAGGGCGCGCACGGTGAGAGCGCGGGCTTTCTCGACCCAGCCCGCTTCGTCGCCGAGCTTGGGGAGACGAGAGAGCAAGAGGAGCGCCTGGCACTCGCTCAGGTCGCCTTTCAGGAAGGCCTCGTTCACGAGGGGGAAGTCTTGCAGGCCTTTGTGCAGCCGGACCATCCGCTCGGCTGTGCTCTGGCTGGCGCCGAGCTCTTCGCGGCAATAGTCGGCGGACTTCGCGTAACCGAGGGCGGAGTAGCCGGAGCGCTTGAGCATGGGCTGGAGGGCCTCGCCCAGGCGCAGGCTGAGGCGCGCGTGGGCGCGGGCGAGGAGGCGCATCTGGCCGTCGAGGAAGAGGGCGGCCTCGGAGCGGTCGATGGCGTGCATCCAGTCGTTCATGGGCACCTCGAGGGCGCCCTCGTCGCAGGTGGGATTCTCCTGGAGGAGATAGTTGAGCAACGATTCCATTTTAACTGGCGAGGGCCAGGTAAGTCAAAAAGGCGACAGGGAAAAAATGGCTTTGCGGAGCCATTCCGATGGCGTGTTTAAAGTTGGTTTCTGGCGGCGAGAGCCGAGTTTGGGAGGAAAATGTTCTCGGAGGAGGTTCTCGGCCGCGAGAGAGGCGCTCGGTGCCGAATTCGGGGACATTCATGGAGCACTGTCACTTTTGGTTACGGCGCGCTGCTCGTGGAGAGTTTTTTCCTGGAGCGGGGTGAGGTGCGAGCTGAGATGCCGTTGCAGGGATTGTAGTGCAAGTTTTATCTCGCGCACTACACCGGTGGAAATGCGATTTGCCACCTTGGCGGGGGCCCGGCCCTGGTTCGGCATTCAAGCTGGGCAAGCGCGAGCGGGACGCCCCGGAGTTTTCCAGGGCGCAATCCTCACCCGCGCTTAGGTCGCCGCACGCAGCGCCGATGACCCCTCACGCGTCGGGGCGAGCTGTGCGAGGAGACCTGCACGGAGGCGACCACCTCGGACACGAGATCATGACCGAGCGAGTGCGGGGACGCGCCCTCGAACCGGCCGGCTTGGATGCTGCTGGACGTGGGCCTCGAGCGTGCGCTTGCGCGGGAATGGATCCACGCCCGGGAGCGGATCCCGATCCGTTCCGGGGAGCGGATCCCTCCGCTCGGGGGTAAATCCGTGCCTGTGTGATCAGGCGATGGCCTCGCGGGGGCGGGCGTTGAGCGGGAACTGGACTTGGAGCCTTCGCCCGGGACGACCAACAGCGGCGCGGAAGGCAATGCCAGCTTCGAGAATTTCGCTGACCCGAAGCACATAAGGCAGCAGGTGTGTGGTGCACGTCGAGACCGACCAGCACCTGGAGCCGATGGTCTTGCTCGTCGAGTGGCTTGCGCCGGATCAGGGCCACCAGGAGTTGGGACAGATGTTACGGACCTGGTGTACCTCCAACGTTCTTGCTTGTGCCAGGGAGCCGGAGCCCCCTCGGGGTTTGGTGCCGGAGACCGGCCGCCGAGAGCATCCGGGGTTTTGCCCGCGCTTCGGTCGCCGTCGCCCAAGTGGTTGGAGCTCATAGGCCGCCGCTCCCCCGTCAAGCCACGGCCGAGCCGCGCGCCCTGTGCGTGCTGGCCGAGGCGGCCACCGGCCCCTCGCTCAGACAAAAGCTGGCGGTCGCCGGGATCAGGCGCCCGTGCAGGCGGCTCGAGAACGACCCAGGTCCCGCGGCGAAGCGTGCGTCCGCCTATGAATCGAGGCCCCTACTCAGGAAGGGGCGCGCGCTTCGCCGCGCTGAGCCTCCGTCTCTACCCAACGGGCCGCTAGCGGCCCGCGTCGCCCCCGGCGCTCAGCTAGTGCTAGTCGCCTGTCCCACAAAGTAGCTGACGCGACAATTTGATTTGCCCGGAGAGCTTCCAAGACTCCTTCACGTGCAAGCCCGTAGCCTGTTAGCCTGGGGTTAAAGAGATTCTCCCAACTGCTCTGCACGTCCTGACGTGTCTTCCTGTCGCCAGAGCGACGAGCCTTACCATCCAGGGGAAGATATTTTCCGCAATAGACCAAGTTCCAGGCACGAACCGGAAAGCTCGCCAACTCGGTCGGGCTAACGTCCAGGGTAATGAGCACTTCCTCCGCGTCAAGCGGACGAGAGAAGCGACATTTTCGAAGGCTCGGCTTCGCACAATATACCCACCACGGGTAATGGGCACCATAACCGGGAATTCGATGCCGAAGTCGCTGTCTCAGCCATCTATATGCCGGTGGTACATAGCTGGCCGGGAGCCGCGAACTCTCGACGTAGAGACATCCTGAGTGCTCAACGGCAGCCAGAACCTCAGCGGGCTGGACCGTCCAAACTTCCATCGTCCAATAAGATTCTACATCCCTGGGGCCCACAGACACAAGTCGCAGGCGGCCAGGCAGGCGTCTGACGCGCGATTGTAGACGTCATGCAGCTCTTCGCAAACCGGTGGGATGTCGCAACAAGTGTCGGCAGTAAGTGAACATAGCATTGACGGGTATTGCCTCGCTTTATCGCAGACCGCTTAAACGCCTTTCTCCATCGGGGCCGAGGTCAAAGGTCGAGCCACCCCGGCGCAGAAGTCCGAAGCGATGCGGGCGGAGGAGTTGCGAGCGAAGCGGGGAGCGGTGCTCCTGCACGGGCCATTCGGGTCGGGCAAGACCACCCTGACGCGACAACTCGCCGGACCCGTCCTGCGCGGACAGGCCTCCCCCGACGGCAGCGAAGCCTTCGAAGCCTTTCGGGAAGCCATCGGACAGGCCGACGAGGACCTGCGGCGCGTCCTGCAACGCACCGGCAGCCCCTTCTTCCACCCGATCGCCCCCGAGCTCTTCCCCCCTCCCTCGCTCGAGCCGCCCGAGTCCTGGCTCGAAGCCGCCGCCCACTGGCTCACGCGCGTGGCCGAGGAAGTGCCCGGACTGGCCCTCGTCCTGGACGACGCCCAGTGGCTCGACGAGCCCTCACGGCAACTCGTGCAATGCCTGGCGCCGCGCGCCGGCAAAGCGGACATGCTCTTCCTCCTCACCTCCGAAACCGACGAACCCGCCCTCACCGGGTTCGAACGCATCGCCCTGCCCGCCCCCGAACCCCGAGACCTGCCCGAGATCCCCGAGGGGCTGCGCGAAAAACTGCGCGATTTCGCCCTCTGGGGCACCTACTTTCCCCACGACAAGAAAGCCGCCGAGCTCGCGCTCATCGAAGAGGCCAAGCAGGGACGCTACCGGTTCAGCCATCCCGCCCTGCGCGACGCGCTGCTGCACGAGCTGACCCCCGAGGAACGCCAGGAACGCCACCGGCGACTGGCCGACAACGGCAACCTCTTCACCCGCGCCCGCCACACCCGCGCCGGATGGGGCAGCGGCCCTCAGGTGCACGACGCCTGCAAGGCGGCCGGACTGCTCGCGCTCGAGCAGGGCGCGGCCGAAACCGCCCGCGAATTCCTGCTCGCAGCCCGCAAAGCCGACTGCAACCGGGTCGACACCGACTTCCACAAAGCCCTGGGCGAGGCATGCGCCCGCGCCGGGCGTGCCGACGAAGCGCGCCAGGCCTACCAGGCCGTCCTGGACCAGAGCCTCGACACCCCGACCGTGTTGAAGATGCTGCAGCTCGGACTACCCGAGACCGAACGGCGCCGCCTCCTGCACGCCGCCCTGAAACAACGGCGGCTGGAGCCCCCGACCGGCTCCCCGTGGCGCATCCTCAAAGCCCTGCTGACCAGACCGCAGCACGAGGACCGGCCGGGCGTCGAGCTGATGGCGCTGGCCGCCCTCTGGGCAGCGTCCGACGTCTCCCCCGGACCGCTGCTCGAGGCGGGCATCACAGCCTGGCGCCTGGCCCGACCCCTCGGGCTGTCGCGCGAAAAAGTACGCCTCTCCTGCGACCTGATGCTGATCGCGGGCCTGCTGGGCTTCGAGCGCGTGGCCCGCCACTTCGGCCACCAGGCCCTGCGAGCCGCCCGCAAACTGGCCGATCCGCCCACCCTGGCGCGCACCCAGGTCATGGCCGCAGTGGCCACCCACTTCCTGGGCCGACCGCTCGAGGCCGAGCGCAAGCTGACCCGCCACCTCCAGGAGCAGGGGCACTGGCTCAGCACGCGCGACTTCCTGTTCGCCTGCAACGACCTCTGCTGGAACCTCATGCTGCGAGGCCAGACCCGCCACGCGCTGCAGTTCGTCGAGCGCGCCCGCGAGCGCGTGCGCCCCTCGCCCGGCTCGCAGGCCGACCTGGACACGCTCTCGAGCTACGTGGTCTCGCTCCAGAGCACGCTCGGACGGGTGCGCGAGGCGCTGGAGGCGCTCAGCACCATCCAGGAGCGCTTCCAAAACGCGCCTCCCCTGCTGCAAGCGAGTCTCTACGGGCACGCCGTGCGCTTCTACCTCGAGCAGGGCGAGCTGGGAGAGCCGCTGGAAGACCTGCTGACACGCTTCTCACAGCTGCAGCTGCCGCCGGCGTGGGTGCCCGTCCACCGGCGCTACTTCTACATCAGCCAGGCCCAGGCGCGCCTGGCCCAGTGCGAGCTGGAGGAGCGCGGCCCCACCCGCGAGCAGCTCGCGCGCTTCAAGAGCGCCCTGGAAGAGCTGCGCCGGGCCGCCCGGCCGCCCATCCTGCAGGCCCACCTGCGCGTGCTGGAAGCCGGCTGGAGCCGCCTCAACGGCTCGGTCGAGCTGGCCCTGCGCCAGCTGGAGCAGGCCGAGCGCCTGGGCGACCAGCTCGATGCGCCCGAGATCAACTTCTGGGTGGCGCGCGAGCGGGCATTCTTGAATCGCGTGCAGGGTCACAAAGGCGCCTCGCTGCGCTACGCCGAGCTGGCCCACTGGCTGGCGGGCACGCAGGGATGGCCCAACCGGGCGCGGCGCATCCGGCGCGAGTTCGGACTGGGGGCCACCGATCCGAAGTCGAGCTCGACCGCCTCGCTGGCCGCCGAGCGCATCCGCTCGGATCGGCTGCAGCAGGCCATGAAGCAATTCCGCGAGGTGCACCAGATGGCCACCACCGACGGCCTCACGGGGATCGCCAACCGGCGGCACTTCTTCGAGCAGGCGGGGCGCATCTGGGAAGACCCCGAGCGGCCCATAGCCGCGGTGCTGCTGGACGTGGACCACTTCAAGTCGTTCAACGACACCTACGGCCACGCCGAGGGCGACCAGGTGCTCAAGACCGTGGCCGCCACCTGCGCCGGAGTGCTGCGCCAGGGCGACCTGCTGGGGCGCTACGGCGGCGAGGAGTTCGCCATCCTGCTGTGCGACGTGCGCGAGGAGGAGGCGCGGCTGGGCGCCGAGCGCGTCCGGGCGGCCATCGAGGCGGCGCGCGTGGGCACCCTGAAAGTCACCGCCTCGCTGGGCGTGGCCTGCCGAAAGGACGAATCCACCCTGGACGAGCTCCTGAAACGCTCCGACGAAGCGCTGTATCGCGCCAAGGCGGAGGGGCGGAACCGGGTGGTGGTGGGGTGAGGAGATGGGAGTAGGGAGAGTAAGGAGTAAGGAGTTGGGACTGTCGAAGCGACCGTCCACCGTCTGCCGGCTCGCCGTCGGGTTGTTGATGGCCTTGACTCTGGGGTGCGGAGGGGGCTCCGTAGCGGTAAGCCAGCCCCTGGCGGAGGCCCCACCGGCGCGGGAGGCGCTGCTGTTTCGCACCGGCGACGCAGGTGAGGACGTGGGACAGGCCGTGGAGGCCGACAGCGCGGGCAACATCTACCTGGCCGGGGGACACGGTGAGCAGGCCTACGTGGCCCGCTTCGACGCGGACGGCAACCTGGTTTGGACCGCGCCGCTCACGGGCAACACCACGCTGGAGCAACTGCGCGAGGACGCCAACGGCAACCAGGTGGCCGTGGGCCAGAACGACTCCGGGGCGTTCGTGGCCAGCTTCGATCCCGACGCCAACCTGCTCTGGGTGCTGCCCCTGCCGGGACGAGCGACCTCGCTGGCCATCGGCGACGCGATCTACGTCGCCGGGGACAGCTTCCTGGCACGGGTCGAGAACGGAACGCTCGTCTGGCTGAAAGACCTGCCGGCGGCCGCGACCGGAGTCACACCCAACCTGGTCCTGACCGCCTCGAAAGGCTTCTCGTTCACCCCCGACGGCACCCTGACCGAGCTCCCCATCCAGGGCCAGGACCTCGCCGCCGACCCCAACGGGGGCGCCGTCATCTCCGGGAACGGTTTCCTCACCCACGTGGACGCGCAGGGCAACGAGCTGTGGCGCGCGGCCGCACCGAACGGGCGCGTGGCCGTGGACGAGAACGGCCACACCTTCGTGGCCGGCGACACGCTGAGCCACTACGACGACAACGGGCAGAAGCTCTGGGAGCAACCCCTGCCCGTGCCGGCGCGCGGACTCACCCTGGCGCGCGGGAGCAATCCCACGCTGACGGGCGACTTCACCGGCAGCACCGACTTCGATCCCGGCCCGGCCGTGCGCACGCTCACCAGCGCCGGAGGGCGGGACGCCTACGTGGCGCAGTACAGCCCCCGGGGCGCGCTGACCAGCGCGGGGGCTCGTCCCCTCCCCTACCTGCCCACCGGGGTGACCTACAACGGCCTGCACAACGTGGACAACCCGACTCCGGCCACGGTGGCCTCCGAGTTAGCGACGATCAAGCAGCACTTCAACCTCGTGCGCACCTACTATCCGCAGTACGGCGGGGGCCAGGTGGACGTGGGCAAGCTGACGCAGGCGGCCGGGCTGAAGGTCATGCTGGGACTCTTCCTCTTTCCCGGCCATGACGACTGGACGGCGGGGGACTACCAGAACTTCGTGAAGACGGCCGTCGGACGCGGGAACGTGGCCTGCCTGCTGGTGGGCAACGAGGATCCGCAGGACCTGGCGCTGATCCTGAGCTACGTGGACAAAGCCCACGCCGACTTCCCCCAGCTCCCGGTCTCGAGCGCCCAGACCACCACGTTCTGGCTCACCGACTCGCGGGCGGCGCAACTGGCGGCCAAAGTGGATTTCATCGCGGTGAACCTCTACCCGGGCTGGGAGGGCTCCCCCTGGGCACAGATCGACAACCAGCCCGTCATCGGGGGGAAACCCGCCACGCCCAAGGACTCGTTCGACTCCTACAAGCTCATCTACGGACAGCTGCAGGCAAAGTATCCGGGCCTGAACGTCGTGGTGACCGAGACCGGCTGGCCTACCAACTACGGGCTGCCGAACGCTTCACCGCCCCAGCCGCCGGCCGGCATTAGCCGGGCCAAGAGCTACCTCACCGCCATCCAGAGCTGGGCGGCCAACAACCAGAAGACCGTGATGATCCACAACATGTACGACGACGTGAACGGGGTGGACGGCAGCTCGCTCTTCAACTACCACTTCGGGCTGATCGACGCGGCCGGCAACCCCAAGGGCGTCCTCTTCTGACTACGGCGAATTCTGCTCGGTAACCGTGTTGTTCGTGCCCACGCGATTGACGCTGGGCAGCGCGCGCCCTTTGCGCTTGATGAGGACGATCTTGTTGGACGAGCCCATCAGGTTGACCGTTTCGACGGCGCCGTCGATGGTGATCTGGTTGGAGCTGCCCATGACGTCGACGCTCTCGAGCTTGGCGCGCACGTTGACCTTGTTGGAGGAGCCCATCACGCTGAGGCCTTCCCCCGAGCCATCCAGGTCGATCTGGTTGGAGGAGCCGCTGAGGTTGACGGAATCGTCGCCCTTGAGGGTGATCGCCTTCTGCGCCGAGGCTCCGGCCAGATTGTAGGTCTCAGCCTGGGCGCTCAGCACCAGCAGGCAGATCAACAGGAACTTCTTCATCAAAAACCTCCGTACAAGCGAGCTGCACCTCATTCCGGCCAAGAAACGCAGGTGCAGCGAGAGGAGCAGTTGCGTGCCCCATGGGCATGTTCTGTTGCCCGGGAAGGAATCCCTCCCGGGAAGAGAATGCCCACTTCTATGGCTGAAAAACCCGTTACCGGACAGACCGTCACGATCGACGGAGTCCAATTGCACCTGACGCACCCCGACGAGCTCCCCATCCGCTGGGTCGGACAGGAGGACCTGATCGCCCAGCTGCTCGCCTCCTGGCTGGTGCTCGACGAAAAGGACCTGCCTCTCAATCCGCGCCTGCTGGGCAAGCCCGGCGTGGGCAAGACCACGCTGGCCTACGCGGCCGCCAAGCGCCTGGGCAAGGAGGTCTACCTCTTCCAGGCCACCATGGACACGCGTCCCGAGGACCTGATCATCTCGCCGGTGGTCTCCACCGAGCAGTCGATCCGCTACGTGGCCAGCGCCGTGGTGACGGCCATGGTGCGCGGGGGCGTGCTGATCCTCGACGAGGGCAACCGCATGTCCGAGAAGTCGTGGGCCTCGCTGGCTCCGCTGCTGGACTCGCGGCGCTACGTCGAATCGCTGGTGGCCGGCGTCAAGGTGAAGGCCCATCCCGAGTTCCGCTTCTGCGCCACCATGAACGAGGACTCGTCCACGTTCGAGCTGCCCGAGTACATCCACTCGCGGCTGCAGCCGCAGATCCTGGTCGACTTCCCCGAGGAAGAGGAAGAGCTGCTGATCCTCAAGGAGAACCTCCCGTTCCTGGAGGTGGCGATGCTCGACTACGTGGCCAAGTTCTTGCAGCGCGCCCACCGGGCCGACGAGCGCTACTCGGTGCGCGACGGTATCAACATCGCGCGCTACGCGGCCAAGCTGGTGAAAGCCCGCTCGCTGGGGCAGACCGAGGCGCTCAAGCGCGCCGTCGTGCAGGTGCTGGGGGACGAGGCCATGGTGTATGCCACGTGAGCCCTTCGCGCTAAAGCACGACAACGTCTTCATCGTCCCGGTCTGCCATTACCAGATGGAGTTCGCCCAGGCGGTGCGCCAGGCGATCCGCCATTTCCAGCCGGCCCAGATCGCCATCGAGCTGTCCCCGTTCCTGCGCGAGAAATTCGAGGAGGCCGTACGGCGCCTGCCCTATCTGTCGGTGCTGGTCTACGGCCACGAGCAGGCGCCCGAGCTGCTGCCCATCGAGCCCTGTGACGCGCTGGTCGAAGCCGCGCGCTGCGCCTTCGAGCGCGACGTGCCGCTGCACTTCGTGGACGTGCCCATCGACTATCCCCAGGTCTGGGAGCCGATGCCCGACTCCTACGCGGTCTACCACATCGGGCTCGAGGAGTATTGGAACGCTTACGACCAGGCCTCGGCGGGCGCTCCCAAGGTGGTGCAGGACGACACGCGCGAGGCCCACATGGCCTGGGAGCTCTCCACCCGCCGGAAGGACGGGCCCCTGCTGCTGGTGTGCGGCATGGCCCACGCGCGCGGGGTGTTGCGCCACCTGAAGGCGGGCACGGGCCAGCGGGCCGAGGGCCGCGAGCCGACCCCCGTGGGTCTCTTCAACCCGCACGAGAGCATGTACGCGCTGCTGGCGCTCGACACCCCCTTCTGCGGCACGGCCTACCAGATCGCGCGCAGCGGGCCGGGTCCGGACACGGCCTGGATGGCCCCGAAGGCCGAGGAGGCTCCGCCCCCCAGCACCAAGCTCGATCAGATCGACCGCGGCGACGCCATCGCCTCGCTGCAGAAACTGCTGGGGATGAAGTCGCTGGCCGAGCCCGGCGCTCCCAACGAGAAGAAGACCCCGCACTGGACGCAGGAGTTCAAGCGCCTGCTGGCCGCCAAGCTCAACGAGATGAAGGAGCGGCAGCTGGACGTGGGCTCCCTGCTCGAGGGAGGCCCCGCGGAGCAGCCGTCCCAGCTCGAGAGCGCCCCCAAGCCGCCGCCGCGGCACATGATGCAGGTGTTCAAGTTCAAGAACTGCGCCGACCGCAAACCGGAGCTGCGCAGCCTGTTCCTGGGCCTGGCCGAGAAGTATCGCTCCCCCGAAGGCTACCTGGACCGGAACCGCCTGGTGCACGCCCTGTGGGAATCGGCCGCCCATCACTACGAGGACAACACCGGCGAGCAGGTCAAGCAGTGGCAACGCCGCGTCATGAACCAGTTCGTGCGAAACTACACCACCATCACGGGGCACCTCTTGCCCAACGTCTACCAGTCGATGGTGGGCGCCCGCGGCGTGGCCGACGACAACTACGCCTGGGAGGTCTGGGAGCTCGGCCATTTCTATCCCTGGGTGGAGGAAGGCGGCCGCTACGAGACGATCACCATCGAGGGCGATTCGCTGAACGTCGGCGGGCGCCAGATCAAGCTTGACATGATCCGCTTCGAGCGGCGCATCCCGCGCCTGCGCGAGCGCCCGTTGCCCGTCAAGGGCCGCAAGAAGGAAGACAATCCCGGCGACTGGTCCAAGGAGTTCGACCGGGGCACGATCTGCTCGTATCCGCCCGAGGACATCGTCATCGAAGACTATGGCCGCTACCTCCAGAAGAAGGCCATCACGGTCTTGAGCGAGGAGCGCACGCGCGTGGAGCCGTTCACCTCCAGCATCCTCGACGGGCTGGACATGCGCGAGACCATTCGCAACTGGGCCGACGGCCACCGGCTCTTCGTGCGCGAAACCCAGAAAATCCAGGGCGGCACGGGCTCGGTGGTGCTGATCTTCGACGACGATCTGCCGGACCGCCGTTTCCCCTGGAAGATGACCTGGCACGGCGAGCACGCCCAGGAGTCGGACATGGCGTTCTATGCCACTCCCCCCACCGCCAAGGTCGTGGGTCCGGGGATCTCGCGCTGCGAATACGGCGGCCTGATGCTGACCTATCCCCCGCGGCGCCTGCTGGACGTGTGGACCGACCCGTTCTATCGCGAGCAGTGCCAGACCAAGGCCGAGATGCTGCTGCTGGCGGGCCTGGAATACTCGGAGGACCGCCACGTGGCCTACGTGGCGGCCCGGCCGCCGCGCTCGCATTTCCGCACGCTGGCCAGCAAGCTGAACAAGAAGATCGTCTACCTGCCCATCGGCCAGCTCTCGCCGGTGAGCCTGAAGAAGATCCGCGTGTTCCACGTGCTGTCGGCGCACAAGCTGCGCAAGATCGCTAAAGACTACATCTGGTAGATGCTGTCCCTGCGCTGGCCCAAGCTCTACAAAGAGCTGGCGAAGAAAGGGACGACTCCGGTCTGGCTCCACGGGGTGGTGATGACGCTGCGCGAGGAGTCGGGGGAGTACGAAGGCGAGCACCAGTATGCCGGCCACGTCAAATGGCACTACGCCGACGTGGTGGCGCGGGTGGTGAGCTTGAGCCGGCTGACCCCGCGGGGGCCGGACCAGCCGATCAGCACGCTGCGGGACATCGCGATGACTTTCGAGCCATTTCCCGAAGGGTTGCGCTCGGGGGTGGAATTTCGGGTGGGTGGCCGTCTGGGGGCCGACGGCAAGCTGGAGCCGCTGACCTCGAGCCTGGAGGTTTGACGGGCCGGCTGGAAGAAATTTGCAAGCGTAGCGCGCAGGGAGCCCGAGGCGACCGTAGCGAATTGTCGTTATCGAGGTGTTGGAGCCATGGCCGTCAGTTTAGGGAAGTCCTTAGCCTACCCGACCAGCGATCCCGAATTTGCGAAGAAGTTCGCGATTGGCGCATTGATGCTGGGTCCGGGCGCGTGTCTCGTCATCCCCCCGCTGTTCACCTGGGGACAGATCGTCCAGGTGATGAAGCAGTCGCTGGATGGCAAGGAAGAATGGCCCCTGCCCGCCTGGAAAGACTGGGGCGGACTGATCGTCAAGGGCCTGGTGGCCGTGGTCATCTTCGTGGCCTGTTTCTTGCCGTTCTCGATCGTGGCGGCGGTCAGCTATATCCCGGCCGATCGCGGCGGCGTGGGCGCGCTGGTGGGCATGCCCCTCAAGGCCGGCGCCCTGGTGCTGCTGCTGGCGGCGCTGACGCTGGCCCCCATGATGCTGGCGCGCTACGTGCGCAAAAATAGCCTGCTGGCCGCTTTCAACCCGCGCGGGCTCATTACCGACCTCAAGCGCTGCTCCAACGACTACTCGGTGCTGGTCATCATGGAGGTCATCGCGCTCGCCGTGATCGGCGCCGTGAGCTGGGTCATCCCCTTCATCGGGGGCCTGGTGGGCCTGGTGATGGGCTACTACTGGAACCTGGTCGTGGCCCACTGGATGGGGCGCATCTACCGCGCTTACGAGCACGGCGAGATCATCGACCACGAAGCCCAGCTGCTGCCGCCCTCGGAAGACGAGCACCACTAAGCTGTCCTTCGACGACCGTCGTCTGGGCGAGCGCCTGCGCCAGGCGCGCGAGCAACGCGGCTGGAGCGTCTCCGAGCTGGCCGCCGGGGTCGGCTACCCCCCCGAGACCGTGGCCGAATGGGAGAGCGGCGCCAAATCGATGAAGGCGCGCCTGCTGTATCGCCTGGCCCAGGTGCTGGAGATGCCGGTGGCGCGGCTGTTCGGCGAGGACGAGAGCCGCTTCATCCCCTGGAACCCCAACACCGGGCGGCTGGACATCTGCCTGCGTTGCGGCGCGCGCGAGCACCCGAGCGGCGCGGCGCACTGCTCGGATTGCGGCTGCCAGCTCGAGACCTCGCAATGCCCGGGCGAGCTCGAGGACGCCTATCTGGGGATGAGTCGTCCCTGCGGCACGCTGGTGCCTCCCGGGCAGATGCACTGCCAGAACTGCGGCACGCCCTCGCTCTGGGCCGAGCTGGCCGATCGCCTGCCGCGGCGCGGCCTCAACCCGGTCGAGGCGCTGGTGGAGGCGCCCGGGGAGAGCGAGCTGGTGCGCGCGCTGGAGCGGCTCGAGGAGCTCGAGCAGGGGTTGCGCGAGGTGCGGCGCCAGCTGGAAAGATTGACCGGAAGGACGACCCGGGTGGAGAGGAAGCCTCGGTAGACCTTCGAATTGGGGGTCCCCATGAAGAAGACACTCGCGATCGTATTGCTCCTCACCGCACTCAGCCAGGCCCAACCCGCTCAGCCAAACCGGCAGGGCGAGTATGAGTGGAACACCTGGGACAACGCCGCCATCCGGACCGGACGGGTCGACCAGGGAATGATGGCCGGCACGCTCTGGCGCGTGATCGCGCCCACCCAGGCGATGTCCGAGCCGCGCAGCGACTCCCGCGTGGTCAAGACGTTCCAGCCCGGGACCATTCTGCAGGCCGACGTGGGCCGGGGTGGCTCCGACGAGGTTCTGCGCAACGCGTCCGACAAGAAAAAGAACTTCTGGATGCGCGTGCGCGACGAGAACGGCCGCCCGCTCAATTGCTACGTGCACGCCAACTCGGCCATCATCGTGCCGGTCACGACGAGCGGCTCGCCGGGCAACGGCACGAATACCTCGTCCTCCACGGACGTGGCCATGAGCGTGAACCTGCCCGCCAACGGCGCCACGGTGCCCAAGACGTTCGTGCTGAGCGGCACGGCCTCGCCCGGCTCCAAGGTGGAGACGCGCGGCACTCTACGCTCGAGCACGGTCACGGCCGCCAACGGAGAGTGGAAGATTCCGCTCAACACCAGCAGCCTCAAGCCCGGCACGATCATCAACCTGGACGTGCAGGCGTCGCTGAACGGCAAGCTGTCCCGCACGGTGTCGGTCAAGTATGCGGCCGCCACCACCGGGGCCGCGGATACCAAGGAGTTCAGGGGCTCGACCCTCAAAGGCGTCCCGGGAGTGGGCATGGTGGCCCTCAAGCAGCCGCTCGGGCAGTTGCTCGACGAGGTCATCTTCAATAACGCCGACTCCGAGAAGAAGCACAACGTCAACGGCAAGAACACCGAGTCGGGCGACCTCGACGGCTGGGGCTATCGCGGCGCGGTGGACGGCTGGTTCGGCTTCACGCTGCGCACCAACCCCGGCCAGCCGGTCGACCTGGTGCTGACCTACAATGGCGACGACGAGAACAGCAACTTCGAGGTGCTGGTCAACGACAAGCCGATCGCCGGGCAGGCCCTCAAGAAGATCGAGGCGGGCAAGTTCTTCGACGTGCGTTACCGCATCCAGCCCAGCGTCATCGACGGGCAGGGCACCATGCGGGTGGCGCTCAAGGGGCTGCCGCCGCGCCGGATCGCGGGCGGCCTGTTCGGAGCCAAGACCTACACGGTCGTGCCGTAACGTTCACAACTCCTCGCGGAAAGATAACAAACGGCGCCCCGTGGCGATTTAGGATCCCCTCGACAAACAGAGAGGGGATCCTTTTTCATGGTCATCACGCAGACTGGCTTTACCTCGCCCATTCGTTCCAACGGCGCCCCGGCGGCGCCCGCCCAGCCGGCGGCCCCGGCCCCGGCGGAAGAGCCCCGCGAGCGCATTGACGCGTTCTATTGCGGCACCTCCAATACGGCCAAGTGGATGAGCCGCATCGACGGCGTCGTCCTGGGCGGCGTGCTGGGACTGACGCTCGGCGCCGCGGTGGGCGCGGCCGTGTTCGGTCCCTCCAGCTTCGGCGCCCTGCTCAGCGTGGGCGCCCTGGGCGCCGGCGGCGTCTACGGCGGCTACCAGGTGGGCGACAAGTTCAGCGCGTTCGGCGGCAAGATCGGCGCCGGCATCGACGAGACCAACCCCAAGCGGGGTGAGGCTTTCGGGCGCGTGGGCGCCAACGTCGCGCTGAGCCTCCTGTCGGGCAACTGGCGCTCGGCCGCGGCCAACATCGCCATCCCCGTGGCGGGTGGCGCCATCAGCTACGCCCTGGCTTCCGACACCAAGTAAAATGCTGGTCGCGAGCCTGAGTCCGGCGGTGCGCTGGGCCGGGATCCTGCCGTCCGCCTCGCGGGCGTCGGTGGATACCCTGGCCCCGGCGCGCCCGGCCACCTCGGACCTGCCCACGCGGGCGGCCCTGCAGGCGCTGTGCGCCCCCGTCTCGCGCGAGGCGTTCTTCGAGCGGGCCAACGGGCTCTTCGCGGGCAAGCGGCCGGTGCGCGAGCTGTCGTGGGATTTTGCCCACCATCCCGATCCGGCGGTGCGGCAGGCGTTTCGCATCGCCTCGCAAGAGCTGGGTCGCTCGGCGATGTCCGAGATGGAGCGCCAGGAGCGCGTCAACGGCGGTTACGAGGCGCTGCAGTTCTTGCTGGCCCACGACCCCGAAGAGGTCGAGGACGGCCGCGTGAGCGAGATCATCGCGCGGCTCCCGGCCGGGGACCTTTCGGACCGGTTCCGCCTGCGCATGGCCGAGCAGGTGCCGTGCAAAGCCCATCTCTTCCAGCTCGACCTGCCCTCGCAAGGCACGGGCCGGCCCTACGGCGTGCGCGACGGCGTGCAGCTGCGCGGACCGGCCGCGGTGGACGACGGCACGCTGGCGACGCTGCCGGACGTGCTGGCCGAAGCTCCCCACGGTCGTCTCGAGGCCGTGATCGAGCAGATGGCGGACCCCGCGCTGCGCCCCCAGTTCGAGGCGCGCAAGGAGGCCTGGTTGGGCCTGGCGGACCGCTGGGAGGAGCGCGGCATCGACGACCGTTTCGGCTGGAACGGCGTCTACGGCCTGGAGCTCTACGCCGCAATGGCCACCCATTTTCCCGACTGGAAACCCGAGGAGCGGATCGGCCCCCTGCTGGCCCAGAACCAGGTCAACCAGGGGAAGGGCCTGGAGTGGCTGCGCACGCTGCCGCTGCAAGAGGGCCAGATGGCCGGTCGCGCGCGGTTCCAGCTGATGGAGGGACGCGAGCTGACCGCCGCCCAAAAGGACGAGCTTTTGTCGTGGTTCCACCCCCTGCACCAGGGGATGATCCACCTGCCCTGGGATTGGAGCGGCTGCCGGCGCGAGGCGTTGAGCTGCCTGGCGGCGGCGCTGCCGCAACTGGAGGGGTGCACGCTGCCGGACGGCCGCGGCGGGCGGCTGCCGGTACGCGAGGCGTTGCGCGAGCACCTGCTGGACGGCCCGGACACCGACGTGACCCTGACCTTCGAGGACGACCCGGCCGACTTGATGGCCGTGCTCGAGCATCCGGAGCTGGAGGCGAAATTGCTGGCGGAGGTGCCCGCCGAGTTGGGGAGCTGGACGGCCATGCCGCAAAGGGCGCGTAACGCGGTGGCGCTGCTGGCGCTGCGCGGCTCGTCGGCGCTGGACGAGCGGATGGCCCCCCTGGTGGGTCGGCACCAGGGCCGCCAGGAGAAGTTCGTGGTGCCCTATCGCGCGCGCGCCGTGGCGGGGATGGTCTCGCGAGGAGAGATGGCGCCCCTGGTGGAGATGGCCCGCGATCGCCGGTTGCGGGCCGAGCTGATCGGGCACGCGCCGCCCGCCGATGCGGCCGTGCGGGCCGCGGCCGCGGGCACCCTGGCCGACCGCATGGCGGTGAACACTCCCGAGTTCGACCTGGCGACCGCCCTGGTGCCGACGTTTGCCGAGCTGGGCGAGCCGGTCGAGAAGGTCGTGCTGGCGGACCCTCGGGCGCTGACCCCGGAGTTGCGCGAGGTCTTCGCGGATCGCCTGGCGGCGGGGGTGCACTCGAACGAGCGCCGCCGAGTCGCGGTGGCGCGGCTGCTGGGCGCCGAGGGGCTGGACGCCTGGCGGACGGGCGCCTCGGGCTGGGTCGGAGACGTCTGCCGGCGGCTGCCTGCCTCTGCCGACGTGCTCGCGGGCGTGGAAAGCCTGCTGGGCGAGGACGACCCGGGCGCGGTCGCCTCGGCGCTGCTGGACCGGATCCAGGCCGAGACGTTGCTGAGCGATTCCGGCCAGGACGCGGCGCTCTTCGCGGCGCGGGCCGCCGAGCTGGCCCGGTTGCGGGCGCGCGGGAAAGGATTGCACGAGGCGCTGGAGGCCGTGGCGCCGGCGCGCGTGGCCGCCCCGGGCGGCATCGAGGTGCGCGGCGACGCCGTGATCGTGGGAGGGACTCAGCTGCGGGTTCGCCGCTGAGCGGGAGAGGGCGGGATCGGGGCGAAAGGGCGGGCTCATGAGCACTCTCGCGCAACTGCAACCCCACGACCTCTGGCACCATTTCGAAGCCCTGAACGCCGTCCCGCGCCCGTCCAAGCACGAGGAGCGCGTGCGCGAGTTCGTGAAGGACTTCGGCCGCAAGCTCGGCCTGGAAGTGCAGGAGGACAAGACCGGCAACGTGCTGATCCGCAAAGCCGGCTCGCCGGGGCGCGAGGGACGGCCCACCGTGGTGCTGCAGAGCCACCTGGACATGGTCCACCAGAAGAACTCCGGGACCACCTTCGACTTCGCGACCCAGGGCATCCGGATGCGCGTGGATGGCGACTGGGTGCGGGCCGAGGGCACCACGCTGGGAGCCGACAACGGCATCGGGGTGGCGGCCACGATGGCCGTCCTGGCGGCCCGCGACGTGGTGCATCCGCCCCTGGAGGCGCTCTTTACGGTGGACGAGGAAACCGGCATGACCGGCGCCAGCGGGCTGGAAGCCGGCTGGCTCACGGGCCACACGCTGCTCAACCTGGACACGGAGGACGACGACGAGCTGACCATCGGCTGCGCCGGGGGACTCGATCTGGTGGCCACGATGGACGCCCCGATGGTGGCCTTGCCCGAAGGCCATCAGGTGTACGAGGTGGTGGTGGAGGGGCTGCGCGGGGGACACTCCGGGATGGACATCCACCTGGGCCGCGGCAACGCCAACAAGATCATGAACCGCTTTCTGTTCAGCGTGCCCGGTCTGCGGCTGGTGTCGCTGGACGGCGGGGGGCTGCGCAACGCCATCCCGCGCGAATCCCACGCGGTGGTGGCCGTCCCGGAAGACCTGACGGCCCTGGCCGCCAGCCAGGAAGCCATCTACCGGGCCGAGTACGCCACGACCGACCCGGACCTGCGCCTGCGGGTCAAGCCGCACGCAGGCGCCACGATGGTGCTCGAGGAGAGCTTCCAGGCGCGGTTCCTGCGCGCCCTCTACGCCGTGCCGAACGGCATCTACCGCATGTCCCCCGACGTGGCAGGGCTGGTGCAAACCTCGAACAACCTGGCGCGCGTGACCCTGCAGGACGGCAAGGCGGGGGTGCAGTGCCTGAGCCGCAGCTCGGTGGACAGCGAGAAGCTGGACCTGGCCAACGCCGTGCGGGGCGGTCTGGAGCTGATGGGCTTCCAGGTGGAGCAACTGGGAGGCTATCCGGGCTGGACGCCGCGTCCCGAGTCGGACATCGTCAAGCTGATGAGCGCTCTCTACCGCGAGCTTTTCGAGGGCGAGCCCCGCATCCTGGCCTGCCACGCGGGGCTGGAGTGCGGCATTCTGGGCAAGAACTACTCCGAAATGGAGATGATCTCGTTCGGACCGAACATCCGCGGAGCCCATTCGCCCGACGAGTGCGTGCAGATCAGCTCGGTGCAGCGGTTCTGGAAGTTCCTGACGGCCACGCTCGAGCGCCTGTGAAGCGCCTACTGCTGGCCCTGGGATTGCTGGCCTGCGGCTGCGCTGGCTCGGTGACCTCGACGCCCGCGCCGGTCGTGGTGCAGGGGAACGTGGACGTAAGCATCCAGCCGGTGGACGGGGCAACTCGCTACGCCATCTCGGTCGTGGATCCCATCAGCCTCGAGCCCGTGGCGCCCGAGGTCACCACGGCGGCCCTCGGGGCCAGCCTGCCCGACGTCCCCCCTGGCAACTGGCGCCTGCGCGTGCGCGCGCTGGACGGGCCCGGGACGGTCTCGCACACGTTCTTCAGCCTGAACCCCGGAGAGAAGTCCCGCGTGAAGGCGGACAGTTTCGTGCCGGAGAGCCAGGCGCCGCAACCCTTCCCGTTCCGGGTCGAGCCCTCTCCGCCCGACCTCGCGGCGCTGAACCAGGTGCAGTATTTCATCATCGTCTACATGGAGAACCAGAGCTTCGACGGGATGTTCCCGTTCTACCCGGGAGCCGACGGCATTCAGTTCGCCGGGCCGCGCGTGGTGCAGCGGAACCTGGACGGCTCGGTGATCCCGGGCTACGTGTACACGAACGATACCGCCAAGAACACTTATGTCAGCGCGTCCGCCATCGAGCCCTCGGACGCGTATCCCCTGAAGCTCCCCGCCCACCCGTACGACCTGCTGCCGATCGCTCCCACCAGCTCGCTGGTCGGGGACATGGTGCACCAGTTCGTCAACGAGCAGCGCCAGATCCACGGCGGCGCCATGGACCTCGTGGCGGCCTGGTCGAACAACCCCGGCCTGGTGGAAAGCTCTTACGACAGCGCGGCCCTTGGCAGCCCCATCGCCCAGCTGGCGGCCTCCGGGGTGCTGTGTGACCATTTCTTTCACTCGGCGTTCGGGGACACGTGGCACAACGAGTTCTTCTTCATCAGCGGGGGACCGGCGGTCTGGCTCGGACCTCCCTCCCCGTCGCTCGAAATCAATCAGGACGCGACCTCTCCGACCGATTCCACCCTGGCCCGGCCGCTGGCCACGGTCGGCGGGCAGACCTTCATCGTGCAATTTCCGCCCGACTTCCAGAAGGGGCCCGTAGCCGGACAGACCTTGCAGACCGCGCCCACCATCGGGGACCGGCTGTCGCAGGCGGGCGTGACCTGGACCTACTACGGCAGCGCCGATCCGGAGATCAACCCGTTCCTCTGGTTCCAGAACTACCAGGTGGGCTCACCGGGATACCAGGCGCACTTCCAGCCCGACTTCCTGACGGCGGTCCAGGGGGGAACGTTGCCCCAGGTGTCGTTCGTGCGGCCGAATCTGGACGAGTCGGAGCATCCGGACATTTCGACCTACGATGCCGGACAGCAGTTCCTGGCCCAGGTCGTGGGCGCGGTGCGGGCCAATCCGGACATCTGGAGCCAGTGCGCCATCATCATCACGTTCGACGAGAACGGCGGACGCTGGGATCACGTGTCCCCTCCCCCGGTGGCTCCCGACGGCCTGGGTCCGGGGATGCGCGTGCCGACGCTGGTGCTCTCCCCCTTCGTCACGGCCGGAAGGGTGGACCACACGCCCTACGAGTCGGTCTCGGTGCTCAAGACGCTGCAGCTACGCTACGGCCTGGCGCCGCTCACGCAACGGGTGAGCGACGCGACCGATATGAGCCACGCCTTTACGGCTCCCTAGATACGGGCTGTCTCGTAGCGCTGGATGTCGTTTGCGAACGCGCCGCTCTGCACGAAGTTGATGACCTGGTTGTAGCGGTCGAGATTGTCGATGGTGCCGCTGTTGATGACCTGGTTGAGCGTCAGGGAGCCGCGGTTGAGCGCCTGGATGACGGCGCCGATCGTCTGCACGTCGGTCTTGCCCACCTGCCCGTTGGCGCCGACGAGATCGGCGTTGCCCGTGTTCTGCAGGAGCTGCCCCAGGCCCGGGTTGTCGTAGAAGCCGGGGCCGTTGAAAAGGTTGCCTTTGAAGACCGAGGCGACCTGCGCAAAAAGGGCCGCATCCGGGGAGAGCTGGCCGTTGGAGAAGGCGTTCTGCCCGGATTGGAGACCCTGGGCGCTGAGCGGGTCGGCGCCCACCGCGTAGGCGGCGAACTGGGCCGCGTAGTCGCGCGCCACGGCCGAGTGCCACTGCTCGGGGTCGGGCACGAGCGCGAAGCGCGAGCCCTGGATGGCGTCCGCCTGGGACACGCTGGTCGAGCCGCTCAGGGCGCCTCCCGCCCGCTGGGCCTGGAGGTAGCTCGCAAACTCGTTGGGGTCGGTGGGACCCTGCATCCGCAGGACGTTGCCCGTGCCGGTTCCGCCGTAGCCGAAATTGGCCTGGCCCGTGCCGTTGATGTTGGCGAAGGGGTCATTGCCACCGTAGAGGAGCTGCTGGCCGAGCGTCGGCTGCGGATAGCCATTGTTGAAGAAGCCCGTGTTGAGGGGCTGTCCGAATTGATTCGGATTCTGAGCGCCGCCGACGCCCGCCCAGCCCTGCGCCAGCGACGAGAACGCCTGCAGGACCTGGACCAGCATGTTGACGATGTTGAGACCGCCGAACGAGGCTCCCCCGATTTGACCGCCCTGCGCCGCGCCGAGCTGCGAGACGCCTCCCAGGTTGAGAATGGACTGACCCTGGGCCAGAAAGGGGTTGTAACCGAATCCGACAGTCGCCATGCAAAGAGCCTCCTGAGGGGTGATTCTCCCCTAGAATAAGGACATTCGGGAGATTTGACCAGGGAACATTCTTTAAGATGTATCAAAACATCCTTTAAAGAACCAAGGTGCCCAAAGCTTTAGGTAGGTTAACATTTCAGCTTTCGTTCAGCATTTCGGCATAGAATCGGCCCGATGCTCTCGCCCGTTCGCCTGGGAGGCGTGTGGGACTGGATCATGGGCCGTAAAGAGAAGACGGAGCCCGAGCCCGTCTTGGATTCCTACACGCCCGCGCACCCAGTCCCGCCTGCTCCTCCTGCTCCCTCTGAGACACTGACCTTCGCCGATCCGGCGGTGGAAGATCTCTGCCAGACGCTGCGTCCCGCTCTGAAGTATCGCGGGGACGAGGACCTCATGAAGGCGGGGGCGAGCCTGCAGGTGGCCCAGACCCAGCTCGGCCTGGCGGGCGTGGCCCTGCAGCTGATCCAATCGGGGCGCAACGACGAGGAAAAAGCCAGCCTGGCGGTGGCCGCCGTCCAGGCGCTCCCCGGGCCACAGCACGAGCTCGGGGCGGAGATGTGCCGGGGGGTGCGCTACCCCCTGCAAAAGCTGGCGCTGGCCCAGTTGGCCCTGGGCAGCACGGCCACCGAGGCGGTCGGACTGGCCGGTCTGGGGCTCGCGGCCACGCGGGCGCTGGACGCTTCCTACTCGGGGCCCGATATCAATAAGGTGGCCGAGACCACCTTGAGGCGCCTGGACACGCCCTCGGCGCGGCTGGGGCTGCAACTGGGCTCCAAAGTGCGCTACGAGGTGCAGAAGACCGAGATCTACCAGACGTTCCTCGCGCAACCCGAGGCTCCCGATCTGATCGCCCTCGCCATGCAGGCGGCCAAGAAGCTCGACGTGAGCTACAGCGGGCCCGATCTGGTCAAGATGGAGACGTTCCTGGTCAATGAGTTCAGCCACGTTCCCGCCCTGGGCCTGGCTCGCGATGTGGCGAAGGCGATGCGCTACGACGCGCAGACCACCCACGTGCTGGAGACGGGCCTGCGGGCGACCGCGGTGCCCGACGAGCCGCGCGCGCTGTTGGAGGTGGGCGTCAAGATGGTGCGGGGTCTCGACTCCAGCTATAGCGGCCCGGACCAGGTCAAGGGCTCGCTGGTGCTGATGGAGCGGCTCAAGAAGTATCCCGAGACGGCCGCGATGGCGGACCTGGCCACGTTGATGATGGGCGCGGTGCGCTACGACGTGCAGAAGCTGTCGCTGGCCAACACGGTCTTCGATGCCGTGCTGGCGGGCGATTCATCGCAGCTCGGCGTGGCCGAGAAGGCTCTGGGGACCTTGGACCTCTCGTATGGCTCGACCGACTTCAGCAAGGTGGCGGTGGCCGTGCTGGAGCGCTCGGACAACGCCGACGCCACCCTGGTGTTGAAGGCGATGAAGTCGGTGCGCTACGATGCGCAGCGGATCGCGATGGCGAAGGTGATCTTCCGTCACCTGGTCTCCCCCGATCCGCCCCCGTACTCGAAGCTGGCGCGCGAGCTCATGGAGTCGTTCGACCTGAGCTACGGCGCGCCGGACGCCGTGAAGGCCGGCACGATTCTGAGCGGGCGTTACAGCAATCCGCGCGCCCGGGCCGCTCTGGACGGAGCTCTGGGCCGCCAGTATGACAGTGAGCGTGCCACGGCGTTGGTGAACGCGTTCCGCGAGATCGAGTCGATCGATGACGATGTGACCGAGATCAAGAACATGGCGAAGGCGATCAGCGGCCAGGCTCCCACGAGCACCGTGGTGGAGCAGCAGGGCGCTGTGCTGGTGGGCGGCGTGCGCCTGCGCACCCGCAAGAACGACATCGAGAGCTCGGCGCGCTAGCTCAGGTTGCGGAGCGCGCTGGCCAGGTAGGCGGCCAGGCGGTCGTGGGCGTCGCCCGAGACGTCGGTCAGCTCGAGACGGGCAACGGAGCCGCGCGACTCGAGGACGACCGCGGAGAGCCGCAGCGGTGCTTCCGGCAGGTGGAGGTCGACCTCGATCGTGCCGGGGGTGAGCTTCTCGGGGGCCTCCACGCGCAGTCCGCGCAGGCTGACGTCGAGCACTTTGAGGGCCTGGGGGCCCGCGCTGGCGGTGAGGTCGGCGGCGTTGACGCGCACGTAGCGTCGGCGCTCGAGCGAGAAGATCACCGCCTCCTCGCGCTCCACCCCGACCTGACCCCCTTGCACCCACGCCACGCGCCCCTCGAAGCTCAGATCGGGCTCCAGGGAAACGATCTCCACGAGGTCACCGGGCTCGAACGTAAGTTTGGCGTCGGACTGGAAGCGCATTCCGCCGGGAGACTGGTCCAGGCAGTGGGCTGCGCACCAATTCTCTCCGACGCGCACCATCAATTGGCGCTCGGAGGGGCGTCGCGGCGCGCAACGCTTTTCTACGAGCAAGTTTTCTATCATGACCCCCGCCCCTTCTGTGACGGGGTGGGATCCCCTGCACGGATTTTTTGTGAAGCGGCGGCCGTTTCAGGCGCGCGCCCGCGGGGCTGCGCAGGGGCGCGGGTTGCGGGGTCCTGCCAGCGACGGAAGGGGGCGCGGCTGGGCGCGTTGCCAGCGATCCGAAGGCCGTGGAAGTGATTGTAGTTCCGGTTTTGCCAGAGTGGAACTACAAGCTTTCCACGGAGCAAGCGGCGGGCGCGGGCCTGCGAGCCGATCTGCC
Organism: Vulcanimicrobiota bacterium; assembly: GCA_039809865.1. Lineage (GTDB taxonomy): Bacteria > Vulcanimicrobiota > Xenobia > Xenobiales > QWHO01 > QWHO01. Next base: position 82,630 of record JBDHVW010000016.1, read on the forward strand.
AGGCCCGGGCCGGGGGTCTACCCGGATTCGTGAGAGTCTACCCAGTCCGGGTAGAGCGCTACCTGGATTTGCGAGAATCTACGCTTTCCGGGTAGAGCGCCGACCGGGGCGGGAGGTCTACCCGGATTCGGGAGAGTCTACCCTTTCCGGGTAGAACGCTACCCGGATTCGCGAGAATCTACCCTTTCCGGGTAGAGCGCGACGCGCCCCTGCGCGCACCAGGTCGACAAGCCGCGCCCCCACCGCGGACGGGCGCCAGGGCCAGGTTAACATTCCGTCTATTGACACTCCGGCGGCCTTCCTTTAACCTGAACCTACCAATCATCAAGACCAGTCGAGGGTTCAGGCCCTGTGAAGCTGGGGCAACCTGATCCGCCAACGCGGATGAAGGTGCCAACTCCTGCGGCGAGAGTTTCGCCGAGAGATGAGGCTGCGGTTCTACGGAAAGCAGCAAGAGGGTACGCACTCATCTGGCCTTGATGGTTCTCAGGAAGGAGAACTATCCAGATGTCCGACCCCAGCACGATCGCCGCCCGCACCGGAGTAGGAGCCGACACCGCCCACGGCGCCGTCATGCCCCCGCTCTATCTCTCCAGCAACTACACGTTCGACGGCTATCAGGGCAAGCGGCCCTACGACTACAGCCGCAGCGGAAACCCGACCCGCGACGTCACCGCGGAAGCGATCAAAGACCTGGAGGGCGGCTACGGCGCCGTGCTCGTCTCCTCCGGAATGGCGGCCCTGGACCTCCTCACTTACAGCGTCAAACCCGGTCAACTCATCCTCGCACCCCACGACTGCTACGGCGGCACCTACCGACTCCTCCGCCACAAAGCCGAACGCGGCTACTTCCGCCTCAAGCTCGTCAACCAGACCGACGAAGCCGCGCTGGAAAAAGCCTTCGCCGAAGATACCCCGACCCTCGTCCTGACCGAGACCCCCAGCAACCCCCTCCTGCGCCTCACCGACCTGAGCGTCGTGAGCCGCCTTTGTAAGCAATACGGCTGCCTCTGGGCCGTGGACAACACGTTCCTGTCCCCTGTCCTGCAGAGGCCCTTCGAGTTCGGCGCGGACGTCGTGGTGCACTCCACCACCAAATACCTCAACGGCCACTCCGACGTGGTCGGAGGCTGCCTCGTGTCGCGCACCCAGGAGCTGCACACCGACTTCGCCTGGTGGGCCAACTGCATCGGCAACACCGGCTCTCCCTTCGACAGCTACCTCACCCTGCGCGGCATCCGCACCCTGCCCGTGCGCCTGCGCCAGCAAGAGCAGACCGCGCTCAAAGTGGCCACCTTCCTGGAGCAACACCCGGCCGTGTCGCGCGTCTACTACCCCGGACTGACCTCGCACCCGCAACACCTCCTGGCGCGGCGCCAGCAGAAGGGCTTCGGGGCGATGATCTCCTTCGAGGTGACGGGGGGCGAGCACGGCGTGCGCACCCTGCTCGAGCACCTGCGAAGCTTCAGCCTGGCCGAGTCGCTGGGCGGCGTGGAGAGCCTGGTCGCGCATCCCGCCACGATGACCCACGCCTCGATGGACGAGTCCGCGCGCCTCGCGGCGGGCATCTCCAACCAGCTCCTGCGCCTCTCCGTCGGGCTCGAGCACGAGGACGACCTGCTGGGCGACCTCTCCCAGGCGCTGAACCACGTGCTCGACAGCGTGGCCCTGAAGGTCGCCTGAGACGATGCCGCTCGTCCGCCATCTCGAGCTTCCCAGCCTGCGCCAGCTCAACGCTCTGTCGCTCGAGCAGGCCACGCACCAGGACATCCGCGAGTTGCACGTGGGACTGCTGAACATGATGCCGGACGCGGCCCTGGAGACCACCGAGCGCCAGTTCATGAAGCTGGTGGGCAACTGCAACCAGATCGCCCAGTTCTACGTCCACCCGTTCAGCCTGCCGGGGCTCCCCCGCTCGGCCGAAACGGAGCAATACATCGCGCACTACTACCGGACGTTCGAGCAACTGCGCTCGGAAGGGCTGGATGCGCTGATCGTCACCGGGGCCAACGTCACGGGGCCGGAGCTGTCGGCGGAGCCCTTCTGGGAGCCCCTGATGGAAGTGCTGTCGTGGGCCTGCCGGCGCGTGACCAGCGTGTGGTGCTCGTGCCTGGCGTCCCACGCGGTGCTGCAACACCTCTACGGGGTGCGTCGGCAGCCCCTGGCGCGCAAACGCTGGGGGGTCTACCGGCACCGGAAGGCGCGCGTGCGACATCCCCTGCTGACGGACATCAACACCAGCTTCGACGTGCCCCACTCGCGCTGGAACGGGATCTCGCGCAGTGCCCTCGAGGCGTGCGGCGTGACGCCGCTGATCGTGGACGACCAGGACGAGGTGCACCTGGCCGTCAGCCCCGACGGACTGCGCGTCGTCTACTCGCAGGGCCACCCGGAGTACGACCTGAACAGCCTGCTCAAGGAATACAAGCGCGAGGTGCTGCGCTTCCAGCGCGGCGAGCTGGCGGTGGCGCCACCGGTGCCGGAGAACTACTTCGGGCCCGAGGCCCTGGCGGTGCTGGAAGCGGCCCGGGAGTTCCCCGAGGCCGAGCTCTGCGAGCTGCTGGACAACACCTGGGGCGATACCGGGAAAGCCGTGTTCAACAACTGGCTCGGACTGGTCTACCAGCTGACCCACGTCGACCGTCACCGGCCGTTCGTGGACTCCGTGGACGAGGACGACCCGATCGGGTGGCGCGGAGTGCTGGGGCTGGCGGCTTGAGTCGTCAGGGTTTGGCTTTGGGGAAGTCGATGTCGACCCAGTGGGTGGCCACGTCGAGCAGGGTGTCGACGCCGTAGTCTCGCTCCAGCTGGGCGAACCAGCGGTAGCCGTCGCCGTAAGAGGGATCGCCATTGAGGCGGATGATGCTGGCCTGTCCGAAATTGCCCGCGCGGGTCAACACCTGGTAGGCAACCCACTCCGCGAATCCCTCGCAGAACAACTCCGTCGTGCCGTCCGCGTTGGCGTGGTGCTGATACATCCAGGCGTGACCCAGCTCGTGGGCGACGATGCCGAGGGCATCTGCCTTCGTCACCCCGTTGCTCACGTAGATCAGGTTCTTCTCGTCGTCGTAAAGGCCGTAGACCTCTCCCCCACCCAGGTCGGACAGGGTCTGGGGACTCACCGCCTTCACCCGCACCGGATGGATCAGGTCCAACTTGCCCTCATACGTGCGATGCAAAATGAGCTCGGAATACTCGAGCAACTGCTGGGCCACCTGGTCGTCCACCCGGCCGCCACAACCGCAGTTGGGCATGAAACAACCCTCGCCGCGACAATCACAACCCGGACACGGCAACAGGTTCGGCGGAGGGCGAATCCCCACGCGGGACGGCGGAGGCGGCTTCAGCTTCACCTCCACCGGCAGCTCCTGCGCCCCCAGCACGCCAGCCAACAACAACGCCAGGACCAGCGTCCTCATCCCAGGCTCACCAGCACGATCCCGATCAGGATGAGCACTCCACCGGCGACCACCATCGGCGTCAGGTGAAGCTGATGGAACAACAGATAGGTGAACAGCACCGTGAAGATCGGGTAGGACAACTCCACCAGCCCCGCCAGCGTGGCGTTCTTGGCCTGAATGGAGAGGCTGATCAAAAGGTTCCCCAGGCCGCACGTCAAGAGCGCGCCGAGCGCCACATACAGCGTGGTGCGGTCCTGGGCGAGCGTGCGCATGTCCCCCGCCAGCTTCGGGAAACCCAGGATCAAGGCCACCAGCGCCGTGGCCAATCCCTGGAAGATCAACAGCGTGGACGGACCGACTTTACCCTGGAAAACGCGCTCGTTGAGAGAATAGTTCAAGCCCCACAGCAGCGACGCGCTCAACGCGTAGAGAAGCCACATCGGCCGGTCCGATTCGCGGCCAACGCTCCCGGGACCCCCTTTGCGGGAGGAGTGCGGATCAAGCGTCGTAACAACTGATCCATGGAACCCTCCTTCGAATGCCGCCTGGATCTGCCCGGGCACCCCTACAGCCTGACCCTGGCACGCGCCCTGACCACCGAGCTGGCCCGCCTCGGGGGGCTCGAGCCGGCTCGACTGGGCTCCGCCGCCGAAGCGGCCGTGCAGAACATCCTGCGCTACACCCCCGGCAGCTTCGAGCTGCGCGCCGAGCTGAACGGGCACGACCTGATCCTGCACCTGGTCGATCGCGGCGCGCCCATGGCCGGCGCGGTGCGCGCCACCGAGGGACACGGCCTCGAGAAAATCGTCGCGGCCGTGGACGAGGTGCGCTGGGTGCCGCTCGGCAAGGAGGGCAAAGAGCTCTTCCTGCGCTGCAAGGTGCCCCACGCCGACGTGCGCGCGGGGGACAGCCCGGAGGTGATCTCGCACGACGCTCCCCTGGCGCCCCCCCAGGAATACGGCGTGCGCCGCCTGCAGGCCGAGGACGCTCCCGGCGTGGCGCGCCTGACCTACCAGGTCTACGGCTACGGCTACCAGCACGAGGAGATGTATTTCCCCGAGCGACTGGTGGCCATGAACCGCTCCGGGCTGCTCTACTCGATGGTGGCGCTGGATGCCGCCGGCGAGGTCGTGGGACACTACGCGCTGGAGCTGGCGCCGGACCGTCCCGTGGCGGAGGCGGGGGAAGCCTTCGTGTCCCCCCTCCACCGCGGCCGCAAGCTGATGGAGCGCATGGGAGAGCAGCTCGAGGCGGACGCGCCCGGCCTGGGCCTCAAGGGCATCTTCTCGGAGGCCGTCACGCTGCACCCCTACTCGCAGCGGGCCGCCGAGGGCTTCGGGCGGACGCCGTGCGGCCTGGCGATCAACCTCATCCCCCACGAGGGCGGGCGGACGACCTGCGTGGTGTACTTCCAGCACCTGCGCAAGCCGGAAAGGCGCACGGTGTATCTGCCCACGCGCTACCGTGAAAAACTGCTGGAGCTGTACGGGTTGCTGGGCGACAACGTGGTCGAGGGGACGGCGGCCCCGCTGGCGGAGGAGCCCGGCTCGCTGCGCGTGGAGCTGCAGCCGGATTACAAGTACGGCAACATCCGCGTGCTGCATCCGGCGCACGACTCGGCGGCGCAGATCCAGCAGGCCCTGGAAGATCTGCGCGACCTGGGACAGGTGCCGTCGGTCTACCTGGAGCTGCCCCTGTATCACCCCGGCACGCCCGCGCTGGTGGAGCAGGTGCGCCCGCTGGGATTCGGGTTCGCGGCGCTGACGCCGCTGTTCAGCCACGAGGGCGACATCCTGCGCCTGCAGTGGCTGGCGGAACCGATCGAGCCGGCCCGGATCCACCTGAACTCGGACGGGACGCGCGCGCTGCTGGAGTACATCATGGCTGACTTTTCGGGGGCTTTGAGCGCGGCGCCCTAAACTGGGGCTGTTTGCTGATCACCTCTGTGTCCTCGTCGCACAGCGGACGGGGGGGCAGCGGGGAGCACCGGGGGGAGCGAGTAGGCGCCGGCTCAGCGGGCCTCGATAAGCTTGGCCGAGCCGCTCACGTTCACATCGAAATCGAAACTAGGCCGGTCCTGGTCCGGGCCTTTGTAGACCACATGCCAGGAGACGCGACCGCCCTTCCTCAGGGTCACCTGAAAGGACACGAGCGCGGCCCGAAGCTTCTCGTCGCGGAAGGAGCACTGGTGGATCTCGCCCCGAGAATCATAGCCCGTGAGGGTAAAGAGCTCGACGTCCTGAACGCTATAGTGCAAGCCGTCACGTCCGGGCTTTCCTTTCAGTTTGAACAGGAAATCGCCCATCTGCATGCCGATGGAGTCTTGCAGGGTGATCAGGATATAGCCGTTGGCATGATACTCGGCCTTGAAGCTCGTCACGTTCGCGTTATTGAATTCAAACGTTTTGCAGCGAGCCGGGGCCACCAGCAGTAACAGGGCGATCACCAGCAAAGATCGGAAAGTCATCACCCAGAATTCGAGCGGAGCCAGACAGCACCTTTCCCCCCCCAGGAGCGCGGCCTCCCCCAACGAACCGGCCCCCATGCCGAACTTTGGAGTCTGGTACGATTTCCGCCAGCAAAAACAAACCGACTACGACAACTTCTACTCCGAGTGCCTCGACGAGATCGTGGCCGCCGAGCAACTCGGATTCACCCACTGCTGGCTCAGCGAGCACCACTTCGTGGAGGACGGATACCTGCCGTCCCAGCACGTCATGGCCGGGGTCATCGCGGGCCGCACCCACGGCATGATCATCGGGACCAACGTCCTCCTGCTCCCCCTCTTCCACCCGCTGCGCGTGGCCGAGGACAGCGCCGTGCTGCAACTCGCCTCCAACGGACGCTTCATCCTGGGCGTGGGCGGCGGCTACGTCGACTTCGAGTTCGAAACGCTCGGGGTCAACCGCAAATTCCGGCCGAGCCTGCTCGAGGAGGGCGTCCAGATCCTGCGCCAGTGCTGGGAAGAGGGACGCATCGGATTCCAGGGCAAACGCTGGAGCTTCCCCGACCGCCCCTTCACCCCCAAACCCCAGAAGAAGATCCCCATCCTGTTCGGAGCCAACTCCAAAGCCGGTATCGAGCGCGCCGTGCAGCTCGGCGACGGCTTCCTGACGGCCGCGGGCGGCAGTCTCGACGGCGTCAAGGAGCACTACGCCCTGGTGAAGGCCGCCAATAACGGCCAGCACTTCCCGTTCTGCGTCAGCGCCTGGTGCTACGTCCAGGAGGACGGCGACCAGGCCTGGGCCCAGGCCGAGCCCTGCATCAACTACCAGATGGGCCGCTACATGGATTGGGGGACCGACCGCGCTCAACCCCGTCCCGCGCCGTTTGCGGCCAAACGCGAGAACTACCCCCTGATCGGCAACCCCGAGCAGGTCGCCAAGGCCGTGCAAGAGCTGTACCGCGAGGTCCCGTTCGACCACTTCTGCTTCTGGGGACGCCTCCCGGGCATCACCCACCAGCAGGCCCTCACGTCGGCCCGGCTATTTGCCCAGCACGTCATGTTCTGACGCCTGCGGAAACTTGCACACGGCGCGGTGCTGCTCGAGGAGGGTCGACAGACGCTCCCTCGATTGGCGCCATTCGGGCTCGGAGAGCGCCACCAGGCCGCCCTGCGGCTCGAGCCGCATGCCCGTCCAGGTCTCGGCCTCCAGCGTCAGGACTTCGCTGGGCAGATCGCGGTCGACCGACAGGTCCCAGACCTGCAAGGAGGCGGGGCCGCGGGAGGGCTGAGAGCGGATCAGCAGCCGGTCGCGCCCCGGTCCGAAGGCGGCCACCCGGTAGTTGAGCGACTCGCCGGCGCCCACCTGAAACTGGTCCTGACGCGTGAGCGGACGGCCGCTGCGGATATCCCACAGGCGCGCTGCCAGGGTGCCCAGCGAGGTGGTCGCGAGCCACTCGCCGCGGTCGTCGAAGGCGCACCAGAACATCTGGTCCACCGGCAGCTCGCGGCCCACCGGCTGGGTGGTGACGGGGTTCCACAGCCGGGTGATGCCGTTCATGTTGGGCACCAACAGGTAGCCGTCGCCCGGGTGGAACAGCAGCAGCGTCTGGAGAGCCAGCATCCGGATCGGGGGCCCCACCGGGCGGCCGTCGGGCACCGTGAACGTCTTGATGGTGGGATGGTCGCCCGCGCGGCTCATCAGGTTGGAGGCCACGGCCACGCGCGTCTTCCCCTGGTGCGTCCCGAACACGGCCAGGCTGCCTTCGGCCGTGACCACGTCGCGGCGCGTGGTCAAATCCCACACCTTCACCTCGCGGTTCTCGCCGAGGGTGTAAAGAAAGCGCCCCGAGGGATCGAAGTCGAGCCCGGTCACGGCGTAGGACAGCTGGATCGGCTTACCGACGGGGTTCCCGTCCAGCGCCCAGACCTGCACCGAGCCATCCTGACAGCAGGTGGCGAACTGGCGCCCGTCGCGCGTGAACGCCAGGTCGCGGATCCGGGCCGAGCACGTGGCCGCCTTCCCCACCGGTTGACCGGTGCGCAGCGCCAGGGGCTGCAGGGTGTTGGTATCGGCGTAGCGGGGCAGGAGCGTCTGGCCGTCCGGGCTCACCAGGCAGTGCTCGAGGACGGCGTCGGTCGACCACTCGCTGAGCAGCTTGCCGGTGGCGATCTCGGTGACGCGCACCTGGCCCAGCTCCTGACAGACGGCGATGCGGGGATCGAGCAGCAGGGGGAACTCGCGCGTGAAGACCGCCCCCTGCAGCACGGCCGTGGGCTTGTTGTCGAGCAGGTGGCTCAGGTCGTAGGTCTGCATGCCCCCGTTGGTGCTGACGAACAGGCGGTGATTGTCTCGCGAGAAGGCCACGTCGGCGATGGTCTCGAGGAAGGCGATGGGCACGCCCACGGGCAGCCCGTCACCGGTGCGATAGAGTTGCACCGCGTCGACCGACTGCCCCCCCAGGCGCGGGGTCACGAAGCTGATCGCCATCAGGCTGGAATCGGGGCTGAAGCAGCCGCCCAGAGCGTCCTGGGCGGCCGTCAGGTGCCGGCCACAGGGGACGGTCGTGACGACGCTGCCGTCGGCAATGTTGACCAGCGTGGCGCTGTCCGGGCCCATGGCCAACAGGAGCTTGCGATCGGGGCTCATGAGCGCGTGATGCACGGAGTGGCCGCACTCGAGCGTGTGGGGGGAAGCCTGGCCGGTGGTCGTGTCCCAGAGCTCGGCCATGCCCTGGGGAGTCAGCGAGAGCAGCAGGCGGCCCCCGGCCACGTAGCCCAGGAAGACGGGGTCGTGGAGATCGAGCTCGAGATCGGGCCGGCCCGCCCGCGCGAGCTTGACGCGCGGGCCGTCGCTGAAGGCGATCTGAGTGCCGTCCTCGTTGATGGCCGTGGCCCCCCCGGTCGCCCGGTGGCGCAGAATGGACCGCCCGTCGTGAGCCTGGACCAGCTCCACGCTGGAGCGGGTGGCCTCGAGCAGCCGGCGGCTGTCGGACGAGAACTCCAGCGTGACGAAGGTCTCCGGGAGCGTGAGCGGGCCCTGCACGGCCTGGCCGGTCTTGACGTCGAACAGGGCGAAGTGGGAGGGCTCCCCGTAGCCGCGCACGGAGACGGCCAGGTAGGCGGCATCGGGGCTGAGAGCCAGCACCGGAAAGGCGTCACAGGCCAGAGGGATGGCCGGCCCGGCCGGGGTGGACCCGTCCAGCAGGACGCTCAGGTCGCGCATCCGGCGCCACACGACATGGTTGCTCCCCGTAGGATCCATCACCGCGTTCATCGCGTCGCCCAGGTCGCGATAGTCGATCAGGCGCACGGGCCAGTTGCGCAAGGGGAGCAGGTAGGTCGGGTCCCCCGGCTTGCGGGCGGCCGCGCGGGCGAACCAGTTGGCGGCCTGCTGCTGCTGGCCGGCGTCAGCCAGCGTGACCGCCTGGTCGAACTCGAGCTCGGCCAGCAGCACCTGGGAGCGGCCATTGGCCTCCACAGCCTGGTTGCGGGAGCTGACGACGTTGGCGTAGGACCAGCCCAGGCCGACCATCAGGGCGGCGCCCAGCACCACGGGGACGGCGTGCCGGGCCAGGAACCTCTGGGCGCGGTAGCCGACCGACCAGGGCTGGCGGCAGAGCAGCGGAAGCTTGAGGCGGCGGCGGCGGAAGTCCTCCAGGACGTCGGCCACGGTGCGCGTGCGGGCGAGCGGATCGGGCTGCAGGCAGCCCTCCACGATGTCGGCCAGGTCCTGATCGACCCTCGGATTGAGGCTGCGCACGGGCTTCAGGGGCAGCTTCGCGAGCTCGGTGCGATAGGTCTGGAGCCGCTCGCGAGGGTCCTTGATCGCGTTCAGGGCGTTCAGCCCGTCGCGGTTGATGCGGGGGAGTTGCCCGGTGAGCATCCAGTAGGCGGTGGCGCCCAGCCCGTAGACGTCCCAGGAGACGTCGGGCAGCCCCTCGGAGCCCAGCGTGGCCTGCTCGGGCGCCATCGTGCCCAGGGTGCCCAGCATGGCCTCCCCGGACGTGCCGCGACTCATGGACTGGCCGAAATCGGCCACCCGGACACGATTCTCCTGGTCGACCATGATGTTGTTGGGCTTGAGGTCGCAGTGCAGCAGGCCCTTGCCGTGGGTGAAGTGGAGCGCCTCGGCCATCTGCTGGATCCAGCGCGTGGCCGTGGCGGGATCGGGAGAGCCGTGCTCGCGGACCCGGTGGGCCAGCGAGTCGGGCAGGAGCACCATGACGAAGTAGGGCGGGTCGTGGGTGAGATCGGCGTCGAGCAGCGTGACCACGTAGGGATGCTCGGAGACGCGCCGCAGACGCTCGACCTCGTGCCGGAAGTAGAGCCAGTCCAACCCGCTGTCCCGGGCGAAGAGCTTGATGGCGACCTCGAGGCCGGTGCGGTCCTGGATGCCGGCCCAGACCTGACCGAACGTGCCCGCGCCCAGCAGGCGGCGGATCGTATAGCCGGGGATGGGAGGGATCGACTCGGGCTCCTCCCCCAGCAGCGACTGATTGACCGCGCGCCGTTGCTGGTCGGGCGTGGCCGCCTCGGTCGCGACCTCGGGGAAGTCCGCGGTCGGGTCCGGCTCCTGGCTCACCGCACGCTCTCGTTGATCCAGCGCAGGTAGTCGGGGTTGCCGCCCTGGATCGGCAGGGCGATCACCTCGGGGACGTCATAGGTGTGCAGCTCCTTGACCTTGTCGATGAGTCCCTGCACGTGGTTGGTGCGGGTCTTGGCGATCAGGAGGATCTCCTGGGACTCCTCCACCTTGCCCTTCCAGGTGTAGACCGAGGTGACCCCTGGCACCTGGTTGACGCAGGCCGCCACCCCGCTCTGCACCAGCTGATAGGCCAGGTTGCGCGCCTCCTGGGCCGAGGAGGCGGTGATGAAACAGACGCTGTATTCGCTCATGGATCCCGCTGTTCGCGGGGTGCGACCGGGGATTCCTCGTGGCCTCAGCGAGGCTCGACGCGTGCTCCCCCGTCGGAGTAGAAGCCGCCGATGAACTCCTGGGCCACCAGGTGGCGATAGGCCGAGCGCGGCAGGGCCCAGGGAAGGGTGGAGCCGTGAGCGCACAACCACTTCTCCACCTCGCGGGCGGTCTCGGGTCCGAGCGAGTGCATCAGCGTGACGACCTTCTCGGCTCCCGTCAGAAAGGCTGGCTCGTTGCCCTGCGCCAGCAACTGCATGGCCGTGCGGTTGGGATAGAGCCGGGCCAGCTCCTGAAAGCGCGTGACCGGGTCTTTCTCTTGCAGCCAGCGCAGGCGCAGGAAATGCGCCACTTTGGACGGCGAGGAATGGGCCAGGCGCTGCGACTCGGCCAGAGCGATCTCGCCCGGCATCTGGATCTCCTCGGCCAGGTACGTCAGCTTGATGCCAGCCAGGAACTCGCCGGCCACCCGCTCGCGGATCTGGTTCTGGTTGGGGTCGGAGGGCTTCTCCAGCAACTGGTAGGCGGTCAGCTTGCCGACCTCGGCGATGACCTGGCGCGACCTGGCGGCGGGCAGCTTGTTCAGCACCAGCTGCGAGACCGTCTCGGCCGTCTCCACGGGGAGCATCGTGAGCAGCAAAGCCAGCCGGCGCCGCGGGCCCAACGACGGCTCGGTGCGCGAGCCCTCCTTGAGGAACTGCTGCAGCCACTGCACGAAGCGGCGCTGGTTGCTCCAGTAGAGGCGCTGCCCCTGCAGGCGCTCCCAGAGCGACTTCACGCGGTCGGGCGCCAGCGCGCGCACGCGCACGAATCCTTTGGCCAGGGCGGCCGCCTCGTCGGGGCTGAGCTGCTCCATGACGTTGTTGATGTCCCAGTGGTGGATGCGGTGCAGCACCGCCAGCGCCGCCCCCACGGGGATGTCGGCCTCGGCCACCACCGGCCCGGCGTAGACCGAGCTGCCCTCGAGCGCCAGCTCGGTGAGGCGCTTGGGATCGCGCTCCTCGGTGTCGCCGATCAGCTTGAGCAGGTGGCCGATCTCGCCGATCGAGCCCTTGGTCTTCCAGAGCCGGTGCAGGAACGCTTTGAGCTCGTCCATGCGGATGATCTCGGGGATGACCGACTTGATGCCGGTCGACTCGACCTGCTTGGCGCGGCTGACCAGGTTGTAGACCTCCTGGGTCTCGAGCAGGTCGGGTCCATGGGTGGTCAGCAGGCGGTTCAGGTGCCAGGCCAGCACCTCGGCGGGCCAGAGCACCAGGCAGCCGAGGTCTTCGGCCTTCTTGGAGCGGCGCGGGTGGATCCAGAACCCGGGCAGCCCGTGGGAGTAGTCGATGCGGCGATCGGGGTCGAGCTTGTCGAGCAGCGTGGTGGAGCCCAGCGCCAGGCGCCCCACCAGCTCCACGCGGCCGCGCGCGACCTCGCGCCCGCGGATCTTGACGCGGTACTCGTCGTCGCCCAGGTCGGCGGACTTCAGGACCGGGATCTCGGGCGCCACCAGCCCCAGCTCCTTGAGCCGGTTGACCAGGGCTTTGAACGTGGCGATGCGCGCGTTGATCTGGGGTGTGATCACCTTGAAGCCGGGCTCGGAGACCTCGACGCAGATCGGGTCGAGCCGCACGGGGGGGACCGACGCCAGCGGGGGGGCCGGGAGAGCCGCCATGGGGCGGGGCTCGGGGACCGGCGGGGCGGGCGGCTCGACGCGCCGCTCATCCGCCACGGGGACTTGCCGCTGGCGGCGCTCGCGGCGGCCTGACTTGCCCGTCAGGGCGAGCGGGAAGCCGGCCAGTCCGGCGGCCATGCCCGCCAGGCCGAGGCCCATGAGGAGCCAGGTCGGCGAAACGCGATTCTTGGTGCGGCGGCGCTCGCGGTCGAGCGGGCTCAGCCAGAGCTGCTGCATGACCGTGGCCACGGTCGCCGGCTGCGTGCGGGCCAGCTTGTCCACGGCGGCCAGGGCGGCGGCGTACGTGCGGCCGGAATGGGTGGTGGTGGCGGCGTGGTCGAGGAACTCGGCCAGCACGCGCGCCCGCTCCTGCGGGCTGGCGGCGCTCGAAAGCTCCTTGAGCTGCGTCGTGACGGCCTGGCTCTGCTCCACCCCCAGCTCTTTGAAAAGCTTGGCGGCCGCTTCAGGCGTCAAAGCCATGAGAACGATAGCGACCTTTTGGGTGTACGGGTGGTTGGCGAGATGCATGCTCAGCGGTAATTCGACTCTGGCGCGGCGGAGCCTTCCAAAGAAAGGAATTCAGCTTGCTCTCCGAACGCTGTCCGCATGTTGAACGATGAGCGTTTTCGAGCCGAGATGCTGGAGCTGTCCAGCGACCTCGTCACTCTGTTCGCGGCCAAGTATCCACGCCTTTTGAACGCATTTCAGGACCTGCCCGAGGAGAAGATGATCGAGCTGCTCATCGAACTGTGCGATATCTTCGATATGTATAAGGAGCTGACGGCCCATATCGCCGAGGCTTACAAGGAGCACCGCCGCACGACGGGCTCGCTGGAAGACCGCGACTGGCCGGAGAACTGACGATGGCGAAACCCGAATGGCATGAGATGAACCTGAACGTGATCAAGGAGTTCCGCGAGAACGGCGGCAAGGTGGGCGGCCACTTCCAGGGCGCGGACGTGCTGCTGTTGCACACGATCGGCGCCAAGAGCGGCGAGCCCCGCATGGTGCCGCTGGTCTACTCGAAAGACGGCGACCGCTGGGTGATCATCGCCTCCAAGGCCGGCCTGCCGACGAACCCGGACTGGTTCCACAACCTCGTCGCCCACCCCGACCAGGTGGAGATCGAGGTCGGCACGGAGCGCCACCAGGTGCGCGCGGTGCGCCAGGAGGGTGCGGAGCGGAAGCGTCTTTACGATGCCCAGGCCGAGAAGATGGCCGTTTTCAAGGATTACGAGGCGAAGGCGCCCCGCGAGATTCCCGTCTTTACGCTGGAGAAGCGCTAGCCCGGAGCTGGTCGATCAGGGCGTTCTGCTCGGCGATGCGCTGGTGGGCCGCGGCCAGGTTGCGCGCCAGGTCGAAATTCTTGCGGGTCAGGTTCTTGCACTCGTCGGCGAGGGTGTAGATGTCGGTCGGTTCGCTCATAGCCTGAATCTAGCAGATGCGCCCCGCGGGCGCAGTGGGGGAAACCCTACTCAGAGCTGGATGCCCAGGAGTTTCTCCTCGCCCGCCAGGAAGCGCTTGATCTCCGCCAGCCGCGCCGGCTCCAGCGAGATGTGCGCGCCCGTCACGGTGGGCTTCTCCCGAACATAGCCCTGAGCGATCAGCTCCTCGAGCAGGTCCTTGAGCTCGCCCCGCAGGCGCGTGGGAACGCCCCGCACGAACAGGCTCTTGTCGGTGTGGGCCGCCCCCACCTTGCGGTGACGGAGCAACCGCGTCAGCACGCGCGAGAGATAAGACGCGAGCTCGGCGGGCTCGTCCTCGGATGCGTCGCCCTCCAGCGAGCCCTCCGAGGAAGGCTCGCCGGACAGCACCAGCTCGCGCTCGAGCGGCGCCCACAGCGCGTCGACAAAGGGCGAGTCGAGCTTGTCCGAGGCGATCAGGCGGGCCATCTCGTCCAGGTCGGTCTCGTCCGTCTCGACGCGCAGCCACCAGGCCGCGAAACCGCGCCAGGTGCAGGGGATCAGCTCGGCCTTCAGGGCGCGCGTGGAGCGCACCACCTCGCCCAGAGCGTTGCCGCAGGCGATGACCGGCGAGTCCCCCACCATCGGCACGAAGCTGTGCCAGGCGAAGCGCTGGGCGCGCAGGCCCGGAGGGGCCTTCACGGGCAGAATCCACAGCACCTCGCCAGGGCGGCTGGCCGAAGCCACGGCATCGGATGCCACCACGGTCTGGAAATGCTGGCCGAGCTCGAACGCGAGCTGCAGGCGGCGCTCCTCCGAGTGGCGTCGCACCTCCTGACGGCGCGCTGCCTGATCCGCCGGGATCTCCTCCAGATTGCGCTTCAGGTCGGCATCGAGCGCCTGGTAGCGCGAGCGGGTCAGCTCCAGACCGGGGCTCAGCCTGTCCTCCACCGGGCGCTCCAGCAGGCGGCGCGCCAGGCCTTCGAACTGCTTGGAGCGCGCCACGGCCACCTCGAGATCCTGGACGTAGGCCTCCAGGACTCCCACGGGACAGGCCCGGCCCGGCAGTCCCGGAGGAGCCTGGCTGGCTCCCTCGCGCGCCCGCTTGAGCGCGGCCCGGACCTCGGGCAGGGCGCGCTCGGGAGAGCAGGCTCGCGCCGTCTCGGCCAGGGCCGCGGCCGACCAGAGCAGTCCCGGACGGGCCTCCAGCACGGTGCGGTAGATGCGCAGCCCCTCCTCCACGTCCTGCCACCAGGTCTGGCGCAGGGACTCCCAGGCCAGCGCAAAGTTGGCGCTGTTGAGCATGAATTGCAGGTCCGCCAGCGGGGGCTCGGTGCCGGCGATGAACTGGTCGGTCGACTGGGCCACCAGCGCAATCTCGTCGTAGTTGAGCGCCGGGTGGCCCTGCTGGGAGGCCGCCACCAGCGTGGCCAGCTCGCGGGCGGACGGCCACAATCCCCGCACGATGCGGTTCTGGGCGCAGGACCACAACAGGTAGTCGTCGGTCTCGCGCTCGGTCCGCCGGGCCACGTCGGCCTCGCTCAGCGCCAGCACCTCCAGGTGCTCGAGCAGCTCGGCCGCAGGAAGCTGCTCCCATTGCTGGCTCGGGAGCATGCCATGGCCCACCGAAGGCCACACCACGGTCTTGAGCAGGCTGAACCTCCGCTCCAGGCTATCGTCGCTGTCCAGGTGGCATTTCTTGTATTTGCGACCGCTGCCGCACCAGCAGGGGTCGTTGCGGCCCAGGTCGGGGTGGCGCGCGGGCTCGCGCGCGCGCAGCTCCTGCAGGTCGGCGTCGAAGCGCTGGCGCCAGTTGCCCAGCCGGCCCGGCAACACCGATGCCTGGCTGATCAGGGCCTCCAGCAGGCGGAAATACTCGGCGCGATGCTCGTCGAGGAAGCGCTCGAAGGGCTGCAGGTACTGCAGGCGGTCGGGATGCTGTCCGGGCGGGCGTGCCTTCCACTCGTTCAGGCGCGCCTCGTTGTAGGTGCTGGCGGGCGCGCCCGCCAGACGGCGCTCCAGCACGGGGAACGCCTCGCGGCGGTCGAGCACGTCCAGCCAGAGCGAGAGTTGGGCCAGCTCCGGATCGGGCAGATCGGGACGCTCGATCAGCTCGATGAAAAGCCTCGCCACGCGATCCGCCGTGCTCTCGTGCAGACAGGCCATACTCGCCAGGCCGTGGGCGACGCGCAGGCGCATCAGGTTCTCGGGAGGGTCCAGGGCCATCCTCGCCAGCGGCTCCAGGGCGGGTGGACCGAGTCGAGCCAGCGCCTCGAGCAGGATGTCCTGGTGCGCGGTGGTCCGCAGGGCCTCGAGCAAGGGCCCGAGATCGTCCGCATGCCCGATCTCGCCCAGCAGCAGGGCCGCGGGCTCCTGCGTGGCGGGCTGCGTGAGGGCGCGCAACAACGGCTCCCGAGCCCCGGGATAGGCGGCGATCTCGGCCGCCTCACGCCGGGACAACGGGACCACGCCACCAAGCCGGGCCTCGATCGCCTGGGGGGTCAAGCTCACCTGAATTCCATTCGCGGGGGATCCTTCCCAGGCGGGAACTTCCCCCCCTTCGAGCGCATTGGGGGATTCATGGAATGGCTGCACACGTACGGCTCGGCCCTCATCTTCGTGCTGGCCCTGGCGGACGGGCTCAACCTGCCCATCCCCTCCACCGCGGTCCTACTGGCCGCCGGGGGATTGGTGGCCAGCGGCGAGCTCAACCTCGCGGCCGTGCTGCTGGCCGCCATCGCGGGCGTGTATCTGGGGAATTTCCCCTGGTATTTCCTGGGCCGCCGCATGGGGCCGCGCGTGCTGCTCATCCTGTGCAAGGTCTCCCTGAACGCGTCGAGCTGCATCGGCCGGATGGAGGCCATGTACCGCAAGTACGGTCCCGCTTCGCTGGTGGGTGCCCGCTTCATCCCCGGGCTGGCCGCCATCGCCCCTCCCCTGGCCGGCGCCAGCGGACTGTCCGTGCGCACCTATGCGCTCTACGACTTCATCGGAGCCGTGGTCTTCTCGGTCGTGATGGTGCTGGGAGGGAGCGTCTTCGGCGACTTCTTCAAGCACCCGCCTTCCTTCGGGACGGTCGTGAAGTGGCTCGTCTGGGCCGCCGTCGCCGTGCTGCTCTACAAGATCGTGATGCGGCTGCGGATGCTGTACCTCTCGGTGCCGCGCATGACGGCCGACGAGCTGCACGCGCGGCTCGAGCGCGGAGAGAAGCTCGTCCTGCTGGACGCGCGGGCGGTGGCGCTGCGAGACCAGCCGGACTGGAAGCTGCCGGGGGCCGTGTATGACGTGGCCGACGGCGAGAAGGTGACCGTGGTGACCTACTGCGAGTGCCCCTTCGAAGCTTCGGCGGCCTTTATCGCGAAGGGCTTGCGGCGTGCGGGCGTCAAGGCCTATGCGCTCAAGGGCGGCATGGAATCGTGGAAGGGCAGCGGCTATACCTGCGAGTCGGTCTGACGGCCGGCGGCGATGCGCACGATGAAGAGCATCGCGAACCAGTACAGGTAGGGTCGCGGATCGTCCATCAACCCGTAATACCACAAGAGCGGGATGAGCCCCATCGGGATGGCCAGGTTGATGCTCGCTCCGTAGCGCACCAGCTCGCGCAAGACCGGGTAATAGACGCTCAGCGGCGCGGCCACGATGAGGAACAGCCCCAGCAGGGCGAAGAGCGGTCCCACCACGGGGTTTCTGCCGTCGAAATAAAGGAAGATACCCGCAATGCAGTCCATCGCTCCCATCAACGCGACCAGGAGCAGGCCCGTCGGATAACTGCGGGTGAAGAGGTCCTTCATGGCGGGTGGATTCGCCGCCGGCGGGGGGGAATGATTTTTCTTACGAACGTTTAACATGAGACCACAAACTTGCAACATCCTGGCAAGAAGTGTTCACAAATGAACTCTTTACCGTGGGGAGTTGTGAGGGATAGAGAAGTATCCGTCTCTGGGAGGGTTTGCTTTGAGTACTCCGACCGCTGCAGTCACCACGAACACCGCCCCGCAAGTTTACGCCGCCCGGCAGAACACCTCCGCCGCCGCGGCCACCGTCGCGAGCAACGGCACCGGGACCGCGACCGACAATGCGGGAAGCGCGGCAGCGGCAGCCAACCAGTCCCTGGCCAGTCAGTGGGCCGGCGCGGCCTACAACTACGGCAGCAACAAGGACGCCAACGGCAACTACGTGGCCGAGGCGAAGGCCTGCGACGGGCAGAAGACGATCTCGTTCTCGGGTGACGCCGACGACGTGCGCCGGATCCAGGAGCGCCTGGCGGCGGGCGAGTCGCTGGACAGCGTGATGAAGGATGTCCAGGGCGGCAAGGGACTGAACGTCGCGGTGGCGATGGCTCGCGACGACTCGAGCGCGACCGCCGTGAGTGACGGCACCGGCAGCGCGGTGGCCGCGGCCTCGCACGATTCGAAGGCGACCGCCATCAGCCAGGATCATTCCAGTGCCACCGCCAAGGCCGACGGCGGCTCCACCGCCACCACCGTGGCGACCGATCATTCCGATGCGGCCTCGCGCGCGACCGCCGGCTCCACCGCCAAGACGGCGGCCGACGACCACTCCAGCAGCGTGGCCACCGCCAGCCGCGGCTCCAGCGCCACCTCCACTGCCAGCGATCATTCGGCTGCCCAGGCCGACGCGGTGCGCGGCGGCAACTCTACGGCCACGGCCACCGACGACTCGGCCGCTTCGGCCCGGGCCCGCGCGGGCTCGACCTCGAAGGCCGACGCTTCGGGCGACTCGGTCGCCTCGGCAGCCAGCGACAAGCGCGGCAACGCGACCGCGTCCGCCTCGGCGAACTCCACCGCCGATGCCAGGGCGCAGAACAACTCCACGGCGGCCGCTCAGGCCACCGAGAGCTCGGCCGCCGCGGCCGCCGCTCTGAATCGCTCCAACGCAGCCGCCACGGCCTCGGAGGGGTCCGGCGCGGCCTCGGCGGCGCTCAACGGCTCGACGGCCAACGCCACGGCCGAGGATGGCTCGGCGGCCCGTTCCAGCGCGGCCCAGAACTCGACGGCTTCCACCCTGGCCAAGGAAGGCTCCCTGTCGGGCGCTTCCGCCCAGGACAACTCGACGGCCCGGGCCGAGTCCGTGAAGGGCTCCATGTCCGCCGCCGATGCCCAGGCCGGCTCGGGCGCCGTCTCGCGCGCCGCCAACAACTCACAGTCGGCCGCCCAGGCGGTGAGCGGCTCGGACGCCGACTCGATCGCCATCGACAACTCGCGTTCCGCCGCGCAGGCGAAGGAAGGCTCGCACGCGGGCTCCTCGGCCGGCCAGAACTCGTCCTCCAACGCCGTTTCCGAGAACAACTCGCGCGCCGACTCGGCGGCCGAAAACCGGTCGGCGGCCGAGGCGCAGGCTGCTGCCAACGCGACCTCGGTGGCCAATGCCACCAACAGCTCGCGCGCCCAATCGATCGCGGCCGTGAGCAGCGACTCCGCCGCCAATGCCATCGACGGCTCGGAGGCCGCTTCGACGGCCGCCATGAGCTCCACCTCGGCTTCTTCGGCCAAGCACGGCTCGCAGGCGCAGTCGGAGGCCTGGCGCGGCTCCCAGTCGGCCGCCGAGGCCGACCACGGCTCGCGTTCGGCCAGCGGCTCGGCGCAGGGCTCCTCGTCGCTGGCGCGGGCTGACCACGAAGGCTCTTCCTGGTCGCGCGCGTTCAACCAGGGCGTGTCGAAGTCGACCAGCAACCACAGCCGCGCCTACTCGCAGGCCTCGGACGGCTCCACTTCCGAGAGCGACACCAGCGACTACCGCATGCGCTCGATGCGCCGCTGGGCCTACGAAGAGGAAGAGACCACCGAAGTCTAGGGTTGTTCGGTTCTTGAGGCCTCCCGGCGCGGGGGGCCTTTTTTGTTTGCCCGCGGAGTGCGTTGCGTGTGGCTCGGGTTGCGAGTGTGTCACGAAGGGTGTGGGCGTCGTTGTAATTCCGGTCTTCAAGAATGGAACTACAAGTTTTCCGACCGGGTGACACGCGTGCGCTGCGCTCGATGTGGCACGTGGGGTGTGTCACGAAGGGCGTGGGCGTAGTTGTAGTTCCGGTTTCAAAAAGTGGAACTACAAGTTTTCTGACCGGGTGGCACGCGTGCGTTGCGCTCGATATGGCTCGTGAGTTGGGGGCGGGTGTGTCACGAAGGGTGTGGGCGTGGTTGTAGTTCCGGTTTTCAAGAGTGGAACTACAAGTTTTCTGACGAGGATACGCGCACCGAGCGGGCGCGCGTTGTGTCCGAGGTGGACGGCTGAGGAACTGAGTGTGAACATGGGCAAGCGGAATCCTTAACAGCTTGGAAATCAAAACTGGATTCTCGAAAGCGTATCGATAGCGACGCTGGTTAGGTTGTAGGAGAGCAATCCTCCTGCGAAAGGACCCGCCAGAATGAACATCCATTCGAGCAGTTCGGCCAACGAGCGTCCCGCCCCACGAGGCGGCGACAAGGACAACCGCACCCCGAGCGACAGCCGAGGGGGTGGCGAGAGTCACACGGGTGGCGAAAGCCGCAGGGGTGGCGAAAGCCGCAGGGGTGGCGAAAGCCGCAGGGGTGGCGAGAGCCGCAGGGGTGGCGAGAGCCGCAGGGGTGGCGAGAGCCGCAGGGGTGGCGAAAGCCGCAGGGGTGGCGAGAGCCGCAGGGGTGGCGAGAGTCAGAGAACCGGGGGGACTCGCGAGGGTCGAGCGAATGAGGGCGCCAGGCAGGAACCGGAGGCTCGCGAGCCACGGGACGCGACGATGCTCTCGGAAGAGGCCGGTTCGAACCAGGCAGAAGACTCCACGACTCCCAACCTGGACTGGCTGAAGTCCACGGAGGCCGGCGCCTCGGACGAGCAAGCTTCCAACGAGACTCCGCCGGACTCGGGGAGCGAGCCCTCCGACCAGGTCCCGAGGGAATCCCCGCAGACACCTGACCAGGCGACCGAGATCGGCGCGGCGCGTGCTCTCAGCGAGGAACCGACGCAGGGCCCGGGAGAGTTATCCGCAGTCGAGCAAACGCTTGATGTGGCCAAGACGCAAGGCTCGGCGGATGAGCAAGCCCTTCACGCGGAGCAGACGCAAGGTGCCCCGGAGCTACCCGCGGTCGAGCAAGCCCTGGATGCGGGGCAGACGCAGGCCCCAGCTGACCAACCCGCGGTCGAGCCAGGCGGTGAGGCACAACCGTCAGAAGCGCCAGAAGCGCCAGAAGCGCCGGAAGCCCAACCGACGCCGGTGGAGCCGCCTCCCCAGGTCCGGAGCGGGCTCGTGCCGCCGGACTCGCTGGCCGGAACCAAGGGCGGAGAGTGCGTCATCTTCGTGCAAGATCAACTCCATACGCACTTCCCCGTGAACCACGCCAAGGAAATGCTCAACGAGAACCAGCATCCGGGCTACAACCGGGTCAGCGAGCCGCTCCCGGGCGACCTCTTCGTGCGCAGCACACACTCCCAGAGCAAATCGGGACACGTGGGGTTCGTCAAAGAGGTCAACGGCAACAGCATCACCGTGATCGACTCCAACTTCCAGAGCGACGGCGTGGTCCGGGTGCACACCTACCCACGGTCAGAGATCGACGGCTACCTGCGCAAAGCTCCATGAGCAAGAGGCCAAAGGTTGTCCCGCTCGGTCCGGGCGCCGGGGCGGACAAGTCCGGGCCACCGGGTGGACACTCGCCTGCTCCGCGCGCTGGGGCGGACATGTCCGGGCCACCGGGTGGACGCGCGCCTGCTCCGCGCGCCGGGGCGGACATGTCCGGGCCACCGGGTGGACGCGCGCCGGGTCGAAAGGCCACGGGCCCGCGCCAGGCTAAGGAGTCAGAGAACGCGAGAGCAGGTAGCTCAGGGTGTAGATCGACTGCATCGGGTTGACCCCCACCGACTCCGGGAAGAGGCTGGAGTCGAGGATGTACCAGTCCGGATGACCCTTCACCTGGCCGCGCAGGTCGGTGACGACCCCCAGTTTGCAGGTGCCCTGGATGTGAGAGCTGGTCAGCAGCGTTCGTCCCGGGAGGAACTGCAGCCCGGCGAACTGGTCGGGGGAATCGAGCACCGAGGGACCCTCCGTGATGGGAAGAATCACGCGGCGAGCACCCGCCAGAAAGTGAATCCGCACCGCGGTGGCCACGCCCGCGGAGAATCGGGCACGGTCGGCGGAGGACAACTCGTAGTCGATGGAACCGTCCGGTCGGACTCGGTTGGAGGTCTGGACCGAGTCCACCAGCATCACGCCAAAACCAGCCATGCGCGGATAATCCCGCATCAACTCGTGGACGCGCGGGTCGAAAATCAGGTTGGCGACATACTCGGGACCCGCGCTCATCGCCTCCAGAATCGTATCGCCATTGGAGACGTACACGGACGCGGACGTGCCCCGCCAGTTCTCGATCGGACGGTCATAGATGCCGACCACCGGCAGGGACGGATGCAACACCACCCCCGAGCCGCACGACACCCCACTCCGCTGCAACAACACCGCCGTGCCCAGCGCACCCGCGCACAGCAACACCTTACGGGCACGCAGGCGGTAACGACCCTCCAGACCGAGACCGGACGGGTCCTTCCAGGCACCAGACCAGGGCGCGCGCGTGCGCAGCTCCAGCGTCGTCCCCTGCAGGGAGACCACTTCGGTATCGGTCAACAATCCCGCACCGTCGCGAACGGCGGGGAGCAGGAGGCACTCCAGCGGGGAGCGCTTGTCGGTCACCACGAACGGCGACTCGCCCGGAGGCCAGGTGTTCAGGTCGTAGAGCGAAGGGGTCAGACCGGCGGCGCGGGCGCCATCCCACAGCACCCGGTTGTTGGCATTGACCTCCGAGAAGGCCACGTGGCGCGTGCCCAGGGCCTGCACCACCCAGGCGTAGCCCTCCTCGAGGGGGAGGTCGAGACCCCAGCGCTGGAAACGCTCCCGGACAGGCGGGAAGGCCAGGTCGACGTTGACCGTGGCGCCGCCTCCCACGCCGAATCCTCGCTGCACATAGACCGAGCCGCTGCGGGTGAAGTGGGAATCGCGCAGGGCGCCGACCCGACGGCCGTCCACCGAGCCGGGAATGGCCAGCGAACCGGCCTCCACGACCACGACGCGGAAGCCACGCTCGGTGAGAACCCGGGCCGCCACGCACCCGGCCGGGCCGCTGCCCACGATGGCGAAGTCGATGGGGCCATCCACGCGCGTGACGGTATCCCCCTGAACCTGCAACACGCGGGGGAGCGGAGGGGGCGGGGGAACGGCGACCTGGAGGGGCGGCTCGGGCGGGGCACCGGCCCGCTCGCGTCCCGCCGGGGACGTGTAGTAGGCGCCCAGGTAGAAACGGCGGAGCTCCGCCTCGGAGGCCTTGCCCAGCAGAGGGCGGGCGAAGGGCCACAGAGCCTCCTCCATGGTGGTGTCCGGCAGATAGCGCTCGACCAGACGGTGGTGGAGGGCACGGTCGGGCTCCTGGGCCAGGGCCAACGAGGCGAGCAGGGAAAGGAGCAGGATGCTCGTCGCTACCTGGAACGTGAATGGGCTCCGAGCCCGCATCCCCCAACTGCTGGAATGGCTGTCCCGCGATCGGCCCGACGTGGTCATGCTGCAAGAGATTCGCGCTGCCCCCGAACAGCTCCCCGCCGAGTTGCACGCCATGGACGATTACTGGTCGGCCTGGCACGGGCAGAAGGGCTACTCGGGCGTGGGGATGCTGGTGCGCAAAGGGCTGGGGGTGCAGCCCCACCGCATCCCGGCCGAGTTCGACGAGGAGTTCCGCGCGCTGGCGGTGGAGCTGGGGCCGCTGGACCTGTTCAGCGTGTATGTGCCGAACGGCGGGAAGAGCATCCCCGCCAAGCTGGAGTTTCTCGCGTCCATGCGCGAGACGCTGCGCCGGCAGTCGCGACCGACCATCCTGGCGGGAGATTTGAACGTGGCGCTGACCGACATGGACATCCATCCCAGGGAGAAGGACCCCCGGAAAGTCGGGCAGCTGCCGGTGGAGAGGGCACTGATGCGCGAGATCCTGGAGTCGGGGTTCGTGGATCACCTGCGGGCGAAGCATCCCGAGGATGACCGGCTGTTCACGTGGTGGGCTCCCTGGCGGGAGATGCGGCAGAAGAACGTGGGGTGGCGGATCGACTACATCCTGGCCTCGCGCCACCTGGACGTGGCGAGTTGTGAATGCCTCAAGGACGTGGGGACCTCAGACCACGCGCCGGTGGTGGCGGATTTCCCCGAGCTGGCGTCGAAGCTGGCGCTATGAAACGCTTTCTGGCCACCATGCTCCTGCTCACCACGACCGCCATGGCGGACGTCCACATCGCCGACTTCCAGGTCCGGCGCGGCAACACGCCGGGACTGCGCGAGGTCAATATCCGCATCCTGGTAAACAACCCGGGGACGACGACGCAGCAGGGTCCGATCGAGATCTCGCTGATGGGACGTCGGCCCGGCGGGGAATGGGGTGTTCTGCAGAGCTGGACGCTCGGGAAGCTGCCGGCGGGCTACCAGGTGGCCCGGGACTACTTCAGCGCGGTGGAGCGCGACTTCGAGCTCAAGGCCGTGGTGTCGGCGCCCGGTGGGCAGATGGACGAGCGCACCTATCCGTAACGATCCGGTCGACACCGGCTCGAAATAAGGCGTTCACCAGGACCGGCGCGTTGGCCGTGTAGGGAATGAGCTCGCGGCCCTGGGCGTGGATTTTGCGCGCGAAACGGGCGTCGAGCCCGGCCCAGAAGGGCAGCACCATCTCGCAGGGCTGGGTAGTTGGCTCCGCCCGGGGGGGCGCGGGGTCCGGGCGGTGGCCTGGACGTGTCCGGGCAAGGCGAGGGACACCGGGGGGGTGCGAGACGGGGTTACGGGGTCGGTGGCGCGAGGTTGACGTCGGTGACCACGCCCTCGCCGTGCGAGGACGCCTTGGCCGTGCGGCCGGGGCCGCGGGAGATCGCGACCGCGACCGAGCGGCGCTGGTCGACCGGGATCCCCTCCATCTGCTGGGCCAGGTCGTTGAGCATCAGGTTGGCCGTTTCGTCATCCAGATAACCCTGACGGCGCAAAGCCTCGATCTGATCGCGCTCCACTCAGCCCTCCAAACGACCCAACGACTCGGTCTCGGAAACCAGAGCGGCACCCGCCGCACGCAACATGTCGAGCCGCTGACGCAACTCCTTACGACGCTCGGCATTGGCCTCCAAAGAAGCCTCCACCGCCAGCTGACCCTGGGCCGCCAGCGACAGGCCCTCGTCCAAAGCGCCGGCATCCCCCGCCAGATGAGCCCGCAAATGAGCCACGCTATCCATGAACAACTGAAAGGCCTGCGTGGCCTCGGCCAGATCCTCCTCGGGAGCACCGGAACGGTCGAGCTCGGAAGCCTTCTGGTGGAAATAAGCCTCCACCGCGTCCAGACCCCGGCCGCACGCGGCCGCGTCCGCCTGGCCGGAGCGGTACTGCTCCATCATCCACTCGATCTGCTGCTGAGGAGTGCCCTGCATGGAAAACCCTGTTCTCCCTCCTAACGCCAGGGACCCCCCGGCGCCAACATGTCGCGCACCACCGGCACCTCCAGGGGAATGTCCTGGTCGCTGTGATTGTTGAAGAAGTCAAACAACACCAGCTTGCGCGGGGTCACATAGAACCCGGGAGAAACCTTCATGAAGTCAGGACCCGGATCCGACCCCCCCATCCAGCGGGTCATGGCCGGCAGGGCCAGCGTCCGCAACCGGGACCGATAGTCGAGACCGGGCCAGAAAAGCCCCTCGAGCGTGAGAACCTCCCCCGTGCGCAGATTGATGGTGCGACCCGCCGCGAAATGGTCGGTCGAGCTCGAGCCCCGATGATGCCCCCAGCCCGTGTAACGGATGCTGACCCAGTGCGCGTCCAGACGACCGACCCGGAACGTGCGCTGCTCGTCGTACACTCCGTCGATGGGATCGAGATTGCGCGTGCGCGGAGGCTCGAAGGCCGTGCGCAACTCCTGGTTGATCCGGGCCTCCAGCTGGCGATCCGCCAGCCCGCGGAGCTGAGGATAACGATAGCTCTGGGTGAGCAAGCCCTCCGCCCGACTCCAGCCTTTGGTGACCAGCTCCTGGGCGTCGAGCGGCAACGCCAGGAGCACGAGAATCAGCAGAAACCTCACAGGACCTCGATCAGCAAAACCTCGCCGGAGCGCGGCAGCACCAGGCTCCAACTCTGGTCGTCAGGATAGACGTAAACTCCGCGGAGATTGCGCTGCACCGTGCGCTTGCGCTCGGCCACGGGGGCGAACTCCTCCCACACGTTCAGGACCAGATCCCCGCGCAGCTCCTCGAAACGGGCCCAGGCCTGCTCGGCGCGATGAACCGTGCGACGCGGGGACTTGAGAAAGCGCGCTTCCCACTCCTCCATCGAGGGAGCCGCCGGGGCCGGCAGGTTGCCCCCCGCCGTGCCCTCGAACCACTGCGGACCCTCCCACGCCTTCGGAATCATCGGGGCGCGCGGCCGCGGAATGTTGCGCTCGGTGCGCAGCAGCAACTCGTAACGGCGCGCGCAGGCCGCCCTCTCGACCGGCTCGAGCGTGTGCTCGAGCAGCTCTTGCTGACAACGGGCCGCCTCGGGCAGGCAACCGAGCTCCACCAGGAAACGCAACTCCAACTCGTAGGGGCGCGGAGAGCGCGAATCGATCTTGCGCATCTCGCGGCTCACCATCAGCGCCTGACGATACCGTCCCTCGTCCCGGTAGAGCGCGAAAACAGCCGCGGCCTCCTCGAGAGCGGCCTGGGTCTCCCCCGCCGCGATCAGGGTGCGGATCCGCATGTGGAGCGACTCGTGCGTGTCGGTCCGCCATCCCCGGATGGGCTCGAGCAGGCTCTGCGCCTCCTCCACCTGGCCGGCGTCGAGCAGGCGACGGGCCTCCTCGATGCGCATGGGCGTCAGGGCAAGCTCTTCGGCGACCTCGACGGCGCGATGCTGCAGGAGCTCCTCGTCGAGCAGGGCCACGGCCTCGCGCAGGTCGGGCGAGGAACGATAGCGCCAGGCACGCATCGAAGGCTTGCCGCCGGCCCGAACCAGCAGCGGGATGAGCTCCTTCTGGTTGCGCGCGACCGCCAGGTCGAGCGCGGTGAATCCCTCGCGCAGGTCCTCCGAGTTGGGATGCGCCCCCTGCGCCAGCAGCTCCTCGACCGACTCGGCGCGCTGCGCCAGCACGGCCTGATGCAGAGGGGTGTAACTGCCGTGGTAAACGTTGGGCTCCACGAGATAGATAGTAGCACTTGAACACCAATTTGGCATGAAGATCCAACTTCCGGGCGCGCGCAGGAGGCGCTGCTCATTCTTGCTCGCCGCCCAGCGCAAAGGCCAGATTCCCCGGGCGGTGCTGCCGACCGAGCGCGAGGAGCTGGTCAAGGGCGGGCCCTGCGTCTTCATCGCCTCTTCGGGGATGCTGACGGGGGGGCCGAGCTGCTTCTACGCCCAGGCGCTGGCGCCGGACCCCAAAAGCGCCATCTTCATCACCGGCTACCAGGACGAGGAAAGCCCGGGCCGGCGCCTGCTCGACCTGGCCGAGGGCACGGATCGGGTGCTCCGTCTCCAGGGCCAGGCCGTCTCGGTCGCCTGCCGTGTTTCCAAGTATAATCTCTCGGCTCACGCCGATGCCGCCCAGATGCTGGGGGTTCTGGACCGCTTGCAGCCGCAGGACGTCTACCTCGTGCACGGGGATGAGGAGGCCCGAGCGGCGCTGGCGGCCGCGGCTCCTCCGGGGATGCGGGTGCACCGGCCGACCAACGGGGCGACCGTCGAGCTCGGCTACGGGGCGGCCAAGCGTCGTTCCGTGGCGGTGAGGCCGGGCCTGGGCGAGGGGGCGTTCGAGCCCGCGGCGCTGCGTACCAAGCTCATCGCCAGGCGGGAAGCCGCCGAGCGCTGGTGGACCGTCCAGGAGCTGGCCGAGCTCTGGTATGGGCTGCCTTGCACTCCCGACCAGGTGGCCACTACCCGCCAGGCTTTACAGTTGTCTGACAACTGTGCCTGGTTGCCGCACGACAAGCAGCCATTTCTCTATCGGCTGGCAAGGCCGGAGGAGGCTCAGGCGGTGGGGAAGGCGGCTGCCCGCCGCGAGCGCCTGGCCGGCGCGATGAACCAGACCGAGGTGATGGAGGAGGCTCAGCGCGTCTTCGGAGCCTGCCCCGACTTCTACGCCAAGGGAGCCCGTCCCGGGCAGCTCGAGTTGCTGCTTTCCTTTCATTTTCCGGCTGCGGCCCGTGAGCGCTACGCCGCCCAGCTGGCCGACCTGGCCGCCAGGAGCGGCTGGAAGCTGGTGCTCAACCAGCACCCTCATCAGGAGGCCACGCTGGCGGCCGCGCGCGCAGCTCTCCCACCGGGTTGGGAGCTGCTCAAGACGCCGGCCTTCTATCCCGAGGGGCGGGTGCGCCTCCAGGCTCGTGCTCCTGGAGGAGAGACCCCCGACCTGGTCGGTCTCCAGACGGCCTTCCGCGAGCACACCGGGCTCGAGCTGACGATCGAGCTCGAGGGGCACACCGGGCCACCGCGGCTCTCGGCCGTGCCCAGCCGGGGAGCCGGCCAGCGCATGGAGCAGAACCTGGCTTTCCAGACGATTCGGAGCGCCTTCCAGGGAGTCGGGGTGGAGGTCTTTCGCGCCAGTCGCAAGACCGACGGTGTCGGCGGCGAGTGTCTCGAGCTCTCGCTCATCTCTCCCCGGGTTGGGGCGCGCTACGGCGACCTGGTCGAGCGCCTGAGCGGCGAGACGGGATGGCCGGTCGTTCTCAACCCCGAGCCTAACCAGGATGTCATCAAGCGCCGCACGCGCGAGCTCGTGCCGGCTAGCTGGGGTCTCAAGAAAGAGCCGGGCTTCTTCAAAGTGGAGGGCACCGTGCGGGTCAAGACGGAGTCTCGGCCCGGGCCGGAGGAGGTGCGCCGCGTCTCCGAGCTGCTCGAGCGCGAGACCGGCTACCGGCTGGAAGTGGCGGGCTAAAAATATTTAGCTGAAGACCGGAAAAATCGGCCAGTTCCTTTCCCTACTGAGATAGGAGGGCATCTCAGCCCTTCGAGATTGAGGGAAAGGTTGATGTCACCCCATGACTGTCGAGGAACTCACCGAGGTCTTCCTCCGCGTCCGGCAGCATTTGACCCGTGAGGACGCCCGGCTTTGGGCGCAGCGCTTCCAGACGATGCTGCAAGAGCGACCCCATCGTTGGAAAATCGCCGTCGAGGATGTGGCCATTGCCTACCTCGATGACCAGGACCACTATCCCAACCTTAGCGAGGCGGAGGCGCTCGAGAAAGCGGCGCAGATGCGTCGCTTACTCCACCGCCAACGTCGCCAGCGCCAGAACAAGCAGCACCAGTTTGAGGAGCGCTGTATCCCGGTCGACTTCACGGCTCTTCGTTGGGAGGAGAGCAACCGTGAAGATTAACCAGCGCGTTCTCCGAGCGCTCGAGTCCGTGCAGGAGGCTCGACGCTTCGAAGACCGGATCTGCGAGCAGGTCGACCTGCAACAGGCCCGGGAGCAGGACTCTCTCTCGCCCGAGCTCGAGGACCTTCTGCAACGCATCCGCGAGGATGAGACCCAGAACGAGATCGCCCGCGACACCGACCTCAAACGCGGGGGCGTGCTCCGCCGGTGGAGCAAGCTGGTGCGCGTGCTCCAGGCACGGCTGGGAATTTCCTCCTCCAATCAGGATCAACCC